>NZ_MVHE01000129.1 GCF_002086155.1 Mycobacterium angelicum | reverse complement strand
TGTCCGTGGCCATGAAAAAGTACCCACTGGTGGCCAAGTAGAGGTATCCACTGGTGGCCAGATAAAAGTATCCACCCCGTGTTCGTCGTGTCGATCAGGAACTGCGGGCCCCGATGGTGACGGTGAAGGCGCCAACCAAACGCCGCCACCACCGGGGAGTTCCATTGAAGTCTGCGAGGGACCGCATGGACATCATTTCTGCGTATCAACAGCTCGGGTCCTACCGAGCCGCCGCCGATCAGTGCGGCACCACCCACAGGACCGTCAAGCGGGTCGTGGACAAGTTCGAAGCCGACCAGGCGGGCGTGGCGCCGCAAGCGCGGGCCGAACGGGCCCACAACTACGATGTGGTGGCCGAGCTGGTCGCCGAACGCGTCGAGAAGTCGGCGGGACGGATCTCGGCCAAGCGGCTACTGCCGATCGCTCGCGCTGCGGGATACGAGGGGTCTGGGCGTAACTTCCGGCGTCTGGTCGCCGATGTTAAAGCGTTGTGGCGCAGCAATAATCACTCTGGCCGGCGCCCGGCGGTGTGGTCACCGGGTGAGTATTTGGTCATCGACTGGGCCCAGGCCGCACCCGGGTTGTTCCTGTTCTGCGCGGTGCTCGCGTTCTCCCGCTGGCGGTTCGTCCGATTCGCCACCGATCAACGAGCGTCGACGACGCTGGCGTTGATCGCCGAGGCCCTGGCTGCCATCGGCGGGGTCCCGGCTCGGGTGCTGGCCGACCGGATGGCCTGCCTCAAGGGCAGCGTGGTCGCCAACGTCGTGGTCCCGACCGCGGACTACGTACGCCTGGCCGGCCACTACGGGTTCGCTCCGGACTTCTGCCACGCCCACGACCCACTCTTAACCGGCTAATCGGGATATTTGGTTGTGCGCGACACGCCGTTTTCCTGCGGTTCTTGACCCATGGCGGATTGGGATGCGATATCTACATCTCATGACGAAGGAACTCTCTGCGGCTGTGAACGACGACGGCGTCTGGCAGTTGCACGGAACGGCCGTAGAGAAGTTCGATTTGGTGAACGAATTCCTGGGATATCTGGCTGACCGTAATTTCTCCCCTCGAACTTGCCGTGCTTACGCCTATGACCTGTTGGCGTTCGCCCGGTGGCTGAATGGCGAGCAGTTAGGTCTGGCGGAGGTGAATGTTGATGTGCTGCTGCGGTTCTTGACGGCATGTCGGGAGGCGACATTGCCGGGTCGGCCGGGTGGCAACGTGTATTCGATCCGTGATGGCCGTAATCAGGGGTATGCGCCGGCGACGATCAATCGGCGGCTGGCGGCGATTTCGAGCTTGTTTGCGTTTCGGGAGATGCGTGACCCGGATGCGCGTAGCCCAGTCGGTAGCGGTCGGGCGGCCCGATTACGTTCGCGCAGTGAGCGTTCCGGGCTATTGGCGCACACGGCGAAACCAAAGTCGAGGTCGCGGTTGCGGGTCCGTGAGCCGCGCCGGTTGCCGCGCGGTTTGTCGCGGGAGGAATCTGCGGCGCTGCTGGGCAGCTTCCGTAGCTGGCGTGACCGCGCGATCGGCGGGTTGATGCTGTTGTCGGGTCTGCGGTCGGCGGAGGTACTTTCGCTGCGGGTCGCCGATGTGGATATTGCGCGGCGCTGGGTTCGAGTGTTCGGCAAGGGCGGAAAGGAACGCTCGGTGCCGATTGATACCGACGTGGCCGGCGCGATCCAAACCTATCTGCTGGCTGAGCGTCCCGAAACGGACGCTGATGCACTGTTCGTCGTCGCCAAAGGCGCCCATCGCGGGCGCCCGCTCACTGCGGCGGGGTTGCGCACGGTGTTCCGGTATCACCGCGAGCGCTCCGGTGTCGCTGCCGGGCATCCCCACGCGTTACGGCATTCGTTTGGCACCGCACTGGCCGAGGCTGGGGTCGACCTTTCGGTGATCCAAGCGTTGATGGGCCACGACCACGTCGATTCCGCTGCCGCCTACATCCATTTGGCCCCAATGTTTCTGCGTGAGGAGTTCGATGCCGCCCGTGCGCGCCTACGCGCCCGTTCCTGAGGTCGACCTGCTCGCTGCGTACGACGAACACTGTGCTCGGCTGGGCTTGATCAGTGTGAACCTTGGCTCGGCCGCGCGAACGTTCCTGCGGCGCTGGCCTGATCCGCAGCGGTGGGCCGGTGAGCCGCTTGAGGCGCGGTTGACGGTTTCTCATCCCACCCGCTCATTCGTGACGTTCTTGATGTTGGCCGGCTATCTGCGGCCCGGCTATGACTACCTGATCCGCCGCAAACTGGCCGTGTTTTGGCGGCATCTGCCGCTGGGGCCGTTGGCTGAGGATCTGGTCCGGTTCTTGGGTGCCGCGCAAGAACTCGGCTTCACTGAACGCACCCGCAGCGCGGCCGCATCGCAAGTGATCGGCCGACTCCTCATCCAGACGGGCCGACGGTTGGATGCGTTGACCGACAACGATTTCGATGACTTACTGACCGCCAGTGCAGCCCGGCACGGCGCAGGGAAACCCAGTAGTCATTACAGCAGCGCCACCCATACCGCCCGGCGGGTCATGTTTCACCTCGGTGTGTTCACCGAACAGCCGGTCAACGCGACCAGCCTGCTACGGCAGAGCTTTGCGCAGCGGATGCGGGATGCCACTTCGGCGCTGCGTGGCTCGTTTGTGGCCTACCTCGATCGGTTGACCGCCACGCATAGCCGCGGCACGGTCACCGGCACCGCAACCCGGCTCAACCACTTCGCCGCGCATCTGGCCGCCGTCGACGCGGCGCTACCCAGCTTGGCCGACCTGGACCGCCGCCGCCACATTGAGACCTACCTGACCGCGACTGCCGAGGCGATGAATTCGCGCACCGGCGCACCGATCCAGGCATCTGAGCGCCGCGGCAGGATCCTGGCGGTGCACTGCCTGCTCAACGACATCGCCGAATGGGGTTGGCCGGAAGCACCGCAGCGGCGCCTGGTGTTTCGCTCCGATATCCCCAAGCTGCCCCGGGCGTTGCCTCGCTACCTCACTCCGGACCTGGATCGGCGCCTGACCCATATGCTGCAGACCTGGCCCGAGCGGCTGCCTGCTGATGCGTTGCTGCTGCAACGAGCGACCGGTTTGCGCATCGGTGAGCTCGTCGACCTCGAACTGGACAGCGTGCACGAGATCCCCGGCCAAGGCGCTTGGCTGAAGGTTCCGCTGGGCAAGCTGAACACCGAACGCATGGTGCCCCTCGACGAGGAAACCGTCGCGCTGATCGACCGCATCGTCGCCCACCGCTCACCCGGGCGGCCGTTGCCCCACCCGCGCACGGCTCGACCCACCGACTACCTGCTCACTCACCACGGTCGACGCTTGACCGTCGATCATCTTCGCGACGTCCTGACCCGCGTTACTACCGATGCCGGCCTGCCGCACATCACCCCGCACCAACTGCGCCACACCTACGCCACCGCACTGGTCAACGCCGGCGTCAGCCTGCAAAGCCTGATGGCCTTGCTCGGCCATGTCTCAGCCGAGATGAGTCTGCGCTACGGACGGCTGTTCGACTCCACCGTTCGCACCGAATACGAACGGGCCCTGGCCTCTGCGAAGGCCCACCTCGGTACCCTGCCCACCGAGCCGCCTCAGGGCCGCGTCTCACTGCCGATCGTCGCCGGCGACTGGAAAGATGCCCCGGCGGTCAAGGCCCGCCTCGCTGGTGGCTTCTGCATTCGGGCCCAGGTCCAGGGCCCGTGCGCCTACGCCAATATTTGTGAACACTGCCCCAACTTCCGCACCGATACCGGCTACCTGCCTGTCCTGGCCGCTCAGCGTGCCGACACCGAAACCCTTGCCCGTGACGCCGAAGCCCGCGGCTGGACCGGTGAAGCCGAACGCCACCGCCGACTCATCGAACGCCTCGACGCTCACATCAGTCAGACACAGACCGGATGACACCTCAACAACGCCGACAACACGTCGAAGATGCCTGCGCGGCAATCATTCTCGAAGGACAACACGTAACCTTCGATGACATCGCTGCCCGCACCGGACTCGGCCGTGCCACTCTCTACCGCAATCCCGACCTACGCAGGATCATCGAAGAACACCGCGCCCGCGGCAAGGAAGCCCACACCCTGTCCGGACTCACCACCGAAATAGCCCACCTACGCACCGCGCTGGACGCCATCGCTGCAACCGTGCGCCGCCACGAAGCAGAACTCCGCCGCCTACGAACGCCAAAAAACTAACGAACCACCACGGCTCAACAGCCGAAACTTGGCCCAGATTAGCCGGATAACCGCAGTCGAAGGGCATCGTGGAACACCTGTGCGGCTATGCCCAACGCGACCTCGCGGTGCCGCTGCTGACCCAGGCCGCTGTGGAAGGCGTGGCGGTCGATATACGGTCGGCCAATGCGGCCGCGGCGGCGTGGTGCGCGCAGGTCAACGCCACCGTGCATACCGAGATCCACGCCATCCCCGACGAACGTTTGATCGCCGAACGCGAACTGCTGCAACCACTCCCATCGCTGCGGCTGCAAATCGGAGCACCATCGGTGCTGCGCAAGGTCGACCGACTCTCCTGCGTACGGTACGGCTCGGCCCGCTACTCGGTGCCGACCCGGCTAATCGGCACCACCATCGCCGTCGTGCTCGATCACGGCGCGGTCTGCCTGCTCGAACCGAGCACGGGAATGATCGTGGCCGAACACGAACTCACCGCCCCAGGTTCGGCATCGATCCTGGATGCCCACTACGACGGGCCTCGCCCGGCACCTGACCGCGGGCCACGCCCCAAGACCCGCACTGAGAAGCAGTTCTGCGACCTCGGTCAGGACGCAGAGGCGTTCCTGGTCGGCGCAGCCGCGATCGGCAACACCCGACTGGGATCGGAGTTAGAGATCCTGCTCGCACTGGGCGTCGCTCACGGTGAGCAGGCGTTGGTGGCCGCACTGCACCGGGCAGTGGCGTTTCGCCGGTTCCGGGCTGCTGACGTGCGTTCCATCCTGGCCGCAGGCACCGGAACACCACAACCTCGCCCTGCCGGCGACGCGCTGATCCTGGACCTGCCGGTCGCCCCGACCCGTTCCCTCGACGCCTACAAGATCGCCACTGACGTCATCGACAGCGGGGCCACCTCGTGACCACAACACCTAAGGCTGTCAAACCCGTTGCACCACCACCGGTTCCGCCACTGGCCGCCGATCTGGATGCCGGACTGCGCCGTTTGAAATTGGCCGCCGTCCGCCGCAGCGCACCCGAAGTCCTGCTTACCGCCAAGACCCAACGTTGGACCCCTGAGGAGGTGCTGCGCACCCTGGTCGAGACCGAACTGGCGGCACGGGATGCCTCCAACATCGTCAACCGACTCAAGGCCGCGGCGTTCCCCGTCCCGAAGACATTGGAGTCGTTCGACGTGGCCACCTCCTCGATCCAGCCGAAGGTGTTCGACTACCTCGCCAGCCTGGAATGGATTCGCGGACAACGGAATCTGGCGATCATCGGACCCGCCGGCACCGGCAAGTCCCACACCCTCATCGGTTTGGGAATTGCAGCAATCCACGCCGGGCACAAGGTTCGCTACTTCACCGCCGCCGACCTCGTCGAAACCCTCTACCGCGGCCTGGCCGACAACACGGTCGGCAAGATCATCGAATCCCTGCTGCGGGTCGACCTCATCATCCTCGACGAACTAGGCTTCGCACCGCTAGACGACACCGGCACTCAACTGTTGTTCCGGCTCGTCGCAGGCGCCTACGAACGCCGCTCGCTGGCCATCGGATCGCACTGGCCCTTCGAGCAATGGGGACGTTTCCTGCCCGAGCAGACCACCGCCGTCAGCATCCTCGACCGCCTCCTTCACCACGCCACCGTCGTCATCACCGACGGCGATTCCTACCGAATGAAAGACGCCCAACACCGGAAGGAGAACCCACAACCGACCTAAAAACCACCGCACGGGGCGGATACTTTTGTCTGGCCACCAGCGGATACTTTTACTTGGC
>NZ_MVHE01000128.1 GCF_002086155.1 Mycobacterium angelicum | reverse complement strand
CCACCGCCGCCGCCGATGGCCCCGCCGACGCCTGTCGGCGGGCCGCCCGAACCGCCCGAGCCGCCGCCCGCACGGCCCGAGTTGCCCCGGAAGCAGGCCGAGCCCCCGCCGGACGCGATGCCGGCCGGCGGCGCCTCGTCGGCCGGACCCAAAGCAACGGCGCCCCCGATGCCGATCGCCGGACCGGCGCCAATCCGGCCGGCCGCGTCCGAAGCGCCGCAGGCCCCTCCCCCGATGCCCATCGGCGGACCGCCCACCCCGCCGGCTGCTCCCGAGCCGCCGTCTCCGCCCGAACCGCCTGCAGTGGAACCCGAACCGGCGGCGGCGGGACCCGAGCCGGCGCAAGCTTCCGCCGAACCCCAAGTGGCAGAAGCTAAACCACCCGCTCCACCGATGCCGATCGGTGGGCGGCCACCGGTGTCAGCGGAACCGCCGCAGGCCGAGCCGGAACCGCCACAGGCGGAGCCAGAGCCGCCGCCGGCCAAGCCGGAACCGCCGCAAGCCGCGGCTGGACCGCTGCCCGAACCGTCGGCGCCGCCCGAATCGCCGAAGGCAGCGGTCGAACCACCCAAGGCAGCGGTCGAACCACCGGCGCCGCCCGAACCGCCGAAGGCGTCGGTCGAACCGCGGCCGGCGCCGCCACAACCTCCGCCGGCACCCCCGAAGCCGCCGTCGGTGGTACCGCAACCCCCGTCGGTGCTACCGAAGCCACCACAGCAGTCAGCAGGAGCGCCGCCGATGCCCGCCGGACCGCATCGGCCGGTCCAGCATCCGGCTCCGCCACCGCCCCGCCCGGGTGCCCATGAACGGCCGTCGGGTCCGATACCCGCCACCCGACCCCTGCCAATCGGGGGGCCGATCGGAGAATCGGAGCCGCCGCGTCAGGCCCCGCTCGAGCGGCCGCCGGCCGGCGGACCACCCCACGCCCCGGACGCGCCCTCGCTACCGCGCCGGCCGCGCGTCGCCGGTCCCCCGCAACCGCCGCCCATTCCGCCGCCGCCGCCGCCGCAAACCCCGCCGACGCCGCGGGTGCGACGGCACCGCTATCGCGAAGACGACGACAGCGCCACCCCGTTCGCATGGCTGCCCCAGGGTGGGGCTGCGCAGCCTCCGCCCGCCGACACCACTCCTCTTGCCACACAAGGTGATTCGGCACCCGAGCCAACCATCGGCCGGCGCGCCAGGCGGCGCGCCGAGGAGGCCGCCGCGGCTCAGTCCCCGCCACCGCAACCGCCAGTGGCACCGCAGCCGCCCCCGGCACCGCAACCCCGCGCCGCCGCGCCGCAACCGCTCATCGAGCCCGTCCCGGTAACTGCGCAGCCGACGCCCGTGAAGCCCGGCAAGCTCGTCTCGAAACGAGGCTGGCGGCGCTGGGTGCACAAGCTGACCCGCATCAACTTCGGCCTCACCCGCGACGAGAAGTACGAGTTGGACCTGCATACCCGGGTGGCCAGAAAGCCGCGCGGTTCCTATCAGATAGGGGTGCTTGGCCTCAAGGGCGGCGCCGGCAAGACGACCACCACCGTCACACTGGGCACGACGCTCGCGCAGGTCCGCGGCGACCGCATCCTGGTCCTGGACGCGGACCCCGGCGCGGGAAACCTGGGCGAGCGCGCGGGCCGTACGTCGCCGTCGTCCATCGCCGATCTGCTCGCGGACAGGGACTTGTCGCACTACAACGACATCCGCGCGCACACCAGCGTGAACGCAGCCAATCTCGAGATACTGCCGGCCGCGGAATACACCGCCGCCAAACGCGGGCTCAGCGGACAGGACCTACGTCTGGCCGTCGACACCGTCTCGAAGTTCTACAACCTGGTGCTGGCCGACTGTGGCGCTGGCCTGTTCGACCCGGTGACACTCGGGGTGCTGGAAACGGCGTCGGCGATCGTGATCGTGACCAGTGTGTCGGTCGACAGCGCCAAGCAAGCCGAGATCGCCCTGGACTGGTTGCGCAACAACGGATACCAGGATCTGCTGAGCCGCGCCTGCGTCGTCATCAACCACGTCGCACTGGGCGAAACCAACGTCGCCGAAAAGCAATTGGTGCGGCAGTTCGAAGAACAAGTTCAGCCCGGACGCGTTGTGCTGCTTCCGTTCGACAAGCACATCGCGACCGGCGCCGAAATCCAGCTGGACCAGGTGGGCCCCGTCTATCGGCGACGGGTGCTCGAGCTGGCCGCAGCGCTGTCCGACGATTTTGAAAGGGCTGGACGTCGTTGAGCGCACCTGCTGTTGCTACCGGCTCGACCGCCGCGGGGGCCACTCCCGCCAGACCCGCCACCACCCGGGTGACGATCCTTACCGGTAAACGGATGACCGATTTGGTGCTGCCGGCGGCAGTGCCGATGGAAACCTACATCGACGAAACCGTCGCGGTGCTGGCCGATCTGCTGGAAGACACCCCGGCCGATATCCTGGCCGGCTTCGACTTCGGCGCCCAGGGCGTGTGGACGTTCGCGCGGCCGGGTTCGCCGCCGCTGAAGCTCGACCAGTCGCTGGACGAGGCCGGCGTGGTCGACGGCTCCTTGCTCACCCTGGTATCGGCGAGCCGCACTGAGCGGTATCGCCCGCTGGTCGAGGACGTCATCGACGCCATCGCGGTGCTCGACGAATCGCCGGAATTCGACCGCAGGGCGTTGGACCGGTTCATCGCCGTGGCGATCCCGGTCCTGTCCGTGCCCGTTACCGCCGTCGCGATGTGGGCGTGGTGGGCCACCGGGCGCAGTCTGTTCTGGCCACTGGCCATCGGCCTGGTGGGCATCGCGGTACTGACGGCAAGTTTTGTGGCACACCGGTTCTACCAGAATGCGCATCTCTCCGAGTGTCTGCTGCTGGCGGGCTATCCGCTGATCGCGGGTGCGGCGGCCATAGCGGTCCCGCTGCCACGCGGGGTCACCTCATTGGGCGCACCCCAGCTGGCCGGCGCCGCGACCGCCGTCTTGCTGTTGACACTCATGACGCGCGGCGGCCCACGCCAGCGCCACGAGCTGGGCTCGTTTGTCGTGATCACGATCATCGCGGCGATTTTTGCCGCGATCGCATTCGGCTATGGCTACCAGCACTGGGTGCCGGCCGGCGCGATCGCCTTCGGGCTGTTCATCGTGACGAACGCGGCCAAGCTGACTGTGGCCGTCGCGCGGATCGCCTTGCCGCCGATTCCCGTTCCGGGTGAAACCGTGGACAACGAGGAATTGCTCGATCCCGTCGCAGCCGATCAGGCCACCAGCGACGAGACGCCGACCTGGCAGGCCATCATCGCGTCGGTGCCGGCGTCGGCCGCCCGGCTCACCGAACGCAGCAAACTGGCTAAGCAGCTGCTGATCGGCTATGTCACGGCCGGCACCCTGATCCTGGCGGTCGGTGCGATCGCGGTGCTGGTCCGCGGCCACTTCTTCATCCACAGCCTGGTGGTGGCGGGGCTGATCGCGGTGATCTGCGGATTCCGCTCGCGGCTGTATGCCGAACGGTGGTGCGCCTGGGCGTTGCTGTCAGCCGCCGTCGTCATTCCGACGGGTTTGGCGGTCAAGCTCACCCTCTGGTACCCGCACTATGCATGGATGATGCTGGCGATCTACGTCGGCGGCGCGGTGGTCGCGCTGGTGATCATCGGTTCGATGGCGCAGGTGCGCCGCGTGTCGCCGGTGATGAAGCGGCTGCTGGAGTTGCTCGACGGCGCCATGGTGGCGTCGATCATTCCGCTGCTGCTGTGGATCACCGGGGTCTACGACCTGGTGCGCAACATCCGCTTCTAGCGCAGGCTAGAGGGAGCTGGTTCCCGAACTCGACGACGTGCTGCCACCGGCCGCGCGCGGTGGGCCGGCCAAGGGAACTCCGCCCAGCATCTCGGCACTTCCGGCAGAAGCTCCCGACGCGGCTCCGGCGGCGGCTTCCTCCTGCGCCACGCTCTCGGCCTGTTCCTCGGTTTCATCGTCCTTCTTGGCTTCGTCAGCCGGCTTGTGGTCGCCGGCGTCCGGCGCCGGCGCGCCGCCCTGCGATCCCTGCTGACCGGCTTGCTGCGCGCTCTGGCTGATGGTCTGCACGATCGGGGACATCTGCTGGCCCATCTGGGCGCCCATCGGGGCGAGCGTCACCAGCTGCGGGATCGTCGCGGCGATGCGTGGCGCCAGGGCAGCGGCCTGCACGCCTACCGCGGCTCCGACCTGTGCTGCCACCGCTGCCGGGGCACCGAGCAGCGCTGCGGCCGCCCCCTCCGGCGCCCCCGCGGCACCCATCAATTTGGCCGCGGCACCCGCCACGCCTCCGGCAGCGCCGGCTCCCAGCGCGTTGGCTCCCAGCGCATTCATCGCCTGGCCGGCCGAGTCGAAGCCGAACTGCTTCATGGCGGCGCCCAGCGATTGGTCGGCTTTGGCGTAGATGTCCGCGGCGGTCGACATGCTGGTGGCCGTGCGCTTGAGGGCGGCGGTCACGCCCGGCATCCCGTCGGAAACCAACGATTCGATGCCCGGCATGGTCTCGTTGATCGCTGCCGACACCGGGTCCGCCCCGGTCGCCGCGATCGGAGCGGGCGGCGTCGGAAAGGTCAGCTCGGTGAGCTTGCTCGCCGCCGAAATGAGGCGGGCGGGATCGACGGCTAGCGGTTCAGCCATCGCGCAATCCCTTCTCTACGTAACCCATCAGCAAATTTTACCCGAGGTGTGCGGACCGCCATTGCGGCAATTTCTGCACTTATGCGGCGCCGGTGAGCGCGCTGTCCAGCAGCGTTGCGACGTAACGCCAGTACATCCAGTCGGCGATCGCCGGACGCTGCGCCTCCGCGTCGGCTGCGCTGTGCGCGTGGTGCAAGGCCAACTCCTGGGAGTGCACAGCAAAGGCGTGGAACGCCCGCAGGTGGGCGACCTCGCGACCACTGGCCGAGCTGGTCATCGGCTTCATCAAGTCGAACCAGAACATATGCCGCTCGTCGTCGGGCGGATTCTCGGCGGCCGGTGCCGGCGGCAGCAGGTCGATCAACCGCAGGTCATCGGTGTCCGCCAGCTGCGCCGCCGCCGACGGGTCCACCACCTCCAGCCGCGACCGGCCGGTCATTTTGCCGGTCTCCGGGATGTCGTCGTCTACGAGCACGATCTTGGCCGCACCCGGATCGGAGTTGGCCAGCTGCTCCGCGGTGCCGATCACGGCCCGCAGCTTGAGGTCGTGGTAGGCCGCCCAGCCCTGCACGGCCATGATCGGATAGGTGGCCGTTCGTGCCTTCTCGTCGGCGGGAATCGCATGGTCGGCGCTGGCCATGTAGACCTTGGCCGGCAACTGCACCTCGTCGGGGATGTAGGCCAGCCCGTAGCTGTTGGCCACCACGATCTCCCCGTCGGTGGTTACCGCGGTGATCCAGAAGAATCCGTAGTCACTTTCCCTGCGGACATCGGCCGCATTCAATGCGGCCGCGATGCGCCGGGCCAATCGCAACGAGTCGTCCTTGCTGCCACGGCGCGCGGCCGCGGCGGCAGCGTCGCGTGCCCTGCGGGCCGCCGACACCGGGATCGACGGCGACGGCGTGATCGAATCCACCGACTCCGGCTTGTCTTTGTCGCGATCGTCGGGACGCTCGGGTGGGGGTGCCGGGCGCGCGGGAGGGGCGGTACGCGCGGACGCGGCCCGGGGGGTCGCCGTTGCCGGTGCTTTGCCGGTCGGGCCCAACGGTGCCCGTCCGCCTGCAGCACGCGAACCCGCGCCGGAGGCCGCGGCCGTCCCCGCACTCTGGCCCGAGCCGGTTGAGCCACCGCCTCCGCCCGATCCGAACCCGCCCGCGCGGGGGGCCGCCGCCGGCATGCCGCCGGCCGCCGCCGGTGCCACCGCCGCCGAGGAGTCGTCGCGGGACGGACCCCCCGAGGCGGGGGCGCCGTGATGACTGGGCGCCGTGGGCGTCTCGGTGGCCGCCGCCGGCTTGACATGGGCCGGCTCGGTTCCCGGGCCGCCCGGCGTGGTGCCGGGACCCGACGGCGCCGACGGCTGGTCCGGCGACGGCGGTCCAATGGGGGCCGGTGCAGGAGCCGGGGCTGGTGCGGGAGCCGGGTGCACCGGCGCCGGCGCCGGCGCGGGCTCCGGGGTGGGTG
>NZ_MVHE01000127.1 GCF_002086155.1 Mycobacterium angelicum | reverse complement strand
GTGCCGAACAGCCCGGCGGCCCCGCCGGCGCCGCCCTTCTGGCCCACCCCGCCCGAGCCGCCGGCACCACCGTCGCCGATCAACCAACCGCCGGGCGTGCCGTCATTCCCGGTGCCCGGTGCGCCGTTCGTCCCGTTGCCGATCAACGGGCGCTGGGTCAATGCCACGCTGGGTGCGTTGATCGCGTTGAGCAGTTGCTGCAGCGGCGAGACACTGGCGGCCTCCGTGCTGACATATGAACCCACTCCTGCGGTCAGCGTTTGCACAAACCAGGTATGAAACTCCGTCGCTTGCGCGCTTACCGCCTGATAGCCGTGCGCGTAGTCGGAAAACAACGCTGCAATGGCCGCAGACACTTCGTCCTCAGCCGCGGCCAGCAGCCCAGTCGTCGGCGCGGCCGCGGCCGCATTGGCCACGCTGAGTAACGAATTCACTCCGGTCAAATCCGTTGCAGCCGTGGCCAATACGTCCGGTGCAACGTTTAGAAACGACATGCGATACCTCCCCAAGCAATCACATACCCAGCCTGGTGAATATAGCGCCAATTTACGTGCGGCGTAGCAAGAATTGACGTAAGCGTCGGTCCAAGTCGCCGATCGGTCACTGCGCCAGCGTGTTCACCGCCCGCCGGAACAGCGGCGGTAGCAGCTCACACGCGGGGACAATGGCGCGACGGACCGCTCGTGGTGTGCTCGCCAGCACCAAGCCGCGGGTGAGCCACCGGTAGTCGCGGGTAACGCGGTGCCACGCGGCCTCATACGAGGAGGGGGCATCATCCACGATGGCGCGAACCGCCGCGCCCGCCTGCTTGACGGCGAGGCTGATGCCTTCGCCGGTCAGGGCGTCCTCGTACCCGGCCGCGTCGCCGACCAGCAGTACCCGGCCCGCGACGCGACGGGATACCACCTGGCGCAGCGGACCACAGCCGCGTGGTTGCCCATGACTGGCATCGTGCAGGTGCGGCATAAGCGAAGGGAACCAATCGAATTCGGGTCGCTGGCGGGACAGAATCGCCACGCCGACCAGATCGGGCTCTACCGGCGTCACGTATGCCTCACCCCAACGAGACCAATGCACTTCCACGAATCGAGACCACGCGGGCACCCGGTAGTGCCAGCGCAGGCCGTGCCGGCGCGGTGTTCCGGCGGTCGCGGTGATCCCGACGGCGCGCCGCACCGTCGAATGCAGTCCGTCGGCGCCCACCAGCCAGCGCGCGCGGATTCCGGCGGCCGTCACCGAATCGGTGTCTTGCTGCACTGAGGTCACCCGGGTCCGGATCCATTCGGTGTCTTGCTCTTTGGCGCGCGCTGCCAGTGCCGCATGCAGTGTGGTGCGCCGCACGCCCCGCCCGGGCCCGGTGCGAAACCGCGCCTCGGCGCGGCGATGCTCGTCCACATAGGCGATGCCCTCAAATGGCATACCTACCGGATCTACGCCCAGACAGGCCAGTTCGGCCAGGCCGCCCGGCATCAGCCCTTCGCCACATGCCTTGTCGATCGGGTCGTCGCGTGGCTCGGCGACAATTACCGAAAGCCCTTGTCTGCGTGCGTGTAACGCGGTTGCGAGGCCGCCCGGACCACCGCCGACGACCAACAGATCAGCGTCGTAGACCGTCATGTGTAGCCCAGTGCCGAGTTCTCCACACGCAGGCGCACTGTCAGCAACATCGCATTGGCCACGGTGAAGATCAGTGCGGTCAGCCAAGCTGTGTGTACCAGCGGCAGCGCGAACCCCTCGGCCACCACCGCAACGTAGTTGGGGTGATGCAGAAACCGGTACGGGCCGCGCTGCACCAACGGCGCATGCGGCAACACGATCACCCGGGTGTTCCACCGCCGGCCCAGCGACCCCACACACCACCAGCGCAGGCCCTGGCTCAGCGCCAGTACGCCCACCATCGGCCAGCCCAGCCACGGCAGGAACGGCCGGTGCAGCGCCCAGGTCTCCGCCACGCAGCCCACCAACAGTGCGCTGTGCAGCACGACCATCACCCCGTAGTGCCGCCGGCCAAACTCCTTGGCGCCCTGGGCAAAAGACCAGCGCGCATTGCGCTGGGCAATCACCAGCTCCACCAGGCGCTCGAGCGCGACCGCCAAGATCAATATGTAGTACATGGCCCTACCACTCGAGTAACACCAGTTCCGAGCAGAAGGCCGGGCCCATCGCCACCATCAGCCCGATCGAACCCGGCGGCGGGGGATCGGCCATGTTGGCTCGCAGCACGTCAAGCACCGACACCGAGGAAAGATTTCCGTTGACGCGTAACGAGTTTCGCGTGTGGTCAAGCGCGTCGGACGGCAGGTCCAGCACATTTTCGACCGCCTCGATCACCCGGGGCCCGCCCGGGTGGCACACCCAGGTCGTGACGTCCTCGGGGGTTAGCTTGTGGTCGGCGAGGAACCTGCGGACGTCGCCGCCGAGGTACTTCTCGGTCACCGTCGCGACATCGACGGACAACACGATCCGGAAGCCGTCGGTGCCGATCTTCCATCCCATGACATCTTCTGTTTCGGGATAGATCCTGCTGCGAGTCGCCACGACTTTGGGACCCGTGGAGCCAGTGGAACCACGGACGGCGCGGGCTGCCCCCTTGGTGATGACGGCAGCGGCGCCATCACCGAACAGACTGCTGGCCACCAGGTTCGCCACCGAATTGTCTTGGCGCTGAATGGTCAGTGAGCACAGTTCGACCGCCAGCAGGGCGCCCACCTCGTTGGGAAACGCGCGCAGGTAGTCATGCATGCGTGCCACCCCGGCCGCGCCGGCTACGCAGCCCAGGCCGAACAGCGGGATGCGCTTTATGTCCTCGCGCAACCCGACTCGGCTGGCCAGCCGGGCCTCCAGTGTTGGCACGGCCAATCCGGTAACAGTTGTCGAAAAGATCACGTCGACTTCCGACGGGTTGACCTTGGCCTCGTCGAGCGCGGCCAGCAGTGCCTGTTCGCCTAGGTCGAGCGCGACGCCCACGAAGGCGTCATTGGCCTCGGTGAAGCCGCTCAACTCGCTGTATCGGGAAAGCGGCAAGGCGGTGTGGCGGGACTCGACCCCGCTTCTGAGCGCAAAGCGCCGGAATTCCGGGCCGGCAAATTCGGTCAGCGCCCCGATGGCTTCGTCCTGGCTGTACTGGTTTTGTGGGAATTTCACCGCCACACCAGCCACGGCCGGACTGGCCGTCGGTGTGAGCACGCTGGAGCCCCCCGAAAGGCGCGCTGATCTTCCCCCTGTGATTGTGTCCATGTATTGAGTCACGTTACTGCCGTGGGATGAGTTCAGCTGGCGATCAGCTAGGGCAGCCCATTGAGTCCGTCCTGACCCACCAGCTTGCCGCCGCTGCCGCCGCTACCTGCGGTTGCGCCATTACCGCCGTTGCCGCCGTTACCGATTTGTCCGGCATCACCGCCGTTTCCGCCGCCGCCGCTGCTACCACTGTCACCGGGTGCTGACTCTCCGCCGTTTCCGCCGTTTCCGCCGTTGCCTATTAGGCCGGCATTGCCGCCGGCTCCGCCATCCCCGCCGGTCGAGATGCCTGCATGGCCACTCGCGCCACCGGTGCCGCCTGCCCCGCCTGAGCCGAACAGAAAGCCTGCGCTGCCGCCGGTTCCGCCGGCGCCGCCTGCCGCAGTGGCGGGGACGGAGCCAAGGCTGACGGTGATACCGCCCGCGCCCCCGGCGCCACCGTAACCGGCAAGAGTTCCAGCGTTGCCCCCCGCGCCTCCGGCCGCGCCGGTGGTGCTGCCGGAACCGCCTTTGCCGCCCGTCCCGCCATTACCGATCAACCAGCGAGCATCGCCGCCACTCCCTCCGGCGCCGCCGATCGAGAGCGCTCCGCCGCCCGCGCCGCCGGTGCCACCGGTGGCAAGGAGCCCGGCTGCGCCGCCGTCGCCGCCGACGCCACCGGCCGTGATGCCGTTGCCGCCGTCACCGCCGTTGCCGCCGGCGCCAGCCAGGAGCCCGCCGGTGCCGCCGGCTCCTGCGTTCGCCCCTGCGCCCACGTCGCCAATTCCGCCGCTGCCACCGTTGCCGCCGTTGCCGAATAGCCCACCGGCCCCGCCATTTCCGCCGATCCCGCCATCGTTGTGGCCGACCCCGCCACGGCCGCCCGTGCCGCCCGGGCTGAACAGCCCGCCTGACCCGCCGTCCCCGCCGACACCACCAACCCCAACGACGGACGTGTGGGCTTGTCCGCCCGTTCCCCCGGCGCCACCGGCGCCGGCGAACAACCCGCTGGCTCCGCCGGCGCCGCCGGCACCGCCACTGGTAGTGCCTAGGCCGCCGACGCCTCCCGCCCCACCGGCACCGCCCAACAACCCTCCGGTTGCGCCATTACCGCCTGCGCCGCCAGTGACAGCGCCTTCCCCTCCGGCGCCACCCACACCACCGGCTCCCACCAGCCGGCCGGCTCCGCCGTTGCCGCCGTTCCCGCCAATGCTGGTGCCCAGCCCGCCGGCCCCACCGGCACCGCCGGCACCGAATAGCCAGCCACCCGGTCCGCCACTGCCACCGCTCTGGTCGGCTCCGCCTGCTCCGCCGTTGCCACCGTTGCCGATCAACAGACCGCCAGGCTGCCCCGGGGCACCCATACCTGGGTTGCCGTTGGCGCCGTTGGCGATCAGGGGTTGACCCAGCAACGCCTCGGCGGGTGCGTTGATGACGTCGAATGCGCCCTGCAGCGGTCCGCTCGCGCCGGTCGCCCCTGAGCTGCCGATCGTTGGGCCGTACCCACCGTTGCCGCCGTTGCCTGCGGTACCGATCAGACGAGCGTTGCCGCCAGTCCCGCCGGCACCGCCGGCGCCAGGCGTTGAGCTGCCGCCATTACCGCCGTTACCACCGTTTCCGATGAGTGCGGCATTGCCACCGTGGCCGCCGGGACCGCCGTCGCCTTGTGGACCGAATCCGCCGGAGCCACCGGAGCCGCCGGAGCCGTACCAGATACCCGCGTTGCCGCCCGGCCCGCCGGACCCCCCGAAACCTTGAGAACCGGTGTTGCTCAGGGCGGTTGCGCCGGGCCCGCCTGCCCCGCCGGAGCCAACAAGCATCCCGCCGTCGCCGCCGCCACCGCCGGCCCCGCCGTTGGTTCGGCCCTGCCCGCCGATGCCCCCGGCGCCGCCGTCACCGATTAGCCAATCGGCGTTGCCGCCGGAACCGCCGTCCCCGCCGACCTGAAGGGCTACCCCGCCGCTGCCGCCCGCGCCGCCGGTGCCGAACAGCCCACCGCCCCCGCCGGCGCCACCGTGCCCGCCGGCAGTGATCCCCGCGCCGCCGTTGCCTCCCGTGCCGCCATTGCTGAAAGCCCCGCCGGACCCGCCGGTTCCGCCGTTCCCGCCGGCTTCGAGGAAGCCGACTCCGCCGTTGCCGCCAGTGCCACCGACGCCCGCAAACAGCCCGCCGGTGCCGCCGGCCCCGCCACCTGAGCCGCTGGTGTAGCCGAATCCACCGAGGCCGCCGGCACCGCCGGCACCGCCGAACAGGCCACCGCTGCCGCCGGCCCCGCCGTTCCCGCCGACAGTGGTGGTGCCAGCTCCGCCGCCCCCGCCGTTGCCGCCGGTGCCGCCGAACCAGCCGCCGGCGCCGCCGTTCCCGCCCGGGCCGCCGATGCTGCCTTGTCCGCCGACCCCGCCGGCTCCACCGGTGCCGAACAGCCAGGTGTTGCCGCCGGCCCCGCCGGTACCGCCGACCCCGCTGGTGTTGTATCCGCCGGTGCCGCCCATCCCGCCGGCACCCAACAGCCCACCGACTCCGCCGGTCCCGCCTCTGGTTTCCCCAGTCCCGCCGGCCCCGCCGGCGCCACCGGAGCCCAACAGCCATCCGCCTGCTCCGCCGTTGCCCCCGTCTCGTCCGGCTGCGCCGGATCCGCCGTTTCCGCCGTTGCCGATCAATATTCCGCCGGCCTCACCCGATGCCCCGGTCCCGGGTGCTCCGTTGGCGCCGTTGCCGATTAACGGCCGCCCCAAAAGCGCGCGGGTAGGGGCGTTGAGCGCATTGAGCGCAGCCTGCAAGGGCGAGACGTTGGCGGCCTCGGCGTCGGCATATGCGGTCGCGTTCTCGTTGAGGGTATTGAGCAATTGGCCGTAGAACGTTGCCGCCCGGGTGCTGATTAACCGATAGTCGGTCGCGTGGGCCTGAAAGAGCGCGGTGAGCGCTACTGACACTTCGTCGGCGCCGGCGGCCAGCAACTGGGCGGTAGGGCCCGCGGCCGCTGCATTGGCCGCACTGACGGCTGAGCAAATACGTGCTAGGTCTCCCGCCCCAGCAGAAATCAATTCCGACGACGCCACGACAAACGACATAGGCAGCTCCTATTCGCTCTGGCGATCCGTGGAATTGTGATGATGCCAACGAACCGCAGGAAATAGTTTAGGGTTTCACCGCTGCGTATTCCCGGAGACGCGGAAATTCGACTGCCTATAAACTGGCATTCGGTTGGGTGGGAAATGCGCTGCACCGGTTCTGCAAATGCCGTAGCCATGGGTCAAGGCCGGCCGTTGAGCCCGTTTGCTCCGATTAGACTGCCGCCGTTGCCGCCGACACCAGGGTTGCCAGTGGCGGTCGCAGTTCCGCCGTTGCCGCCGTTGCCGCCGTTGCCGATTTCCGCTGCGTCGCCGCCGATCCCGCCGGTGCCGCCGGTACCACCGACGGGTGCTGCGTCGCCGCCGTTGCCGCCGTTTCCGCCATTGCCTATCTCCCCGGCGTTTCCGCCGGTCCCGCCGGCGCCGCCGGTGGTCTGGCCTTGGTCACCGATTCCGCCGCTGCCGCCATTGCCACCGGCTCCGCCGGAGCCGTACAGGCTGCCAGCGTGGCCGCCGGCGCCACCGGCACCGCCCGTAGCCGGGCCGGGGGAGAGCACCCGCCCCACAGACCCGCCCGAGC
>NZ_MVHE01000126.1 GCF_002086155.1 Mycobacterium angelicum | reverse complement strand
GCCCACACCCTGAGCCACGCCGCCGCCCCCGCCGTTGCCGCCGTTGCCGCCGTTGCCGCCGACCCCGCCGTTGCCGCCGTTCTGGCCGCCGCCGATGCCGGTGCCATAGGCGTCGACGTCGGTGACGCCGGCGGCGCCGTTGACGCCGTTGCCGCCCTTGGTGCCGTTGCCGCCGTTGCCGCCGGCACCGCCGTTGCCGCCGTTGCCGGAGACGGTGCCGCCCTTGCCGCCGGACCCGCCGCTGCCGCCGGAGCCACCGGAGCGACCGTCGGTGCCGCTGTCGCCGGGGTTGACGCCGTTGGTTCCGTTGATGACGGCGGACACGCCGTTGCCGCCGGCCCCGCCGTTGCCGCCGTTGCCGATGTTGCCGCCGTCGCCGCCGTTACCGCCGTTACCGCCGCTGCGGCCCGGGGTCAGCGGGTTGTAGCCGGCCCCTCCCTGCCCGCCGTTGCCGGCCGGCCCGACGACGGAGTCGCCGGCCTTTCCGTTGGTACCGGCCGGGGAGCCGGTTCCGCCGGTGCCGGCCGTGCCGGCGGTGCCGGCGTTGCCGCCGTTGCCGCCGTTGCCGCCGTTGGGGTTGAAGACGGTGCCCGCCGCGCCGGTGCCGCCGTTGCCGGGGGTACCGGCCTTGCCGCCGTTGCCGCCGTTGCCGCCGGCCCCGGTGGTGCCGGCACTGCCGCTGCCGTTGAGCAGGGCGCCCGCGGTACCGCCGTCGCCGCCGTTGCCGGCGTTGCCGCCGTTGCCGCCATTGCCGCCGTCCTGGCCGGTGCCGCTGTTAAAGCCCTGGACGCCGGCCTTGCCGGTCACGCCGTTGCCGCCCTTGCCGCCGTTGGCGCCGTTGCCCCCGGCGCCGCCGCTGCCGGCGTTGCCGGCCAGGGTGCCGCTGGCACCGCCGTTGCCGCCGGCCCCGCCGGAGCCGCCGGCCTGGCCGTTGGTGCCGCTGCTGCCGGGGGCGACGCCGTTGACGCCGGGGGTGCCGGCCGTGCCGTTGCCGCCGGCCCCGCCGTTGCCGCCGTTGCCAGTGGATCCGCCGCTACCGCCGTTGCCGCCCTTGCCGCCGGAGGTGCCGGGGGTGGTGGGGCTGAAGCCGTTGCCGCCGTTGCCGCCGTTTCCGGCGGTGCCGGCCGGCACCTGGCCGGGGGTGCCGTCGGCGCCGTTGCTGAAGCCGGTGCCGCCCTTGCCGAGTGCACCGGCGCCGCCGACGATGCCGCCGTCGCCGCCGTTGCCGCCGTTGGGGTTGCCGGCCGTGCCGTTGCCGCCGTTGCCACCGTTGCCGCCGACACCGGTGTTGCCGCCGTTGCCGCCCTTGCCGCCGTCGCCCTGCTTGAAGCCGGGTGCGCTCGGCATTCCGCCGGTGCCGCCCTTGCCGCCGCTGCCGCCGTTGCCGCCGTTGCCGCCCTTGCCGCCGTCGCCGGCGGCTGGGCCATCGGCGCCATTGCCGCCGTTGCCGCCGCTGCCGCCGTTGCCGCCGGCGCCGCCGGTGCCGCCGTCGCCGGCGATCGTGCCGCCCAGGCCGCCGGTGCCGCCGTTGCCGCCGGCGCTGGCGTTGCCGCCGATCTTGCCGTCGGCGCCGGGGGAGGAGCCGTTGGCGCCGGTGCTACCCGTTGCGCCGCTGCCGCCGGCACCACCGGTGCCGCCGACGCCGTACTGCCCGGCGTTGCCGCCGGTCCCGCCGTCGCCGCCGGCCTTGGTCGGGTCGTTGGAGTTCCAGCCGGCGCCGCCGGTCCCGCCGTTGCCGGCGATGGTGGTGGGGGTGCTGCCCGGGTTGCCCGGGTTGCCGGGGTTGAGACCGGTGCCCGCAGTGCCGGCTGCGCCGCCGCTGCCGGGGTTGGCCCCGTTGCCGCCGGCGCCGCCGTTCGGGTGGGCCGCGGTGCCCGCCGCGCCGGTGCCGCCGACACCGCTTACCCCGCCGTTACCGCCGTCGCCGGCAGTGCCGCCATTGCCTTGGGTGCCGCTGGTGACGCTTCCAGCGTCGCCGCCCGGGCCGCCCTTGCCGCCGGTCCCGCCATTGCCGGCGTCGCCACCCTTACCGCCGTTGAAGCTGAAGTCGCCGGTACCGCCCTTGCCGCCGGTGCCGCCGACACCGCCGGTGCCGCCGCTGCCGCCGTTGCCGCTGTTGCCGGCAACCGTGCCGCCGTTGCCGCCCTTGCCGCCGGCTCCGCCGTCGCCACCGGTCCCGCCGACGCCGCCGTTGCCGCCGGGGAACGTGCCCGCGGAGCCGGTCGCGCCGGCGCCGCCGGTGAAGCCCTTGCCGCCGTTGCCGCCGTTGCCGTACGCCCCGGCGTCGCCGCCGTTGCCGCCGCTGTAGCCGGTCTGGCCGGTGCCGGGAACGCCGAAGGCGTCGCCGCCGTCGCCGCCGTTGCCGGTCGGGGTGGTGGGCGTGGCGCCGTTGGTGCCGTTGGTGCCCGGGCCGCTCGGGCCGACCCCGGCGATCCCGGCGTTGCCGCCGGCACCGGGGTTGCTGCCCTTGCCGCCGTCGCCGCCGCCGAGGAAGCCGTCGCCACCCTTGCCGCCGGCCGCGCCTAGGCCGCCATTGCCGCCGTTGCCGCCGTTGCCGCCGGTGCCGGTCGTGGTGTTGGCGCCGTTGCCGCCGTTCCCGCCGGCCGCGCCCTGACCAGCGTTACCGCCCGCGCCGCCGTGGCCGTTGAGGGCGCCGCTCTTGCCGCCGTCACCGCCGGCCCCGCCGTTACCGCCGGTCTGGCCGGCCTTGCCGTTGGGGTCGATGGCGTTGCCGTTGGGGCCGTTGGCGCCGGCCGCGCCGTTGCCGCCATTGCCGCCGGCGCCGCCGTCGCCGTAGAGCCCGCCGTCGCCGCCGGCGCCGCCCTTGCCGCCGTTGGTGCCGGGCACGGTGGCGTTGTAGCCGTCGCCGCCGCGGCCGCCGTTGCCGCCGACGGTGGTGGGTGTGCTGCCCGCGGTGCCGTTGGCGCCGTTGCTGCCACCGCCGACGCCGCTGCCGTTGGCGCCGCCGGCGCCGCCGGTGCCGCCCGCCTTGCCGCTGCCGGAGGTACCGCCCTTGCCGCCGGCGCCGCCGTCGGGGTTGGTGACGGTGCCGGCCGCGCCGTTGCCGCCATTGCCCTGGGTGCCGCCGTTGCCGCCGTTGCCGGCCTTGCCGCCGTTGGCGCCGAGTCCATTGGTGCCATGGGTCGCGGTGCCGCCGTCGCCGCCGGCGCCGCCGTTGCCGCCGACCCCGCCGCTGCCGCCGTTGCCGCCGTCCTGACCGCCGCCGATGCCGTTGTTGTAGGCGTTGGTGTTCGGAACGCCGTCGTGGCCGTCCACACCCGCGCCGCCGTTGCCGGCATTGCCGCCCGCGCCACCTTGACCGCCGTTGCCGGCGTTGCCGATGGTGGTGCCGCCGGCGCCGCCGGCGCCGCCTTTACCGCCGGCGCCGCCGTTGCCGCCGGTGGCGCCGTTGGAGCCGGAGTTGGCGCCGTTGGAGCCGTTGGCGCCGTTGGAGCCGCTACCGCCGGCCCCACCTTGACCGCCGTTGCCGTTGGTGCCGCCGCTGCCGCCCTTACCGCCGTTGCCGCCGGCCAGGCCGTTGCCGTTGGCGTCGGTGGCGTTGGGTATCTGGCTGTAGCCGACGCCGCCGTTACCGCCGTTGCCGGACGGACCGGTGAAGCTGGCGCCCGCCTTGCCGTCCAGGCCACTGGTGTCGCCGTTGCCGTCCAAGCCGCCGGTGCCGCCGCCGCCCGCCTTGCCGACGCTGCCGGCGTTACCGCCGTCGCCGCCGTTGATACTGCCGGTGATGCCGGCTGCGCCGTTGCCGCCGCTGCCGGATCCGCCCGCGGCTCCGCCGTTGCCGGCGTTGCCGCCGGCGCCGACACCGCCGGCGGTGCCGTACAGGCCGGCCTTGCCGCCGGCGCCGCCCTGTCCGCCGTTGCCGCCGACGCCGCCGTCGCCGCCGCTGCCGCCGTTCTGGCCGCCGCCGACGCCGGTGCCGTACTCGTCGACGCCGGATACGCCGTTGGCGCCGTCCCGGCCGGTACCGCCGTTGCCGCCGTCCGCGCCGGCACCACCCTTGCCGCCGGTGCCGCCGTCGCCGAGGTTGACTCCGGCGTTACCGCCGGCGCCGCCCTTGCCGCCGGCCCCGCCCGCCTGGCCGGTGAAGCCGTTGCCGCCGTTGCCGACCCCGTCCTTACCTACGGCGCCCGCCGCTCCGTTACCGCCGTCGCCGCCGGCACCGCCGCTGCCGTAATTGCCGCCGGCGCCACCCGCGCCGCCGTCGCCGCCGTTACCGCCCGCGGTGGTCGCGGTGTAGCCGATGCCGCCGCGGCCGCCGTTGCCGACCGGGGTGGTGGGCGTGGTGCCGTCGTTGCCGTTGACGGGCGCGTTGGCGCCGCTGCCGCCGGTGCCGCCGGCAGCCGCCTTTCCGGCGTCGCCACCCTTGCCGCCGGTCCCGCCGGTGGTGTTGGTGGCGGTGCCGGCTGCGCCGTCGCCGCCGTCGCCGGGTGTGCCGGCGTTGCCGCCGTCGCCGCCCTTGCCGCCGACGCCAGTGGTGCCCTTGGCGCCGTGCGGGTTGAGGCCGCCGACGCCGCCGTTGCCGCCGTTGCCGCCGGCACCGGCGTTGCCGCCGTCGCCGCCGTTGCCGCCGCTGGCGCCCGGGGTGGTGGGGCTGAAGCCGTTGCCGCCGTTGCCGCCGTTGCCGCCGGAGGTGGGCGTGGTGCCCTTGGTGCCCGGGGTGGGTGTGCCGGATCCGGTGCCGACGCTGCCGGCCTTGCCGCCGAGACCCGGGTTGCCGCCGGCGCCGCCGGCGCCGCCGTTCGGGTTGGCCGCGGTGCCGTCGGCGCCGATGCCGCCGTTGCCGCCGGTTGCGCCGTTGCCGCCGCTGCCGGCGTTGCCCGCCTTGCCTTGGGTGGAGCCGGTGCCGCCGTTGCCGCCGTTGCCGCCTTGGCCGCCGGCCCCGCCGGCGCCGGCGTTGCCGCCGGCACCGTTGTTGGTGCCGTTGACGCCGGCCGCGCCGTTGCCGCCGGCCCCGCCGTTGCCGCCGTTGCCCGCGTTGCCGGCGTTACCGCCGACGCCACTGAGGGCCTGGGTACCGGTGCCGCCGAGCGTCTTGCCGCCGGCTCCGCCGTTGCCGCCGCTGCCGCCGTTGCCACCCTGGCCACCGGCGCCGCCGGACTGGCCGGCGCCGTTGTTGGTGCCTACCACTCCGTCCTTGCCGGCTGCACCGGCACCGCCCTTGCCGCCGTCGGCGCCGTTGCCGCCGGCCCCGCCGACGCCCGCGGTCCCGCTGGCTGAGCCGCCGTTGCCGCCCACACCGCCGTTACCGCCGTTACCGCCTTGCCCGCCGATCTGGCCGCCGTCGCCGGGGGCTGCGCCGTTGTCGCCGGGCTTACCGGCCATGCCGTTGCCGCCGGCGCCACCGGCGCCGCCGTTGCCGATCGAGCCGCCGGCGCCGCCGGCGCCACCGTCGCCGCCGTTGCCGCCCGCGGTGATGGCGTCGAAGCCCCGACCGCCCGCGCCGCCGTTACCGGCCGGTGCGCCGACGCCGGCGCCCGTTGCGCCATTGGCGGCATTGCCGCCGCCGCCGTTGGCGCCGCCGCTTCCGCCGGCGCCCGTGCCGCCGGGGTTACCGCCCTTGCCACCGGCACCACCGGTGGTGTTGGTGACCGTGCCGGCCGCGCCGTCGCCGCCGCTGCCCGGCGTTCCGGCGTTGCCGCCCTTACCGCCGACGCCACCGCTGCCGTTGGTGCCGGTGCCGCTGCCGCTGCCGTTGAGACCGCCTACGCCGCCCTTGCCACCGGCGCCGCCGGTGCCGCCCTGGCCGCCGTCGCCGCCGTTCTGGCCGCCGCCGATGCCGGTGCCGTACTTGTTGAGGTCCGAGGTTCCGTTGGCGCCGGTGAAGCCGGTGCCGCCGGCGCCGGCCGCGCCGCCGACGCCGCCGTTGCTGGCGTTACCGCCGGTGCCATTGGTGCCAGCGCCGGAGCCGTTGCCGTTGAGACCGCCGACGCCGCCCTTGCCGCCGTTGCCGCCGGCACCGCCCGCACCGCCGTTGCCCCCGGCGAAGCCGTTGGGGCTCGAGGCCGTGCCGTTGGCTCCGGGCGCGCCGACGCCGCCGGCGCCCGCGGTGCCTGCGTTGCCACCATTGCCGGCCGCGCCGCCGCTACCGACGGTGCCCTGGGTGACACCGGTGCCCACGGTGCCCGCGGCGCCGCCCTTGCCGCCGTCGCCGCCGGCGCCACCGCTGCCGGCCGCGCCGCCGGCCTGACCGGCGTTACCGGCACCGGCGGTGCTGGTGCCGTTGGCGCCATTCACGCCGCTGCCGCCAGCGCCGCCAGCGCCGCCCTTGCCGCCGGCCCCGCCGCTGCCGCTCTTGGTGCCCGCACCGGTGG
This sequence comes from Mycobacterium angelicum, assembly GCF_002086155.1. Taxonomy (GTDB): domain Bacteria; phylum Actinomycetota; class Actinomycetes; order Mycobacteriales; family Mycobacteriaceae; genus Mycobacterium; species Mycobacterium angelicum. Next base: position 565 of record NZ_MVHE01000126.1, on the reverse strand, counting down.
CCGCGCCGCCGGCCCCGCCGGCGCCGCCCTTGCCGCCGGCCTGGCCGTCGGCACCGGCCGAGCCGGGGTTGACGCCGTTGGCGCCGGCAGCACCCGCCACGCCGTTACCACCGGCACCGCCGTCACCGCCGTTGCCGACGTTGCCGCCGGCGCCACCCGCACCGCCGTCACCGCCGCTGGCCCCGGCGGCCGTGGGACTGAAGCCCGCACCGCCGGCGCCACCATTGCCGACCGGGCCGGTGACGGCCGTTCCGTTGGTGCCGTTGGCGGCGTTGCCGCCGCCGCCGTTGGCGCCGCCGGCGCCGCCACTGCCAGCAGTGCCGGCGTTGCCGCCCTTGCCGCCTGCGCCGCCGGTGGTGTTGGTGGCGGTGCCGGTTGCGCCGTCGCCGCCGCTGCCGGGTGTGCCGGCGTTGCCGCCCTGGCCGCCCTTGCCGCCGACGCCGTCGGCGCCCTTGCCTACGCCGCTGCCGTTGGCCCCGCCTTTACCGCCGTCGCCGCCCTGGCCGCCCTTGCCGCCGTTGCCGCCGTCGCCGCCGTTTTGGCCGCCGCCGATGCCGGTGCCGTA
>NZ_MVHE01000125.1 GCF_002086155.1 Mycobacterium angelicum | reverse complement strand
ACGCGTCGTGCGGGGGTGTCGTCGTTTGGGATTAGTGGCACTAATGCGCATGTGATTGTGGAGCAGGCTCCGGTGCTGGACGGTGTTGTGGGGCAGGGTGTTTCACCGGAGAGTTTGCCGGTTTCGTCGGTTTCGTCGGGTGGGCCGGTGGCGTGGGTGGTGTCGGGGAAGTCGGAGCGGGCGTTGGTGGTGCAGGCGCGGCGGTTGTTGGAGTTTGTGGCCGCTGATGAGGGGTTGTCGGTGGTTGATGTGGGGGTGTCGTTGGCGGGGCGGTCGGCTTTTGAGTATCGGGGTGTGGTGGTGGGGGCAGATCGCGGGCAGTTGGTGGCGGGGTTGGCGGAGTTGGCCGCTGGACAGCCCGGTAGTCGTGTGGTGGTGGGGCGGGCTGGTGTGGTGGGCAAGACGGTGATGGTGTTTCCCGGGCAGGGTGCTCAGTGGGTGGGCATGGGCCGCGAATTGTTGGACAGCTCGGCGGCTTTCGCCGAGCAGATGCGGTTGTGTGATGAGGCGTTGGCTGAGTTTGTGCAGTGGTCGCTGCTGGAGGTGATTCGGGGGGCGGCGGGGGCGCCGGGGTTGGACCGGGTGGATGTGGTGCAGCCGGTGTTGTGGGCGGTGATGGTGTCATTGGCGCGGTTGTGGGAGTCAGTGGGAGTCAAACCGGATGCGGTGGTGGGGCATTCGCAGGGCGAGATCGCAGCGGCGTGTGTGGCCGGGGTGTTGTCGTTGCGGGATGCGGCGTTGGTGGTTGCGACACGAAGCCGGTTGCTGGTCGAGTTGGCCGGTAGCGGTGGGATGGTGTCGCTGGCGTGCGGGGTGGAGCGGGCCCAGGACTTGATCGCCGAGTTTGGCCAGAGCCTCAGTATTGCTGTGGTCAACGGGGTTTCGGCGGTGGTGATCGCCGGTGCTGACTCAGCTTTGGAGCGGTTGGTGGCTCGGTGCGCGGACGAGGACATTCGGGCCCGCCGTATTGAGGTTGACTATGCCTCGCATTCAGCGCAGGTGGAGCCGGTTGGGCCGGGTTTGGTGCAGGCGCTGTCGGACATTGAACCGCGCTCGTCCGCGGTGGTGTTCGTTTCGACGGTGACCGGTGCGCCATGCGAGGGCGCACAGCTGACTCCCGAGTACTGGTTTGCCAATTTGCGTCAGACCGTGCGGTTGGATCAGGCGCTGGATTGGTGTCGTGAACAGGGTTACGGGGCGTTCGTCGAAGTGAGTCCGCATCCGGTGCTAAGCGCCGCTGTCGAGGACAGCGTCGCCGGCGCGGTGGTAGTGCCGACGTTGGGCCGCAACGAGGGCGCGCTGGAGCGGTTTTGGTTGTCGGTGGGCCAGGCCTACGTCAACGGTGTGAGGGTGGATTGGCCGGGCGTGTTGGCCGGGTGTGGTCGGCGGGTGGGGTTGCCGACGTATGGGTTTGTGCGGCAGCGGTTTTGGCTGAACCCCGCTGCACGCGGTGGTGATGTGAGCGCGGTGGGTCAAACCGGGGCGCAGCACGGGTTGCTGGGTGCGCTCATTGAGCAGCCTGATTCTGGTGGGGTGGTGTTGACCGGGCGTCTGTCGATATCGGCTCAGCCGTGGTTGGCCGATCACGTGGTCGGCGGGGCGGCGTTGTTCCCCGGGGCGGGGTTTGCCGAGTTGGCCATCCGCGCCGGTGACCAGGTGGGCTGCGGGCTGGTGCAGGAGTTGGTGTTGGCGGCGCCCCTGGCGCTGCCGGAAAAGGCCGGTGTCGCGGTGCAAGTCAGCGTCGGGGGCGCCGACGAGTCCGGTCGGCGTGCGGTGACGGTGTACTCGCGCACAGATCTCGCCGAGGCGTCGTGGGTGCTGCACGCCCAGGGCACACTCGCCCCGGCGATATCGCAGCCGGAGACGGATTTGTCGGCGTGGCCACCAGTCGGGGCGGAAAGTGTCGACATCACCGGCGTCTATCAGCAGTTGGCGGAGCGCGGCTACGAATACGGGCCGGCATTTCAGGGTTTGCGGGCCGTGTGGCGCCGCGGACAGGATTTGTTCGCCGAGGTGATCGCGCCCGAGGGGGTGGATGTGGCCGCGATGGGGATCCATCCGGTGCTGTTGGATGCCGCCCTGCATGCCGTGGTTTCGGTTGGGCGTTGGGGCACCCCGGATGTGGGGGTGGTGCTGCCGTACTGCTGGCAGCGGGTATGTCTGCATGGTGCCGGCGCCCGGCAATTGCGGGTGCGGATAACTCCCAGCGGTCAGGACACGCTGGCCGTCGAGCTTGCCGATGGCGCCGGGTTACCGGTGTTGTCGGTGGGATCGCTGTTGACCCGTCAGATCAGCGGCGGTCAGTTGCAGAGCGCGGCCTGCGGTAGACGTGCGGACGGGTTGCTGGAGCTGGCGTGGTCGCCAATCACACTGGATACCAACGTGGTTGAGGACGTCGCGGTGCTGGAGTGGCGCGACTTCGTCAGCGCGGCCAGCGCCGGCCCCGGCGACACCGCTGCGACGGTCGTGGTGTGGCACTGGGCCGCCGCCCCTGCCGTCGCCGTGGTGGGCTCGGTGTATGCGGGCACGCACTCGGTGCTCGAGGTGTTGCAAACCTGGCTCGCCACCGAACGGGCCGGGGTGTTGGTCGTCCAGACCTGTGGCGCGGTTGGGCGACCGGGCGAGCCGGTGACCGACCCGGCCGGTGCCGCGATTTGGGGCTTGGTGCGCTCGGCTCAGACGGAGAACCCGGGGCGGATCATGCTCGTCGACGCCGATGCGCCGGTGGAGGTGGCGGCGTTGGTCGCCCTGGCTGAACCTCAGCTGATAGTGCGCGCGGGCACCAGCTATGCCGGCCGGCTGACCCCGGTGGAACCGGCGCTGGCGCTGCCGGATGCGGACTGGCAGTTGACCGCCGGGGCGGGCTGCACCTTTGCCGAGGTGGCGCTGCAGCCGCGCCCGCACGGGCGGGCGGCTCTGGGAGAGGGGCAGGTGCGGGTGGCCCTGGCCGCCGTCGGGGTCAACTTCCGGGATGTGCTGGTGGCTTTGGGGATGGTTCCCGGCCAAGCGCCGGTGCTCGGTCTCGAGGGGGCCGGGGTGGTCGTCGAAGTCGGCGCGGGAGTCAACGGGTTGACCGTGGGTGATTCGGTGCTGGGTTTGGTGGACGGGGCCGGTGCGCAGGTGGTGGTTGATCAGCAGATGGTGGTCAAGATCCCGTCGGGATGGTCGTTGCCGCAGGCAGCCAGTGTGCCCGCGGTGTTCTTGACCGCGTGGTACGGGCTGATGGATCTGGCCGGGTTGGGTCCGGGGGAGATGGTGTTGGTGCATACCGCCACCGGCGGGGTGGGTATGGCCGCGGTGCAGCTGGCCCAGTTGTGGGGGGCGCAGGTGTTTGTCACCGCCAGCCGGGGCAAGTGGGACACGTTGCGCGCCATGGGATTCGACGACGACCATATCGCCGATTCGCGCACCCTCGATTTCGAGGAGAAGTTCTTGGCGGCTACCGGCGGCCGCGGGTTCGATGTGGTGCTGAACTCGCTTGCCGGGGAGTTCACCGATGCCTCATTGCGGCTGCTGAGTCCGGGTGGTCGGTTTATCGAGATGGGCAAGACCGATATCCGCGATGGGCAGCTCATTGCAGCGCACTATCCCGGGGTGCGGTACCGGGCTTTCGATCTTGTCGAGGCCGGCCCGCGCCGGATCGGGCAGATGCTGGGCGAGTTGGTGGAATTGTTCGAGTCGCAACGGCTGTGGCCGTTGCCGGTGCGGACGTGGGATGTCCGTTGCGCTCGACAGGCGTACCGGTTTGTCAGCCAGGCCCGCCATCTTGGCAAAGTGGTCCTGACGGCACCGGGGTTGCTCACCGAGCGGTTGGCGGCGGGCACGGTGTTGATCACCGGGGGCACCGGGATGGTCGGTGCGGTGTTGGCCCGTCACCTCGTAATGCGTTACAGGGTAAGGCATCTGGTGTTGGTCAGCCGGGCCGGGCGGGAGGCCGCGGGAGTGGGCGAGCTGACGGCCGAGCTGGCCCAGCACGGTGCCCGCGTGGAGGCGGTGGCCTGTGATGTGGGCGACGCCGACGCGGTGGCGGCGTTGGTCGCGCACGTGCAGGCACAGGGCCCGCCGTTGGTGGGAGTGATTCATGCCGCGGGAAGCCTGGACGATGCCGTGATCGGGTCGTTGACGCCGGAACGGGTGGATACGGTGTTGCGGGCCAAGGTCGATGGCGCATGGAATCTGCATGCGGCCACCGCTGATCTGGATCTGCCAATGTTCGTGTTGTGTTCGTCGATGGCCGGTCTGGTGGGCACCGCGGGCCAGGCCAATTATGCGGCAGCGAACGCATTCTTGGACGCTTTGGCAACTACGCGGCGAGCCCAGGGGCTGGCGGGTATCTCGCTGCAGTGGGGATTGTGGGAACAAGCCAGCGGGATGACCGGACACCTGGACCGTGGCGATGTGGCCCGGCTGAGCCGGGTCGGTGTGTCCGCCCTGACCGGTGAGCAAGCCGTCGAACTGTTCGACGCCGCACTGATCAACGGCGCTGCCACCGTCGTGACCACTCGCCTCAACCACAACACGCTGGCCAACCCGGCACTCAATGCGGATCTGCCGGCGCTGTTCAACGAGCTCGTCACACGCCGGTCCGTCCGTCGGCGCGTCGAGAATACCCCGCCCGAATCCCGGCCGCTCCTGACGCAACGCCTGCACGGCCTCAATCCCGATCAGCAATACGAGCTGGTGGTGCAGCTGGTCTGCGGCCAGGCCGCGCTCGTGCTGGGACATCCCAGTCCCGACGACGTCACCCCCGAAACCACCTTCCAGGAGCTGGGATTCGATTCATTGACCGCGGTGGAACTGCGCAACCGGCTCAACACCGCCACCGGACTCACTCTGCAACCCACCCTTGTCTTCGATTTCCCGACCCCCGCCACACTGACTCAACATCTCAATCAACAACTCAGGGCCGACAACCACGATGCGTCCGGTGATGGCGGACAGGTGATTGCCGAAACCGATCCGGAAGAGATCTGGTCGGCGCTGCGAACGATCACGATCGATGATCTCAAAGACGCTGGCCTGCTTGACAAGTTGCTGCTGATGGCCACGGAAAGGGCCACGCCGAGAACCGATCGAAAGGATCGCGAAGGGATGAACCGGCAAAGTGACCAGAAAGATCTCGAAGGCATGATCGATGCGCTGAGTCCTGAAGAACTGATCGCGCTCGCACTCCCGGGGCCCTCCGAAGTGGCAGGTTCTGACCGTGCTTGATACCGACACCGGCACCGACATCGCGGCCTTGCCGCTGACGCCGAGAAACCCGTTGTCGGTCAAGGAACAGGTGGCGGCGATCGCCCAGTGTCACGGTGGCATCGAACGACTGCGCGATACCGGCGGAAAGATCACCCGGCTGAAACTGGGCCCCAAATGGCTGTTCCCGGAGATAGTCCTGGTTACCTCTCCGCAAGCCGCACGCGACGTGCTCAGCGCTTCGGGGTCGTGGACCGATGTGACGCTGTTCCAGGACGAGTTGTGTGCACTGCTCGGACCCGCGCTCCTTGCGCTCCGGCACAAAAACTGGCGGCCGCGGCGGCGCGCACTGCAACCGGCCTTCACCAAATCGCAGGTTCGCGCCTTCGGCGGTCATATGGCACAAGCCGCTGAAACAATCGCTGCCACTTGGCAAAACGCTGAAGAGATCGATCTTGAGGCAGAGTGCCGCCAGCTCACCATGCGCGCGCTGGGCCGCTCAATACTGGGTCTCGATCTCGAGGAGCACACCGAAGCCATCGATGAGCCGCTGCGTGTCGTGCTGGGCTACGTCACCCAGCGGGCAACCAAACCCGTCCGGCCGCCACGATGGCTACCCACTCGTGCACGCCGCCGGGCGGTCGCCGCCAAGAACACCCTGCATGGCCTCGCCAAGGCGATCCTGCAGGCCTGCCGGGAAGACCCCGGCCGCGACGCGCCCCTGGTACACGCGTTGATGGCAGCCAGCGATCCCGACACCGGGCGCAAGCTGTCCGATAAGGAGATCCACGCCGAACTCGTCGTCTTCATCTATGCCGGACACGACACCACGGCGATGGCACTTACCTGCACACTGTGGGCGCTCGGCCGCTACCCCGATATCCAGGAGCGGGTTCGCGCCGAAGCTGCCGCAATCGGTGACCGGCAGTTGACGCCTGACGACGTGTCGGGGCTGGGCTACACGATCCGGGTAATTCAGGAGGCCTTGCGGCTATGCCCGCCTACCGCAAGCGTTGCGCGCGTGGCCACCAAAGACATTGAGGTGGCCGGCTATCGTGTCGAGGCCGGCACCATGTGCAGTGTCGGGATTTATGCCTTGCACCGGGATCCCGAAATATGGGATCGCGCACAAGAATTCGACCCTGACCGCTTCAGTGCGGAGAACTCGGCCGGCCGCGACCGCTGGCAATACATTCCGTTCGGCGCCGGGCCGCGCTCTTGCATCGGCAACCACTTCGCGATGCTCGAAGCTACGTTAGCCGTCGCGACGATCATCCGCAGCCACGAAATCATCTCCGTCAGTGAGGATTTCCCGCTCATTGTGCCCTACAGCACCGACCCGGCTCCGCCGGCGCGGGTGCAAGTACGAGCACGTAGGGGCTAATCGCCTGGCGCCAGCCTGACGCCGGCTTGGTCTGTTCAGTCCTCGTCCAGCACCAGGTTGACCAGGTCATCGAGGTCCATCTCGGGGACGGCAACCTCGTGGTCGTTGCGGGTCTGGTTGCGGGCCTGGGGGCCCTGACCCGCCATCTCCAACAGCAGGTCCAGCACCCCTTCGGTTCTGAGCCGGCTGACCGGGATGGAGGCGATCAGACGCTGAATCTCAGCATCTCTCATATCGGTTGGGCCGCAGGTGTTTTCCTCGCTCGGCAGCAACATCTGGCCGAGTTGGTTTGCGATGGCGGTGGGGGTGGGGTGATCGAAGATCAGGGT
>NZ_MVHE01000124.1 GCF_002086155.1 Mycobacterium angelicum | reverse complement strand
GTCGTCAGGCTAGGCCGGATTGCCTGACTCCTCAGCACCCCGCTACGCGGGCTGCATCGTCGTCAGGCTAGGCCGGATTGCCTGACTCCTCAGCACCCCGCTACGCGGGCTGCATCGTCGTCAGGCTAGGCCGGATTGCCTGACTCCTCAGCACCCCGCTACGCGGGCTGCATCGTCGTCAGGCTAGGCCGGATTGCCTGACTCCTCAGCACCCCGCTACGCGGGCTGCATCGTCGTCAGGCTAGGCCGGCATAACTCTGCGTTCGTCGGGACCCCACAGTGGCTGCATGCCGCCAGGCAGCTTCAGCTGCGTGGCGGTGATGACGTCGGCCAGATCGCGCAGGGCGGCGTGGATCGCCGCGAGCAGCTCAGCCAGCTCGCCCCGTTGCCCGTCGGCGTTGATCTCCTCCAGCTCGGCTGGGTCGGATCGGCGCAGGCGGGTACTGATCTCTTCGGCCATGCGCTCGGCGCGTGACGAGCCGGACGAGCCGGGCAGCTCGCGCAGGTTATCGCGCAGCCGCTCCAGCTGAAAGACCAGCGATCGCGGGTTCTGGGCGTCGAACAACATCAGCTCGGTCACCGCGGCGACGCTGACCTTGCCCACCGTCCGGCGCCGGTAGATGACCGACGATTCGCACGCCACCAGTGTCGACTCGGTGATGGTTTGCTCGGCGGCCGCCGAGCGCACGGTGGTCAGCGTGTCGCGCAGCAGGGCGGTCAGCCACAGGCCGCGTTCGATGCGCTTGCCGATGTCCATCATCGTCCAGCCGACGTCGTGCACCATCGACTCGCTGGCCACGCCGGACAAGGTCAGCATCCCGGCCAGCGTCTGCGCCTGAGCGAAGGCCAGCACCGCGTCGGCCTCGGCCAGCGACTCCGGCGGGTCGGCCTTGTGCGCCAGCGCGCGCTCCACGCCGGCCAGCACCATCCAGGTGTCATTGGACAACTGGTCACGCACCGCACGCGCGGCCAGCGCCAGCCCTTCGACCGATTGAATCAGCGATCCGGGCCGGTCCGGATCGACCGTCATCGACCACACCGTCGACGGGACAACGGCGATCATCTCCGCATGGTCGTGATCGTGCGCGTAATCGACTCCCGTGGCAGTGCCGGTGATTCGGCCCAGCGCGGCCATCAGGACCGGCACGCATTCGCTTTCCTCGGCGTCCTGCTGACGGCGGAAAACGTGGTAGCGCTCGCGGGTGACGATCAGCAGCCGGGCCATGCTTTCCGCGCGCTCGCCGTAGCGGCCCATCCAGAACAGGTCGGACAGCACGCGCGGCGAGCTGACACCCCAGGTACCCGCCCCGGACTTGGCGGCCGGCTCCACGAGCGAGGGCAGGGTTACCGTCTCGGCCAGGGCGCGCTCCGTCGGACGTACCCAAATGTCTTTAGCCGCAACGGTATTCAAAGTGTATGCAGCAGGCCCGGGCGCCAGCACATAGCCGAGGCCGCCGATCATCGGCGCATACCCGCCGCGCTGGGCCACCGTGAACAACCGCATACCCACCCCGGCGGACGACAACATACCGGCATGGTCGGTCGGCGCCGACGAGAACGTCGGCAGCTCCTGGCCGACCCACTGCCACGGCATTGCCTCGATCCGGGCCGCCAAATCAGCCAGCTGCGCAGACGAAAGCTTCGGTCCGACAAGGGTTTCCCCCCCGTCGGTGGGCCGCAGCAACAGCGACGAGAGATTGGCCAGCAGGTGCGAACGTTCGGCGGCGATGCCGCCCCAATACACCGGAGCGGTCTGCAGCAGGGGAGCCTCGCCGAGCAAACGCTCGGCCAGCTCGGGCAGAAACCGCAGCAGCCCAGGACTTTCCAGAATGCCGCTGCCCAGCGTGTTGACCACGGTCACCGTTCCGCGGTGCTGCGCCTCCACCAGGCCGACCACCCCCAGCCGCGAATCTGCGCGCAGATCAAGCGGATCGGCATAGTCGGCGTCCACCCGGCGCAGCACCACGTCGACACGTTTCAGCGTGCCCAGCGAACGCATCCACAGCTTGCCATCGCGCACCACCAAATCGGCGCTCTCCACCAGCGGAAAACCCAGCAGCGTTGCCAGATAGGCCTGATCGAACGCCGTCTCCGAGTAGATACCCGGGCTGAGCACCACCACCACCGGGTCCTGGGCGACGTCGGGCGCGGCGTCGATCAGACCCAGCCGCAACGCCTGCGCGAACGGCGTGTTGGGGCGCGGCGCGATCCGTTCGTAGAGGTCCGGGATCGCATGTGCGACAACGCGTCTGTCGGCCAGCGCATAGCCGGCGCCCGAGGGCGCCTGCGTCCAGTCGGCGTTGACCTGAAAGCTACCGCCGGGCAGCCGGCTGACGTCGCAGCCGTGCAGGAAAAGCTGGTGGCGCCCGGGCACTTTGATGCCGGCGGCGGCCCGCACATAACCAGGGTGGGCGAACAGCAACTGGGCCGGCAGGATGCCCTCGAGAACCACGCTTCGCGGCCCGTACAGGTCGGCGAGCACCGCGTCCAGCAACCGGGAGCGCTGCACCAGCCCGGCCTCCAGCACGTCCCAATCGGCGGCGGAGATCACCAGCGGCAGCGTGTCCAGAATCCACGGCCCGGGTTCGAGGCCATGCCCGTCGGTGGGCCGGTGGATATCCACCTCGGTGTAGGTGATGCCGTCGTGGTCGATCAGGCCGTGCACCACCGAGCGCAGCCGATCCAGCCCCGCCCTGCCGCGTTCGGCGACCGCGTCGGCCAGCTCGGCCCAGGCCGGCCGCACGTTGCCGGTCGCGTCGACGAATTCGTCGTAGCCGATGCCCGGGCCGTCCCGCAGGTCGAACAGCGCTTCTTGAGCGCGCGCGGTGCGATATCCGGCCAGCAGCCGGTCGACGTCGTACCTCGGGGTGGAGGTCGCCGGTGTGGGGCTCATGCTCAGTGCCATTACTGCTGCACGGTACGCACGCGCCGCAAATCGAGGATCCCCGGCGCGCCGATGTCGGTGGACATCCGGGCCTGTTTCTCCCGAATGCCGGACATGTCGAGTTTGCCCGGGGTGAAGCCGGTGGCCTCGAAACGGCGCGCCCGGCGCGACTCGGCCTCGACGGCGTTGACGGGCGGCTCGTCGTAGGCGCGCCCGCCGGGGTGGGCGACGTGATAGGTGCAGCCGCCGCGCGAGGTTCCGGCAGTGACGTCGATGAGTTCGAACTGCAATGGGACGTCGGTGGACAGGGTCGGGTGCAGTGCGCTGGGCGGCTGCCAGGCCTTGTAGCGCACCCCGCCCACGTATATGTCGGGATTGTCGGTGGCCAGCAGTGGCACCGGGTAGCCATTGCAGGTCACCACGTAGCGGTGCCGGTCGGCGCCGATCACGCGGACCTGCAGGCGCTCTACCGACGAGTCGACGTAGCGGGCGGTCCCGGTGGCCGTGGACTCCTCGCCGAGGGTGTTCCACGGCTCGATCGCCCCGCGCAGCTCGATCTCCACGCCGTCGAATACCGCGGTGCCGATGCGCGGGAAGCGGAACTCGGTGAATGGGTCCAGCCAGCTGGTCTCGAACGCGATGCCGTGTGCGCGCAGGTCGGCGGCGACGTCGGCGATGTCGTGAATCAGGAAGTGCGGCAACAGGTACCGCCCATGCAGGTTGGCGCCGTGGCGGATCAGCGGCGCGCGCAGCGGTTCGTCCCAGAACCACGCCACCAGGGCGCGCACCAGCAGTGACTGCACCATCGCCATGCGCAGGTGCGGCGGCATCTCGAACCCGCGCAGCTCCAGCAGCCCCAGCCGGCCGCGCGGGCCTTCGGGGCTGTAGAGCTTGTCGATACAGAATTCGGCGCGATGGGTGTTGCCGGTGATATCGGTGAGCAGATGTCGCAGCGCGCGGTCGGTGACCCACGGTTTGGCGGTGCTCTTCAAGCCGCCGCCGCCCAGCCGCGTGATTTCGGCGAACGCGATCTCGAGCTCGTACAGCGCCTCGGCGCGGCCCTCGTCCACCCGCGGCGCCTGCGACGTGGTCCCCACGAAACGCCCGGCGAACAGATACGACAGCGAGGGGTGCCGCTGCCAGTAGGTGAGCAGCGAGACCAGCAGGTCCGGGCGGCGCAGCAACGGGGAGTCGGCCGGGCTGACGCCGCCGAGGGTGATGTGATTGCCGCCGCCGGTGCCGCCGTGGGTGCCGTCCACGTCGAACGACTCGGTCGACAGCCGCGCCAGCCGGGCCTGTTCGTACAGCGTTTCCAGTTGCTGGCCTTGTTCGTCGAAGCTGCCGGTGGGCGCGACGTTGACCTCGATGACCCCGGGGTCGGGGGTGATGGTCGTGGACTTCAGCCGCGGATCGGCCGGCGGACCGTATCCCTCGATCACGACCGGGCAGTTGGCCTGCGCCGCCGCGGCCTCACTGCGCGCGATCAGGTCGATGAAGTGTTCCAGCGCCTCGGTCGGGGGCAGGAAGAGGTACAGCAGCCCGTCGCGGACCTCGGCGACCATCGCGGTCGTCGGCGCGGTCTCGGGATCTTCCAGCACCGCGCCGGCGCCGTCGGATCCGGCCGCTAGCGTGTGTCCAACCCCGAGCGGGTCGGCGACGAACGACGCCCGCGGCGCCCGCCAGCTGATCGAGTCCAGTGGTAGCCGCAGCCCCGCCGGCGAATCTCCTTCCAGCAACACGATGCGACCGCGACGCAACCGCCAGTCCGCGCTGGCCCAGCCGAGGCCGTCGGCGCGGCGGTGCAGTGGCAGCACGAAAGCCGTTGGCGCCGTTGCCGATTCGTCGAGGCGAGTCAGCAGTGCGGCGCGGCCGGCGTCGCTGTCGTCGGCGAGGTCGTCACCGGGCGCTACCGGGTCGCCCGCGGGCAGCCGCGCACTGGCCGCCAGCCGCGCCAGCGGGTCTTCGTAGGCCGGGCGAACCTGCGACAGCGGCAGACCCAAGCTCTCGGCCACGCCGGCGAGCACCTGTTGGGCCGCCTGGTCGCCCACCGGCGGCGGCTTATCGAGCCAGGGATCGGCCAGTAAGGCATCGTCGGTCCACAGCGGGCGTCCGTCAGTGCGCCAATACAGCGCGATCTGCCAGCGCGGCAACGGTTCTCCCGGATACCACCTGCCCTGACTGCGCTGAATCAGGCCCTGCGGGGCCCACTGCGCCTTCAACCTGGCGGCCAGGTCGGACGCCCGCTGCCGCTTGTGTGGGCCGTCGGCGCAAGTGCGCCACTCGTCGTCGACCTGGTTGTCGACGGAGACGAAGGTGGGTTCGCCGCCAACCGTCAGCCGGGCATCACCGGCGGTCAGCCGCTTGTCGACGCTGCGCCCGACCTCACAGATGGTTTGCCACGCCATTTCGGTGTAGGGCAACGTGACTCGCGGGTCTTCGTGGACGCGGGTGACGGTGTTGGAGAACTCCAGTACCGAGCCGCAGGGATCGGTGCCGCCGGTGATGGGTGCCGCGGTCGAGGGATGTGGCGTTGCCGCCAGCGGGATGTGCCCCTCGCCGGCGAACAGGCCCGACGTCGGGTCCAATCCGATCCAGCCCGCGCCCGGGATGTACACCTCGGCCCAGGCGTGCAGGTCGGTGAAGTCGGCAGCGGGTCCCGACGGCCCATCCAGCGCCGCCACATCGGAAGCCAACTGCACCAGGTATCCGGACACGAAGCGGGCGGCCAGCCCGAGCTGACGCAGGATCGACACCAGGAGCCACGCCGAGTCCCGGCACGAGCCGATGCCGGTGCGCAGCGTCAAATCCGGTGTCTGAACGCCCGGTTCCATGCGCAGGCTGTAGCCGACGTCGGCGTTGACGGCGCGGTTGAGCGCGACCAGGAAGTCGATGGTGCGGGTGCCTTCGGCGACCGAGAAGTTGCGCACCCACGCCTGCACCAGTTCACCGGGGCCCGACCCGTCGCCGTCTTCGTCGACGGGCCCCAGATACGGCCTGAGGTCGTCGGCCAGCGCCTTGGGGTAGGTCAATCCTTCCGGCGGCCACGTCTCGGCCCAGTCCTCGATGAAGAAGTCGAAGGGGTTGATCACCTTCAGGTCGGCGATGAGCCCGACGGTGATGGTCAGGTTGCGCATCGGCTTCGGAAAGACCAGTCGGGCAAGGAAATTGCCCAGCGCGTCCTGCTGCCAGTTGATGAAGTGATCGGCGGGGTCGATGCGCAGCGAGTAGGCCTCGATGGGCGTGCGCGAATGCGGCGCCGGGCGCAGCCGCACGATGTGCGGATACACACCGACCAGCTGGTCAAAGGTGTAGCTGGTGCGGTGCTCCAGCGCAACTTTGATGCTCATAACCGCTGATCTCATCACAAGAGTCAGCGGCCCGCAGCGCGCCGGAAGCCGGCGCGCTGGCTAGGGCTGACTATGCGTACTGCGGCCCAGGCGGCGCCGGCTGGTTGGCCTCGACGACCTGGCCGCCGGACAGCTTGCGATACGTGTACACCTGGATCAGCGAGGCGAGCGGAACACCGACGAGCATCCCTACGTAGCACAGCAATTCGCCGACCACCACCGCGGCGGCCTGCACCAGCCACGACAGGAAGCTGTTGCCGAGGTCGCCCCGCACGGTGGCGATGCTGGCCTTGATGGAGTCGATGGGCGACAGCGACTTGTCGACGGCGAACACCACCGCGAACTGTGCCACGAAGCCGAAGATCAGGCCGGGGATGAGGCACAGCACCGACCCGATCGCGGTGCCGAGAACCAGCAGCAGCGCCGTGACGGCGACCGTACCCAGATTGCGTGGCCGGAAGAACGTTCCGATGCTCACCGGCTTGCCGTCGGCGATGTCCAGGCAGCCCGTCGTCAGCCCGGCATGCATGTAGACCGCAACGCAGAACACCAGCAGGTAACCGAGGAACATGGCGATGCCACCGACGGGGGTCATGTTCCCGCTCGTCGTTTCGGCGGTGTAGCCGCTGGCGTCGGTATAGGTGGTAGTCGTGGTTTCCGACGTGGCGATGACGATGCCGATCATCGCGCCGATCACGGCGGCCAGTGCCAGGGCGTAGGCGAGCAGCGGCACGACGAGTGCCGCGGCGTTCTGGGTGAACTTGGCCCACGACCAGCTGATGGCTTCACCGACGCTGAACCCGGACGCCGGCCCGGGCTGCCCACCGTAGCCGGGGGGCGGGTAACCGGGAGCCGGCGCACCTGGCGGCGGGCCATAGCCCGGAGGAGGCGGCGGCGGAGGCGCGTAGCCCGGAGGTGCATAGCCGCCGGGGGCCTGACCGCCGGGAGGCGTGCCATAGCCGGGTGGCGGCGGGGGA
>NZ_MVHE01000123.1 GCF_002086155.1 Mycobacterium angelicum | reverse complement strand
CGGCCAAGGCGGCACCGGCGGCGACGGCGGCAACGCCGGTACCGGCGTCGGCGCGGCCGGCGCGGGCGGGGCGGCCGGCAACGGCGGCAACGGCGGCCAGGGCGGGCAGGGCGGCCAGGGCCTGGTCGACGCCCCCGGCAGCGAGGGCGGCGGCGGTGGCGCCGGCGGCACCGGCGGCATGGGCGGCCTCAACACCGACCAAATCAGCAGCGCCGCCAGCGGCAACGGGGGCAACGGCGGCCTGGGCGGCCAGGGCGGCCAAGGCGGCACCGGCACCATCGGAAATGCGGGCACCGGAGGCACCGGCGGCGACGGCGGGCAGGCCGGCGGCGGCGGCGCGGCCAATATCGGTGGCGTCGCCGGCAACGCCGGCGTCGGCGGCAACGGTGGCGCCGGTGGCACCGGGGGAACCGGCGCCGACGCCACCGTCGCCGGCCAGGCCGGATTCAAGGGCGGCGATGGCGGAGTGGGTGGCGCGGGCGGCAGCGCCGGCGTCGGCGGCACCAACGGCAACGGCGGGGCCGGCGGCACCGGCGGTAACGGTGGCGCGGGCAAGGCCGCCGCGACCGGTCTGGATGGCGGCCAAGGCGGCGCCGGCGGCACCGGCGGCGCCGGCGGCACTGCCGGCACCGGCGTCGGCGCGGCCGGCAGCGGCGGAGCCGGGGGCAATGGCGGCAACGGTGGAATCGGCGCCACCGGTGGCGCCGGCGCCGCAGATACCGGCGGCGGCAAGGGCGGCGACGGCGGCCGGGGCGGCGACGGCGGCGTCGGCGGCCTCAACACCGACCAAGTCACCAGCGCAGCCAGCGGCAACGGCGGCAACGGCGGCAAAGGCGGCCAAGGCGGCCAAGGCGGCACCGGCACCATCGGGACCGCCGGCAATGGCGGCACCGGAGGCCGTGGCGGGCAGGCCGGCGAGGGCGGTGCGGCCAACACCGGCGGCGTCGCCGGCAACGCCGGCAGCGGCGGTCAGGGCGGCCAGGGCGGCCAGGGCGGCAAGGGCACCTCCAACGCGAGCCCCGGCAGCATCGGCTTCACCGGCGGCCAGGGCGGCCAGGGTGGTGCCGGTGGCGACGCCGGTGCAGGCGGCGTGAACGGCGACGGCGGGGCCGGCGGCGTCGGCGGCAACGGCGGCACCGGCAAGGCCGGCGCGACCGGCCAGACCGGCGGGGCCGGCGGCATCGGCGGCAGCGGCGGCAACGGCGGCAACGCCGGCACCGGCGTGGGCGCGGCCGGCAGCGGCGGCGCGGCCGGCAACGGCGGAAACGGCGGCCAGGGCGGCCAGGGCGGTACTGGCGCAGCCGATTCGATGGGCGGCGACGGCGGGGGCGGCGGTGACGGCGGCAAGGGCGGCACCGGCGGGCTGAACAGCGACCAAGTCAGCAGCGCCGCCAGCGGCAATGGCGGTAACGGTGGCCAGGGCGGCCAAGGCGGCACCGGCGGAACCGGGACCATCGGCCCCGCCGGTACCGGCGGCGCCGGCGGCGCCGGCGGGACGGCCGGTGCAGGCGGTTCGGCCAACGCCGGCGGCGTCGCCGGCAACGACGGCATCGGCGGTAAGGGCGGCGCCGGCGGCCAAGGCGGCACCGGCGCCGATGGCACCGGCCCGGGAGGCTCCGGCTTCAACGGCGGGCAGGGCGGCCAGGGCGGCGCGGGCGGCAGCGCCGGCGTCGGCGGCACCAACGGCGACGGAGGCGTCGGCGGCACCGGCGGTAACGGTGGCGTCGGCCAGGCCGCCGCGACCGGCCTGACCGGCGGCAACGGCGGCAACGGCGGGACCGGCGGCAACGGCGGCAACGCCGGCACCGGCGTCGGCGCGGCCGCCAGCGGCGGGATCGCGGGCGACGGCGGCCAGGGCGGTCACGGCGGCCAAGGTGGCACCGGCGCGGCCAACGCCAAGGGCGGTCAAGGCGGCCAGGGCGGCCAAGGCGGGGCCGGCGGCAGCGGCGGCCTCAACACCGACCAAGCCAGCAGCGCTGCCAGCGGCAACGGCGGCAACGGCGGCCAGGGCGGCCAGGGCGGCCAAGGCGGCACCGGCACCATCGGAACCGCCGGCACCGGCGGCACCGGCGGCGCCGGCGGGCAGGCCGGCGACGGCGGTGCGGCCAACACCGGCGGCGTCGCCGGCCACGCCGGCATCGGCGGCAACGGCGGCACCGGCGGTACCGGCGGCACCGGCGCCGACGCCACCGTCGCGGGCCAGGCCGGATTCAAAGGCGGCAACGGCGGCGTGGGCGGCGCGGGCGGCAGCGCCGGCGCCGGCGGCACCAACGGCGACGGCGGCGCCGGCGGCACCGGCGGCAAGGGTGGTGCCGGTAAGGCGGGCACCTTCGATATGGACGGCGGCAATGGCGGCGACGGCGGCACCGGGGGCAATGGCGGCAACGCGGGCACCGGCGTGGGCGCGGCCGGCAAGGGCGGGGTGGCCGGCGACGGCGGCAAGGGCGGCCTGGGCGCTAAAGGCGGCATCGGCTCCGACAACACGGTCGGCGGCAAAGGCGGCAACGGCGGCCAGGGCGGCAGCGGCGGCATCGGTGGCCTTAACACAGACCAGGTCAGCAGCGCCGCCAGCGGCAACGGCGGCGAGGGCGGCCAAGGCGGCCAAGGCGGCGACGGCGGTTTCGGCACCGGCGGCACCGCCGGCGCCGGTGGCATTGGCGGTTCCGGCGGGCAGGCCGGCGACGGCGGTGTGGCCAACATCGGCGGCGTCGCCGGCCATGCGGGCATCGGCGGGAACGGCGGGACCGGCGGTACCGGCGGCAAGGGCGAGTCAAGCTTCCTGGTGGGAGTCAACGGAAACAACGGCGGCCAGGGCGGACAAGGTGGCCAAGGTGGCAGCGCCGGTGCCGGCGGCACCAACGGCAGCGGCGGGACCGGTGGTCATGGCGGCGACGGCGGGGACGGTCTCTCCCCCGGCGCCGGCACTGGCGAGAACGGCACCGCGGGCGGCAACGGCGGCAAAGGCGGCAAGGGCGGCGACGCGGGCATGGGTGTCGGCGCGGGCGCCAACGGCGGCGCCGGCGGAACCGGCGGTAACGCCGGAAACGGCGGAGCCGGGGCGGACAACACCATCAGCGGCGACACCGCTGCCAACGGCGCACGCGGCGGCGACGGCGGCGACGGCGGAAAGGGCGGCAGCGGCAGCGGTGTCAACGCCGGCGGCGCCGGCGGCGGCGGCGGCAAAGGCGGGCTCGGCGGCAACGGCGGCGGCAATACCGCACCCGTTGGCAACGGTGGCAACGCCGGCAACGGCGGCAACGGCGGCAACGGCGGCGACGGCGTCGGCGCACCCGGCGGTCTGGGCGGCCCCGGCGGCCAAGGCGGTGACGGCGGCCTGGGTACCGGCGGCGGCTTCAACGGCTCGGACGGCTTCGACGGCAGCGACGGCACCAACGGCGCCGTCACCTAACTAGCCCAAAAGGGATGGCACCACCGCGTCGATCACGTGCGGTCCAGGTTCGTTAAACGCCCAGCGCAGGGCGTCGGCGAATTCTTCGGCGGTGCTCACCCGCCGGGCCGGCACGCCCATGCCTTCGGCGATCTTGACGAAATCCAGGGTGGGGCGCGAAATATCAAGCAAATCAAGCGCTTTGGGGCCAGGCGTAGATCCGGCTCCCACGCGTTGCAGCTCCAGACGCAGGATGTCGTAGGCGCCGTTGTTGTAGATCACGGTCGTGACGTCGAGGTTCTCCCGCGCCTGCGTCCACAGCCCCGAAATCGTGTACATCGCCGAACCGTCGGACTCCAGGTTCAGCACCGGCCGGTCCGGGGCGGCCACCGCGGCCCCCACCGCGACGGGGATGCCGTAGCCGATCGCTCCCCCCGTCAGCGTCAGCCAGTCGTGGGCCGGTGCGCCCGCGGTGGCCTGCGCCAGCGGCAGCCCGGAGGTGTTGGACTCGTCGACGACGATCGCACGTTCGGGCAGCAGCGCGCCGATCACGCCGGCCGCCGACAGCGACGTCAGCGCCCCCGCCGGCAGCGACGGACGCGATAAAGCCGCCAGCGGCGCCGTCGTCCCGGGCGCCAATTCGTCGGCCAGTGCGACCAAAGCGTCTGCGGCGCCGCCGTATTCGGCGAGGACGTGCACCTCGCAGCCCGCCGGTACCAGGTCGCTTGCCATGCCCGGGTAGGCGAAGAACGACACCGGTGACTTCGCGCCGGCCAGCACCAGATGCTTGGCGCCGTCGAGTTGGGCGGCGGCACCCTCGGCGAAATAGTTGAGCCGATCGACGGCGGGCACACCGGCGCCGCGCTCGAGTCGGGTCGGGAACGTTTCACACAGCCAGCGCGCGCCGGTGGCCTCGGCGATCCGGGCCGCCGCGGCCAGCCCCGGTCCGCGGGTGGCGTCTCCGCCGATCAGGATCATCGCCGGCTCGTTGGACCGCAGCACCTTGGCCACCGCGGCGATATCGGCGGGCTCGGTTTTCGGTGTGGCTGGCGGGGTGCCGGGTTGGGCGCCGTCGGACCACGATGCATCGGCCGGCAGGATCAGTGTGGCCACCTGCGGACCGGACCGGCTGGCGGCCATGGCTTCGGCGGTGTCGGCGCCGACGTTGGCGGCGGTTTCCGTCCGGTGTACCCAGCCCGAAACGGTGCCGGCGAGCGCATCGATGTCGGATTCCAGTGGGGCGTCGTACTTTTTGTGATAAGTGGCGTGGTCACCGACGACCACGACCATCGGCACCCGAGCCCGCCGCGCGTTGTGCAGATTGGCCAGGCCGTTGCCCAATCCCGGCCCCAGGTGCAGCAATACGGCCGCGGGCTTGTCGGCGATGCGCGCGTAACCGTCGGCAGCACCGGTGGCGACGCCCTCGAAAAGGGTTAGCACACCACGCATTTGGGCCACATCGTCCAGCGCCGCCACGAAGTGCATCTCCGAGGTGCCGGGGTTGGCGAAGCACACGTCCACTCCCCCGTCGACCAACGTGTTGATCAGAGCCTGGGCACCGTTCATGTGGAAACCTCTCGATCGGTGAGCCGGAAAACCCGCTCGGCGTTGGCATGCAGAAAGTCGCGGCGCGCGTCGTCAGTGAGGCCGAGTTCGTCGAGCCCGGCCAGGGCGTGTGTGTGCCCGATCATCGGATAGTTGGTGCCGAACAAGACTTTTCGTTGCCCGGTCCCGGTTTTCATGAATCTGATGAGCTCGGGTGGCAGCCGTTTGATGGTGTAGGCCGAGGTGTCGATGTAGACGTTCTCATGCTTGCGGGCCACCGCGACCATCTCTTCGGTCCACGGGTAGCCGACGTGTCCGCACACGATGGTGAGTTCCGGGAAGTCCAAAGCCACCTGGTCGATGTAGGGGATCGGGCGTCCGGTTTCAGACGGCCGCAGCGGGCCGGTGTGGCCGACCTGGGTGCAGAACGGCACTCCCGCTTCCACACATTCAGCGAACAGCGGGTAGTAACGGCGGTCGGTCGGTGGCGCGTTCCACAGCCAGGGCACCACCCGCAGCCCGGCGAAACCGTCTTGTAGGCGGCCCCGCAGTTCGCGGACCGCGGCCATCGGACGGTCCAGGTCGGCCGTCGCCAGGCCGGCGAACCTGGTGGGATGGCGGCCGATCCACTCGGCGACCTCGTCATTGGAGATCAAGTCCTGGCCGCCCGGGCCGCGCCACGCGCTGAGCAGGCCTATGCCGACGCCCGCGGCATCCATCGATGCGACGGTGGTCTCGATGGGAATGTCGGTGTCGGGCATCGCTCCGCCGGTCCAGCGCCGCAGGGAGGCCAGCATGTCGCTGCGCAGGAAGCGTTGTGTCGGATGCTGCATCCATACATCGATCGTCATCGCGTTTTGACTGTAGACGCGGCGGGCGGCGTCGACAGCAACGGCTTGGTCGGTCCGGTTGGCTTCACCGCGGTACAGGGGCCGATCTTGAATTCACCAAACGAAGGACGCTATCCAGATTGCGCACCGCTGACGTGTTTGTCGGGCTACCGCCACATCCTGGTGATTCCAAAGGTCCGGAGTCGCTTACTGCCCCTCGTCTCGCCTCGTTTCGCGGTGGGCGCGGCGGCGCCGCATGCACGGGCCCCGCTGACCCACGGTGATGTCGGCAAAACGGACCTATGAGCTGCGGCGGAAGCTTCTTGCGATGAGGTTGACTTGGCCGGACGGCGGGGCCACCAGACCGCCGGCGCGGGGTGCGGCGGCGGCCTGGTGTCGCGGGCACGCCCGGGCCAGCGACAGGGTGTCGCGAACCCTTGAGCGCCCGCCAAATCGCAAACGCTCACCAAACGCCATACTTTTGGTACGAATCAATTGCAGAGCACCCGGTGTCATTTAATGCGCTTACGCAACTGTTTATGAATTCAATCCGAAATGAACGCATGCACTCATGAGCAATTCAATGCGCAATCTTTGCCTATTCGCAATGAATTGAGTGGCGACCACGCCGGTGACCCCGTAACTCGCGCCATTGCCGTCGTGACCGGATTCGAGCCCAGCCGGGGACGGGTAGGTCTACCGCATGGGCCCCGAAATCTGTTGCATGCCATGGGAATACGCGTATCCAAACCACTCGGTTGGGCGATCCGCACACCCTGATATCTGGTTTTTGGTGATTTCGCCTAAGCGATAGCCAGATATGCAGACAACATGCACACTCTGGCGCTTTAATAAGCCCAAATAATGACCAAACCGATAACGGATTTGACGCCGAACGACTAAAATCCCGGCTTACTGCCACGCCACTAATTCGGTGTGATAGCTGCGTTGCCAAATGGTGGGAGCCGCCCGATGTCTTATGTGTGGATCTCACCTGAAGTAGTGGCCGCAGCGGCTGCCGACTTAGCGGGTGTCGGCTCCACCGTGAGTGCGGCTAACGCTGCCGCAGCAGCTTCGACGACACAGGTACTGGCCGCGGGCGCCGACGAGGTGTCTGCCCAGATCGCGGCCCTGTTCGGCGGCTTCGGCCAGGACTATCAAGCGATCAGCCTCCAGGTGCAGTCTTTCCACCAGCAATTCGTGCACTCACTGCAGTTTGGGGCCAATGCCTACGGCTTGGCTGAGGCCACCAACATCGAGCAGAGCGTATTGGGCTTAATCAATGCGCCTACGCAAACGTTATTCGGGCGCCCGCTGATCGGGAACGGCGCAAATGCGACCACCCCGGGTGGAGCCGGCGGCGATGGCGGCATCCTGATCGGCAACGGCGGTGCCGGCGCGGCGGGGGCGACCGGCCAGGCCGGCGGGGCCGGCGGGTCGGCGGGATTGTGGGGCAACGGTGGCGCTGGCGGTGCCGGTGGAGCAGGTGGGGC
>NZ_MVHE01000122.1 GCF_002086155.1 Mycobacterium angelicum | reverse complement strand
CGCGCGCCCGCGCCACCACCTGCATCGAGGAAATGCTGTCGCCGCCCAGATCGAAGAACGACTCCTCCACCCCCACTTGCGCCAACCCCAGAACCTGGGCGAAAATCCCGGCCAGCGCCTCCTCCACTGCATTAGCCGGCTCCCGATAGCGCCGCAGGTCGCCGTACTCGGGAGCCGGCAACGCGCGCACGTCCAACTTCCCGTTGACCGTCAGCGGCAACTCCGCCATTCCCACGACCGCCGCGGGAATCATGAAGTGCGGCAAGCGATCCGCCAACTTCGCACGCAACGCCGCGGCATCCACCGCGCCCGTCACATAACCCACCAACCGCTTATCCCCGGGACGGTCCTCGCGGGCAATCACCACCGCCTGATCCACTCCATCCAGCCCGGCCAGCACGGTCCGGACCTCACCGAGTTCGATCCGGTAGCCGCGAATCTTGACCTGCTCGTCGGCGCGTCCCACCAATTCGATCTGGCCATCGGCGCGCCAGCGCACCACGTCGCCGGTGCGGTACATGCGCATTCCGGGCCTCCCGTGCGGGCACGCCACAAACCGCGACGACGTCAGCCCCGGCCGCCGCCAATAGCCACACCCCACCCGGCCGGCGACGTACAACTCCCCCACCACGCCGACCGGCACCGGACGCAGCCGCGAGTCCAGCACGAAGAACGCCGCCCCCGGAACCGGGGCCCCGATCGGCGGCGCTCCCGAACCGGGCGACAGCGGCGCGCTCATGGCGGCGAACATCGAGGTTTCGGTCGGGCCGCAGACGTTGATCATCACTCGGCCGGCGGCCCACCGGTCCACCAACTCGGCCGGGCAGGGTTCACCGCCCATGATCAGCAACTCCACCGAGTCCAGCCCCTGCGGCGACAACATTCCCAGCGCCGACGGGGTCTGACTCAACACGTTGACCTGTTCGGCGACCAGCAGCTCGTGAAAGTCCGCCGGCGAGCGCACCATCGACTCGGGAACCACCACCAGCCGGCCGCCGTGCAGCAGCGCGCCGCAGATCTCCTGGACCGAAACGTCGAAGCCATAGGAGTGCCACTGCGTCCACACACCCGAAGGCGGCAGATCCGGATCCAGCGATTCCATCAGCCGCGTGACGGTGCCGTGCGCGATCGCCACGCCCTTCGGCACACCCGTCGTGCCCGAGGTGTAGAGGATGTAAGCGATGTCCTCGGCGTGCGGGTACGGCAGCCCATGGGCTGGGTAGCAGGCGTCGATGGCGGGGTCGTCTATATCGACGACCGCCACGTCATGGCCGCTTAGCCGCCCGGCCAGGGCGGTGGTACTCAGCACCGCGACCGGCGCGGCGTCGTCGATCATGAACTCCACCCGGGGCTGCGGCAACGCCGGATCGATGGGCAGATAGGCGGCCCCGGCTTTGAGCACGGCCAGTATCGCCGCAATGGCCTGGGCCGAGCGCTCCAACAGCAGCCCCACGACATCGCCGCGGCCCACTCCGCAATCGGCCAACAGATGCGCAAGGCGGTTGGCGGCCTCGTCGAGTTGCCGGTAGCTCCACCGGTCGCCGTTGCACACCAGCGCGACGGCGTCGGGTGTGCGTGCGACGTGGATACCGAACGCCTCCGGAATCGAAACCAGTTGTGGCGCTGCGGCACTCAACACCGCACGGTTGCCTATGTCGTCCAGATGGAAGCGCTCGGCGGCGTCGAGCACACTGATCGACGACAACGGACGCCGCGGATCGGCGATCGCGGCTTCCAGCACCCGCTCCAATCGGCGGATGAGCAGGCCGATGCTCGATGCGTCGTACACGTCGGTGCGAAACTCGGCGGTTCCGCTGATGCCGGCGGGGGCACCGGCTTCGGTGAATTGCTCGGCCAGGGACAACACCAAATCCATTCGGGCCGTGTGGGTGTGCACCGGCATCATCGCGATGTCCACATCGCCCAGCTCGAGCTCTGCCGTGGCGGTGTTCTGCCACGCCAGCATCACCTGAACCAGCGGGTGATGGGTCATGCTGCGGGTTGGGTTGAGCCGGTCCACCAGCACTTCGAACGGAATGTCCTGGTGTTCAAAGGCTTCCAGGCTGCGCGCGCGCACCTGGCTCAGTAACTCGGCGAAGGTGGGGTCGCCGGCGAGTTGTACGCGCAGCACCACGGTATTGACGAAGAAGCCCACCAACGCATCCAGAGCGGGGTCGCTGCGGCCGGCGACGGGAACTCCGACCGCAACATCGCTGCTGGCGCTCATCGTCGACAGCAAGACGGTCAGCGCGGCGTGGATCACCATGAAGCTTGTCGCGTGGTTCTCCCGGGCCACTCGCGCGATTTGTCGCTGCAGTGTCGCAGGCCATTCCACCGCGATGCTTGCGCCGCGATGCTCGGCCACCCGCGGGTACGGCCGATCAGTCAGCAACTGCAACCGTTCGGGCAGGCCGGCCAGCGCCTGCTCCCAGTAGGCCAATTGCCGGGCGGCCATGGCGCTTGGCGCATCGGCCAGATCGCCGAGCCGCTCGCGCTGCCACAGGGTGTAGTCGACGTACTGCACCGGTAGCTCCGTCCATGCCGGAGCCTGTCCGGCACACCGGCTGGCGTACGCCACACTCAGGTCTGCCGCCAGCGGCGCCAGCGACCAGCCATCCGCGGCGATGTGGTGCACCACGATCACCACTGCGCACTCCCGTTCTGCGACGCGAAACAGCTTTGCCCGCAAAGGAATCCGAGTCGCCAGGTCGAACGCGTGCCGTGCGGTGTTCTGGAGCGCCGCCTGGAGCCGGCCGGCCTCCCATCCGGTGGCATCGACGAGATTCCAGTCGAGGTCTGCCTGGTCGGCCGGCAGCACCACCTGCTGGGCGATGCCGCGCACCGAGGCGAAAACCGTGCGCAGGCTCTCGTGGCGGCTCACCACGTCGGCCAGCGCTTGGCGCAATGCGTCGACATTCAGCTCGCCCGTCAACCGGGCCGCCCATGCCATGTTGTAGACCGGCGAGGGTCCCGCCATTTGGTCCAGGAACCACAGTCGCTGCTGGGCAAAGGACAGCGGAATGGCGGCCGGCCGCTGTGCGGGCAGCACGGGCGTGCGGCCGCCCCTACCCGATCCGGTCCGTGCAGCCAGTTGTGCCACCGTCGGGGTCTCGAACAAATCTCGCACGGAGAGAAGGCAATTCAGGCTGCTGTTGACCGCATTGATCACGCGCAGCCCCGTCAATGAGTTGCCGCCCAAATCGAAGAACGAGACTTGCGCGCCGACCCGCTGCACGCCCAGGATTTCGGCGTAAACGCCGGCCACGATGTGCTCGGCTGGGGTGTTGGGGTTCCGATAGGTATCGGTTGTCCGGTATTGCGGAGCCGGCAGAGCCCGGGTGTCGAGTTTGCCGTTGGGTGTCAACGGCAGCGCAGCAATGCTGACCAGTGCGGCGGGCACCAGGTAGTGCGGCAGCTGGGCGGCCAGCTGAGCGCGCGCAGACACCGCATCGGCAGTGCCGGTGAAGTAACCCACCAGACGCTTGTCGCCGGGCGCTTCATCGCGGGCGATCACCACCGCCTGCTCCACCCCGTCGAGCGCGGCCAGGGCAGCGGCCACCTCGGCGGGTTCGATGCGATACCCGCGGATCTTGACCTGCTCGTCGGCGCGGCCGTGAAAAGCCAACTGCCCATCGGGATTCCAGGACGCCAGGTCACCGGTGCGAAACATGCGTTGCCCAGCACCGGCGAACGGGCAGGCTACAAAGCGCGATCCGGTCAGCCCCGGCCGCCGCCAGTACCCGCACCCGACCCCAGCGCCGGCCACATACAACTCCCCGACCATCCCGGCCGGCACCGGCCGCAGCCACCCGTCCAGGACGAACAACGCCACCTCCGGCAGCGGCGCACCGATCGGAACCGTCGGCGAAGCCGGGGTCAGCGGCGCACTCATTGACGCATACCACGTCTCCGTCGGCCCGTAGGCGTTGATCATCAACCGCCCAGGCGCCCAGCGCTCCACCAGCTCGACGGGACACGGCTCGCCGGCCACCACCAGCGCCGCGGCATCCAAGCCCTCGTGCGGCAATACCGCTGCGGCCGAAGGCGTTTGGTTTATCACGGTGACGCCTTCGGAGATCAGCAGAGCATGCAGGTCGGATGGGTTGCGGGTGAGGGGCTCGGGTACCACGACCAGCCGGCCGCCGTGCAGCAGCGCTCCCCATATCTCCCACACCGAGACGTCGAAGGCATACGAATGCCACTGGCTCCACACCTGGCCGGCGACCGGCCTCAGGTCCCCGTGCAGTGCACCGAAAAGCTGCGTGATGTTGCGATGGGTCAGCGCCACACCTTTGGGGGTGCCGGTCGTCCCCGAGGTGTAAAGGATGTAGGCGATGTTTTCGGCATCCGGGGCAGGCAGCGGGTGGCCGGGATGGCAGGCGTCGATGGCGGGGTCGTCGACGTCGATGACCTGTGTGCCGGCGGCCAAGCATGGGTTTGCTTCGGCCAGTTCCGCGGTGGTCAGTACTGCTATTGGTGCGGCGTCGTCGAGGATGAGCCGCATTCGCGCCGGCGGGACGGCGGGGTCGATCGGCAGGTAGGCGGCCCCGGTTTTCAGGACCGCCAGGATTGCGACGATGGCACCGGCGCCGCGTGGCAACACCAGACCTACCACCTCGCCGGGCCCCGCACCGTTGCCAATCAGACTGCGCGCCAGCCGGTTTGCGGCAGCCTCCAGCTCGCGGTAGGTGAGCCGGTACCCGCCGCATACCAGCGCGACAACCTGCGGGGTGCGGGCCGCCTGCGCGGCAAACAACTCTGGAATCGAGACCGGGGCGGCGGGAATCGCCGTCAGCGCGGCCCGGTTGCCGATTTGATCGAGTCGCGCATGCTCGGCACCGTCGAGCAGATCCATCGAGGACACCGGCTGCGCCGGATCGGCGGTCATCGCCCGCAGCACTCGCTGCAGGCGGTCAATCAGGGTGTCGATGCCGGCCGCGTCGAACACCTCGGTGGCGTAGTCCAGCCGCAGCCGCAATTGCGGGCCGGGCATCGCGATGAGGGCCAGCGGGTAATGGGTGAAGTCGCGGTTGGTGATTTCGGTGATGCTCAGTGCGTGGGCGTCGGCCGCGCTGGTGTCGAGCGGGTAGTTCTCGTAGGCGACCAACGTGTCAAACAGCCTGTCGTGGCCGGCGATTCGGTGAATCTCGTCCAGCGCGAGGTGTTGGTGTTCCACGGTGGCGTGGCGGGCGGTGCGCAGTTGGTCCAGCAGCTGGGCGGTGGTGGTGGTCGCGGCCAGCCGGGCCCGCACCGGCACGGTGTTGACCAGCAGCCCCACCATGGACTCCACCCCGGCCACCTCGGCGGGGCGCAGTGCGGCAACGGTGCCGAAAACCACGTCCTGCCGGCCGGTCATCCAGGCCAGCAGCTGCGCCCAGGCCGCCTGCAGCACCGTGCTGACCGTGGTGTGGTGGGCGCGGGCCAACGCGCTGAGCTGCCGGGTGGTATCGGCCCGCAGCGCAACGGTTTTCGTGTGCTTGCCGCCAAGCCCCAGTTGATCCGGCGGGCACACCAACGTGGGTGCCGGTATTGCGTCCAACATCTCGCGCCATGCAGTTCGGGCGCCGTCTTTGTCTTGAGCGTCCAGCCAGGCCACAAACCGGCGAAACGCAACCGGGGCGGGTAGCGGTCGCCCGTCATAGCCGGCCAGGATTTCTTGTAACAGGATGGGCAGCGACCAGCCGTCGCAGACGATGTGATGGGTTGTGAACACCAGCCGGTACGCTTCGGGTCCGGTGCGGATCAGTACAGCGCGAAATGGCGTCCGGTGCGCGAGGTCCATGACCGCCGCGCGCTCGTCGGCAACGAGCCCCGGTGCCGCTGCTTCGGTGAGATCCAGGTATTTCCAAGGCATTTGGGGATCGGCGGGGATGATTTGGACGGGCTGGTCAAGCTCGTCATAGACGAACCGGGCCGCGAGATTCGGGTGACGTTGCACCACCGTGCGCACCGCCGTGTGCAGGCGGTCCACGTCGAGATCTCCCTCGATAGTGATCTGCAGTTGAACGGCATACTGCTCGTCGATGTCGCTCGCCGTGCCTGCGTGGAAGAGCAACCCCTGCTGCAACGGGGTCAACGGCACGATATCGGCGATGGCATGGCGCCGCTGCAACGCATCGATCTGGTCCTGGCCGAGGTGCAACGGCAGCAGATCCGACGGGGTCAGGCCGCCTCCGCCGCGGCTCACGTGCGCGCAGATTCCGGCCAGCGCCGCACACCACAGCTGGTGTACCCGCTCGATTTGGGCGCGATCCAGCACCGAGGACGCCCACGTCCAGCTGGCCTGCAGCCGCGGGCCGGCATCGGTGTCGAGGGTCAGCGCGTTGAGTTCCACGGTGTGCGGCAACACGATCGGCGCCACCGCACCCGGCACCGGACCCGCGATCTGCCAGCTGTCGTCGTTGCCGGGTGATCCGAGACGGCCCAGGTAGTTGAACCCGATCACCGGATCCGGCCCCGCTAAATCGGCCTCGGCATCGGCGTAGCGCAATAGTCCATAGCCAAGGCCGTCGGGAAGCGCGCGAAGCTGTTCTTTGAGGTCTTTGACCACCGAACCCAGCACCTGCGCACCGGCGCACACCTCAGCCCAGTCGAGCCGATCCACCACCAGCGCCACCGGGTACTTGGCGGTGAACCAGCCCACCGTGGACGACAGATCGATGTCTGCGGCCAATTCCTCTTGGCGGCCATGGCTTTCCACATCGATGCCGATCGCCCCGGCGTGCTGCAGGAACTGCGACCAGGCCAGCGCGAACGCGATCAGCAACAGCTCGTGCACTCCGGTGTGGAATGCCGCCGGCACCTCACCGAGCAGCTGATGCGTGGTGTCGCGATCCACCCACAGCGCCAACTGCCCGGCATTGGCGTAGGTATCGCTCGCATCCGCCGCGGGCAATACCGGTGCGGCCGCGCGCACCCGCCGCCAGGCGTCCAGCTGCTTGGCTACGTCCGTACTGCGCGCGTGCTCGGCCAGCACCGCGGCCCAGCGCTGAAAAGAGGTGCCCTGCAATGGCAATCGCACCGGCTGCCCGGCCCGCTGCTGCGCCCAGGCGGTGTTGAGATCATCCAGCAGAATCCGCCAGGACACCCCGTCGACGGCCAGATGGTGAATCACCAAGACCAGCTGAGCCGTCGAGCACACCCACAACCCGCTGACCATCACCCCGGCAGCCGGATTCAACCGACGGCGCGCAGCCACCAACGCCGCATCGCACCACGTCGGCACTGACTGCACACACGCACCGGCATGCACCACCCCCGCCTCGGGCACACACAGCCGGCCCACCGCACTGCCGTCCTCCACCGC
>NZ_MVHE01000121.1 GCF_002086155.1 Mycobacterium angelicum | reverse complement strand
GGGTGTGGGTATTGGCGTCGGGGGGCGTTGACGGCGTCGCGGTTTGTGGCGTGCCCGTTCGTCGGCGTCGGGGAGCGGATGTATCGGACCGGGGATGTGGTGCGCTGGGGTTCAGATGGCCAGCTGGTGTATGTGGGTCGTGCTGATGAGCAGGTCAAGATCCGTGGGCATCGCATTGAGTGCGGGGAAGTCGCGGCGGTGTTGGCTGGGGTGGATGGGGTGGATCAGGCGGTGGTGATCGCCCGTGAGGACCGTCCCGGCGACAAACGCCTGGTTGGTTATGTGGTGGGGACTGTTGACCCGGACCGGGCGCGTGCCGCGGTGGCCGACCGGTTACCGCCCTACATGGTGCCCGCGGCCGTGGTGGTGTTGGCCGAGTTGCCATTGACGGTCAACGGCAAGCTGGATCGACGGGCGTTACCTGCTCCGGAGTTTGACAGCGCGGTGGCCTATCGGAGGCCGCGTGATCAACGCGAGCAGCTGCTAGCCGGGTTGTTCGCCGAAGTTCTCGGGCTAGCGCGCGTCGGCATCGATGACGAATTTTTCCATTTGGGTGGGCATTCGTTGACGGCGATGCGGCTAGTGGCGCGTGTCCGCGCCGAGATGGGCGTCGAAGTGCCCATCCGGGCTGTCTTCGATATGCCGACGGTCGCGGGGTTGGCCGAGTGGATCAGCGCTCACAGTGGGCAGCGGGTGCGGGTGGCCTTGACGACCCAACAACGCCCGGCGCGGGTTCCGTTGTCGTTTGCTCAGCGGCGGCTGTGGTTCCTGGATATGTATGAGGGCCCGTCGGCGACCTACAACATTCCGCTGGCGCTGCATCTGAGCGGATCACTGGACACTGTGGCGTTGAACGCTGCAATCAGCGATGTGGTGGCCCGTCATGAAAGCCTGCGCACGGTGTTCCCGGCGGTCGACGGGGTGCCCTGGCAGCAGATCCTGCCGGCGACGCCGGTACCGGTGCCGTTGAGCCGGGTCACTGGTCCGGAGTTGGCCACCGCGATCACCCGGGTGGCCCAGCATCGTTTCGCGTTGGGCACGCAGATTCCCATCCGGGTCGAGGTGTTGGAAGTTTCGCCCCGTGAGCATGTGGTGGTGTTGGTGGTGCACCATATCGCCGCCGACGGCGCCTCGCTGGTGCCGCTGGCCCAGGATCTAGCCACCGCGTATACGGCGCGGCGTGCGGGTCGGGAGCCGGGGTGGGCGCCGTTGGCGGTGCAGTACGCCGACTACACGCTGTGGCAGTACGAGGTTTTGGGTGATGAACACGATCCCGAGAGTGTGGTCTGTGAACAGTTGGCGTATTGGCGGGCGGAATTGGCGGGGGCGCCCGAGCAGGTCGAGTTGCCGTGTGATCGGCCGCGCCCACCCGAACAGTCCTTTGCCGGTGCGAACGTGCCGTTCAGCGTGGATGCGGGGCTGCGGGACCGGATCGCGCGACGGGCCCAGGAGACCGGCACCACCATGTCGATGGTGTTGCAGGCGGCGTTGGCGGTGCTGCTGCGCAAACTCGGTGCCGGTGATGACCTCACCGTCGGGGGGCCGATCGCCGGGCGTACCGATGCCGCGCTGGGCGAGCTGGTCGGGTTTTTCGTCAACACCTGGGTGTTGCGGGTCGACACCTCGGGCAACCCGCGGTTCAGTGAGCTGCTCGAGCAGGTCCGGACCAAAGCGCTGGCCGCATACCAACACCAAGACGCACCGTTTGAACGGTTGGTAGAACTGCTCAACCCCACCCGGTCCACCGCACACCACCCACTGTTCCAAGTGTTTTTCGCGTTGCAGAACAACCCGCTGCCCAGCATCGAACTCGCCGACCTCGGTGTGGAGGCGCTACCCGCGCCAACCGGGACCGCCAAATTCGACTTGTTCATCAATCTCGTTGACATGCCAGTGATCCCCGGCCAACCGCCTCAGCCGATGCCCGGGGATATCGAGTACGCCACCGATCTGTTTGACCGCGAGACCATCGAAGGGTTCGCGACCTATTACTTGCGCATCCTTGAGGCGATCGCTGCGGATCCGCAGCACCGGATCGATGTGCTTGACCTGCTCGATGCTGCGCAGCGCCGCCAGATCCTGACCCGATACACCACCACTACCGCCATATCGGTCGCGACCATCCCGCAACTTTTCACCGCCCAAGTCGAGCGCACCCCCGACGCCACTGCGCTAGTTGGTGAGGCCGGAGCCCTGACCTATAGCGAGCTTGATGCCGCGGCGAATCGGTTGGCGCAGTTGCTGGCCGACCGCGGAGTGGATGCCGGTGATGTGGTGGCGCTGCTGGCGCCCCGCTGCACCCAGGCGATCATCGCGATCCTGGCGATCGTCAAGACCGGGGCGGCGTACCTGCCCATCGACCCGGCCCACCCCGATGCCCGCATCGGCTTCATGATCAACGACGCCACCCCGTACGCCGCGCTGACCACCGCCGCACTACGCCCAAGGCTGGACGGATACGCACTGCCGGTCATCGATATTGATGAAGCCCTCGTCAGCGCCCCACCGGCTCACGCACCGCCAGCTCCAGGTCCGGCCGCCGATGATCTCGCCTACATCATCTACACCTCCGGCACTACCGGAACCCCCAAGGGCGTCGCCATCACCCACCAGAACACCACCCAGCTCTTCTCGCCGACCCCGTTCACACCTACGCCGGGAAAGGCCGTGACCCAGTGCCATTCCTACGGCTTCGATTTCTCGGTGTGGGAGATATGGGGTGCGCTGCTCCACGGCGGACGGCTGGTCGTAGTACCCGACCAACTCACTCGCTCCCCGGCCGAGTTTCACGCTCTGCTGGTGGCCGAACAGGTCGATGTGCTGACCCAGACCCCTTCTGCGGCAGCGCTGCTATCACCACAGGGTTTGGGGTCGGCGGCGTTGGTGCTGCTCGGCGAGGCCTGCCCAAGCGAGCTGGTGGACCGCTGGGGAGCTGGGCGGGCGATGATCAACGCCTACGGCCCCACCGAAGCCACCGTGTGGGTGTCTTTGAGTGCGCCGTTGACACCCGGTTCCGGGCCGCCGTCAATCGGCACGCCGATCCCGGGTGCGGCGCTGTTCGTGTTGGATGCGGGGTTGCGGCCGGTGCCCGCCGGAGTTACCGGGGAGTTGTATGTGGCCGGTGCCGGCGTGGGGTGTGGCTATTGGCGTCGGACGGGGTTGACCGCCTCACGGTTCGTAGCGTGCCCATTCTCCGGGGTCGGGACACGGATGTACCGGACCGGGGATGTGGTGCGCTGGGGTGCAGACGGCCAGCTGATGTATGTCGGCCGCGCCGACGAGCAGGTCAAGATCCGCGGACACCGCATCGAGCCGGCTGAGATCGAAGCGGTGTTAGCGGCTCATCCCCGGGTGGCGCATGCGGTCGTCACTACCCACCCAGCCACATCCGCGTCGGGCGACAAGCATTTGGTGGGCTATGTCGTTCTGGATCACGACATGCTGCTCACCCGCGAGCCCACGCAAGAAGAACAGCTTGTTGAGCAATGGCGCGGAGTCTACGACGGCCAGTATTCGGAGACCACCGCTAAGCCGGTCGTATTGGGTGAGGACTTCGGGGTCTGGAACAGCAGCTACACCGGAGACCCGATCGCGCTGGCGCAGATGCAGGAATGGCGTGCGGCAGCAGTAGACCGGATAGCGCAGTTACACCCGCAGCGGCTGTTGGAAATCGGCGTGGGCAGCGGGTTGTTGTTGGCCCAGCTGGCCCCGCGGTGTGTCGAATATTGGGGCACCGACTTCTCCGCGCCGGCCATCACCGCGCTACAGGCGGCGCAGCCGTGGGGTGAGCGGGTGCGCTTACTGACGCAGCCGGCGCATGTGGACGATGGGCTACCCGAAGGCCATTTCGATGTCGTGGTGCTCAACTCGGTGATCCAGTACTTCCCGAGCGCGGGCTATCTGCTTGAGGTGCTGGCGGCCGCGATGCGCCTGTTGGCGCCCGGCGGAGCAGTATTTGTCGGCGACGTACGCAACCGGTCGTTGCTGCAGGCGTTCACCACCGGGATGGTTTGTGCCAACACGAGCGGGAGCGAGGACACCGCGGCGGTGCTGCGAGAGCGAGTCCGTCGGCAAATGCTGGCCGAGCAGGAACTGCTACTGGCCCCGGAATTCTTTACCGCGCTGCCCGCGCATCTTGCCGATCTCGCCGCGGTCGAGGTGCAACTCAAGAACATGGCGTCGGTCAACGAACTGAGCTGCTATCGGTACGAGGTGGTGTTGCGTAAGGCGCCGGCGCCGGTGGTCTCCGTCGCCGAGCTGCCGGCCCAACACTGGCAGCGGTGGGCAGACCTCGACGCACTGGGCCAGTACCTGCAGGCCGAGCGGCCGTCGGGGTTGCGTGTTACCGGTGTGCCTCATGCCGGGTTATGGCCCGAGGTGGCGATGGCGCACGCGTTAGCCCAAGCCGACGACCAGGTGGCGGCCTGCGAACTGCGTGCAGACGCATCCGGGACCGATGCCGTGTTGCCGCACCAATGTCATGCGCTGGGCCGGCAACTGGGATACACCACGGCGGTGACCTGGTCGCCGACTCCTGGCCTGATGGACCTCGTCTTCACCGCCGCCGAGTCGCCCACAACCTTGCTGTCGGATGTGTACTTGCCTGCCGCGGCGGTGGGTTCGATCGCCGACTATGTGAGCGATCCCTCAGCGATCGAGCTCGGGGCCCAGCTGCGCCAGTTCGCCGCGGCCCGGTTGCCGGAGGCTATGGTGCCGGCGGCGGTGGTGGTGTTGAGCGAGTTGCCGTTGACGGTTAACGGCAAGCTTGATCGGCGGGCGTTGCCGGCGCCGGAGTTTGACAGTGCCGTGGCCTATCGGGGGCCGCGTGATCAGCGTGAGCAGCTGTTGGCGGGGTTGTTCGCCGAGGTGTTGGGGTTGGCGCGGGTCGGCATTGATGATGGGTTTTTCACTCTGGGTGGGCATTCGTTGACGGCGATGCGGTTGGTGGCGCGGGTGCGTGCTGAGTTGGGTGTTGAGGTTCCGATTCGGGTGGTGTTCGACACCCCGACGGTGGCGGGGCTGGGTGACTGGATCAACGCCCATGACGGGCACCGGGTGCGCGACGCGTTGACTGTGCGGCCGCGTCCGGCTCGAGTTCCGTTGTCGTTTGCTCAGCGCCGGTTGTGGTTCCTGGACAAGTACGAGGGCCCGTCGGCGACGTACAACATTCCGTTGGCGCTGCACTTGACCGGAACGCTGGACGTCGCGGCGTTGAGGGCCGCGATCGGTGATGTGGTGGCCCGTCATGAAAGCCTGCGCACGGTGTTTCCGGCGGTCGACGGGGTGCCCTGGCAGCACGTGCTGCCGCCGACGGCGATATCGGTGCCGCTGAGCCGGGTCACCGATGCGGAGCTGGCGGCGGCGATTACCCGAGCGGCCGGGCATCGCTTCGCGTTGGGCAGCGACATTCCGATTCGCGTCGAGGTGTTGGAGATCTCGGCCAGTGAACATGTGGTGGTGTTGGTGGTCCACCACATCGCCGCCGATGGGGCGTCACTGGTGCCGTTGGCTCAGGATTTGGCGACGGCGTACGCGGCGCGGCGTGCCGGCCGGGAGCCGGGGTGGTCGGGGTTGGCTGTGCAGTACGCCGATTTCACGTTGTGGCAGAACGAGATCCTGGGCGACGAGCATGATCGCGACAGTGTGGTCGCGCAGCAGTTGGCGTATTGGCGGGCCGAGTTGGCGGGGGCGCCCGAGCAGATCGAGTTGCGGTTGGATCGGCCACGTCCGGCGGAGCAGTCCTTTGCCGGAGAGCATGTGCCGTTCAGCATCGATGCGGGGTTGCGGGAGCGGATCGCGCGGTGGGCCCACGAGACCGGCACGACGATGTCAATGGTGTTGCAGGCGGCGTTGGCGGTCCTGCTACGGAAGCTCGGCGCCGGTGATGACATTACGATCGGTGGCCCGATCGCGGGGCGTACCGACGCCGCGCTGGCCGAGTTGATCGGATTCTTCGTCAACACCTGGGTGTTGCGGGTCGATACCTCGGGCAACCCGCGATTCACCGAGCTGCTCGAGCAGGTCCGCGCCAAAGCGTTGGCCGCCTACCAACACCAGGACGCGCCGTTTGAACGGCTCGTGGAGCTGCTGAACCCGACCCGATCCACCGCGCACCACCCGCTGTTTCAGGTGTTTTTCGCGTTGCAGAACAATCCGCTGCCCAGCATCGAGCTACCTGAACTAGCTCTGGCGGTGTTGCCGGCGCCGACCAAGACCGCGAAATTCGACATGCTCATCAACCTCGTTGAGGTGCCGGTGGTGCCCGGGCAGCCGCTGCAGCCGATGCCCGGGATCATTGAGTACGCCACCGACCTGTTTGACCGCGAGACCATCGAGGGTTTCGTGACCTACTACCTACGCGTCCTCGAGGCCATTACTGCCGATCCGCAGCAACGGATAGATGTGCTCGATCTGCTCGATGCCAATGAGCGCCAACGGATCCTGACCAACGACCTCACCACCGCTACCGCGATACCCGTCGCGACCGTCCCGGAGTTGTTTGCCGCTCAGGTTGAACGCACTCCGGAGGCCACCGCGCTGGTCGATGCGGCTGGTTCACTGACCTATCGCGAGCTTGATGCCGCGGCCAAACGGGTGGCGCAGCAGCTGGCTGACCGGGGGGTGGGCGCCGGTGATGTGGTGGCGTTGCTGGCGCCCCGTTGCAGCCAGGCAATTATCGGCATCTTGGCGGTGCTGAAGACCGGGGCGGCGTACCTGCCGATCGACCCCGCTCACCCCGATGCGCGCGTCAGCTTCATGATCAGCGACGCCACCCCGTGCGCGGCGCTGACCACCACCGGGCTGGCGGCGCGCTTGGACGCACATGAACTTGCGGTCATCGACATTGACGAGGCCCTCCTCGACGACCAGCCCGCTCATCCAGCAGTCGGCTCGGGCCCGGCCCCAGATGACCTCGCCTACATCCTCTACACCTCCGGCACGACCGGAACCCCCAAAGGCGTAGCCATTACTCACCGCAACGTCATTCAACTTTTCGCCTCGCTAGAGGCGAGCGTGGAGTCGGCGCCGGGACAGGTGTGGAGTCAGTGCCACTCCTATGCCTTCGATTTCTCGGTTTGGGAGATATGGGGTGCGCTGCTCTATGGCGGTCGGCTGGTGGTTGTGTCCGAACAACTCACCCGCTCCCCGGCGGAATTGCACGCGCTACTGATTGCACAACGT
Source organism: Mycobacterium angelicum (assembly GCF_002086155.1). Taxonomy (GTDB): domain Bacteria; phylum Actinomycetota; class Actinomycetes; order Mycobacteriales; family Mycobacteriaceae; genus Mycobacterium; species Mycobacterium angelicum. The sequence continues at coordinate 397 of NZ_MVHE01000121.1, read as the reverse complement.
GTCAACGTCTTGAGTCAGACCCCGTCCGCGTTCTATGCGCTGTTACCTGACCTGGGCGAACACCTGGCGCTTCGGACGGTGGTATTTGGCGGTGAAGCCCTTGAGCCGCAACGTCTTCGGAGTTGGCTGCCCGACCACCCGGAGGTGCCGCGCCTGATCAACATGTATGGCACCACCGAGACCACCGTGCATGCTTCGATACGCCATATCGACGCAAGCGACACCGAAAGGCTGGTCAGTCCGATCGGGGTGTCGTTGCCGAATCTGGCGTTCTTTGTGTTGGATGCCGGGTTGCGGCCGGTGCCCGTTGGTGTGGCGGGCGAGTTGTATGTGGCCGGCGCGGGGGTGGGGTGTGGCTATTGGCGGCGGGCGGGGTTGACGGCGTCTCGGTTTGTGG
>NZ_MVHE01000120.1 GCF_002086155.1 Mycobacterium angelicum | reverse complement strand
GCTGTTTGGCGACGGCGGTACCGCCGGTGGCGCGGGCGACGGCGCGACCGGCGGGGCCATCGAGACGGCCACCGCGAATGGCAGTACCAGCGGCGCAGGCGGCAACGCGGGCATCGGGGGCGTCGGTGGCAATGCCGGGCTGTTGTGGGGTAGCGGCGGGGCCGGTGGGCATGGCGGTAACGCCGGGAATGGCGGAGACGTCGGGTCGCAGGGGAAGGGGGCAATCATTGTCCCCGATGGGACGGCCGGCAACGCCGGCAGCGCCGGCAGCGGCGGGAACGGCGGAACAGCCGGGTTGCTGGGAGGCAACGGCGGATCCGGCGGGGCCGCCGGGAACGGCGCGACGGGCGGGCTCTCCAATGGTGGGTTCGTCTCCAAGGCCTTCAGCAGCGGCAATGGCAGCGCCGGCGGCAACGGCGGGGGCGGCCAAAGCGCCGGGCTGCTGTGGGGCGCGGCCGGTGCCGGCGGGGCCGGTGGCGACGGCGGTGCCGCCGGCCCCATCCGCGGGAGCGGCGGGACCATTGGCACCGGCGGCGCCGGCGGAAATGGCGGCGCCGGCGGCGGCGCCGGGCTGTTGGGCAATGGCGCGGGCGGTGGCGCCGGCGGACACGGGGTTGACAGCGGCGGCGCTGGCGCCGGCGGCAACGGCGGTCGCGGCGGGTGGATATATGGCAGCGGTGGAGCCGGCGGAACCGGCGGCAACGTCAACGACGTCCAGGGCGCTGGAACCGGGATCGGTGGCGCGGGCGGAGCCGGTGGAGCCACCGGACTCTGGGGTAACGGCGGCACTGGCGGCGACGGCGGCTCGGGCGCCCAAGCCGACAGCGGCGGCTCCCCTGGGAATGGCGGGGCAGGCGGAGCCGGTGGAGCCGCCGGATGGCTCGCCGGCAACGGCGGGACCGGCGGGATCGGCGGGGCCGGCGGGATACAAGCCGGCAGTAGTAACCCGCCGGGTACCGGCGGCGCAGGCGGGGCCGGCGGGCGCGCCGGATATCTCTTCGGCGACGGCGGCGCAGGCGGGGCCGGCGGGGCCGGCGGCGAAAATCAAGTCAATGGGGCCGGCGGGAACGGCGGTGCCGGCGGCGTGGGTGGAAACGCTGGAATGGTCGGCAACGGAGGTCACGGCGGCCAGGGCGGGCTCGCCGGGAACGAGTCTGGCGGCAACGGCCGCGGCGGCATAGGCGGCAACGGCGGCAACGGCGGCACCGGCGGATGGCTGAACGGCAACGGCGGGGCCGGCGGCGACGCGGGCGCGGGCGGAAGCCAAACCGCCAAGAGTGTCGGCAATGGCTACTTCGGTGGGACCGGCGGCAACGGCGGCAATGCCGGGCTGTTCGGGTCCGGCGGAGCTGGTGGGGCCGGCGGCGCCGGCGGCAACACTAACGGCCCGAACAGCGGCTCAACCGCTACCAACGGCGGCGACGGCGGCGCCGGTGGAACCGGGGGCACCGGCGGACTCCTGTACGGCAATGGCGGTGGCGGCGGCGCCGGCGGGGCCGGCGGGAACAACACCGGCGCCAGCGCGGCCGCTACCCGCACCGGCGGTAACGGCGGCGCCGGGGGCAGCGGCGGGAGTGCCCAATACATAGGGAACGGCGGCAACGGCGGCAACGGCGGTACCGCGGGCACCGGCCCAACGGCTCCCGGCACCGCCGGGACAGGCGGAACCGGCGGCAAACGCGGAACGCTGTTCGGCAACAACGGCACTAACGGGACCTAGACACTGGGCCGTTCACCGTCGGCCGAGCCGCCGACCTGCTGAAAACGCCCCATTTGACGCGTTGGTAAACGCTAGGCTGCGACCGTCGACGGGAGACAGCCATGTCATATGTGATCGCCAATTCAGAAGTCATGACGGCTGCGGCAGCGGATCTCGTCGATGTCAGATCAGCGATCAGCGCCGCCACGACGGCGGCATTGGCCCCGACGGCGCAGGTGCGGGCCGCGGCCGCGGATGAAATCTCGATGGCGATCTCGGCGCTGTTCGGCTCACATGGGCAGGCCTATCAGGCGGTCAGCGCGCAGGCCACGGCGTTTCACGACCAGTTCGTACAGGCATTGAGGGGCGCGGGTGCTTCGTATGCGCTTACCGAGGCCGCGGCCGTGTCGCCATTGCAGGCCGTGTTGGACCTGATCAATGCTCCGACCGAGTTTTTTCTGGGGCGGCCGGTGATCGGCGATGGCGCCAACGGGACGGCGGCAGCACCCAATGGTGGAGCGGGTGGGTTGCTGTATGGCAATGGCGGCAGCGGCTTTTCGCAGCCGGCAAACTCGGGTCGCGCCGGTGGCGCTGGGGGGTCTGCCGGGTTGATCGGTAATGGCGGGGCCGGGGGCAGCGGCGGCACGGGAGCAGCCAGCGGATCCGGCGGCAACGGCGGCGCTGGTGGCGCCGGAGGGTGGTTGTACGGCAATGGCGGGGCCGGCGGCGCCGGCGGCGTGGGTACCGCTCTCGGGAGCAGCGGGGGGTCCGGCGGTGTGGGCGGCAACGCCTGGCTGTGGGGCTCGGGTGGCAACGCCGGAACCGGAGCCGCCGGCGCCGTTGGCAACGCCACCACTCCCGGAGGTAGTGGCGGCGCCGGCGGGGCTGGCGGCAACGCCGGGTGGCTGACCGGCAATCCCGGAGTCGGCGGTGCTGGCGGCAACGCCGGCGAGGGCATGAACGCGTCAACCAACGCGAGCGGCGGCGCAGGAGGCGCCGGAGGCCATGCCGGTCTGTTCGGTACCGGCGGGCTCGGTGGAGCCGGCGCGACAGGTGGTCACGGCGGCAGCGGCGGACTGATGATCGGCAACGGCGGCGACGGCGGCCAGGGCGGGGCCGGCGCGGCAGGTATCAACGGCGGAGTCGCCGGTCGGGGCGGCGACGGCGGCCACGGCGCCGGCCTGTTCGGCTCGGGCGGCAACGGCGGTCAGGGCGGTGCCGGTCTCGCCGGCGCGGACGCGACCAATCCGACGCCCATACCCAACACCAAGACAGGAGTGGACGGGACGAGTTACGGCAGCGTCGGAAACCCGGTGGCGCCGCCAGACCCGGCAACCGACGGTGCCGACGGAGGCAACGGCGGCCCGGGTCTCAATGGCCAGAACGGTCAGAACGGCGGCGCCGGCGGGACCGTCTACGCAGATGGAGGGCTCGGCACCAACGGCATCGTCTCTGGAAACGGTGGCGATGGCGGAGCCGGTAGCACCAGCGGCGGCAACGGCGGCGCCGGTGGCGCCGGTGGCCTGGCGACCGGCGCCGGCGAGTTCGACCAGGTCCAGGCCGGAAATGGCGGCCAGGGCGGAATCGGTGTCGGGCCCGGCGCTGCCGGTGGCGCGGGCGGGGCTGGGGGCAATGCCCTGACCTTGTACAACGGCACGGCCCTCGGTGGCACCGGCGGGGCCGGCGCTGCGGGCGCATCCAGCGGAATGGTCGCCGGTGCCGGCGCGGCCGGCGGAGCCGGCGGCAATGGCGGCAACGCCGGCCTGCTGATGGGTAACGGCGGCCACGGTGGCCACGGCGGCATCGGTGGCACCGGTGGTGCCGGAGCCGCCGGGGGTGCCGGCGGCTCGGGCGGCTCGGGCGGGAGCGCGATCGGAGATATCGCCGGCGCCGGCTCCGGCAACGACGGCGGCCATGGCGCCGACGCGTCCTCCGGTGGGGGTGATGGCGGCGCCGCCGGCGCGGGCGGCAACGGCGGCAATGCCGGTCGGCTGTTCGGCGTCGGTGGTGCAGGTGGTGACGCCGGCAGTGGTGGCGTCGGCGGGGCCGGCGGTGCCGGTGGTGCGGGCGGTGCCGGCGGCGACGGCGGTGACGCTTACGGAAACGTTGCCAACGGTGGTCGTGGCGGTGCCGGCGGTGCGGGCGGCAATGGCAGTAGCGGCGGCGACGGCGGTGCGGGTGCTACCGGCGGTGCCGGCGGCACCGGCGGCCTATTCGGGTCCGCGGGCGGCGACGGCTCGGTCGGCGTGGGGGGCATCGGCGGGACCGGCGGAGCCGGCGGTGCGGCCGGCCTCGGCGGCGCCGGCGGCACCGCTACGGCCATGCAGGGCGGCGGCGCGGGATCAGACGGCGCAACCGGTGTGGCCGGAACCGGCGGTGCGGCCGGCCATCACGGCTAACCCGGCCACCGAACGCGGGCAGGCAGCTACAGTTCGCCGCTTCCTTGACTCATGACCGTTGCCGGATCTTCTGACTTCAGACTCGCTTTGGCTTGATCCATTTTCTGCATGACCTTGCGCGCCTTGGTCAGAATCGCCTCGGCCTCGGCGCCCGGAATCACCACGGCCGTCGAGCCTTTGGCAAATATCACGTCGCCGGGAAGCACGGTGACTCCGCCGATCACGACCGGGACGTCGGACAGATAGGGCTGTATCTCATTGCCGCCCGCGCGCACCGTCTCGCCGTGGCAGTACGCCGCGAAGCGATAGCTGTTCAGCTCTTCGTAGTCCCGTAACATCCCGTCGGCCAAAATGCCTGCCATCCCGAGGTTTTCGACGCGGCTGAGCTTCGTGCCACCGCCCAGCGAGGTGTGGTGGTACCCGTTGGACGCCAGCACCAGGACCGCTCCGGCCGGCTCGTGTCCGGCCACCGCACGGTAGATCGCCGGACCCAGGCTGTGCTTCTGCGGATCCATCAAGTCCTTGCGAACCGGAAAGAACGAGATCGTCAGCGCCGGTCCGATGAGAACACGGCTTGGGTCGGGGCTGTCGAGGCCGATGATGTGCGCTCGGTGCCCGTGGGTCATCGTCATCGCGTCGACGACGTCGGCGACGCCTAGGCCCTCCACCAGATCCAAGAGCGGCATGAGTCGGTTCGATCCTTTCGGGGCAGACAGCGGATTTCCGGGTGTTGTCAGTAGGCGCGCTACGTCATCGCGTCCGGGCGAACCACCCGGCGAGGCGGTCGGCGAGCCTCGGAGTGCTGACCTCCGGCGCACCTTCGATCGTGACCCCGTGCCAAAACGCGACATGATCCTTGATCCGGCGCGCCAGCGGGCTCGGATTGGGGTAGTACCAGCCGGCGTCGGCGTTGACTTCGCCGTCGACGGTCACGTCGTAATAGCGCGCCACGCCCTTCCACGGACACAGCGACTTGGTCGCGCTCTCGGTGAGGAATTCGCGCCGCAAGGCATCCGGCGGAAAGTAGTGATTACCCTCCACGCGCACGGTGCGCGGCGTCTCGGCAACGACCGCACCATTCCACACGGCTCGAATCATCGCGCAGATACCTCCCTAGGCGTTATGGTCATGACGTCATGACGGCGGTGTACATCTCAATATCGTTGGCTGGCAATGCTTTTAGAAGCGGGCGCTCAGCGATACACCCAGCGGTGATCCAGCCATCGCTAGGTCACGTTGCGTGCTTGCAACTTCGGAGATTCGGGATCCAGGCCCCACACCAGGATTCGCCGGGGATGGATACGGATGAGAGCGCCGGTGTCCGTCGACAGCGCCTCTGCTTGTCCACGAATCTCGAGTCCTCGAGGCCGCCACGGATCGACTGAAGCCAGGTCATCGACCACGAACGCCACCCTGGGATCGTTTTCGACGTTGCGCAGCTTACGGCTGCCTGCCATGGCCCGGCCGCCGATGTCGATGGTGTCCAGCTCGGCGTTGTATTGAAATCGCACCGGCCGGATCTGCGGGGAGCCCTTGGGGGCGACTGTCGCAAGCCGGCCGAGTCGCTGGTCGGCCAGATAGCCGATCTCGGTGTCGGTGAACACGGTCACTAGCGGTGCTCCTCATCTCGAAATGGGTTGACAAAACTGACAACAGTGCCTGCTTTGACGGTTATTGATCGGCAGGCTCCGAATTGCCTGGAGGTGAAGTTTCGGTGGCGCTCAGATATTCCTCGTCGGTTACCTTTTCCATCCAATCGACAAAGCCCCCTTCGACCTCGTCTTGAATCGCGATGTGGCTCATCTCCCCGCTGTTGGTGGCTCCGTGCCAATGTTTGACTCCGGCCGGGGTCCAGACGACGTCGCCGGGGTTGATCTGCTGGCGGTCGCTGCCCCATTGCTGGACCCAGCCAGTGCCGGAGGTGACGATCAGCCGTTGTCCCGCCGGATGTGTGTGCCAGGCACTCCGGGCGCCCGCCGCGAACGTGAGCTGTCCGCCGTGGGCGTCCGAGGAGCCCGCGGGTCCGAACAACGGTTTCATCGTGACGTCGCCGGTGAAGAACTCCTGCGGGCCCGGCATGGGCGGCCGCTCATCGTCGCGAGAGATTCGCATGTCCGCCTCGTCGCCGGTGGAGCTGGTCCTGAAAAGGCCGAACCGGGCAATCGTGGCGAGAAAAGTCGCAAGCATCAATATGCGTCGCATGCCGTGGCCCTCATTTCATAGGTAAGCGGATATTAGTGCTTTCCGCGAGCGAGCGCGTCCTTTCTGCAGGCTGTGTCGGAACGCAACCCCGCACCGCCTTCGACCTGTACCGACTTCCCCGAAAGCCGGTCGCGAGCGCGTGCGCCTCCGGTACGGTTCCAATGAATTTGGAATGAGTGTTCCGGGGAGAACCAGCATGGGTGTCAAAACGCGCAACGACGACGAGGGCGGCTCGTCGGGCCGGGCTTCGCACACCTAGCCGGCGCGATTGGTTGGTCCGATGGAACTCGATGACCGGGCGCTGCCGCTGACGCGGGGGCAGCTGGACATCTGGCTTGCCCACGAAGCGGGTCACTCCGGTCCGGAATGGCAGCTTGGCCTCTTCGCGCGCGTCGAGGGCGCGATCGACCGTAATGCCCTGCAGCGGGCGATATGCCAGGTGGTGCGCGAGGCCGAACCCGTTAGGGCCGCCATCTTCGAAGAGGACGGCCAGGTTTTCCAAAGGACGATCGACTACCCCGATATCGAGCTGGCCTTCTACGACCTGAGCTCCGCACGCCGTCCCGTCCAGGAGGCTCGTGACACCGCGGCGTCGATCCAACGCACGCCAATGCCGTTCACCGGCCCGCTGTTCAAGTTCGCCCTGTTTCAGACGTGGGACGACGAGTTCTACGTTTTCGCGTGCGGCCACCACATCGTCATTGACGGGATTGGTATTGCGCTGGTTGGTAATCGGCTCGCAACTGTGTACTCCGCGCTTGTTTCCGGCGCGCCCATCCCGCCCACCTTCTTCGGCTCGTTGCAGGATCTGATTCGTTGCGAATTGGACTACGAAGCGTCCGATGACTACCTCGATGATCAAGCCTACTGGACGAAACACCTTCCAGCGCAAGATAATTTGGCCTACCGGTCACTACAGTACGGCGATGAGCGTGACCCGCACAAACCTTCGGCGCCGATTCGGCTCGACCCTGTCGTGCTGCGCCGTGTTCAAGAGCTGGCCCAAGCCTGGAACATCCCGCAGTCATCGATCATCACCGCGGCGTCCGCGCTCCTGGTGCATCGGTGGTGCGGTGCGGGATCAGAGGTGGTGCTCGACTTCCCCGTCAGCAGGCGAGTGCGCCCGGAGTCGAAGAGGTTTCCCGGAATGGTCGCCGGAGTGGTGCCGCTGGTGTTGACGGTATCGCCGGGGTCTTCGGTCGCCGACTTCTGCGAGCATGTTGACACCCGGATACGGGAAGCGCTGCAGCACCAAAGGTTTCCGGTGCACACCCTGGAGCGCAAAGCCCGCCTGAACGGCCTGGCCGCCTCGCCGGGCGAATGGGCCGAACGGGTGAGCGTCAACTTCCTGCCAGCCAAGATCACGCTCGACTTCGGCGGTCTCGAAGGCACCGGGTCATACGCCAATCCCGGGATCGTCGGGGGCTTCGGGCTGGTTTTCTCCGGCGCCGGCGATCAGCTCATCTTCGGCACAGTCGGTCACGGGGAACCATTTTCGAATTTCGAGGCCTCCGATTTGGCGAGACGGTTTGAGCGGGTGTTGGGGGCGATGGTTGGTGGTGTGGGTGGGTTGTTGTCGTTGGTGGATGTGGTGGATGAGCGTCCGGCGGTGGTTCCGTTGTC
>NZ_MVHE01000011.1 GCF_002086155.1 Mycobacterium angelicum | reverse complement strand
GGGTGCGCTCGCCAACGGCACCGGCGGGGCGGGCGGCGCCGGCGGCAACGCCGGCTTCCTCTCCGGCAACGGCGGCGATGGCGGCACCGGCGGGCTCGGCGTTACCGGTGGAGACGGCGGAGCCGGCGGCAATGCCGGGGTGTACGGCGACGGCGGTAACGGCGGCGCCGGCGGCCCGGGCCTGGCGGGGTCCGGAGGCAAGGGCGGTACCGGCGGCAACGGCATGCTGATCGGTAACGGCGGTAACGGCGGCGAGGGCGGGACCGGCCCGCTGCCGGGTGCCGGTGGCATCGGCGGCGCCGCCGGGTTGCTACTCGGCTTGGATGGGCTGACGTAGCAGGTGGGGTCCAGCGGTGGGCTGAACTAGGTACCGCGCAGCGTCTGGATCACGGCGCTGAAGTCCTTGTCGGCGTGGTCGGTGGCGAACCGGGCGTAGATCTCGGCGGCGTGGCGGCCCAGTGGCGCCGTGGCACCGGTGGAGTCCACCGCATCCATCGCCAGTCCCAGGTCCTTGTTCATCAATGCCGTCGCGAACCCCGGTTTGAAGTCGTTGTTGGCCGGCGACGTCGGCACCGGTCCCGGCACCGGGCAATTGGTGTGCACCGCCCAGCAATTGCCGGTGGCTCCGGTGATTACGTCGAACAACGACTGCGCCGACAACCCCAGTTTCTCGGCCAGCACGAACGCTTCGCCGATCGCGATCTGCTGCACGGCCAGCACCATGTTGTTGCAGACCTTGGCGGCCTGTCCGGCGCCGGCCGAACCGCAGTGAATGATCTTGCCCGCCATGGGTTCCAGTACCGGACGGGCCTTTTCCAGCGCCGCCTCGTCACCGCCCACCATGAAGGCCAGCGTTCCGGCGACAGCGCCCTTCACCCCACCGGAAACGGGTGCGTCGAGCTGGAACATGCCGTGGGATTCGGCCAGCGAGTGCACCTCGCGCGCGTCGTTGACCGAGATGGTGGAGCTGTCGATGAACAGCGTGCCGGCTTGGGCGGCGGGCAGCACCTGCGCATAGCAGCGCTTGACCACCTCACCGTTGGGCAGCATGGTGATGACCACGTCCGCAGTGGCCACCGCTTCGGCCGGGTCGTTGAATACCGTCGCACCCTTTTCCGCCGCGGCCGATGCTGCGGCGGGCACCGGGTCGAAGCCGCGCACAACATGTTCGGCGGCAACGAGATTCGCCGACATCGGCGCTCCCATGTTGCCCAGGCCCAGGAACGCGATGGTGCTCATGTCCGCCTTTCTAAGCGGTAGCGCGAAAGCGCGCGGCCTCGGCGCGGCCGATGACCACCCGCATGATTTCGTTGGTCCCTTCCAGGATTCGATGCACCCGCAGATCACGGACGATCTTTTCCAGACCATACTCCCGCAGGTACCCGTAGCCACCGTGCAACTGCAACGCCTTGTCGGCGACGTCGAAGCAGGTGTCGGTGACGTAGCGCTTGGCCATCGCGCACAGCTCGACCTTGTCGGCGGCGTCGCCGTCCAAGGCACTGGCCGCGCGCCACAACAACATTCGCGACGTCTCGACGCCGGTGGCCATGTCGGCCAGGGTGAACCGGATGGTGGGCTCGTCGAGCAGGCTGGTGCCGAAGGCCGACCGCTCGCGCACGTAGGCACCCGCCTTATCGAAGGCGGCTTGCGCGCCACCCAGTGAGCACGCCGCGATGTTGAGCCGGCCACCGTTGAGGCCGTTCATCGCGATGCCGAAGCCGGTGCCCTCGCCGTCGGCGCCGCCCAGCATCGCCTCGGCAGGCACTCGCACACCGTCGAGAATCACCTGAGCGGTGGGCTGTGCATGCCAACCCATCTTCTCCTCTGGCGCGCCGAAACTCAGCCCGGGCGTGTCCTTTTCGATGACGAACGTCGAAATACCGCGCGGGCCTTCGTTTCCGGTACGGGCCATTACGACGTACACGTCGGATGCTCCGGCGCCGGAGATGAACTGCTTGACACCGTCGAGCACATAGTCCGCGCCCTGCCGGACGGCTCGGGTGCTGAGCGCGCTGGCATCGGAGCCGGCACCGGGCTCGGTGAGGCAGTAGCTGGCGATGACGTCCATGGTGGCCAGCCGCGGCACCCAGATCTTGCGCTGTTCGGCGGTGCCGAAGGTGTCGATCATCCAGGCGCACATGTTGTGGATGGACAGGAAGGCCGCGGTCGTCGGGTCGGCGATGGCCAGCTGCTCGAAAATCCGCACGCCGTCCAGCCGGCGCAGCCCGCTGCCGCCCACATCGTCGCGGCAGTAGATCGCGGCCATGCCCAACTCGGCGGCCTCGCGCAGCACATCCGTCGGAAAGTGCTTGGTGGCATCCCATTCCAGGGCGTGCGGAGCAAGGCGCTTTTCGGCGAAGGCGGCGGCTGTTTCGGTGATCACCCGCTCTTCGTCGTCGAGGGTAAACATGAGCTAGCTCTATTTCATTGTGGGGATGACGAATTCGGCGCCATCCTTGATGCCGGAGGGCCACCGCGAGGTCACGGTCTTGGTCTTGGTGTAGAAGATGATGGACGAGGGGCCGTGCTGGTTGAGGTCGCCGAAGCCGGAGCGTTTCCAGCCGCCGAAGGTGTGGTAGGCCACCGGAACCGGGATCGGCACGTTGACCCCGACCATGCCCACCTGCACCCGGGAGACGAAGTCGCGGGCGGTGTCGCCGTCGCGGGTGAACACCGCCACGCCGTTGCCGTATTCGTGCTCCGACGGCAGCCGCAGGGCTTCTTCGTAGTCGTGGGCGCGCACGATGCACAGCACCGGTCCGAAGATCTCGTCGGTATAGATCGACATGTCGGGGGTTACGTGGTCGAACAGCGTCGGCCCGATGAAGAAGCCGCTTTCCAGGTTCGCGTCACCGAACGTGAGGTCGTCGCTGGCGCGGTCGCGGCCGTCGATGACCAGTTCGGCGCCGGCCTCCACGCCCTGGCCGATGTAGTCGCGCACCCGGTGCAGCGCTGCCTCGGTGACCAGCGGGCCGTAGTCGGCCTTGGGGTCCAGGCTGTGTCCGACGCGCAGGTTGTTGATCCGTTCAATCAGCCTGGCGCGCAACCGGTCTGCGGTCTGTTCGCCGACGGGAACGGCGACGCTGATGGCCATGCAGCGTTCGCCGGCGCTGCCGTAGCCGGCGCCGATCAGGGCGTCGACGGCCTGATCGAGATCGGCGTCGGGCATCACGACCATGTGGTTCTTGGCGCCCCCGAAACACTGCGATCGCTTCCCGGTGGCCGCGGCACCGGAGTAGATGTACTGCGCGATGTCGGAGCTGCCGACGAAGCCGACGGCCTTGATCTCGGGGTGGTTCAGGATCGCGTCGACGGCTTCCTTGTCGCCGTGCACCACCTGGAACACGCCGGCCGGCAGCCCCGCCTCGACGAACAGCTCGGCCAGGCGTACCGGGACCGACGGGTCGCGCTCGCTGGGCTTGAGAATGAAGGCGTTGCCGCACGCGAGGGCGGGGCCGGCCTTCCACAGCGGGATCATCGCCGGGAAGTTGAACGGGGTGATGCCGGCGACCACACCGAGTGGCTGCCGTAGCGAGTAGACGTCGATGCCGGGGCCGGCGCCTTCGGTGTATTCACCTTTGAGCAGGTGCGGAATCCCGAGGCAGAACTCGATGACCTCGATGCCGCGCTGAATGTCGCCCTGCGCGTCGGGCAGGGTCTTGCCGTGTTCGCGGGATAGCAACTCGGCCAGCTCGTCGGTGTTCTGGTTGACCAGTTCGATGAAGCGCATCAGCACCCGGGCGCGGCGCTGTGGATTCCAAGCGGCCCAGCCTTTTTGGGCCTCAGCCGCCGACGCCACCGCGGCGTCGATGTCGGCCTGCGATGCCATCGGCACCTGCGCTTGGACACCGCCGGTGTTGGGGTCGAAAACGTCGGCGGTGCGGGTCGATTGGCCGGCGGTGCGCTGCCCGTCGATGAAGTGGGGGATCTGCGTGGTCATGGGTGCCCTTGAGGGTCGAAGCGTGGAAGGCGGATACTTGCATATCCTAGTAAATCGGCTTGCGCGTTGGCAAGGCGAGTGACTTGTCGAAGGGGTTGGGACTGCCTAGCTTTTCGGCGTGCATGAAGACGCGGGGCTGGGCGCTAGTGCAGCGCGAGCGCGCGAAACGGTGCTGGGGCGGCTGTCCGACCACCTGTGGAGGCCGACCGGATAGTCGCTCCAACGCTGCGAGCCGCCTATGAGAGCGCGGTGCGAGGACGCCAGCAGCTTGGGGCCATCGCGGCGGACATCGAGAGGGCCGTCGCGAATCAGCGGGCACTGTCCCTCGACACCCCGGCCGGTGCTGCGGCCTTCTCGAGGTTCCTCGCCGTCAAGACGCAAGACATCAACCGCGTGGTTGCCGAGACCACCGCGCACGTCCGCGCCGGGGTGGCCACACTCGAATCCCTGGGACCGTCGTACCAAGCTGCCGGGTTCGGCCCTAAGCCAGAAGAACCGCCGCCTGCCCCGGTGCCCTTTCCTCCTTACCAACCGAAGGTGTGGGGAGCGTGCCGGGCACGAGGGCAGGATCCGGACAAGGTCGTTAGAACCTTCTACCACGCTCCGGTCAGCGCAGGATTCCGGTCGCTGGGCGCCGGTGACTCGGTCTTGTATTGCGGCAACGACAAGTACGGACTGCTGCACATTCAGATGCGACACTTCCGTGACTGGGATGAGATTGCGAACACGCGATGGCCGAGCGCAGGCAATTGGCGCTATCTCGCCGACTACGCAATCGGTGCCACCCTGGCGTATCCCGAACGGACGGAGTACAACCAGGGCAACGACACATTTGCCCTCTATCGAAAAATATCGACGCCAGACGGCAGGTATGTTTTCACAACCCGCGTCGTGATTGCAGCCAGCGACGGGAAGATCGTCACGGCCTTCCCGCAAACTGGAGGGTGAGCATTTTGATCCGAGGAGGTGACCGCTTGGCCCAACCGCCGCGTAGCTACTCCGCGCGCCGCGATCTTATCGCCGAGAAGCTGGAGCCCTATTTCGAAATCAGCGCAATGCTGCCGAAGAACACCAGACCCACCTCCGAAATCGCCGAAGAATTTTGGGACAATTCGCTGTGGTGCAGCTGGGCTGACCGAGAAACGGGATATCTTCGCACCGTCACGGTATCCATTTACCAGGCCGCTGACGGCGAGCGTGAAGCCGACGGAGTTCGGGACATGATGCGGGAAGAGTGCTCGCCGGGATTGGATTTGCGGGCACCAAACCCAGAGGCGTATGAAGTGCCTGGCCAGCCGTCTGGAGCGTACGTGTTTGTGCTCAACTATTTGTCGCGTGTTACGGCCATCGTAGGCAACTGCGTAACCGACATCATGCCGCGCGGAACCGGCATCGACCTGAGCAAACTTGCCGATGTCGCACTGGATGTCGGCCGCACCGTCGGCTGCTCGGCCTACCAGAACGACTTCACGTTGCCTGAGGTTCCGCAAGAATGGCGCAATCAGCCGGTCGGGTGGTCCACCGAGGAATTCCCCCCGTACATACCGGGGCAACAAAATCCGACATAGGCCGTTGATGCGCCTTTCGCCTGTAACCCTTTTCGGCGAGTGACGGGAAGATCATCACGGCATTTCCGCAGACGAAGGGGTAGGTGGGTTGACCAAAGAAAGCGCCGAGCCGCCGCGTAGCTACTCCGGGCGTCGCGATCTGATCGCCGCGAAGCTGGAGCCTTACTTCGAAATCAGCGCCATGGTGCCGAAGAACAGCAGACCGACCTCGGAAGCGGCTGAGAAATTTTGGGATAACTCGCTGCTATGCAGTTGGGCCGATCGAGAAACGGGCTATGGGCGAGTAGTCACCGTGTCAATTTATCGGGCAGCTGACGGCGGACGGCGAGCCAACGAGATTCGCGACATGATGCGCGAAGAGTGCCCACCCGGCCTCGATCTGCGGACCCCGAACCCGGAAGCTTATGAAATCACCGGCCCGCTGCCCGGAGAACATGTTTTCGTGCTGCACTACCTGGGTCAGGTGAGAGCCGTGGTGGGAAAGTGCGTCGTCGACATCATGCCGATGGGCACCGGTATCGACCTGAGCAAACTAGCCGATGTGGCGCTGGATATAGGCCGCACCGTCGGCTGCTCGGCATACCGAGAACGACTTCACGTTGCCCGAGGTTCCAGAAGAATGGCGCCGTCAGCTGGTCGGGTGGTCCACCGAGGGATTCCCTCCCTGCCGTTGATGCGCTTCTGGCGTGTAACCCGATCTGCTATTGATCGGGTGAAGGAGGCATGTGACGGCACAAAACGACCCCGCCGGCCCGCGACCGTTGCGCGCGGTGCCCGACGACGGCTACCCGGACTGGGAAGCGGTGTACCACGACAACGCCACCTGGGTGTACCGCACGCTGTTCGCCCGGGTCGGTAACCGCGCCGACGCCGAAGACCTGACCGCCGAAGTGTTCCTGGCCGCGCTGCGGCCACTGCGTCTGACCGCCAGCGTCGCCGAGGTGCGCGCTTACCTGCGGGCCACCGCCCGAACCGTGCTCGCCGCGCACTGGCGGGAAACGCTGGGCCGGGAGATCACCTCGATCGAGGACATCGAACAACCACCCGACAGCCCCGAAAGCGATGTCGCGATCAGTGCTGCGCCGCAGCGGGTCGCTCGGGTACTCGACGGTCTGCCCGACCGCTATCGTCACATTCTGGAATTGCGCTTCCTGCAGGGGTATTCGATAAAGGAGTCAGCCGCACAACTCGGAATCAGCGTTGCCAACGCCAAAGTGCTCCAACACCGCGCCTTGCGACTGGCAGCGCAGGTCAACGACGGAGGTCAGCGATGAACGCGCGAGGGTTACGCCGCTACGTCGACGACCTGTTGCGGGGCCGCCGGCCCAAGCCGTTCCAGCCGGACGATTTCGAAGCGGCACAGATCCGGACCGCGATCGAACTGCGTGCCGCGCGGCCGGATACCGAACTGGCCGACGCGCCGAGCCCGGAATTCCTTGCCAATCTCCACGATCGGCTCGCCGAGCAGATGTTCGGCGCGCCAACGGAATTGGCTTCCAAGCAAAGTTCGACGCGCCGGCAGGTCATTGTCGGCACCTCAGCCGCCGCGGCAGCGGCGGTCACGGCGGTCTCCGTCGATCGACTCGTGGTTGGCCCGCTGGGTGCCGAACCTCCAGCCGTGGCAGGGCAACTGACCCCCAACACCGGAAGCTGGCAACGGGTCGCCGCCAGTTCCGATGTGCCCGACACGGTGATGCACCCGTTCGATCTGGGTTCGGTCAGCGGATTCGTCCGGCGCGTCGACGGCAAGCTGGAAGCCGTATCCGGCGTCTGCACGCATCAAGGATGCCGGCTGTGGTTCGACGCACCGGATGACCGGCTGCGCTGCCCATGTCACTCGACGTCGTTTGCGCCCAGCGGCCAGGTGCTCACCCATCAATTGCCGATCGCGCCAAAGCCGTTGCCCACGTTAATGGTTCGTGAATCCGACGGAGCCATCGAGGTATTCGCCCCGCCGCGGCCCGACGCGTCGACGTAGTCGTGTAACCAGCTGCCCTATCTAGGGGCATGCTCTCGTTGATATCTAGAAAACATCAGGCCGCCGCTTTGGTTGCGGCCATGCTGCTGGCCGGATGTTCGTCGTCACGGCCGGCTTCGCAGCCCGCTCAGCAGTCATCGGTAACTTTCGGGATGCCGATGGGTACCGCGTCGCCGACCGGCACCACGCCGGTGGCCGGCGACCAGGTCAGCATAGATAACTTCGCGTTTGCCCCCGCAGTGTTGACGGTTCGGGCCGGCAGCACGGTCACCTGGACAAACCGTGACGAAGAACCGCACACGGTGGCCGCGAACGACGGGTCGTTTCGCTCGCCCGGCATGGGCACCGGGGCCAGCTTCTCGCACACTTTCGCTACGCCCGGCACGTTCGACTATGTCTGCTCGATACACCCGTCCATGCACGGCACGGTGGTGGTGGCGCAATGACCCGCGATCCGAACACCATGAGTCGCCGCCAGCTGATCCGGCACACGGCGTGGTTCGGCGCGGCGGTGGGTCTTGCCGTTTCCGGTGGCGAAGTCATCTCGCATGTGGCCGGCGCGGCTTCGGCCCAACGCGGTAGGGCGCGCCCGACACTGCGGTTCGCTCAAATCAGCGACAGTCACCTCGGTTTCACCGGCGCGGCCAACCCCGATGTCGCGGCCACCTTCAGCCACGCGATCGACCGGGTCAACAACCTCGGCTACACACCGGATTTCGTCATCCACACCGGCGACCTCACCCACCTGTCCAGCCCAGAACAGTTCGACCAGGTCAAGCAGATGATGAGCGGGCTCAACACGCCGCACGTGTTCACCGTTCCCGGCGAGCACGACTCGGTCGACGATGCGGGCCAAAAGTACCGCAGCGTGTTCGGTGCCGGCAGCCGAGGCGACGGCTGGTACAGCTTCGACATCGCCGGTGTCCATCTGATCGCTTTGGTCAACACCTTGAACCTGAAGAAGCTGGGGCATTTGGGGGTCGACCAATTGGAGTTCGTCGAAAAAGACGTCGCCGGCTTGTCGAGCGATACCCCCATCATCGTCATCAGTCACATCCCGCTTTTCGCCATGTACCCGGACTGGGGCTGGGGCACCGACGATGCCACTCAGGCGCTCAGTTATCTGCGCCGGTTCTCGTCGGTCACCTGTCTCAATGGCCATGTGCACCAACTGTTCTCCAAGACCGAGGGCAATGTGACGTTCTGCAGCGGTACCACGACCGCCTACCCGCTGCCACATCCGGGAGACGGGCCGACGCCCAAGCCCGTAACCCTGCCGGCCGGTCAGCTCGGTGAAGCGCTCGGTATCCGCGAGGTCAGCTACACGCGCGGACAGCAAGCTTTGGCCCTGAAAGAACGGACGCTGCAATGATATTGACGGTGATCTTGCTACGCATCGCGTTGGCGGCGTCCTTGGCCGTCAGCGCTGCCAGCCACGCGTACCTCTATATCCATGGCTACCAACACATTCCGGCAATCGGCACCGCGTTCCTGGTTCAGGCCAGTGTCTCTTTCGGCCTGGCGTTGCTCATCCTGGCGGGCGGCCCGTGGTGGCTGCGCTGGGGCGCGGTCGT
Organism: Mycobacterium angelicum; assembly: GCF_002086155.1. Classification (GTDB taxonomy): domain Bacteria; phylum Actinomycetota; class Actinomycetes; order Mycobacteriales; family Mycobacteriaceae; genus Mycobacterium; species Mycobacterium angelicum. The sequence goes on along the minus strand of NZ_MVHE01000011.1, from coordinate 127,645 downwards.
CGTGGCCGGCGGCTCGCTGGTCGCGTTCGCACTGTCGCGGACGATCGGAGTCTTCGGCTTTGTCGAGCGGGGATGGGATCCCGCACCGCACGCGGCCCTGAGCGTTGGGGCCGAATTGCTGACCGTGTTGTTGTGTGCCGCAGCTCTGTTCAGTCTCGACCGCACATCGGAGTTCGTGCTTACCCGTTCATCCCGGGATCACCTGTCGCACCCTGGTGGCCTTGTGAAGTAGGCCCGACGGCGCCGCCGGTGCCCCCGGCCGCGCCCACCGTGGCAACGCCGCCGGGCCGGCCGGTGCCCCCGGTGCCGCCGTCGCCACCGTCTCCGCCGTCGCCGCCATCGGCGAGTTGCTGACTGCTGGCGCCGCCGTTGCCGCCGCCACCGGCGGCACCGGCGTCGCCGCCGGCTCCGCCGCCGATCGCGTTGCCGCCGTCGCCGGCGTCGCCACCCCGGCCGCCGTGGGCGCCGGTGCCACCGGCGCCGCCGATACCGCCGGCGCCGGCGATTCCGCCGTTCCCGCCGTTGCCGCCATCGGTAGCGCTGCCGCCGGAGCCGCCGCTGCCGCCGCTGCCGCCGGTGCCGCCGAAGCTCTGGATGCCGCCGCCGGCTTTGCCGTCGCTGCCGCCGGTGCCGCCGCTGCCGCCCTTGCCCGCGTCGCCACCGTTACCGGCGTTGCCGCCGCCGGTTGCGTTGCCGCCCGTGCCGCCGTCACCGCCGTTGCCGCCCGAACCGCCGGTGCCATTGCCCGTATCGCTGCCGCCGGCGGAGCCACCAGCGCCACCATTGCCGGCGGCGCCGCCGTTGCCTGCGGTCCCACCGCCGATCGCGTCACCGCCGGCGCCGCCTGAACCGCCGGCACCACCGAAGCCGCCATCGCCACCGGTGCCGGTGCCGCCAACGCCGACTTGGCCGCCGGCGCCCCCTCGGCCGCCGGTGCCCCCGGCACCGCCGTCCCCGCCGTTGCCGCCCCCGGTCGCCGTGCCGCCGGTACCACCGTGGCCGCCGCTTCCTGCGTAACTGCCCCGCCCGCCGTTGCCATTGCCGTTGCCGTTGCCGCCGTTTGCCGCGGTCTGGACGTTGCTGCCATTGCCGCCCTGGCCGCCGCTGCCGGCATCGCCGCCGCCGACGGCATTGCCGCCGTTGCCGCCGTTGCCGCCGTCAGCTCCCATCCCCGCGTTGCCGCCGGACAGGCCGCTGAGGTTGTCCGCGTTAGAGCCCCTCCCGGCGTCGCCCGCGTTGCCGCCTTGGCCGCCGCTGCCGGCGTTGCCGCCGCCGATCGCGACGCCGCCGTTGCCACCGTCGCCGCCGGCGCCGGCGGCGCCACCATCGATACCCGCGGATTTGAAGGTGAGGCCGATCGCGCCGTTGCCTCCGGACCCGCCCTTGCCGCCGTTGCCGGCGTTGCCGCCGTCGGTCGCGCTGCCGCCTGTGCCGCCGTGCCCGCCGGCGCCACCGGCACCGCCGGCAATGCCGGCGACAGAGACGCCGGTGCCGCCCTTGCCGCCGTCGCCACCGTTGCCCGCGCTACCACCGTTGCTGCCGTCGATGCCGAGGCCACCGTCGCCACCATTGCCGCCGGCACCACCCGCCAAGCCCTGTCCGAGCGTGCCGTTGCTCGGAGTGTTGGGCAGCGTGCCGCCGGTGCCGCCATTACCGCCGTTGCCGCCGTGCCCGCCGGTGCCCGCGGCGCCCGCGCTGCCGCCGCTGCCCCCGGTGCCGGCCAGACCACCGGCCCCGGCATTGCCGCCCGCGCCGCCGTTGCCCCCGGCGCCACCGGTCGTGGTGACGCTGGAAGCACCAAGACCGCCGTCGCCGCCAGTGCCGCCGGTGCCACCCCCACCGCCACTGCCGTTGGTTCCACCGGGACCGCTGTTGCCGCCGGCCCCGCCGGCGCCACCGGAGCCGCCGGCAAAGCCCGAAGTACTTATGCCGCTTGCGGTTTGACCGTTGTCGCCGAGTCCGCCGTTGCCGCCGTCACCGCCGGCGCCGCCGTTACCCGTGTGGCCGGCGCTGCCCGCGGTGCCCAGCAGGCCCAGGAAACCGGCGCGGCCCCCGGCGCCCCCGGCGCCGCCGGCCCCGCCCGTGCCGCCGTCGCCGCCCGCGGCGTTGTTGCCGAGACCGCTGCCGCCGTCGCCGCCGCGTCCACCCAGTCCGCCGATGCCGCCGCTGCCGCCGTCGCCGGCGCGACCCAGGAAGCCGCCGGCCCCGCCCGTGCCGCCGGCCCCGCCGTTTCCGCCGGCCTGGCCGGTGTCGCCGATCACGCCGGCCAAGCCGGTGGCGCCGTTGCCTCCGACGCCGCCGACGCCGCCGTTCCCACCGGCTCCACCCTGGCCGAACAACGTTCCGCCGGCGCCACCGTGTCCGCCTGCGCCGCCGGCCCCGCCGTTTACGCCGTCGCCGCCGGTCCCGCCGGCGCCACCGCGACCGAAGAAGCCGGCGGCACCGCCGTTACCGCCCGGGTTTCCCGGGGCGCCGGAGCCGCCGTTTCCGCCGTTGCCCCAAAGGATCCCGCCGGCGCCGCCGTTGGCGCCGGTGCCGGGCGCCCCATTGGCGCCATCGCCGATCAGGGGGCGGCCCAGCAGGCTCTGCGTCGGTGCATTGATCGCGCCCAGCACCAGCTGGTCGATGCTTTGGGCCTCAGCCGAGGCATATGCATTCGCGCCGCCCGTCAGGTTGCGCAGGAACTGGTCGTGAAAGGCCGCGGCCCGGGTGCTGAGCGCCTGATACTCCTGCCCATGGGTGCCGAACAGCGTTGCAATCGCAGCCGACACATCGTCGCGGGCGGCGGCGAGGACATTCGTGGTCGAGGCCGCCGCTGCGGCGTTGGCGCCGCTAATCAGCGACCCGATGCGGTGAATGTCACCGGCCGCGGTTGCCACCACTTCCGGTGTTATCAATGCATACGACATGGGGCGGCTCCCTTGGCGTCAGAAATTATCAGCGCCGTCATTTACGGCAATTGGCACATGTTGCCACAAGCTTGTTGCTCACGCCGTGCGAATCCGGGCAACTGCCAAGGGCGTTATCCCTTTTCTTCAGAAGGCACGGATTGGGTGGGGAAACTCGGTGCACGATTGGGCATTGCCAGGGTGACGTAAGCAATCGCAGCGAGTACAGCGAATCCCGACGCGAACATCGGCAATGCCGCCGCCGATATTCCGGCGTGCAGCGCGAGGCCACCAAGGCTGCTGCCGATCGCGCTACCGAGGTAGATCGCCGACGCATTGACCGCCACCGCGACCGCGCCCCGGTCCGGCGCGCGCTCGAGCAGCAAATGCTGTTGCGGTGGTGGCGAGCCAAAACCGGCGGCGCCCCAAACCGCCACCGCCACACAGAGAACCACGATCACGTTGCCCGCTGGTGTGATCGCCGCCATCGCGACGATCAATGCCGCCAGGACGACCAGCATCACCCGGGTGGTGCTCGTCGAGCGGTCGATGAACGGGCCGATGGCGAACGCTCCGATGATTCCGCCAATGCCCCAAATCCACAGGTAGAGAGTCGGATTGGTGATCCCGGCGGTTGCCCGCAGAACCGGGGCGATGTAGGTGTAGAGGCCGAGGCTGGCAATGTTGAAAAGCACCGACACCAGCACGATCGGCGTCACCCGCCGGTCCACCAAAGTGCCCAGCCGGGCCTTGATCCCGGGTGGCGCGCCAACCTGCAAACGTGGCATGAATCGGGCGATGCCGATGGTGGCGACGATGCCGACGCCCGAGAGCAGCCAGAGTGCTGACTGCCAGCCCTGTGCGCGCGCCAACAGCATGCCCAGCGGTACGCCGACGACGGTTCCCACGCTCAGCCCGCCGAGAATGACCGACAGCGCGCGTCCGCGCTGTTCCGGTGGTACCAGGTAGGCCGCGGCCGCGGCCGCCGTCGGCGAATACAAGCCTGCGCCAACACCTGCCACAGCGCGCGACAGCAGCAGCACCGCGAATGATTCCGAGGCGGCGGTGCCGATGTTGCCGATGGTGAACACGATGATCGACGCCAGCAGGATCGCCTTGGTACTCAACCTGGTCAGCACCGAGGACAGCAACGGGCCCGACACCGCGTAGCAGAGCGTGAAAACGGTGACCATCTGTCCGACCATCGACTCGGCGGTGCGTGTCGCGGTTGCGATCTGGGGAATCAGGCCGGAGATGATGAACGTGCCCATGCCGAGTGCGAACGTGCCAAGCGCGAGCAGGAAGACCCTGTGCATCAGAACTCGATCCCGCGCGCGATCGCGTCGGCCACCTCGGTAGCCCAGTAGGTGAGGATGTTGGTGGCGCCGGCGCGCCGGATCGCCAGTAGCGATTCGCGTATCGCCTCTTCGCGGTTCAGCAGCCCCTGGGCGGCCGCCGCTTCGACCATCGCGTACTCGCCGGATACCTGATAGGCGGCCACCGGAAGGTGAACCAGCTCAGCCACTTTGGCGATGATATCCAGGTAAGGCAGGGCCGGCTTGACCATGACTATGTCGGCGCCCTCCTCCACATCCAGCAGGACTTCGCGGATCGACTCCTTGATGTTGCCCGGGTACTGCTGATAAGTGCGGCGGTTGCCGACCAGTGAGGACTCCACCGCCTCGCGGAACGGGGAGTAGAACGTGGACGCGTACTTCACGGCGTAGGCCATGAGCGTGACCGATTGGTAGCCGGCTGCGTCGAGTCCGCTGCGGATCGCGCCGATCTGGCCGTCCATCATGCCGCTGGGCGCGACGACGTGTGCCCCGGCTTCGGCTTGTGCCACAGCCACTTCGGTGAACCGGATGACGCTCGGGTCGTTGTCGACTTCGCCATTGGCATCGAGGACACCGCTGTGCCCGTGCGTCGTGTATTCGTCGAGGTTGATGTCGGCCATGACGACGGTCTGGTCGCCCACCTCGCGGACCACGGCCCGCAGCGCCCGCTGCATGATCCCGTCGGGATCGGATGCCTCCGAACCGATTTCGTCCTTGGCCGACGGGATGCCGAAGAGCATGACGCCACCGCATCCGACCGCCGCGGCGGTGGCCGCAGCCTGCACGGCAGACTCCACCGAATGCTGGAACACGCCCGGCATAGAACCGATCTCGCGTGGCCGGTCGATTCCGTCCCGAACCATGATGGGCTGGATCAGTGCGGCCGGCACCAGCTGCACCTCGGCGGTCAGCCGGCGCAGCGCCGGAGTGCGGCGCAGCCGTCGCGGCCGATGCGGATTGCCTTCGATCGACAGCGCCTCCCTGCCCTGGAACGAAATACTCATACGGGATGCTCCTGTTCGATGCGGTTGGAGGCGAACACAGAATCGATATGGTCCACGACAGCCGCGTCGGGACGGGCGAACCAGTAGCCGACGTCGGTCCGCGCGGTGCAGCGCAGCGCCCGCAGCCGCACCTCGGCCTCTGCCGACTTCAGCAGCAACCCAAGCGGATCCAGGACCGGTAAGCCCGCCACTTCACGAACCTCGTAGTGCCACACGATTTCTGCGGGCAAGCCGGTGGCGGGCAGGATGACCTGGGCACCGGCCGCGCGGGCGCGCGCCGCGGCCTCGGCGAACTCGCCGAGGAACTGGTCGGGGTCGCCGGCGATCGCCGAGGTGGTCGCTGCGATGCTGCCCGGAACCAGCTCGTAACTCGCCAGCAGGTGGTCGGTGCGGTAGCGACGCACATTCTCGATGATCGGCTCCTTCAGGCAGGGCACCATGCCGATGAAGCTGTACCGAACATCTTGCTGGGCACAGTAACTGGATGCCGTTCGGGTCAGCCCCAAGGTCGGTATCGTCGCCAAAGCGCGGGCGCCGGTCAGCCCCGGGTCCTGGCCTGCCGCGATCACCCAGGCGTCGTAGCCGTCCCGCTCGGCCTGGGCGGCCGTCTCGGCGAAGTACTGACTGAAGCGCAGCGCGAGCACGCCGTATTGCACGTAGTCGTATGGCGTTTCGTAGTCGTAGGTGCGCCGCGGCAGGGTGTGGATGACGACCTCGGTCCCGGGGTCGACGACCGCTTCGATGTGTTGCTCGTACCAGTCGTCGAGTGCCGGCATACGTCCTTTGACGATGTGCTTTTGCAACCAGATCTTCATCACAGTCCTGCCTGTAGGGGTAGGGGAGTATCCAAGAGTGAGGCTTCGATCAGGAATTGCCGTGCTTTGTCACGGTCGCCCGTCAGGCTGGCGACATCGTCCAAATGCGTTGCCAGCGAGCCATGTTCGTTGTCCTGTAGGCCGCGGACCCGGCGTTCGGTGCGGGGTATGACGTGCTCGAGCAGGTAGTGCCGGCGGGTTTCGGCGATGCCGGCGACGACGGACTTGTCGACTCGCCTGTGCAGCCAATCGGCCACCGCCGGCATGAGTGCAAACGCGTCGTGCAGCCCCGAGTTCATGTTGAGACCACCGGCCGTCGACGTCACATGCGCCGCATCACCGATCACCAGGACCGGGCCGAGGCCGGATAGGTAGGAATCCACGACACCACGGCCAAGCTGATAGCTCTCGACGCGGTCGATGGCGAGATCGTATGCGGCCCAAGGTGTTGCATTGGCGATGGCCTGAGCGACCCGGACAGCGTCGGGCCTCTCGCCCGTGGACCTCACGATGAGGCGAGTATCGGCGGCCATGCGCAGTGTGCTGAGGCCGTCGTCCTCGCCACGGAAGTAGCACAGCCCCGAGAGTGGTCGGGCGGCCGATGCCGGCAATAGCGCGGCGAGATCTGCTCGGGCGTAGGCGCGAAGCGCAGTGGTGGGGTAGTTGCGGACCGCCAGCGCGATCCCGGCCAGCCGGCGGGTCAGCGAATGTGAGCCGTCGCATCCGATCACCACGTCGGCGGTGATGGTGTGGTGCCGGCCGTCGTTGACCAGCACGGTGACGCTGGGCAGTTCCGGGTCGAGATTGACAATGGCTGCGCCACAATGAAAGTCGATGGCAGGATCGGCCGCGAGCAGTCCGGCCGCTCGGTCCAGTAGCGCCTGCTGGTCGAGATGGATGCGGAACGGGTGCTTCGTCAGCTCGCTGAGCAACCGGTAGTCAAGCTCCGCGCGAATGTCGGCACGGTTGTCGCGCCACTGCAGCGAGGTCACGGTTATCGCTCCGGGCGCGGCTGCCAAGTCGATATCCAGGGTCTGCAAGAGATCCAATGTCGACGGATGGAACGTGGCCGCATGCGACGTCGTCACCAGCTCCTCATTGCGCTCGAGCAGTGTCACGTCGACGTCGTTTCCGGCCAGCAGCAGCGCGGCCACCACGCCCACCGGGCCCGCGCCCACGATCACCGCATGCGGTTTCATCGCAGCCGAGCCAGCGGATTCGGGTTGGTCAAGGTGAGCCGCAGCCAGTCCACGCTGCATGAATTGGTCGTGAAGAACTCGTGGCCGGCGACCTCGTGGCTGAGCGCGGCAACGGCCGCGCGGGTATGCATCCCGGTGCCGAGAAACAAGACGGGCGCGTCCGGGCGCCGTGCACTGCAGACACCGTGGACGGCCGCCGTGATGTCTTCGGTGCGCAGCCGATAGGGCGAGCAAGCAACGGTGCCGGTGCGGCCGTCGACGATCCTGATCACCGAGCTGATTCGCAAACCCGCGCTGTCCCAGTAGCTTTCGGAAAGCTCGGTGAGCCAATCCGGGTAGGGCGACGCGATGGCGATGGTGTCGACGTCGCGGTGGCGCAGCCAGCCGACAACCGCCACGGTCGTCGACACCACTAGTGCGCCGATGCGCTCCGAAGACCTGCGGCACGCGCACAGATCGGCCCCGAAACCCTGAAGGTAGTGATTGCCACTGCAGCACGCCACGATCGCGTGCAGTGGCATATCGCCGAAACTCGCCAGACGCGAAGGTAATTCAGCGGCGTAGTGATCGAGGCGCTGCCGCAGCGGCAGGTCGCTGTATACCCCGTAGCGGGTCGTCGAGAAGGCGAAGGCATCGCCGCCGAGAGCCAGATAGTCGTCCTCTACCGCCGTGTTGGCCGGTGGCACCACCAGACCGACGCGCGGCTTGCGCCGTTGTACGCCCCCGGAACCCCCGCGCCCATCGGTTGCCACAACCGGACCTTTCGGGAATTTAGGCCGCCTTCACAACTGGTTGCGCTGGGAAGTGTACGGCCTTTCGCCCATCGGTTGTGCAATTTGTCCGTCAACCGGCGACTTCTTCACGCTTGTGCCCGTATTGCCCGAGGACCTCGCCTGGCTAATCTTTGCGCCATCGCAAGGGCTACCCGGAAGGGGGTGATTATGTCCCACGACCTTCTCTTCGGCGAGGTCGAGGCTTTGTATTCCGCCAACGTACTTCGTGCCGACGAGCTGACCGAATGATCGGTATGCCACTCGACCCGCGCGCGGGGATCTCGTCAGCGCCGATCTGAGATCCCCGCCGCAACCACACCCATCCCGGTTACGGGCAGGTGGCGTCCACCTCGAAAGTCTTGCTGACCTGTTGGCCGGCATTGTCAACGCCGGTGGCGGTGCCGCTGATCTTGTAGGAGTTACCGGTTTTGGTCGCGGTGGCGTTGTTGCCGGGTGCGCCCTCGGTGAAGCTGAGGACAACCCCGTCCACCGTACCGAGCCCGGCACTGTGCACTGCCGATGCGTCCGGCTCGAGGCCGACGATGACGCCGGTCAGCATGTCGCCGACGGCGATGGAGAACCTGCCCTCGTTCGTCGAACACACCACTGGGCCACTGACGTTCTGCTGCTGACCGCCGACGATGACCTTGGTTTCCCCCGACGCCGCCGGAGTGCTGCTGGATGCGGGAGCCGAACTCGTCGCCGCACTGGACGCGCTCGTCGAACTCGACGGACCTGAGTTCTTCTTGTCGCCGGAGCAGCCCGCCACGCCCGCAATGACGGTCGCCGCGCTAACGGCGATCAACAACCCACGCTTCACCAAGTTCTCCTCACTTGTCGGTCTGCATCCGCGAGATCGGCGGATCTAGTGAAGCAGTATGTATGGCCACACAGCTGTCGTACAGACGATCTTTAGCTAGTACGCAGGTTCTCGATGAACCGTTGGGTCTCCGCCCAGGTGGGCAACAGTCCGGAAGCGCGCACTTCCTCGAAGCCGGGGGCGGCCGCGTCGCGGTCGGACAGGCTGGGCGGAGCGCCGTCGACCAGCGGCCAGTCGATGGCCAGGGCCGGGTCGGTGGCGCAGATGGTGTGCTCGCGCTGCGGGTTGTATTCGGCCGAGCATAAATACATCACGGTCGAATTGTCTTGCAACGCAAGGAAACCGTGTGCGAGCCCTTCGGAGATGTAGATGGTGCGCCGGTCGCTATCGTCCAGCAGCACCGAGTCCCACCGGCCGAAGGTCGGTGAGCCGACCCGGATGTCGACGACGACGTCGAACACCGAACCGGACACACAGGTGACGTATTTGGCTTGACTGGGTGGCAGCTGGGCGAAGTGCAGACCCCGCAGCACGCCGGCCGCGGACACCGAACAGTTGGCCTGCCGCACGTCCAAGTGGTGACCGGCGAATGCGGTGAAGCCGTGATCGGTGATCCATTCGAAGAACAGTCCGCGCGAATCGCCGTGCACGGTCGGGGTGATTTCCCAGGCGCCCGGGACGCCGAGTTCGCGTACCTTCATGTCACTGGCCGCGCTGTTCGTAGCGGGCTTCCGCGGCGTCCTTGAGCGGACGCCACCACGACTCGTTGTCACGGTACCAGTCGATGGTGGCGCGCAGGCCCTCCTCGAAGTCGGTATGCTTTGGCGCCCAACCCAATTCGTTGTACAACGTGGACGGGTCGATCGCGTAGCGCAGGTCGTGGCCGACGCGGTCGGTCACGTGGTCGAAGTCGTCGGGCCCATGGCCCATTAACTGCAGCAGCGTGCGCAGCACGGTCAGGTTGTCGCGCTCGCCCTCGGAACTGATCAGATAGGTCCGGCCGATCTGGCCCTTCTCCAGAATCCGGCGCACCGCGCTGTTGTGGTCCTCGACGTGGATCCAGTCGCGGACATTGGCGCCGGCGCCGTAGAGCTTGGGCCGTCGGCCGGTGAGCACATTGGTGATCTGACGCGGGATGAACTTCTCCACGTGCTGATAGGGCCCGTAGTTGTTGGAGCAGTTGGAGATTGTCGCGCGGACGCCGTAGGAGCGCACCCAGGCCCGCACCAACATGTCACCGCCGGCCTTGGTCGCCGAGTACGGACTCGACGGGTTGTACGGCGTGGCCTCGGTGAACCGCGCCGGATCGTCGAGCTCTAGGTCGCCGTAGACCTCGTCGGTCGAAATGTGGTGCAGCCGAACACCGTGGCGCCGAACCGCTTCCAGGATGGTGAAGGTGCCCAGCACGTTGGTGTGCAGGAACGGCTCGGGGTTGTCCAGTGCGTTGTCGACGTGGGATTCCGCGGCGAAATGCACCACCGCATCGGATTCGGCGACCAGCTGCGAAACCAGTTCGGCGTCGGCGACATCGCCCTGTACCACCCGGACGGTGTCCTCGACGTCGGCCAGCGACTCGCGCCTGCCGGCGTAGGTGAAGGCGTCGAGCACCGTCACCGTGTCGTCGGGATACTCACGTACGGTGCTGTGCACAAAATTCGCGCCGATGAATCCCGCGCCACCGGTGACGAGCAACCGCATGGGTCAAACCCTAACGGGTCAGCCCCAGTGCTCCGGCCAGTTCGGCGAGTGCGGGGACCAGGTTCTCGCTCCTGGTGAGGACCTGAACGGGGACGTGGTCGGCGCCGGCATCCAGATGCTCGGTGAGCCGGGCCGCGATGGCCTCGGGGGTGCCGTAGGCGACCACGGCGTCCACCAGCCGGTCGCTGCCCGGTTTCGCGACGTCGTCGTCGCCGAAGCCCAGCCGCTTCCAGCTGTTGAGGTAGTTGGCCAGGTTGAGATACATGTCGAGGGCCTTGCGTCCGACGGCCCGGGCCTTGTCGCTGTCGGTGGTCAGTACCACCTTGTGCTCGGGTGCCAGGAACGACCCGGGACCGATCAGCTCACGGGCCTGCGCTGTGTGCTCGGGAGTGGTCAGGTACGGATGCGCGCCGGCGCTGCGCTGTGCGGCCAGTTTCAGGACCCGGGGGCCCAGCGCCGCCACGACCCGGCGGTCGGCGGGGACGCCGTAGTCGTCGAGAAGGTCCAGATACTCCGATAGGGCTTCGTAGGGCTTCTTGTATTCGGTGACCGCCTCAGGGTGGCCAACCCCGATGCCCAGCAGGAAACGGCCCGGGTAGGCCTTGTCGATCCGGTGAAACGACTCGGCGACCGGCTTGGCCGGCGCGGACCAGATGTTGACGATGCCGGTGGCCACCTGCAAGGTGGTGGTCGCTTCGAGGATGGGCTCCACCCAGGCCAGCTCGGCCGGTGGTGAGGCGCCCACCCAGACCGCCCCGTAGCCCAGGGCTTCGATTTCTTTGGCCTGCTGGGGCGTGACACCCCGGCCGAACGATCCGAAGCGGCCGAGATTGGGCTTTTTGGTGGCTTGGTTGGCGGCAGAGGCTGTCATGGTTGGACTAACCGCCGGGCCGCCGCAGGCTATTCCACGTTGCGCGTTTTGCGCAGGGAGTAGCGGTGCGAGTAAGGTGGACCAACGGTGCGGCGTCCGTGCCGGCTTCTGGCGTGCCCAGTCTTGGAATTTCCACCACCGGCTCACGTTGAGTAGTCGTAGTACGTGCTGCGCCGAACCGGGTGCACCGACGAGATAGAGAAGGATCGCCACAACGTAATGGCCAAGAAGGACGGTGCCATAGAGGTCGAGGGTCGCGTGGTCGAGCCCCTGCCCAATGCCATGTTTCGCATTGAGCTGGAGAACGGTCACAAGGTGCTCGCCCACATCAGCGGCAAGATGCGGCAGCACTACATCCGCATCCTGCCCGAGGACCGCGTGGTCGTGGAGCTGTCGCCCTACGACCTGTCGCGCGGCCGGATCGTGTACCGGTACAAGTAGCGCGACGATATATAAGAAAAGCCCAGGAAGAACAGGACCGAGACTGCCGTGAAGGTGAACCCGAGCGTCAAGCCAATCTGTGACAAGTGCAGGGTGATCCGTCGGCATGGGCGGGTCATGGTGATCTGCTCTGATCCGCGCCACAAGCAGCGGCAGGGCTGATAAGCCGGCCCGCTCCATAACAACTGAACGCAGACCTCCCAGCACCAATGAGCGGCTGGCATCTATAGAGATGGGCCGGCTCATCCACGTCCGGACGGAGGCCGGGCCCCCACCAAACAGGTGGGGAACGGACTGGGAAAAGACCTCCGCTGAGAAAAAGAGGAAACGCCACCTATGGCTCGACTAGTAGGCGTCGATCTGCCGCGCGATAAGCGGATGGAGATCGCGCTGACCTACATCTTCGGCATCGGCCGGACCCGCTCCAACGAAATTCTGGCTGCCACTGGCATCGACAAGGACCTGCGCACCAAGGACCTCACCGATGACCAGCTCACTCATCTGCGTGACTACATCGAAGCCAACCTGAAGGTGGAGGGTGACCTGCGCCGCGAGGTACAGGCCGACATCCGTCGCAAAATCGAGATCGGCTGCTACCAGGGCCTGCGGCACCGCCGCGGTCTGCCGGTGCGCGGCCAACGGACTAAGACCAATGCGCGGACCCGCAAAGGCCCCAAGCGCACCATCGCAGGCAAGAAGAAGGCCAGGTAGAACCCGATGCCACCAGCAAAAAAGGGGCAATCTGCGTCCGCTAAGAAGGGCCAGAAGACCCGCCGCAGGGAAAAGAAGAACGTCCCGCACGGCGCCGCGCACATCAAGAGCACGTTCAACAACACGATCGTGACGATCACCGACCCGCAGGGCAACGTCATCGCCTGGGCGTCGTCGGGTCACGTCGGGTTCAAGGGATCCCGTAAGTCGACTCCGTTCGCCGCTCAGCTGGCTGCCGAGAACGCCGCGCGCAAAGCCCAGGAGCACGGTGTGAAAAAGGTCGACGTGTTCGTCAAGGGCCCCGGCTCCGGCCGCGAGACCGCGATCCGTTCGCTGCAGGCTGCCGGCCTTGAGGTCGGCGCGATCTCCGACGTCACCCCCCAGCCGCACAACGGCGTCCGTCCGCCCAAGCGCAGAAGGGTCTAGAAAACATGGCTCGTTACACAGGACCCGTCACTCGCAAGTCGCGTCGGCTGGGCACCGACCTCGTCGGTGGCGACCAGTCGTATGAGAAGCGGCCTTACCCGCCCGGCCAGCATGGCCGCGCCCGGGTCAAGGACAGCGAGTACCGCCAGCAGCTGCAGGAGAAGCAGAAGGCTCGCTTCACCTACGGCGTGATGGAAAAGCAGTTCCGCCGCTATTACGAAGAGGCCGTTCGTCACTCGGGCAAGACCGGTGAGGAACTGCTGCGCATCCTGGAAAGCCGGCTTGACAACGTCGTGTACCGCGCCGGGCTGGCGCGCACCCGCCGGATGGCCCGTCAGCTGGTCAGCCACGGCCACTTCACCGTCAACGGCGTGCACGTCAACGTCCCCAGCTACCGGGTGTCGCAGTACGACATCATCGACGTCCGGGACAACTCGCTGAACACGGTGCCGTTCCAGATCGCGCGGGAGACCGCCGGTGACCGCCCGATCCCGAGCTGGATCCAGGTCGTCGGTGAGCGCCAGCGCATCCTGATCCACCAATTGCCCGAGCGTGCTCAGATCGATGTGCCGCTCACCGAGCAGCTGATCGTCGAGTACTACTCGAAGTAACCAGACTTCCCGCACCATCCGGGGCGGGATACCTGAGCGGCATCAAATAGCGGGTGCCGAGAAGGAGAAGAAGAAACACCATGCTGATTTCTCAGCGGCCCACCCTGTCCGAGGACATTCTCACCGACAACCGGTCCCAGTTCGTCATCGAGCCGTTGGAGCCCGGATTCGGCTACACCCTGGGCAATTCGCTGCGGCGCACGCTGCTGTCGTCGATCCCCGGCGCGGCCGTCACCAGCATTCGCATCGACGGCGTGCTGCACGAGTTCACCACCGTGCCCGGCGTCAAAGAGGATGTCACCGACATCATCCTGAACCTCAAGGGCCTGGTCGTCTCGTCCGAGGAGGACGAGCCCGTCACCATGTACCTGCGTAAGCAGGGCCCGGGCGAGGTCACCGCGGGCGACATCGTGCCTCCCGCGGGTGTCACCGTGCACAACCCCGGCATGCACATCGCGACCCTGAACGACAAGGGCAAGCTCGAGGTCGAGCTCGTCGTCGAGCGGGGCCGCGGTTACGTCCCGGCCGTGCAGAACCGCGCGTCGGGCGCCGAAATCGGCCGCATCCCAGTCGATTCCATCTACTCGCCGGTGCTCAAGGTGACCTACAAGGTGGACGCCACCCGGGTCGAGCAGCGCACCGACTTCGACAAGCTGATCCTGGACGTGGAGACCAAGAGCTCGATCACCCCGCGCGACGCGCTGGCTTCCGCCGGTAAGACGCTGGTCGAATTGTTCGGTCTGGCACGCGAACTCAACGTCGAAGCCGAAGGCATCGAGATCGGGCCGTCACCGGCCGAGGCCGACCACATCGCGTCGTTCGCGCTGCCCATCGACGACCTGGACCTGACCGTGCGGTCCTACAACTGCCTCAAGCGCGAGGGTGTGCACACCGTCGGCGAGCTGGTCTCGCGCACCGAGTCCGACCTGCTCGACATCCGCAACTTCGGCCAGAAGTCCATCGACGAGGTCAAGGTCAAGCTGCACCAGCTCGGTCTGTCGCTCAAGGACAGCCCGCCCAGCTTCGACCCGTCCGAGGTCGCCGGCTACGACGTCGCCACCGGTACCTGGTCCACCGAGGGCGCCTACGACGACCAGGACTACGCCGAAACCGAACAGCTCTAATTTCGCTTTGCACATCTAGACAGGAGCGCCTCCAATGCCTAAGCCCACCAAGGGCCCTCGCCTCGGCGGGTCGTCTTCGCACCAGAAGGCGATTTTGGCCAACCTGGCCACGTCGTTGTTCGAACACGGCCGGATCAAGACCACCGAGCCGAAGGCCCGGGCATTGCGGCCGTACGCGGAGAAGCTGATCACCCACGCCAAGAAAGGCACGCTGCACAACCGGCGTGAGGTGCTCAAGAAGATTCGCGACAAGGATGTGGTGCACGCCCTGTTCGCCGAGATCGGGCCGTTCTTCGCCGACCGCAACGGCGGCTACACCCGCATCATCAAGGTCGAGGCACGCAAGGGCGACAATGCCCCGATGGCCGTGATCGAGCTGGTGCGGGAGAAGACGGTGACGTCCGAGGCGGATCGGGCGCGCCGGGTGAAGGCGTCGCAGAAGGATGCCCCGGTGGCAGCTGCGGCGGCGCCGCAGGCGACCGTCGAGCCGGAAGCCGCTGAAGGTCCGACGGCTGAAGAGGCTGCTGAGGCGCCCGAAGAGACCACGGAGGCTGCTGAGGCCACTGAAGAAGCCGCCGGAGAGGCTCCGGAAGAGGCCCCCGAGAATTAGCGGGGACGTCCGTCTGCGGCTCGACATCGCCTATGACGGAACCGATTTCGCGGGCTGGGCGGCACAAGCCGGACAGCGAACGGTCGCCGGTGTTCTCGATGAGGCGCTGACGACCGTTTTCCGTGCGCCGATCCGGCTGCGGGCGGCCGGTCGCACCGACGCCGGAGTGCACGCCACCGGCCAGGTGGCCCACGCCGACGTGCCCATCGAGGCGTTGCCGAACGCCTACTCACGCGCGCAGCGCGCCGGCGATCCGGAATTCGTGCCGCTGCTGCGCCGACTGGGCAGATTTCTGCCCAGCGACGTCCGGGTCGTCGACATCGCCCGTGCGCCAAGCGGATTCGACGCCCGGTTTTCGGCGCTGCGCCGCCACTACGCCTACCGGTTGTCGACGGCTCCCTACGGTGTGCGGCCGCAGCTGGCGCGTTACATTACCGCGTGGCCGCGAACCCTGGACCTATCCGCGATGAACTCAGCCTCTCAAGACTTGTTGGGACTGCACGATTTCGCGGCGTTCTGCCGTCATCGCGACGGCGCCACCACCATCCGGGAGCTGCAGCGGCTGGACTGGTCGGGCGACGGCGACCTGATTACCGCACACGTCAGCGCCGACGCGTTCTGCTGGTCAATGGTGCGCTCACTGGTCGGAGCGCTGCTGGCCGTCGGCGAGCACCGGCGCACCGCGGCTTGGTGTCGCGAATTGCTCAGTGCGCCAGCACGATCCAGCGACTTCGCGGCCGCACCGGCGCGTGGACTGACCATGATCGGAGTTGACTACCCGCCCGATGATCAGCTCGCCTCCCGCACCTTGATCACGCGCGACCTGCGCTCGCGCTAGCCCGCACAGGGCGGCCGGGCCATCACGGTGAGACGAACCCCGTAGCGGGGACTGGTACCGGCCGGGCCGGCGCCGGCGCCCGCCAGCGGCATGCCGCCCAGCAGGTTACCGGGCACGCCCGCCTCCGGTGGCTCGATGACATTGCTGACGCGCAGGGGCGCCGCGAGCGGACGTACCGCCGGGCCGGCTTCTGCCCACGGGGTGGGCACCGACAACTTGCCGATCGCGGGCGCGCTACCCATGGCGGCCGAGACATGCCCGCCACTCAGCAGCGCTCCCAAGTCGTTAGCGGACGCGGCCGCGGCCGCGCCCGCCCCGGCGGCCGCCGACGGGATGAGACCCTGCAGTGCGTTCGCCGACGACAGGGCGCTGTTGGCCATACCCAAACCGAAGTAGGGCAGCCCGATCGTGTCGTAGAGAAAGGATTCGAACGGTTCGTACCAGGTCAGCCATCGCTCTAGCGGTCTCTTCGGCGTCGACGACGTGCCGCTGCTCATCGGCCGCGAGACCGGCGAAGCCATGCCTCGCAGCGCTTGCGGCACTTGGGAAATCACCCGTCCCAAGTTGCTCTGCGCCGCGCCGGCGGCCGCGCCGGCGGCCGCGGTGGCGGCCGGGTTGGCGATCGGGGGCGGCTCGGCGAACGGCGCCACCGTGGCGGCGGTCGCCGACGCGCCGGCGTACTGGTACATGGCCGCCACATCCTGGGCCCACATTTCGCCGTACCTGGCCTCGACGGCCGCGATGGCCGCCGTGTTTTGGCCGAGCACGTTGGTGGCAACCAGCGACATCAGCTGCGCGCGGTTGGCCGCGACAAGCGGCGGGGGTACGACGGCGGCGAAGGCGGTCTCGTAGGCGGTGGCCGCTAGGCGTGCGTGGGTGGCAGCCTGTTCAGCCTGGACCGCAGTGGCACGCAGCCACGCCGCGTACGGTGCGACCGCGTCGGCCATCGATGTCGACGCGGGGCCCACCCAGTCGTCGCGGTGCAGCCTGGTGACTACGGTGTGGAAATCGCCTGCGGTCGAACGTAATTCGGCGGCCAGTCCGTTCCAGGCCGATGCGGCGGCCAACATCGATGAGGCGCCAGGACCGGAATACATCCGGGTGGAGTGAATCTCGGGGGGTAGCGCTCCAAAATCGAAATGCATTGCAGCAGATTCCTTAACCTAGTGCCGGGCTATCCACCGGCCGGCGGCCGGGGTACCACGCTGACGGGGAAGCCGTATTGGCGATGGGCATAGTGCGTCGCGGGAGCCCCGCGCCGCGTTGGTATCCCGCGAAGCAGCCCGCTCGCATCACCCTTCGGGGCGGCGGCGAACACGGAGCGTGAAACCGTCGTGATGTTCGCCTTGGGTGCTGACGGCGGGCCCGTCCAACTCGGCGGCGTCGACATCAGGCCGACCCGGGCCGCCGTGCCGATACCTGCCGACACCGCGATCGGCCCAGGCCCTTGGCCGGCGCGCACCAGACTCGGCAGTGCTGTGGCGGCTGCCGGTGCCGGCGCCGGGGGGAAGATCATGGCCTGCGCTACCTGCCCGGCATTCAGGACAAAGCCCGTCGCGTCGTAAAACAACGACTCGAAGGTCGACAGGGCTTCCCAGGCTGTGGTCGAAAGAAGCGGGAAATGCTCGCCGAGAGTGTGGTTTCTCGACGGCGGCGTGGTCGGCGGGGGCGGTGGCGCGAACGGCGTCAACTGCGCAGCGATCGCCGAGGAGCCGGCATAGCCGTACATGGCGGCGGCGTCCTGGGCCCAGAACTCCGCGTACTGGGCCTCGGTTGCCGCGATTGCCGGTGTGTTCTGACCGAAGAAGTTGGTGGCGATCAGGGCCATCAACAGTGCCCGGTTGGCCGCGATTACCGGCGGCGGCACCGTCATCGCGAACGCTGTCTCATACGCCGCGGCCGCCGCCCTGGCGTGCAGGCCGGTCTGCTCGCACCGTGCCGCCGTCGCACCGAGCCACGCGACATATGGCGCGACCGCGGCGACCATCGACGCCGACGAGGGCCCGGACCAGGCCGAGCTGACCAGCCCCGAAATCACCGACTGGCAGCCGTTTGCCGCCGAAGCGACTTCCGCGGCCAGCCCTTCCCAGGCTGCCGCGGCGGCCAGCAGCGGGCCCGAACCCGCGCCCGAATACATGCGGCCGGAATTGACCTCGGGTGGCATTGCTCCGAAGTTCATTGCCGGGAGAATGTGTGGCTTTTCGGTTGCGCCGATGGCAATAGCGGAAATTCGACTATTGCGCCCAATGTCAATTCTCTTTACACGGAGGGGGTTACCGGGCGTCGTCGCCGCATCTAGCTGGCATTTCAATTGATCTGCGGCGCAACTCATTTGGGCCGGGACGGCCGTGAATGCACCATGGCGGGTCGGCATGTCAACCGTCATCGAAACCGTCCTGAGCAAAGCGGAATTGTTCGACTACCGACAACAAGCATGCCTACTGCGATAGTATGAATAAGAAATAATCCATACCGTCAATAGTTGTCAATTGTTATGAGCGTTACATACGCCCCGAAAATGTGTCGTGCGTCAAACTACCCGGCGGACGGCGGCCGGGTCATCACCGTCAGACGTACGCCGTAGCGCGGACCCGCACCGGCTGCGCTTCTGCCCGAACCGCCAACCGGCATGCCGCCCACCACGTTTCCGGCCGGAGCGAACTCGGCCGGTTCGACCACATCGCTGACGTACTGGGTGTCCGGCATGGGAGTCGCTGCCGGGCTCGCGCCGGCCCAGGTGGGGGGTACGGACAATTTGCCGCCGATGTTGGCCGCGCTTCCCGTCGCCGCGGCGACGGGCCCGCTGCTGACTACCTGGGCGGCGCCGGTCGCGCCGACTGCGGCGGCGGCGGCCTCGGGTGCGGCAGCCGCCGGCAGCATCCCCATGGTCTTGGCGGTTGAGGCGAAGAAGCTGGCGATGCCGGCGCCGAAGAACGGCAGCCCGAGCGTGTCGTAGAAGAAGTTCGCAAACGGCGCATACCACTCGAGGAACTTCTCGATTGGCCCGAAGGGGTCGACCATCGGCGAGGTGAGGCCGCGCAACACGCCCGGTACCTCAGAGAGCAGCCGGGACAGCGTGGACTGCGTCGCGCCGGCGGTGCTGGCCGCGGCATGGGCGACCGCGCCGGCCTGGGTGGCCAACGCGCTGGGGCTACTGGTCTGCGGCGGGGGAGCATAGGGCGTCACCGTCGCCGCGGCCGCCGAAGCTGCGGCGTAGCTGTACATGGCTACGGCGTCCTGCGCCCACATTTCGCCGTAATGGGCTTCGGTGGCCGCGATGGCGGCGGTGTTGAGGCCCAAGAGATTGGTATTGACCAGTGACGTCAGCTGGGCGCGGTTGGCCGCGATCAGCGGCGGTGGCACCGTTGCTGCGAAGGCGGTCTCGTACGCCGCCGCGGCCAGACGCGCCTTGCTCGCCGATTGTTCGGCTTGGGCGGCGGTAGCGCGCAGCCATGCCACATACGGCGCCACCGAGTCGGCCATGGCCGCCGACGAGGGGCCCACCCACTCCTCGGAGCGCAGCGTATCGATCACGCCCTCGTATGCCGTTGTCGCCGAGTTCAATTCGGCGGCCAGGCCACTCCAGGATGACGCGGCGGTCAACATCGATGTCGATCCCGGCCCGGAATACATTCGCATGGAGTTGATCTCCGGTGGCAACGCTCCGAAATCCATTGTTTTTCTCCTCTTTCAGCCCGCAGCCGGCGGCCGTGACATCACCCGGAAGCGGCGGCCGTAGCGGCGCCGGGCGAAGGTGTTCGGGCGGCCCCCGCCCGTCAGCGGCGCCCCTGGAAGCAGGGGCCCTGGTCCATTGGTGGCGGCGGCGGGCAGGACTGTCTCCGAAATCTCCGCGGTCGCACCGGTTAACGTCGCCGGCGTTGCGCTCCAGCTCGGCGGTACCGACATCGGGCCGATCTTCTCCGCCTCGCCCAAACCCGCCGAAACCGGGCCCGACACCGCACTCACCAGACTCGGCGCCAGCCCAACGGCCGCACCGCCGGCACCGGCCGCGGCCGGCGCGGAGTCCGGGATCACTTGTTGGGCAAACAGAGTGGCCAGCTGAACGATGCCGATGCCGAAATACGACAAACCCCAAGTGTTTACCAGGGTGTTCCACACGCTGGTCGGAATTATGGGAAACCACGGCGGTTTGACCGGGGCCAGCGGTGTCAGCTTGACGACCAGCTGCGCGGCGTTTTCGGGGTTGGTGGTGTCCGGTGGCGGCGCGAAGGGAGTCAAGACCGAGGCGGCCGCCGAGGCGCCGGCGTATTCGTACATGGCTGCGGCGTCTTGGGCCCAGAACGCGGCGTATTCGGCTTCGGTGGCTGCGATCGCCGGCGTGTTCTGCCCGAAGAAGTTCGTTGCGACCAGGGCCATCAACAGAACTCGATTTGCGGTGATGAGCGGCGGTGGCACCGTCATCGTGAACGCGGCTTCGTAGGCCGCGGCCGCGGCCCTGGCCTGCATGCCCGTCTGCTCGGCTTGGCCGGCCATCGCGTTCAGCCACGCCACATACGGCGTGACGGCGCCGATCATGGACGCCGACGCGGGCCCCTGCCACGGCATCCCGGTCAGCTCGGACAGCACCGAGCTGTAGCCCGTCGCCGTGGCGCTGAGGTCATGTGCCAGCCCGTCCCAGGCGGCTGCGGCCGCCATCAGGGGACCCGAGCCAACACCGGCATACATGCGGCCGGAGTTGATCTCGGGCGGTAACGCCCCGAAGAAGTTAGGGTCGATCGGCATGGCAATAGGGGACAAAGCTTTCGTGAGCAGGGAAAACATCTCAGGCACAAAGACGGCCTAAGGAAATAATAGCCTAATGCAACATTAATTGCAGGCTATTGTATTCCCGCGACTACACGTGGGCCGGAAGCAAATGCTCGGCGTCTCGATCCGTGGACAGGCACAGTGAGCAGATATGTGCCTCGTGGCTTTGGCAGATCAACATGTCGGGCCGCTCGAAATTGTGCGAGCAGACATGGCAGTTCAACTGCTCGGCCGAGGGATTGCCGTGCTCGTCGTACATGGGCAGATCGATGCCGTCGTGGGTGCGCCGCAGGTAGTACTTACCTTTGGTGACGATTGCCAGGATGGGCGGCATCACCAACGCGATGACGATCGCCACCAACGGCGAATAGGGCCGTAGCGCGGCACCTAGGCCGCCGAAAAAGGCGAGGATGGACAGGCCCGCCGCCAGCAGCATCGAGCCGAAGCCGACCGGGTTGATGGCATAGAGCATGCCCCGGCGGAATTCGGGGGTGCGCGGCGACAGCCCGAGCAGGTACTTGTTGAAGACGATGTCGGAGGCCACCGTCACCACCCAGGCCATGCCGCAGTTGGCGTAGAAACCGAGAATGGTGTTGAGGAAGTCAAACATGTTGGCTTCCATCAGGATCAGCGCGATGCCGAGGTTCACTCCCAGGAACACCACCCGCCCCGGGTAGTGCTTGGTGACGCGGGTGAACGAGTTGGTCCACGCCAGCGAGCCCGAATAGGCGTTGGTCACATTGATTTTGATCTGGCTGAGCACCACCAGAACCACCGCCAGGGTGAGCGCCAGCCAACCCGGCATGAAGTTGCGGTAAATCTGCATGAACTGGTGCACCGGCACATTGGCGAATGCGCTGGCGCCGGCGACGTTGGAGATCAGATACACCGCCAGGAACAGCCCGATGACTTGTTTGAGCGCACCGAAAATCACCCAGCCGGGTCCGGCGAGCACCATCCACGTCCACCACTTGCGCGAATTCTCCGGCGTGCGCGGCGGCATGAAACGCAGATAGTCGATCTGCTCGGCGATTTGAGCGATCAGTGAGAGGCAGACGCCCGCGGCCAGCAGGACAGAGCCGACCGTGACGCCGCCCCTGCCGTCCTTACCGGCGTAGGAAAAGAACTGCGAGATCGAATCGGGATGGCTGATCACCAAGTAGGCGAACGGCGCCACCATCAGGGCCAGCCACAGCGGGGTGGTCCAAAGCTGAAGCTGGGAAAGCACTTTCATGCCGTACATCACCAGCGGAAAGATCAGCAGCGTCGAGCAGGCATAGCCCAGCCACAGTGGAACGTGCAGACCCAGGTTGAGGCCCTGGGCCATGATCGAACCCTCGAGGGCAAAGAAGATGAAGGTGAACGTCGCAAAGATCACGTTGGTTACCACCGACCCGTAGTAGCCGAAACCGCTGCCGCGGGTGATCAGATCCAAGTCGATGTTGTAGCGGGCCGCGTAGTAGGCCAGGGGAAAGCCGGTGGCCAACACCACCAGGGCGAAGATCCCGATGCCCCACAGGGCGTTGGCGGTGCCCCAGCTGATGCCGACGTTGGCGCCGATGGCGAAGTCCGCAAGGTAGGCGATGCCGCCGAGCGCGGAGATGCCCACCACCGCCGGTGACCATCGCCGGTAGCTGCGGGGTGCGAAGCGCAGGGTGTAGTCCTCGAGTGTCTCACCGGCGGCCTTCGTGGTGGGCAGCTCGGTCGCGTCCTCGAGCTGTGTCTCGATGGCTTGCATCAATCCTCCCGAACGCGCGAACCTGTCAAGTGACTGCGAAAACCCTTGGGAATTCCTGGAACTGGTCAGCATCGTTGGTGAGGTCGGCAAATCCTAACCTCGCATGTGGCGGCCTGCCAATTTTCGCTAGAGCTTGCCGACGACGAAACTCGCGGCCTCATTGGTCAGGCCGGGCACGTAGCCCATGTGTGCCTTCCACTGATTGCCGTCCGAACAGATGGGATCGCCCTCGTTGCACAGGTTGTCGATCTTGCCCGCGAATTGCGGGCTGAGCGCGGTCAGCAGGCCGCCGGCCCGGCCGGACGGATTCCCGAAAAGGGTGACCGCGGCGACGTGTTGCGCGGCTTCGGGCGGTAATGGCTGGGTGAAGCCGAGCCCGGGTAACGGTGCCGCGGTGACGATGTCGATGACCGCGGCGCCCTGGGAGTATCCGCCGAGTACGAGCTTGGTGTCGGGGCAGTTGTTGGCCATCTGCTGGACGTGGTCGCTGGCGTCGTTGGCGCCCTCGGCCGCGGCCAGGAAGTCTTTGTTCGCCGGGTAGTTCACCCCGTACGCGCCGACGTTGCGGCCGGTCTGCTGATGCAGTGAGTTGATCAGGGCCTGGCCCACCCGGCCGACGCCGGGCGGCTCACCGGTTCCCCGGGCGAACACCACCTCGATGTCCGGGCAGCCGGCCGCCGATGCTTTAGGGGCCAGCGGCGTTGCCAGTAACAACGCGGCCGCCGCGATTGCGACGGCCGCCAGACTGGCGAGGCGGTGTGCCGAACATCGTGCGCCACTGGGGATGGATCTCATGGCGCAATGTTACGGGCTTACTGACGGTGCGTCAGTGGACCTGCACGACGTTGGTGCTGGGCACCTGCGCGCCGGGCACTTGCTGAATGGGCACCTGCTGGCCGGGTATCTGCGGGCCGGGGCCCGGCGCCAGTTGTGGACCCGGCGCCTGCGGGACCGTACCCGGGATCTGCACGATGGGGGCGCCCATCAACTTCGTCGCGACGAAACTGGCCGCCTGCGTGGTGTACACGGGCACATAGCCGTCGGTGTGCCCGCTCCACTCGTTGCCGGGGCCGGCGTGACAGATCGGGTCGCTGGGGTTGCACAGGTCAATTGCCTTGGAGCCCAACAGTGCGCTCTGGGTGGTCAGCGATCCGCCGCTGCGGTTGGCCACATTTCCGAAAACCGCTACCGCCGCGATGTTGTCCGCGTATTCGGGCGGCAGCGGGCTGCCAAAACTGATGCCGCCCAACGGAACTCCGGCCACGATGTCGATGACGTCGGCCCCCTGCGAGTAGCCGCCCAGGACGATCTTGGTGTTGGGGCAGGACGCGGCCATGGACTTGATGTGAGAGATGGCGTCGTTGGCGCCGTCGCCGGTGTGCAGCTGCAGGCGGCTGGCGGCGTAGTTCACCGCGTACACGCCGATGTTCTTGCCGGTCTGCTGGCGCAGCGAGTCGACGAAGGCGTCGCCGACGCGGCCGATGCCGGGCGGCTCGCTGGTACCCCGGGCGAAGGTGACTTCGGCGTCCGGGCAGTCGGTGGCGGAGGCGATCGGAGCGGCGGCCTTGACGGCGATCGGGGTGGCTAACAGAGCGCCGGCGGCGACCACCCCGATGGCAGCGCGGCGCAAGAGGTCATAATTCACCCCGAAATTTTACCCGCGCCCAGGCGGCGTGAAACCTTGCAGCCTGTGGATGAACAGTGCGGAAAGCCCCGGTCGGCGGCCTACGGTAGGCGCAACGACGTACATGTCTGGGGGGCCGATGACAGCCTGGCTGCACGCGAGCGGCTATCGATTTCTGGTTCGGCGTCTCGAGCGGGCATTGCTGCACAAGGATCTGGTCACTGTCGACGAACCCCTGCGCAGGCCGTTGGCGCTGGGGTGCGTGGTGACAGCCGTCGCGGTGGCAGGGTGCGCGTTTGTTGGGTTGCTGCGGCCGCAGCCCGTGCTCGGTGATGCACAAATCGCGATGGGCCGCGAATCCGGTGCGCTTTACGTGCGGGTGGGCGATACGTGGCATCCGGTTTTGAACCTGGCCTCGGCGCGACTGATCGCGGCGACGCCGGCCAATCCGCGCCCGGTTGCCGAATCGGCATTGAACCGCGCCAAACATGGCCCGCTGCTTGGGATTCCGGGTGCCCCCGCAGTCCTCGCGGCACCGTTGGCGGCGGCCGAATCGATCTGGACGATCTGTGATTCGGACCGCGGTGCGGCGACGACGGTGATCGTCGGTCCCGGTTCCGTGCCGTCGCTGGCCGCTGGGCAGGCCGCGCTGGTTACCGCCGGCGCCGGTTCGCCGGCCCAGCTGCTCTACCGCGGCCGGCGCGCGGTGGTAGAACTCGGCGATCCTTCGGTGCTGCGCGCGTTGCGGCTGGAGGGGCGGGTCCCGCAAGTCGTCTCGCCGGCTTTGCTCAACGCCGTGCCGGAGGCACCGCCGATCGTCGTCCCCCGGATCCGCGGCGCGGGCGGACCCGGGCCGGCCGGGCTGCGATTCGCCGTGGGCAGTGTGCTGAGGATCACACGCACCGGCGGCGACGAGTACTACGCCGTGCTGGCCGGTGGGGTGCAGCGCATCGGCCAGGTCGCCGCCGATCTGCTGCGGTTCAGTGACTCGCGCGGCAGCGCGACCGTCAACACGCTGGCCCCCGATGTGATCGGTGCGGTGCCGATCGTCGACAGCCTGCCGGTGTCCACCTTCCCGGATCGGGCGCCGGTCGTCGTGGATGGCGCCACGGTGTGCGCGTCGTGGACCGCCGCGTCAGGGCCGGTCGATATTTCGGTGGGCATTTCGGTGGGCATTTCGGTGGGCAGGGACCTGCCGGTGCCGGCCGGGCAGGCCCCCGCGAGCCTGGCACAGGCCGACGGGCGCGGCCCCGCGCTGGATGCGTTCTATCTGTCACCGGGACGCAGTGCCTACGTGTCGGATGGCGCCCGCGGGCACACGCGCTATCTGGTCACCGATAGCGGTGTGCGGTTCGCCATCGGCGACGAGGAGGCGGCACATGACCTCGGATTGCCCGCGGTCGCGGTGCCGGCGCCGTGGCCGGTGCTGGCGTTGCTGCCGTCGGGACCGGAACTGGACCGGCGGCGGGCGTCAGTCGCGCGTGATGTCGGGCTGCCTTAGCCGGCGCGACACCGCGCCGCTGACGATCGCCACCACCAGGACCACCAGACAGATCACTGCCCCACCCAACGCCGTGTTTCGAGATCCGTCGTCGGCCGGCGTGGAGGTGGGCGATGCGGAGATGGGTGCCGGAACATCGTGTGGCTGCTGGGGTTTCGGACCGGGGTCGGTGCTGACCGCCGCCAGGATGTCGACAGTGCCACAGCCCACCAGCGGATCCCAACCCGCGGATGGGTGGTGGGCGGTCGACTCGATGCGCTGCATCACCTGCCGCGCGGTCAACGACGGGAACCGTGACCGGATCAGCGCGGCCAGCCCGCTCACCACCGGCGCGGCATAACTCGTTCCGGACAATGGTGCCGAACCCTGTTGTCCGGCCGAACTATTCACGATGCCGTCGCCGACGGGGCTCAGCGAAGTCACGCGCTCGCCGGTCGCGGCGACATCCACCCACGGGCCGGCCAGCGTGAAGGCCGATGGCGTGCCGTCGGCGTTGACGGACCCGACGGTCAGCACGTAGTCGTCATACCAGGCCGGACTGACCGCAACCGTCACGGTGTCGCGGGTTGCGTCGGAGGGCTGGGCCGGACACTGTGCGCTGCCCACGGAATTACCGGCGGCGGTCACTACGACGGTGTTCTTGACTTCGACGGCATAGGCCAGCGCGGCGCCCAGCGCGCGGTCGTCGAGCGCATCGGTGGCGGGGACACAGGCAACCGAGGAAATGTTGATCACCGACGCGCCCAGGTCAGCGGCGGTCCGGACGGCTCTGGCCATGGTGTCGACGTCGCCGACCCCCGAGCCGGCCCGGTCGCCGGCTGGGCCGAATTTCGTGCTCGACTGACGAATGCTTATCACGGTGACATCGGGCGCCAGGCCGCTGAATTTGTCCGAGGCGGGATCGGCTGCGGCAGCAATGATTCCAGCGACCAGCGTGCCGTGCGCGTCGCAATCCTGGGTACCGTCGCCGGCCGACACGTAGTCGCCGCCGGGCACCAGGTTGGGCAGCCGGCGGTGTCGTGAGACCCCGGTGTCGATGACTGCCACCCGTTGGCCCGCGCCGCGGGTGAGTTCCCAGATCTGCGGCAGGTCGAGATCGGCCAGTTGTGCGGGCAGTTCGGGTTGGGCGGCATCGGTAGTGGCGGCCGTACACACCTCGCGTTGCACGGTTGGGCGTTGCGGTGCCGGGCGTGCCGGGGCGGGCAGCCGCTTTTCGTCGATCGGCGGTGGCGAGACCGCGCGCGCCGACGGCGTCGCGCATTGGGACAGCACGGTCAGGGCCGCAACCACCAGCAGTCGCAGCAGATTTGAGGTCTTCGTCCTCATATCAGGTCCAGCCCGAAAACCGCGCTGAAGACCCCGCACACCCAGCAGGTCAGCGGGACTACCGCAACCAGCGCCAGACATTCCAGTATCTCGACGCCGCGGCGTGCGACCGGGGAGAGCGGCATGGTGGGAGCGACGAAACCGAGGTAGAACGCCGCTGCGGCCAGCACCGCGGTCACCGCCGTAATCCACGGCCCGTGTTTGACCCAGCCGGTCATGGCGGCGGCGAAAGTCGCTGCGCCAGTGGCAATCCCGGCGGCGGCAAACGTGAGTGCCCGGTTCGGCGGGCCCGAGCGTGCACGCAACAGCAGTAGCGCGGCTGTGACGGTCGATTCCGCGACGGCGTGGCGATCGGCTAGCGCGGCGGCGATGGCGCCGATGGCTGCCGACGCCGCGCAGCCGGCGAGCAGACCGGTCAGCCAGGCTTCGGCGCCGCGGGCCTTGGCGCCTAGCAGATCCGCGGTGGGCAGTGCGTCCTCTCGTGGTGAAAGCCCGGCCATTTTGATCGATATCCGCGGCGATAACTCCATCACGCCCACCGCCGTCAGCGTGGCAAGGCAACCGATGGTGCCCGGTGGTGCGGCGGCGAGCACGCCGATCAGCGTGGCGAAGGCGACGACCGCCGCAGCACAGGTGATCGCCGTCAATGTGATTGCGCTGCCACCGGTTAGGCGCATTACGGCTACGGAGGTCGCGGCTACCGTCGTCGCGGTCAGCAACAGGTGCGCAGACCCCGGGCAGCCGGGCACGGTGAACCAGCCGGCAACGGCGGCGAACACGATCGCAACGAGCCCGAGCGTCAGTGCGGCCAGCTGGTCTCGATATGCCCGACGGGCAAACGCCGCGCCCGCTATTGCACCGACTGAGGCTGCCGCTGCGACACCTGCCGTCGCCTTGTCGCCCGGCCCGTTCGTGACCAGCACCAGGACGCCGACGATGCTCAGGCACAACGCGGCGATCGCGCCGGTGCGGCGGGTCGTGCGGCGGTCTACCGCGCTGGATAGCGCGGCCGACACCGCTTCGGCCGTGTCGTCGCAGTGGCGGACGGGTGGCTCGGCGGCTGCCTGGCTCAAGACCAGTACGGCGCCGTCACGAATCCCGTTCTGCGCCAGGGTCGTCGAATTCGGCAGCGCTGGTGCCCCGAGGAGTGACAGCTGGTAGCGCGACGCGCTACTTGGGGTGCCCAGGATGTCGATGATCGACGGGATCAGCGTGGCGACGGGTATCCCGGCGGGTAGTGACAGGTCGAGTGCAGTGGTGCCGGCATGAACGGCGACGCGCCGCAACCCGGGTTCTGATGTGGACATCATTGGGACGTTAACCAGTTCTCCTCCGGCCGGTATTCGCCTGTGCACAAGCGACTTGCGGCTCGATGCCGGGCTGTTTACCGTCGCCCAACTGTGAACACCGCCATCGAGATTGCCGCGCCACCCGAGGTGCCGGCATCGGCGACGTCGGGACTCATGGCGCGGGCGGTGCCGGTGCTCATATCCGTTGCGGGACTGGGCGTCATGGCCGCGGCGGCACTGTCCGGGTCCCCCATCGCCCGCAATCCGCTCTTCCTGGCGTTTCCACTGCTGATGGCGGTCTCGGCGGTTGCGACCGGGGTGACCGGACGAGGGCGTAACCGGGGTGCTGAGATCGGATCTGCCCGTGGCGATTACCTTGCCTACCTGAGCCGCCTGCGCGACACCGTTACCGAAACAGCCGCGGCGCAACGCTTGTCGCTACACCGGGCTCATCCAGATCCGGAAACCCTGTGGACCATAGTGGGCGGCTCGCGGATGTGGGAGCGGCGGCCGACCGGCCCGGACTTCGGACGTATCCGCGTTGGACTCGGAAGTGTGTCGCTTGCAACGCCTTTGGTGGCCCCGCAGATCCCGCCGGAGCGCCGCGTGGATCCGGTCAACCGTGCGGCACTGCAGCGCTTTCTGCGCGCGCACGCGGCGCTTGCCGACGCGCCCGTCTCGATACCGCTGTGGCAAGCCGGGACCATAACGCTCGACGGCGAGGTGGGCCGGGTTCGGGGGCTGCTCCGCGCCATGGTCTGCCAACTGGCCGTATGGCACCCCCCGGACCAAGTGCGGATCACCGCCGCTGTCGGCGAGGCGAACCGGGCTGACTGGGATTGGCTGAAATGGTTGCCGCACAACCAGGTCCAAGACGCCACGCATGTGGTGATGATCGTGGACGGCGCCGCGGCCCCGATGGCAGATGCGGTCACGCTGCGGGTGGGTGCCGGCCGCGGGCCGATCGCGGTCAGATGCGATGGGCGCGAGCTGATATTGCCGAACCCGGATTGCCTGGGACTTGCCGAGGCGACGGTGTGTGCGCGCCGCTTGGCCGCGCACCAAAAGCCCCGGCGCGGTGCAGGTTGCGGCTGGCCAAGCCTGCTGGACATCGATGAAGTCACCGGCTTCGACCCGCACCGGCTGTGGCACGGTCAGGATCACCGTCACCGCCTGCGTGTGCCGATCGGATACACACCCGACGGCACACCCGTGGAGCTGGACATCAAGGAATCCGCCGAGCAGGGCATGGGTCCGCACGGACTCTGTGTGGGTGCGACGGGGTCAGGCAAGTCGGAGCTGCTGCGCACCATTGCATTGGGCATGATGGCGCGAAACTCCCCGGAGGTGCTCAACCTGCTGCTGGTCGACTTCAAAGGTGGCGCAACGTTTCTGGACCTGGCACGAGCCCCGCACGTAGCCGCCGTTATCACCAACCTCGCCGACGAGGCGCCGCTTGTAGCCCGCATGCGCGACGCGCTGGCCGGTGAGATGAATCGTCGTCAGCAGCTGCTGCGGGCGGCGGGAAACTTCGTCAGCGTTGCGACCTACGAGCGAGCGCGTCGCGGCGGCGCGCAATTGACCGCACTGCCAACGTTGTTCATCATCGTCGACGAGTTTTCCGAACTGCTCAGTCAGCACCCGGATTTCGCGGACACCTTCGTGGCGATCGGCCGACTCGGGCGGTCGCTGGGAATGCACTTGCTGCTGGCAAGTCAGCGGCTCGACGAGGGCCGGCTGCGCGGGCTGGAGGCCCACCTGTCTTATCGGATATGTCTGAAGACATTGTCGGCGGCCGAGTCACGCACTGTCCTGGGTACGCTCGACGGCTACGAGCTGCCGAATACGCCGGGCGCGGGATTTCTGCGTACCGCCACCGCAGAGCTGGTCCGGTTTCAGACGGCATTCGTGTCCGGACCGCTGATGGTCCAGCCGCCCGAAGACACCGCAGTGCGGTCGTTCACTCGTGCGGATGGGTTGAGTCGCGCGGATGTGGTTGCTGCGCCGAGCCTCTTGCACGCGGTTCTGGATCGGCTGTCGGGCCACGGGCCGCCCGCGCACCAAGTCTGGCTGCCGCCGCTGGCCGGCGGACCACCATTGGACACACTGCTGGACGCCGCGACTGCGGGTGAGTTGGTGGCCCCGATCGGCATCGTCGACCGGCCGTTCGATCAGTGCCGGGTGCCGTTGGTCGTCGAGTTGTCCGGAGCCGCGGGCAATGTCGCGGTGGTGGGAGCGCCCCGGTCGGGAAAGTCAACGACGTTGTGCACGCTGATCACGGCGCTGGCCGCAACCCACGATCCCGGCCAGGTGCAGTTCTACTGCTTGGATTTCGGCGGCGGCGCACTGGCCGTGCTGCGCGAGTTGCCCCATGTGGGCGCCGTCGCCGGCCGGGCCGAGCCACAGCTGGTGTGCCGCATGATTGCCGAATTGGAATCCGTGTTGCGATCACGAGAAGATTCCGTGTCCGAGAAGCGGGTCGACTCGCTTGCCCACGTGTTTCTCGTCATCGACGGTTGGGCTACCCTGCGGCATGACTTCGAACAACTTGAGGAGTCGATTACTGCCCTTGCCGCGCAAGGACTTTCGTTCGGCATACACGTGGTGTTGTCGGCCTCGCGCTGGGCCGAAATCAGACCGTCGCTGAAAGATCAGATCGGCTCGCGCATCGAGTTACGTCTCGGCGACCCAGCGGATTCCGAGTTGGACCGTAGGCAGGCTCTCCACGTTCCGCGCGACCGGCCGGGCCGGGGCCTTACCCGAGACGGGCTGCACATGCACGTCGCCCTGCCTGAGATGGAATCGCCAATCCGGCGCGGCGACACGGCGGCGCCACCCATACCATTGCTGCCCGCGCAGGTAGACGCAGGATCCGTCATCCGCCAAGCGGGTGAGGAACAGGGCGGGTGCGTTCTGCTTGGCCTCGAAGAGCGTCGATTGCGCTCGATTGCAGTCGATTTCGAGTGCCAGCCGCATCTGCTGGTGCTCGGTGACAACGAGTGCGGAAAGACCGCAACCCTGCGAATGCTGTGTCGTGAGATCGCGCGGACCAGGACTCCGCAACAGGCCCGGCTGCTGATCGTGGACTTCCGCCGGACTCTACTGGGTGCCGTCGAGTCCGAACATGTCGGTGGCTATGCCGTGTCGCCGGCGTCGCTCGGTGCGCTATTGCCGGATCTGCTCGATCTGTTGGGCGAAAGGATGCCGCCGCCACATGTGACCCAGTCCCAATTGCGTGCGCATTCCTGGTGGACCGGCCCGGATGTCCATCTCGTAGTGGACGACTACGACTTGGTCGCCACCTCGTCCGGTAACCCGCTACTTGGCCTGCTTGAATATCTGCCGCACGCACGGGATCTCGGCTTGCATGTCATTGTGGCCCGGCGCAGTGGGGGTGCGGCGCGGGCCATGTTCGAGCCGCTGCTCGCGGGTCTGCGTGACTTCGGTTGCATGGCGCTGATGATGAGTGGGCGCCCCGAGGAGGGCACCCTGTTCGGCAGCCGGCCCGCGCTACCGCTGCCGCCGGGCCGCGGGATTCTGATCGCCCGGCCCGGCGACGAGCAGGTGGTGCAGGTGGCCTGGAGTCCGTGAACACACATCGCGCCGTGATCGAGGCGGGTCCTGGGGCCATCCGCCGATTATGTTGCCCCACAAGCGATATCGGCGATGCCGAGTTGGTGTCGGGCGCGCTGGGTGCGATAGACGACGCGGTGGCGCTGGTGAATCAACGCCCCGTCGCCGTCGATTCGCTGTGGTCGGCCGCGCTGAGGTCGGTGGTGTGTGAGCACTGCGACGGCGTGGTCGTGGTGTATCCGTCGTGGTGGTCGGGCCGACGCATGTCCGTGGTAACGGCCGCGGCGCAGACCTTGCCCGGCGATGTGGTGGTGCGGCCTCGCTCGTGGCTACTGGGACAGGCTTCGCCGGACACCGCGGCGGTGGTGGTGGAGATCGCCGGGCAATTGGTGCTGGTCGGGGGCGAGAAAGCCGTCGGCATAGCGCGCGTGGGGGAGCCGCGGCTGGTTGCCGAAGAGGTGGCTGGCGCTATCGCCGGACCGCCTCGCGGGATGGTGTTGATCGACGGACCGGGAACCGTCGCCGCTGCGCCGGAACTGGCCAGGTTGATCGCCGACGCGGTGTGCCAGGGCGGCCGTACCGCGGTGCTGATCGACGAGTCCCGGCTGGCCCGGCTGGCAGCGTCTTGCACGCCTGTCGCGGCCCCGCCTGTTCCCCGGCTGCGTCCCCGGGCGGTCGGGCGGTTCGCCGCCGTCGGCACCGGCTTGATAGTCGTGATGCTGGCCGCGCTGAGGGTGCCTGCGCTTGAGCCGCACCGGGTGACCGCCCTGGAAGCGACGACCTCTCTGGTCGAGGGCCGGGTGGCACTCACCATCCCCGCGAACTGGCCGACCGAGCGCGTGGTGTCCGGGCCGGGTTCGGCGCGGGTGCAGGTCACCTCGCCGTCGGACCCCGAGGTGGCGCTGCACGTAACGCAATCGGCGGTAGCCGAGGAAACGCTGGCCGCAACCGCAGAACGACTGAAGCGGGCCATCGACGCCGAACCCGCCGGCGTATTCGTCGACTTCAACGCCAGCGGCATCAGCGCCGGCCGGACCGCGGTGACCTATCGCGAAGTGCGCACCGGCCACGACGTGCGGTGGACGGTGCTGCTCGACGGTGGGGTCCGGATCAGCATCGGATGTCAGAGCAGACCCACCGCATTGGATGCCGTACGCGATGCCTGTGAACAGGCGGTGCGGTCGGCGCATGCGCTGGCGTGAAATCCAGGAAATTGGGTGGAACCCAGGGCCATTCGCTGCCGTCGTAGTTGGTATGAGCACACTGAGCACCGATTTCGATCTGATGCGCTCGGTCGCGGCCACTACCGACAGCCGCAACGAGGAGATCCGGGCGATGTTGCAGGCATTCATCGGCCGGATGGGCGCCGTTCCGCCGTCGGCGTGGGGCGGGCTTGCGGCCGTGCGTTTCAAGGACGTGGTCGATCGCTGGAACGCCGAGTCGATGCGGCTCTACCACGTCCTGCATGCGATCGCCGAGACCATTCGGCATAACGAGGCCGTGCTGCGGGAGGCCGGCCAGGATCATGCACACCACATCGCGGCCGCCGGCGGAGATCTGTAAGAGGAGGAGGGACCTATGAACACAGACCCGGTGCTGTCATACGACTTCGATGCCATCGAATACTCCGTCCGTCAGGAGATTCACACCACATCGGCACGCTTCAATGCCGCGCTCGAGGAGCTGAGGTCACACATCGCGCCGCTGCAGCAACTGTGGACCCGCGAGGCGGCGGCCGCCTACCAGGCCGAGCAGCAGAAGTGGCATCAAGCGGCGACCGCACTCAACGAAATACTGGTCGACCTGGGCAATGCGGTCCGTGACGGCGCCGCCGACGTGGCCGAGGCTGATCGCCGGGCCGCCGGCACCTGGGCGCGGTAGCGGCGATGAGACTCTGTGCGGTCCCGGCGGAAGGAGAGCCGCCGGGACCGCACAGTCATTTTGACCTGCGGGGATGCGCGTCGGTAAGCTGCTCGGTTGGCGTGCGGGTACGCCGGGGCCTCGGGTCAATGTCGGTCGCCGAGACCAGCCCCACCGTTCACGCCTGACCGGCACCCGGGTCACCGGGATTCACCCGAGAGAAAGTGTGGTAAGCGCTGTGCCTACATACGCGCCCAAGGCGGGTGACACCACGAGGTCGTGGTATGTCATCGACGCCACGGACGTGGTGCTTGGCCGCCTTGCCGTCGCAGCTGCAAACCTGCTGCGCGGTAAGCACAAGCCGACGTTCGCACCCAATGTCGATGGCGGCGACTTCGTCATCGTCATCAACGCCGACAAGGTCGCCATCAGCGGCGACAAACTGCGCAGCAAGATGGCTTACAGCCACTCGGGGTATCCCGGCGGCCTGCACAAGCGCAGCATCGGCGAGCTGATGCAAAAGCACCCCGACCGCGTGGTGGAGAAGGCGATCGTCGGCATGCTGCCCAAGAACAAGCTCAGCCGTCAGATTCAGAAGAAGCTTCGCGTGTACGCCGGTCCGGAGCATCCACACACTGCACAGCAGCCGGTGCCCTTCGAGATCAAGCAGGTAGCGCAATGACCGAAACCCAAGAGACGTTAGAGGCCCCGGCCGCCCCGGCCGCCACGCACAGCGATTCATTCGTGCTGGAGCGGCCCATCCAGACCGTCGGCCGGCGCAAAGAAGCCGTGGTGCGGGTTCGGCTGGTGCCCGGCACCGGCAAGTTCGACCTCAACGGCCGCAGCCTGGAGGACTACTTCCCCAACAAGGTGCACCAGCAGCTGATCAAGGCGCCGCTGGTCACCGTCGACCGGGTGGAGAGCTTCGACATCTTCGCTCTTCTGCATGGCGGCGGGCCGTCCGGCCAGGCCGGCGCGTTGCGCCTGGGAATCGCCCGGGCGTTGATTCTGGCGCAGCCCGAGGACCGGCCGGCCCTGAAGAAGGCCGGCTTCCTCACCCGCGACCCGCGGGCCACCGAGCGCAAGAAGTACGGCCTGAAGAAGGCCCGCAAGGCGCCTCAGTACAGCAAGCGCTGATATCACTTTTGGGCCGCGAGCCTGCGGCTATATCGACGCATCGGCGTGTCGAGCGGCTAATTTGCAGGCTCGCGGCCAAAAGTGGGTATGTGCACGGCTGTCAACTGTGAAAGGTTTGTCCGTATGGGTCGACTATTCGGCACCGACGGTGTCCGCGGGGTCGCCAATCGTGAGTTGACCGCGGAGTTGGCCCTGGCGCTGGGCGCCGCGGCCGCGCGGCATCTGACAAACTCGGGCGCTCCCGGCCGGCGGGTCGCCGTCATCGGCCGCGACCCGCGGGCCAGCGGAGAAATGCTGGAGGCCGCCGTGATTGCCGGCCTGACCAGCGAAGGCGTTGACGCGTTGCGGGTCGGCGTGCTGCCGACGCCCGCGGTGGCGTATCTGACCGGCGCCTATGACGCGGACTTCGGGATCATGATTTCGGCGTCGCACAACCCGATGCCCGACAACGGCATCAAAATCTTCGGTCCCGGCGGCCACAAGCTCGACGACGACACCGAGGACCAGATTGAGGACTTGGTTGCGGCCGGACCCGGGCTGCGTCCGATCGGCGCGGATATCGGCCGCGTCGTCGACGCCGAGGACGCCGCCGAGCGCTACCTGCGTCAAGTGAGCAAGGCCAGCACCAACCGGCTCGAGGGTCTGACGGTGGTTGTCGATTGCGCCCATGGCGCGGCGTCATGGGT
This sequence comes from Mycobacterium angelicum, assembly GCF_002086155.1. Lineage (GTDB taxonomy): Bacteria > Actinomycetota > Actinomycetes > Mycobacteriales > Mycobacteriaceae > Mycobacterium > Mycobacterium angelicum. Next base: position 91,978 of record NZ_MVHE01000011.1, on the reverse strand, counting down.
GGCCCCGGCCGCCTACCGCGCGGCAGGTGCCCGGGTGATCGCGATAAACGCCGACCCCAACGGCTTGAACATCAACGACGGTTGCGGATCGACGCACCTGGACCCGCTGCGCGCCGCCGTGCTCGCTCACCGAGCCGATCTCGGACTCGCGCATGACGGCGACGCCGACCGCTGCCTGGCCGTCGACGCCGACGGCGAGCTCGTCGACGGCGACGCGATCATGGTGGTCCTTGCGCTGGCCATGAAAGACGCCGGCGAGCTGGTCTCCGACACGTTGGTGACCACGGTGATGAGCAACCTCGGCCTGCACCTGGCCATGCGCTCGGCCGGTGTCTCGGTGCGCACCACCGGTGTCGGCGACCGCTATGTGCTGGAGGAGTTGCGGGCCGGCGATTACAGCCTGGGTGGCGAGCAATCCGGCCACATCGTGATGCCGGCGCTGGGCTCGACCGGCGACGGAATCGTGACCGGGCTGCGGTTGATGACGCGCATGGTGCAGACCGGTTCGTCGCTGGCCACGCTGGCCTCGGCAATGCAGACGCTGCCCCAGGTGCTGATCAACGTCGAGGTCGCCGACAAGGCCACCGCCGCCGTGGCGCCGACGGTCCAGACGGCGGTCGACGAGGCCGAGGCGGAGCTGGGTGACACCGGCCGAATCTTGTTGCGCCCCTCGGGAACCGAGCCCATGATCCGGGTGATGGTGGAAGCGGCCGACGAGGACGTCGCCCACCGGTTGGCCACTACGGTTGCGGACGCGGTGAGCGCCGCGCGCTGATCGGCGAAAAGCCGGAACCTCGACGCCGTATGCGGCGTCGAAGTAGGTATGAGATCCGATAGCGCCAGTATCGACGGGGTGGCGGTGTACGCGGTTGCCGACCGGTTCAACACCGCCGCCGAACTTATCGACAACGCGGTAGCCGACCACTTGGCCAGGCTGACTTTCGACGGGCCCCGGGCCGGCCGAGCGCACACCGCGCGCGGCGACGCGTTGCGCGCCGGGATGGACCGGTTGACAGACGAGTTGTCGCGATGGTCGCGCGCCGCCGTTGAGATCGCGATAGCGCTGCGAACCGGCGCCGACCGCTATGCCGACGCCGACCGGTATGCCGCGGCGCGGATCGCCTGATCATGGCGGATCGGTTGGATGTCGCCGAGCGCCTCGCTGAGGGCCGGCCTGCCGTCGACCACACAGAGAGATATGTGCGGGCTTGCCAACAGGCCGGGATCGCGGCTCCCGACCTCGAAGTCCGCGACTGCTACGAGAGCGAGGACGGACTCGATCTGCGCGCGCTCGACGGCGACTGTGCCCAGCTACGGGCAGCGGGTGTCGCGGTCACCGAAGCGCTGCGGCTGCAGCGTGCCCAGATCACCGAGCTGACGTCCGCATGGACGGGTCCGGGCGCCGAGGCCGCGGTTCGCTTTCTGCAACGGCATTGCGACGCGGCAAATGAGGTGGCCACCGAAATCCGCGCGGCGGCCCAGCGCTGCGAGTCGCTGCGAGACAACCTGTGGCAGCTGGTCGATTCAAAGGTCGCGACGGCCATCGCCATCGACGACCGTACGGTGGCGCAGCGGCCGGTGTGGCTGGCCGCGGCCGACACGGTGACGAGCGGCGTGGGCGATCGGCCGGCGGCTGAAGAAGTTCTTCGCCAACAGGTAAAGCCCTACGTGGACAACGACGTTCGCGATGACTGGCTCGCCTTCATGCGGTCGGCGCGGGCCGCGGTTGCGGCGGCCTATGACATGGTCATCGATCGGATGGCCACCGCGTCGCGCGGATACTTCGAGATTCCCGGAGATCTGGGACCCATGCGACAACCCTTGGGGCCGACGGCGACGTTGGCCTATCTCCCGCAAAATCCTGCGGCCGCGACAGCTGCCAGGCCCGCGGCCATTGCACCCGCCGCAGTGTCGCCGGCACCCGCCGCAGTGTCGCCGGCCCTGCCGCCGGATCCTGCGGCGGCGATGGCGCCGCCGCTTGGCACGACATCTGCGGTGCCGGCCGATGGTGGTGGCTTGGGTGGGATCGGGGGCACCAGTGGGCTCGGGGGCCCCAGTGGACTCGGGGGCCCCAGTGGGCTCAATGGACTCGGTGGGCTTGGGGCGCTTGCCGGCCGGATCGTGGACGCGATGGGCGGCGCGCTGGGTTCAGCGGGCGACGAGTTCGCCGGGGATCCCTTCAACGAAGAGATCGCCGATGACGACCCGAACGAAGAGGGGGCCGACGAGCCGGAGCCGGGTGAGAAGGCAGCAAAGGCGGACAAGGTAGAGGAGGCTGCTGCCGACGAACCCCAGCCGGCTGAGCAGGCCGCCGGCGTCGCCGTGCCGCGGGTTGCCGAGCCGCCGCCGACAGGCGAGGTGCCGGCCGCTGAGCCGCCGGCCGCCGAACCGCTGCCGGTCGCCCAGCCGGGCCAGCCGGATCCTCCGGTCAAGGGATCGACTCCGTGTGAGATCGCCGCGGATGAACTTCCCAAGGCGGGGCAATGACGGGTCAGCAGGTCCGCAGCGCCAGCAGCTCCTCGACATACCGCACAGCCTCGCCGCCATCAGCGGTGACCGGCCTGACCAACAGCGTGGTCACACCCGCCTCGGCGTACGCGGCCAGCCGGTCGGCTATGAACCCGCGTGGGCCGATCAGCGACATGCCGCGCACCAACTCGTCGGGCACCGTCTCGATGGCCTCACGCTTGCGGCCGGAAAGGTAGAGCTTCTGAATCCGATCAGCGACAGCGCCGAACCCGTACCGGGTGGCCAAGCTGTGGTAGAAGTTGCGGCCCTCGGCGCCCATCCCGCCGAGGTAGAGGGCCAGCTGCGGTTTGGTCCATGCCAGCCGGTCCTCGACGCCCTCGCCGATGGCCAGCGACGTGCCCACCATCACGTCCAGCGAACCCAGCGCGGCATCGCGTTTGGCGGCGCCGGCCGCCAGCGCCTCGCCCCACACCATCCCGGCCTTATCCGGGTAGAAGAAGGCCGGCTGCCAGCCCTCGGCGATCTCCGCGGTCAGCTCGACGTTCTTGGGGCCCAGCGCCGCTATCGATATCGGAATACGTTGGCGCACCGGATGATTGATGAGTTGCAGCGCTTTGCCCAACCCTGTCCCGCGATCTGGCGGCAGCGGGATCTGGTAGTGCTTGCCGTCGTAGCGCACCCGTTCGCGACGCCACACCTGCCGGCAGATCTCCACGACTTCGCGGGTCCGGCCCAGCGGGGCGTCGAACTCCACACCGTGGAACCCCTCCATGACCTGCGGTCCGGAGGTGCCAATCCCGAGATGGAATCGCCCGCCGGAGACGAAATCCAGACCCGCGGCGGTCATCGCCAGCAGCGAGGGCGTGCGGATGTAGATGGGAAGCACACCGGAGGCCAACTCGACGCGGGTTGTCTTGGCCGCCAGATACCCCAACTGGCTGATCGCGTCGTAGGAATACGCTTCGGCCACCACGGCGATGTCGATGCCGGATTTCTCGAGTTCGACGACGCGCTCGACGGCTTCGTGGAATCCACCGGAGTAGTCGAGCGCGACCCCGATACGCATCACTTCAGCAGCGCCACGATCTTTTCTTCGGGTGTGACCGGCTCCGCCTCGGGGTCCGGTGTGTCGGTCTTGGGCAGCCGCGCCTCGGGATCGGCGAACTCCCGATAGGTCTTGTCGCCGCTCAGCGTGTAGAGCAGATACCCGGTCAACAGCGCGCGCACCGCACGCTGGGTCTTGCGGTGCGGGCCGGGCAGACCCACCACCTGCGTCAGTCGCCGGCCCTCCACGAGCCCGCCTGCTTCGGCCTTGCTGACGATGCGCAGCGTGGCGCTGTCCCAGACACGCGACAGCGTGAGGGCATTGGAGTTCAGCGTGGTGGGATCTCCGGGCGCGGTCAGGATCAGCCCCGGGACGTCCAGGGTGGCCGCCGGTTGCTCGGCCGGGGGAGCGGTCACCGTGGGAAATATCGCCGCCACCGCGGCCGGCTTGCTGGGCATACCCGCCGCGGCGAACACCGCCGCCGAACCGCCGAAGCCGTGGCCGGCCAGCCCCAGCTTGGCGGGGTGCACGCTGATATTGCCCGGTCCCAGTCGCACGCCCGCCAGGATGTCGAGCGCGACGCCCAGGTCGAAGGCCAGGTTGAGCGCCGATGGCGCCAGCCCGCGGTGGGTGTCGGGAGCCCCGGCCACGATGCCCCACGACGCCAGATGCTCGAGCAGCCCCGAATACCGCGCGGCGCCGGTGAGCCAGTCGTGGCCGAAGGCGACGCCGGGCAGGTTCAGCCCGGACTCTGGGGTGTACACCACTCCGGGGAGGCCGGCAAAGGCCAGGTCACCGCGCAAAACCCGGTGTGGACCACGACGGCTGAGGGCGGCGAAGAGCTTGCGGGTGCGGGCCACCCGTCGACGTTAGCGGTGACTCGGCGGATGGGTCCAGTGGGTCCACCCGGCGCCGTCCCAATAGCGCTGCCCCGGAAAACCGGACGGGTCGGCGTACCAGCCCGGGGGCACAGGCGCCGGCAACGGCGCCGGCACAGCCGCCGGTATGGCCGCTGCCCGCGGCTGCCCCGCCATGGCGCGCAGCCTGCGCATCGCACTCATATTGGAAAACAGCGCTATCCAGTTCATCACCAGGATCGACACCAGGCTCCACCACCCGGCGAGCAGGTTCTGGGTTTGCGCGCGGCGGTATGCCGCTTCGCATTGCTGCAGTGTCCCGGTGACCGTATAGCTGCGCTGCTGCCAGAAGATCACCGCACCGATGTGCTCGATCAGCCTCAGCTGGAAAACTTCGGCTGAAGCGGGATAGCCGGACGAGCCGGACGGCTGATACGGATACGACAAAGCGGGCCTTTCGCGCAGGTGAGCAGGTAAACGATACCGTCGGCTCCGTTGTCGGGCTCGCGGCTGCACTACCCTGTTCAGAATGTGCGGAATTGTCGGCTACGTCGGGCAGCGCCCTGCCTGCGACGTCGTCATGGACGCGCTGCGCCGCATGGAGTACCGCGGCTACGACTCGTCGGGCATCGCATTGGTCGACGACAGCGGTCATCTCACCGTGCGCCGCCGCGCCGGCCGGCTGGCCAACCTGGAGGCGGCCGTCGCCGACATGACGCAGGCCGAGCTGGCCGGCACCACCGGACTGGGCCACACCCGCTGGGCCACCCATGGCCGCCCCACCGACCGCAATGCGCACCCGCACCGCGACGCCGCCGGCAAGATCGCCGTCGTCCACAACGGCATCATCGAGAACTTCGCCGGCCTGCGTCAGGAGCTGGAGAGCGCCGGTGTGGAGTTCGTCAGCGACACCGACACCGAGGTCGCGGTGCACCTGGTGGCGCAAGCCTTTCACCAGGGCGAGACCGCCGGGGACTTCCCCGCGTCGGTGCTCTCGGTGCTACGCCGGCTTGAGGGCCACTTCACTCTGGTATTCGCCAACGCCGACGACCCCGGCACCATCGTGGCCGCGCGCCGCTCGACGCCGCTGGTGCTCGGGATCGGCGATGGCGAGATGTTCGTCGGCTCCGACGTGGCCGCCTTCATCGAACACACCCGCGACGCGGTCGAACTGGGCCAGGACCAGGCGGTCGTCATCACCGCCGACGGCTACCGGATCACCGATTTCCACGGCAACGACGACACCGCAAACGCCCGCGAGTTTCACATCGACTGGGACCTGGCCGCTGCCGAAAAGGGCGGCTACGAGTACTTCATGCTCAAGGAGATCGCCGAACAGCCCACCGCAGTGGCCGACACGCTGCTCGGTCACTTCGTGGGCAACCGGATCGTGCTCGACGAGCAACGGCTCTCGGATCAGGAACTGCGCGAGATTGACAAGGTCTTCGTGGTGGCCTGCGGCACGGCGTATCACTCCGGGCTGCTGGCCAAGTATGCGATCGAGCACTGGACAAGACTGCCGGTCGAAGTAGAACTGGCGAGCGAATTCCGTTATCGCGACCCGGTTTTGGACCGCAGCACCCTGGTCGTGGCGATCTCACAGTCCGGGGAAACCGCCGACACCCTGGAAGCCGTCCGGCACGCCAAGGAGCAGAAGGCCAAGGTGCTGGCGATCTGCAACACCAACGGCTCCCAGATCCCGCGCGAATGCGACGCGGTGCTCTACACCCGCGCCGGCCCGGAGATCGGCGTGGCCTCCACGAAAACCTTCCTCGCACAGGTAGCCGCCAACTACCTGCTCGGCTTGGCATTGGCGCAGGCCCGCGGCACCAAGTACCCCGACGAGGTACAGCGCGAATACCGCGAACTGGAGGCGATGCCGGACCTGGTGGCCCGCGTGATCGCCGGCGTCAAGCCGGTCGCGGACCTGGCGTACCGGTTCGCGCAGTCGTCGACGGTGCTGTTCCTGGGCCGCCACGTCGGCTACCCGGTGGCGCTGGAAGGTGCGCTCAAACTCAAGGAATTGGCGTATATGCACGCCGAGGGATTCGCCGCCGGGGAACTCAAGCACGGCCCGATCGCGCTGATCGAGGACGACCTGCCGGTGATCGTCGTGATGCCCTCACCCAAGGGATCGGCCACGCTGCACGCCAAGCTGATGTCCAACATCCGCGAGATCCAGACCCGCGGCGCGGTGACCATCGTGATCGCCGAGGAGGGCGACGAAACCGTGCGGCCCTACGCCGACCACCTCATCGAAATCCCAGCGGTATCAACGCTTTTGCAGCCGCTGCTGTCGACCATTCCGCTGCAGGTGTTCGCCGCTTCGGTGGCCCGGGCCCGCGGCTATGACGTCGACAAACCACGAAACCTGGCCAAGTCCGTCACCGTCGAATAAGTGGGCACACGCGGGCGCAGGTTCGGCATCATCGGTGTCGTCGTCTTCTTTACGGCATACATCGGCTCGATCGTGCTGTACGTCAACAGCGGAATGGGTCACCCGCACCAAATCACCGACGGTGCGCCGTCGGGCGACGGCACAAAAGTGACCGTCGACATCGAAGACATCCAATCCAACAGCGGCGTGCTCAGCGCCAACCTCACCGTCACCCCCGGGCCCATGCTGCTGGACCGGCAAACCGGCACTCTCAAAGACGACCTCACCGTGGTGGCCAGCTCGGTGCTACTGGCCAGCAAGCGCACCTGGGCCAGGGGCACCCTGCCCGACGTCTTCCGGGTCTCCATCAGCCTGTCCGGTGACGTCGCGAATTGGCCTTTCGACACCTACCAGTCCGGGCCGATCAACGTCCAACTCTTCTCCGGCGCTTCGCAAGTGCCCGAACCGGCGACGGTGACCCTGGTCGACCGGCTGCTCGGCTGGAAGATCGAGGTGGCCCGCGTGGACAAAGGCAGCGCCTACGCACCCTACCGGCTGGAACTGTACCGATCGCAGAGCACCGCGGCCTTTGCCGTGCTGATCCTCGGTGTGCTCATTGCGCTTGCCGCCCTTGCCCTTTTCGTCGCGGTGCAGACGGTGCGGGACCGGCGAAAGTTCCAGCCGCCGATGACGACGTGGTATGCCGCGATGCTGTTCGCGGTGATGCCGCTGCGCAATGCGCTGCCGGACTCGCCGCCGTTCGGCAGCTGGATGGATGTCACGATTGTGCTCTGGGTGATCGTCGTGTTGGCGATCTCGTTGGTGCTCTACATCTCGTGCTGGTGGCGGCACCTCAAACCCGAGGGGGAGAGCCGCCGCTCATGAAACTGGGCATTGCCGGTCTGCTGCTGTTCATCCTGGATCGACATCCGGGTGGTGCTGTGGGTGGTCGTCGTGCTGGTGTACATCACCTGCTGGTGGCGGCATACCGCACCAGACCAGCATTGAGCTGTACGGCGCGACGGCGGCCGTGCGAGAGTTGAGGGCGTGGCAAAGTCGGCGCGACTGCGCGGGTGGGCGCTCGCGATCTGGCATTTCGTCAGCAGCGCGCCGCTGACCTATCTCTGGCTGTGCGGGTTGGTAGCCACGACCATTGCTCAACACGTGCTCACCGGCTACCAATTGCACACGGTGCTACTGCATCGGTCCACCAACATCCACGCCCTGGCAACCGATCCGCTGGGCGTGCTGTTCTCCAGCCTGCTGTGGATCGACGGCCGGAGTCTGGAACCCTACCTGTTGTTGTTCACCCTGTTTCTCGCACCGGCCGAGCAATGGCTGGGCCACTTACGTTGGCTCACTGTGGGTTTGACGTCCCACATCGTTGCCACCTACGCCAGCGAAGGTCTGCTGTATCTGGCTATCGAACTGCATGACGCGTCGGAAAGGTTTGTGCGCGCGCACGATATCGGGGTCAGCTACTTTCTGGTCGGGGTGATGGGGGTGCTCACCTATCACATCGCGCGACCGTGGCGTTGGATCTATCTTGCAGTGCTGTTCATCGTCTTTGGGTTTCCGGTGATCGCCATGGACCGCATCGAGCTGAGCTTCACCGCGATCGGTCACTTCGCCGCGCTGCTGATCGGACTGGCCTTCTATCCCATGGCCCGAGAACGCAGATCCCCGTCGTTGAGTCCAGCGCGAATCAGAGCCGCTTTACAGCGGTCCGGTTCGCCGGAGGCGTCTACCTGACGTAGCGCGGTGGGCATGCAATGGTGGACTCCGTGGAAAAGCCCTCCGGCCACCTGCGCCCGACGGCCTGGCTGGCCGCGGCACTGCGTTTCGTGGCCAGTGCCCCGCTGACATACCTGTGGGTGACCGTTCTGCTGGTCACCACGATCATTGCCCGTCACCTGACCAGGCGGCAGTACCACACCGTGGTCGTCGACGGTTCCACCAACATCCACGATTTGAGCAGGGATCCGCTCGATGTGCTCTTCTACAGCCTGCTGTGGATCGACGGCCGCTACTGGACGCCGTATCTGGTGCTGTTCACCCTCTTCCTTGCCCCGGCCGAGCAGTGGCTGGGCCAATTGCGTTGGCTCACAGTCGGATTGACCTCTCACATCGCCGCCACCTATATCAGCGAAGGACTGCTGTATTTGGCGATCCAGCATCACCTGGAACCGCAGCGGCTGGTCCACGCCCGCGACATCGGGGTCAGTTACTTCCTGGTGGGAGTGACGGCCGTGCTTGCGTACCGAATACCGCCGCCGTGGCGATGGGCCTACCTGGCCGTACTGATCACGACCTTTGCCGTGCCGCTGATCATCAAGCTGAACTTCACCGCGATCGGGCACTTCTCGGCGATATTCATCGGATTGTGTTTCTATCCGATGGCCCGAAATCGCCGACCAGCGCCTAGCCCCGGGTAGCCGCGGGACACGTAGTGTCAGGCACATGCGCCACTACTACTCGGCCGAGGTGATCCGCGAAGCCGAGGCCCCACTGCTGGCCAGTCTGCCCGAGGGCGCGCTGATGAGGCGGGCGGCTTTCGGCCTGGCCAGCCAGATCATCGGGGAGCTGACCGCGCGAACCGGCGGGGTGGCCGGGCGCCGGGTCTGCGCGGTCGTCGGATCCGGTGACAACGGCGGCGACGCGCTGTGGGCGGCCACGTTCCTGCGTCGCCGCGGTGCGGCCGCCGACGCGGTACTGCTCAAACCCGAACACACCCACCGCAACGGGCTGGCCGCTTTCCGCAAGGTCGGTGGCCGGGTAGTCGAAAGAGTCTCGGCAGCAACGGATCTCGTCATCGACGGCGTGGTCGGCATCTCGGGCTCGGGCCCGCTGCGGCCGGCGGCGGCCGAGGTATTCGACGCCGCGGCCGGCATTCCGGTGGTTGCCGTCGACATCCCCAGCGGCATCGACGTGGCGACCGGGGCGATCACCGGCCCCGCCGTCCATGCCGCACTGACCGTCACCTTCGGCGGGCTCAAACCCGTGCATGCGCTCGCCGATTGCGGCCGGGTCAAGTTGGTCGATATCGGGCTGGATCTGCCTGACACGGACGTGTTGGGGTTCGAGGCCGCCGACGTTGCCGCGCGCTGGCCGGTGCCGGGCGCCCGCGACGACAAATACACCCAGGGTGTGACGGGCGTGCTGGCCGGCTCGTCGACCTACCCGGGCGCGGCCGTGCTGTGTACCGGCGCTGCCGTCGCGGCCACCTCCGGGATGGTCCGCTACGCCGGAAGTGCCCACGCCGAGGTGCTTTCGCATTGGCCCGAGGTCATCGCGTCACCGACGCCGGCGGCGGCCGGGCGGGTGCAGTCCTGGGTGGTCGGGCCCGGGCTGGGCACCGACGAAGCGGGGGCTGCGGCGTTGTGGTTCGCGCTGGAAACCGACCTGCCGGTGATCGTCGATGCCGACGGCCTGACCATGCTGGCGGCCCATCCCGACCTGGTGGCCAACCGCGACGCGCCTACCGTGCTGACGCCGCACGCCGGTGAATTCGCCCGGCTGGCCGGATCGCCGCCCGGCGACGACCGCGTCGGCGCCTGCCGCCGACTGGCCGACGCGGTCGGCGCGACCGTGCTACTCAAGGGCAACGTCACCGTCATCGCCGACCCCGGCGGCCCCGTCTATCTGAATCCCGCCGGACAGGCCTGGGCGGCCACCGCCGGATCCGGCGACGTGCTGTCCGGGATGATCGGCGCGCTGCTGGCCTCCGGGGTGCCGGCCGCCGAGGCGGCCGCCATGGCCGCGTTCGCCCACGCCCGAGCCGCGGCGCTGTCGGCGGCCGCCCCGGGGCCCGGCGAGGCGCCCACGTCGTCGTCGCGAATCCTGCACCACATCCGGGCCGCCCTGGCCACCATCTAGCCGAAAGGATCCGTTGTGCCACAACACCATCCGTCTGTGCCCGCGCATTCGATCGCCCCGGCCTACACCGGTCGCATGTTCACCGCACCGGTGCCGGCATTGCGGCTGCCGGATGAGTCGATGGATCCCGAAGCCGCCTACCGGTTCATTCACGACGAACTGATGCTCGACGGCAGCTCACGGCTGAACCTGGCCACCTTCGTCACCACCTGGATGGACCCCCAGGCCGGGCGGCTGATGGCCGAAACGTTCGACAAGAACATGATCGACAAGGACGAATACCCCGCGACCGCGGCCATCGAGCAGCGCTGCGTGGCCATGGTGGCCGACCTGTTCCACGCCGAACACCTGCGCGACGACGACCCGTCCAGCGCCGTCGGGGTCTCGACGATCGGGTCGAGCGAGGCGGTGATGCTAGGCGGGCTGGCGCTGAAATGGCGGTGGCGCGAGAAGGTCGGTTCCAACAAGGAAAGCTGGGAGAAGCGCACGCCCAACCTGGTGATGGGCTCCAACGTCCAGGTGGTGTGGGAAAAGTTCTGCCGCTACTTCGATGTCGAGCCCCGCTACCTGCCGATGGAAGAGGGCCGCTACGTCATCACCCCCGAACAGGTGGTGGACGCCGTCGACGAGAACACCATCGGCGTGGTGGGGATCCTGGGCACCACCTACACCGGCGAACTCGAGCCCATCGCCGAGATCTGCGCGGCGCTGGACAAGCTTGCCGCGAGCGGCGGGGTAGACGTCCCGGTGCACGTCGACGCCGCCAGCGGTGGTTTCGTGGTGCCGTTCCTGCATCCCGAGCTGGTTTGGGATTTCCGGCTGCCCAGGGTGGTGTCGATCAACGTCAGCGGGCACAAGTACGGGCTGACCTATCCCGGCGTCGGGTTCGTGGTGTGGCGCAGCGCCGAGTACCTGCCCGACGATCTGGTCTTCCGGGTGAACTACCTGGGCGGCGATATGCCGACGTTCACGCTGAACTTCTCCCGCCCGGGCAACCAGGTGGTCGGCCAGTACTACAACTTCCTGCGGCTGGGCCGCGACGGCTATACCAAGGTCATGCAGGCCCTGTCGCAGACCGCGCGGTGGCTGGCGGAGCAGTTGCGCACCGGAGACCATTGCGAGCTCATCTCGGACGGCTCGGCGATCCCGGTGGTCAGCTTCCGCCTCGCCAGGGATCGCGGGTACACCGAGTTCGACGTGTCCCACGAGTTGCGGACTTTCGGCTGGCAGGTGCCTGCCTACACCATGCCCGACAACGCCACCGACGTGTCGGTGCTGCGCATCGTGGTGCGCGAAGGACTATCTGCCGACCTGGCCAGGGCCCTGCACGACGACGCCGTCACCGCGCTGAGCACGCTCGACAAGCTCAAGCCGGGCGGACACTATGAGGCTCAGCACTTCGCGCACTGACGATCGCGGTTTGTGCTCGGACCGCGGGGGTACAAGGTATCGCGAATTGCGGAACGAGAGGAGACGCTCGTGAGCCGCGCAAGCAGTGACGACCGGGACGCGGTCCAGCGGGTGAACTGGCCGGGAACCACCGCGACTTCCGCAGAATCTTCGGAATCCACCCAACTCAAAGAGGTGGAACTCGTCGAGCTGGCGCTGGAGTCCTATAGCGCCGAGATCCATCCCGCCCACGACCAGATCGATCTGCAGACTTACGGCGGCGGATTCGACCTCAGCAGGCGCGCCACCGCGCCCAAGCTACGGGTGGGCCAGGACAAGTGGTTCAACCTGCTGTGGCTGCTGCCCATCGGCTTCGCCCTGCTGGTCGCGGCGGTGGCGATCGGCAAGGGCCTGCACAACATGCCGGCGGTGCAGTCGTTCATCCAGCGCTATCCCGGCACCGACACCCGCGGTGTGCCGACCGGCATGCATGCCTGGGAGGGCTGGACCCACTTCTTCAACCTTTTCCTGATGACGTTCATCATCCGGTCGGGGATTCAGATCCTCTGCGACCACCCGCGGCTGTACTTCAGCCGCAACTGCACGCCGGGCAAGGATGAGTGGCTGCGGGTGGGCCCGCCGGTACCGGAGGGCTACTGGACCGCCAACGACGACACCGTCGCCCTGCCCGGACAGTTCGGGCTTCCGGGTTTCCGGCACTCCATCGGGCTGGCCCGCTGGTGGCATCTGGGCGCCGACGTGCTGTGGCTGGTCAACGGGTTGGTGTTCTACGTGCTGCTGTTCGTCACCGGGCAGTGGCGGCACCTGGTGCCGATGAGTTGGGACGTCTTCCCCAACGCCGCATCGGTCGCGATTCAGTACCTGTCGCTGGACTGGCCGACCAACGACAACGGCTGGATCGCCTACAACGGTCTGCAGTTGCTGGCCTACTTCACGGTGGTGTTCATCGCGGCGCCGGCCGCGCTGATCACCGGTCTGGGCATGTCCCCGGCGCTGTCGATGCGCCTCACCGTGATCAGCAAGCGGCTCAGCATTCAAGTCGCGCGCTCGCTGCACTTCCTGGTGCTGGTGTTCTTCGTTTTCTTCATCCTCGTGCACGTCACGCTGGTGTTTGCCACCGCCGCGCTGCGCAACCTCAACCACATGTTCGCCACCCGCGACGACGCCAGTTGGGTGGGCTTCGTGGTCTTTGCCGTGGCGATGGTGATAACGGTGGTGGGCTGGGTGGCGGCCACCCCGCTCACCATCCGGCACCCCCGCGTCGTGCAGCGCACCGGGGACGCGCTGATCGGGCCGCTGCAACGGTTGCTGGAACGGATGAATCCGGAGCCGGGCGCGTTCACCGAGAAGGACATCTCGCCGTACTTCTGGCACAACGGCCGTTTACCGGACAGCGTCGAGTACAAGGAGCTGGAGAACAGCGGCTTTCGCGATTGGCGGTTGCGGGTCTACGGTCTCGTCGAAAATCCGACCGACTTCTCACTCGAGCAGTTGAAGGCGCTGGGCTACCACGAGCAGATCACCCAGCACTTCTGCATTCAGGCCTGGTCGGGTGTCGCCAAATGGGGCGGGGTGTCCATGCAGGCCATCATGGACATCGTCAAACCGTTGCCGCAAGCCAAATGGGTGGCGTTCTACTCGTTGGGCCTGGGCGCCACCGGCGGGATCTACTACAACGTGCACCCCATCGATCAGATGAGCCACCATCTGAGCATGCTGGCCTACGACATGAACGGCGAACCGCTGAGCTACGGCCACGGCGCGCCGCTGCGGCTGCGCAACGAACTCCAGCATGGCTTCAAGCAGGTCAAGTGGATCAAAGGCATCGAGTTTCTGGCCCACTACTCCGAGATAGGCAGCGGTTACGGCGGCTACAGCGAGGACCACAAGTACTTCGGGCGCCACCAGACCATCTGAACGTTCTGGGACAATGGCGGCCATGAAGGGGTGGGCCGTTACGCCGCTATCGCTGACACCGGGAGTCCTCGCCGAGGCCGTGGTGGATCTCGATGCAATCGCGCACAACGTGCGGGTGTTGCGCGAGCACGCCGGCAATGCCGGGGTCATGGCCGTGGTCAAGGCCGACGGCTATGGCCATGGTGCGGTTCGGGTCGCCCACACCGCGCTGGCCGCCGGAGCCGCCGAACTCGGTGTGGCCACCGTCGACGAGGCGCTGGCCTTACGCGCCGACGGCATCACCGCGCCGGTGCTGGCCTGGCTGCACCCGCCCGGCCTGGACTTCGCGCCTGCCCTGCTGGGCAATGTGGAGATCGCCGTGTCGTCGGTGCGCCAACTCGACGAGGTGCTGGACGCGGCACGACGGACCGGCCGCGCGGCAACGGTGACCGTCAAGGTCGACACCGGGCTCAACCGCAACGGCGTGAGCCCGGACCAGTACCCGGCGATGCTGGCCGCGCTGCGCCAGGCCGTCGCCGAGGAAGCGATCCGGTTGCGCGCCCTGATGTCGCACATGGTTTTCGCCGACAAACCCGACGATCCGATCAACGACCTTCAGGCCGCGCGATTCCGCGACCTGCTGGCCCAGGCCCGCGAGCAAGGGGTGAGCTTCGAGCTGGCGCACCTGTCGAATTCGTCGGCCACCATGACCCGGCCCGATCTGGCCTTCGACCTGGTGCGCCCGGGTATCGCCGTGTACGGGCTGAGCCCGGTCCCTAAGCTGGGCGACATGGGTCTGGTGCCGGCGATGACCGTGAAATGTGCTGTTGCGCTGGTGAAGTCGATTCGCGCCGGCGAGGGCGTGTCGTACGCTCACACCTGGGTCGCGCCACGCGACACCAACCTGGCGCTGATCCCGGTGGGCTACGCCGACGGCGTGGTCCGCGCGTTGGGCGGGCGGCTGGAGGTGTTGATCAACGGCCGGCGCCGGCCCGGCGTCGGGCGGATCTGCATGGACCAGTTCGTCGTCGACCTGGGGCCCGGGCCGCTCGACGTGGCCGAAGGCGACGAGGCGATCCTGTTCGGGCCCGGCAATAGCGGCGAGCCCACCGCGCAGGACTGGGCCGATCTCCTGGGCACCATCCACTACGAAGTGGTCACCGGTCCGCGGGGACGCATCGTCAGAAGCTATCGCGAGGCTGAAGGACCCGAACGACCTTGAGTGACAGCGAAACCCGTAAACGCCAGAAGGCCTGGCTTGCGGGCGGCGCCGGGCTGACTGCGGTCGCCACCCTGGTAGGAGCCTCGGCCCGCCGGTCGATGGCCGACCGCGCCCTGCTCGAAGATCCCTGGGCCGATGAGGATTTCGATCGACTCGACAGCGATCGCAGCCAGGAAGTGGTGACCACCGACGGCGTTACGTTGACGGTGCGCGAGGCCGGCCCGGTGGATGCGCCGCTGACCGTGGTGTTCGCCCACGGATTCTGTCTACGCATGGGCGCCTTCCACTTTCAGCGGATAAGGCTGGCCGAGCGATGGGGTTCGGACGTGCGCATGGTCTTCTACGACCAGCGCGGACACGGCCAGTCCGGGGAAGGCGCCCCGGAGTCCTACACCCTGACCCAGCTCGGCCAGGATCTGGAAGCCGTCGTGCAGGCAGCCGCGCCGCGCGGGCTGATCGTGTTGGTCGGCCACTCGATGGGCGGCATGACCGTGCTGTCGCATGCCCGCCAATTCCCGGAGCAGTACGGCCAGCGGATCATCGGCGCTGCGTTGATTTCCTCGGCCGCCGAAGGGGTTACCCGCTCGCCGCTGGGTGAGTTTCTGAAGAACCCGGCCCTGGACGCCGTGCGCTTTGCGGCCAAGTCCGCGCCCAAGCTCGTGCACCGCGGCCGCAACGTGTCCCGGTCGCTGATCGGGCCGATTCTGCGTGCCGCCTCCTACAGTGACCTGCAGGTCAGCCGCAGCCTGGACGCGTTCTCGCAGCGCATGATGAACGCCACCCCGATCGCCACGCTGATGGGCTTTTTGAGCGCGCTGGAAACGCACGACGAAACGGCCGGACTGTGGACGCTGCTGCGGATCCCGACTCTGATCGCCTGCGGTGACCATGACCTGCTCACCCCCGACGAATACTCGCGAAAGATGGCCGCCTCGCTGCCGTTGTCCGAACTCGTCATCGTCGAAGGGGCCAGCCACCTGGCGCTGCTGGACAAGCCCGAGGCCATCAACGACGGGCTTATCCGGCTCGTCGAGCGGGCCGTCCCGGGCAAGATGACGTTGCGCTTGCGCCGGTTACGCGAACGGTTCCGGCGTGGATAGGCAGGGCAGCGCCACATGTGAGCGCGTGGAGGACACCGTGGCGCTGGGATCACGGCTGGGCGAACAGCTGCGCGCGGGCGACGTCGTCGTGCTTTCCGGGCCGCTCGGTGCCGGAAAAACCGTGCTGGCCAAGGGGATTGCTGCGGCGATGGATGTCGACGGTCCCGTCACCTCACCGACCTACGTGTTGGCGCGGGTGCACCCGTCGCGCCGGTCCGGGCGTCCGGCGATGATCCACGTCGACGTCTACCGGCTGCTGGATCACCGGGGTGCGGACCTACTGGGCGAACTGGACTCGCTGGACCTCGACACCGATCTGCAGGATGCGGTCGTCGTGGTGGAGTGGGGCGAGGGCCTGGCCGAGCGCCTCTCGGAGCGCCACCTCGACGTTCGGCTCGAGCGAATCAGCCACTCCGACACCAGGATTGCCACGTGGGAGTGGGGATCGTACATCGACGACGATGCAGAGCGCAGCGATGAGGAGGAGCGGTGCAAATAGGCACGATTCTCGCGCTCGACACTTCCACACCGGCGGTGACGGCGGGGATTGTCCGGCTTGAGGATTCAGCCGTGCTGGCGCAGCGGGTAACCATCGACGCCCGTGCCCACGCCGAACGGCTGACACCGAATGTGGTTGCCGCACTTGGCGATGCCGGGCTGACGATGGCCGACCTGGACGCCGTCGTGGTGGGCTGCGGTCCCGGCCCGTTCACCGGCCTGCGGGCCGGCATGGCCACCGCCGCCGCTTACGGGCATGCGCTGGACATCCCCGTGCACGGCGTGTGCAGCCTGGACGCCATCGGCGGGCAAACCAGCGGCGAGGTGCTGGTGGTCACCGATGCACGCCGTCGCGAGGTCTACTGGGCGCGCTACCGCGACGGAATTCGCACCGGCGGTCCGGGAGTCGACGCCGCGGCCGACGTCGACCCCGGCCCGGCGCGGGCGGTCGCCGGTTCTCCGGAGCATGCGGCGCTGTTCGGCCTGCCGTGCATCGAGCCGGTCTGCCCCACCCCGGCCGGCCTGGTCGCCGCGGTACCTGACTGGTCCGCGCAGCCGGCGCCGCTGGTGGCGCTGTATCTGCGCCGTCCGGACGCCAAACCCCTGGCGGAGCGCTTATGACCGCTCCCGTCGAGCCCGTCACCCTCGGCGCGCTGACCCGCGCGGACGCCGACCGCTGCGCCGAACTGGAAGCCCAGCTCTTCGACGGCGACGACCCATGGCCGGCCGTCGCATTCGAACGCGAACTGGCCAGCGTCCGCAACCACTATGTGGGCGCCCGCAGCGCGGGGCTGCTGGTCGGCTATGCCGGCATCTCGCGGCTGGGCCGCACCCCGCCTTTCGAGTACGAGGTGCACACCATCGGCGTGGACCCGGACTATCAAGGGCGGGGCATCGGCCGTCGGCTACTGGACGAACTGCTGGACTTCGCCGAGGGCGGCGTCGTCTTCTTGGAGGTCCGCACCGACAACGAGGCCGCCCTCGGCCTGTACCGCAGCGTGGGATTCGAGCAGATAGGTTTGCGCAAGCGCTACTACCGGGTCAGCGGCGCTGACGCCTACACCATGCGACGGGTACCGCAGTGACCCGCGCCGGCGACGATGCAGAACGCAGTGATGAGGAGGAGCGGCGCGGATGACCGTCATCCTGGCCATCGAAACGTCTTGTGACGAGACAGGTGTCGGGATCGCGCGCCTCGACGCTGACGGCAGCGTGACACTGCTGGCCGACGAGGTGGCGTCCAGCGTCGACGAGCACGTGCGGTTCGGCGGGGTGGTGCCCGAGATCGCCTCCCGCGCCCACTTGGAAGCCCTGGGTCCGGCGATGCGTCGCGCCTTGGCCACGGCCGGCCTGACCCAGCCCGACGTCGTCGCCGCCACCATCGGCCCCGGGTTGGCCGGCGCGCTACTGGTGGGCGTGGCCGCGGCCAAAGCGTATGCGGCCGCCTGGGGCGCGCCCTTTTACGCCGTCAACCACCTGGGCGGGCATCTGGCCGCCGACGTCTACGAGCACGGGCCGCTACCCGAATGTGTGGCGCTGCTGGTGTCCGGGGGTCACACCCACCTGCTGCACGTGCGTTCGCTGGGCGAGCCGATCGTCGAACTCGGCAGCACGGTTGACGACGCCGCGGGCGAGGCCTACGACAAGGTGGCGCGGTTACTCGGCCTCGGCTATCCCGGCGGCAGAGTGCTCGACGAGCTGGCCCGCACCGGGGATCCGCAGGCCGTCTTTTTCCCGCGCGGCATGACCGGCCCCAACGACGACCCGCACGCGTTCAGTTTCTCCGGGCTCAAGACCGCTGTGGCCCGCTACGTCGAGAGCCACCCGGACTTCCGGACCGCCGATGTCGCGGCCGGTTTCCAGGAGGCCGTCGCCGACGTGCTGACCAAGAAGGCGGTCCGGGCGGCCGTTGAGCTGGGTGTGTCTACGCTGCTGATCGCCGGGGGAGTGGCCGCCAATTCCAGGCTGCGCGAGCTGGCCACCCAACGGTGTGCCGCGGCGGGGCTGACGTTGCGAATACCCAGACCCCGGTTGTGCACCGATAACGGAGCGATGATCGCCGCGTTCGCCGCGCAACTGGTTGCCGCCGGGGCACCGCCGTCACCGCTGGATGTACCCAGCGATCCCGGTTTACCGGTGGTAACGGGACAGGTTGCCGGGAAGCAGCGGGCCCCCCTTGAGTGCTAGCACTCGCATGTATAGAGTGCTAGGTGGCAATCGGACAGCTCCTGCGCCGGCACCCGCGACGACGACGTGAGGGTTGAGAAGAATGCCATCACCTGGTAATTCGGACGGTCCCGGGGCGTGCCCCGGACCGACCGCCAACTCTAACTAGTGGAGGCTCCAAATCGTGGCGAAGGTGAACATCAAGCCACTCGAGGACAAGATTCTCGTGCAGGCCAACGAGGCCGAGACCACGACCGCGTCCGGTCTGGTCATCCCCGACACCGCCAAGGAGAAGCCCCAGGAGGGCACCGTCGTCGCAGTCGGCCCCGGCCGGTGGGACGAGGACGGCGAGAAGCGGATCCCGCTGGACGTTGCCGAGGGTGACACCGTCATCTACAGCAAGTACGGCGGCACCGAGATCAAGTACGGCGGCGAGGAATACCTGATCCTGTCGGCACGCGACGTGCTGGCTGTCGTTTCCAAGTAACCCGTGTCCCGCCCCGGCGATCCCCGTGTTGAACCGCGGGTGATTTCCGGGGCGGCTCGCGTTGAAGGGGATCCTTAATGAGCAAACTTATCGAGTACGACGAAACCGCGCGTCGTGCCATGGAGGCGGGCATGGACAAGCTCGCCGACACGGTGCGGGTGACGCTGGGGCCGCGCGGCCGGCACGTGGTGCTGGCCAAGTCATTCGGCGGGCCGACCGTGACCAACGACGGCGTCACCGTGGCCCGCGAGATCGACCTGGAAGACCCGTTCGAGAACCTCGGTGCCCAGCTGGTGAAGTCGGTGGCCACCAAGACCAACGACGTCGCCGGCGACGGCACCACCACCGCGACCGTGCTGGCGCAAGCGCTGGTGAAGGGCGGGCTGCGGCTGGTCGCGGCCGGGGTCAACCCGATCGCGCTCGGCGCGGGGATCGCCAAGGCCGCCGACGCGGTGTCCGAGGCACTGCTGGCCGCGGCCACGCCGGTGTCCGGCAAAGAGGCAATCGCCCAGGTGGCGACGGTCTCCTCGCGTGACGAGCAGATCGGCGAGTTGGTCGGCGAGGCGATGAGCAAGGTCGGCCACGACGGCGTGGTGAGCGTCGAGGAGTCGTCGACACTGAGCACCGAGCTGGAGTTCACCGAGGGCATCGGCTGGGACAAGGGCTTCCTGTCCGCGTACTTCGTCACCGATTTCGACTCCCAGCAGGCCATGCTCGAGGACCCGCTGATTCTGTTGCACCAGGACAAGATCGGCTCGCTGCCCGACCTGCTGCCGCTGCTGGAGAAGGTCGCCGAGGCGGGCCGGCCGCTGGTGATCATCGCCGAGGACGTCGAGGGCGAGGCCCTGGCGACCCTGGTCGTCAACTCCATCCGCAAGACGCTGAAAGCGGTCGCGGTCAAGTCGCCGTACTTCGGCGACCGGCGCAAGGCGTTCCTGCAGGACCTGGCGGCGGTCACCGGTGCCGAGGTGGTCAACCCCGACGCCGGTCTGGTGCTGCGTGAGGTGGGCCTCGAGGTGATGGGCTCGGCGCGTCGCGTCGTGGTCACCAAGGACGACACCATCATCGTCGACGGTGGCGGCACTCCGGAGGCCGTCGCTGCGCGAGTCAACCTGCTGCGCACCGAGATCGACAACAGCGACTCGGAGTGGGATCGCGAGAAGCTGGGCGAGCGGCTGGCCAAGCTGGCCGGGGGGGTAGCCGTCATCAAGGTCGGTGCGGCCACCGAGACCGCGCTCAAGGAGCGTAAGGAAAGCGTCGAGGATGCGGTTGCGGCCGCCAAGGCGGCTGTCGAAGAGGGCACCGTCGCAGGCGGTGGCTCGGCGCTCATCCAGGCTCGCGAGGTGCTGAAGTCGCTGCGTGGCGAGCTCTCCGGCGACGAGGCCCTGGGTGTAGACGTGTTCTCCGAGGCCCTTGCCGCACCGCTGTACTGGATCGCCGCCAATGCCGGGCTGGACGGCGCGGTAGTGATCAGCAAGGTCAGCGAGCTGCCCGCTGGACACGGGCTGAACGCGAGCACCCTGAACTACGGCGACCTGGCTGCCGACGGTATCGTCGACCCGGTCAAGGTGACCCGGTCCGCGGTGCTCAACGCCTCGTCGGTGGCCCGGATGGTGCTCACCACCGAGACGGTGGTGGTCGACAAGCCTGCCCACGCAGACGACGACCATGGCCACGGCCACAGTCACGGCCACAGTCACAGCCACCATCACTAGAAGCGCTGGCAAGGAAACACCCCCGGTTTGGCGACCGGGGGTGTTTCGGTTTTACGAGGCCCTCCTCGAGAAATAAGCCAGGCACACGGATCGCGGCGGGTCGTGTGCCTGGTGTATGTGTCGCGTTGGGCTGCAACCGAAACCACCGAGCCGTCCGCGACGTGATAGACCTCCACCATGGGCGAACGCGTCACGTTCCAAAGCTCGACGGGCCCGGAACTGGCCGGGATCATCGAGGTGCCGGCGGGATCGGTGCGCGGCTGGGGCGTATTCGCGCACGGCTTCACCCTCGGTAAGGACTCGCCGGCCGCGGCGCGAATCTGCAAGCAGCTGGCCTCCGACGGCATCGGCATGCTGCGCTTCGACGCGCTGGGTCTCGGCGGATCAGCGGGCGACTGGGGTGACGGGTCGTTCACCGTGAAGGTCGACGACATCGTCAAGGCATGCGAGTTCATGGCCGACCGCGGCACCCCGGCCGACATCCTGGTCGGGCACTCGTGGGGCGGAGCCGCGGTGCTGGCCGCGGCGCGGCAGTCGCCGGGCGTGCGGTCGGTGGTTACGGTGGCGGCGCCGATTGACGTCGGGCATGTCGAGAAGCATTACGACGCGGTGGTCGACCGCTGCCTGTCCGAGGGCAGCGCCGAGTGGATGGTCGGCGGGCGCACGCTGACCCTGAAGAAGGCATTCGTCGAGGATGTCCGCGCGGCCCACCTGCACGACAAGATCAAGACCTTGCGCCTGCCGCTGCTCATCCTGCATTCGCCCACCGACAACACGGTCGGCATCCAAAACGCGACTGACATCTTCCGCTTGGCCCGCCACCCGCGCAGCTTCGTTTCGCTCGAGGGTTCCGATCACCTGCTTACCGCACGGGGCCAGGCTCATCGGGCAGGCCGCATCATCGGCGCTTGGGCCGACGCATACCTGGACGAGTGAGCCTAGAAGTGGCTGGTGAGCCGCTTCGACACCTCTTCTGCCGCGGCTTTGACTGCCGCGGCGATCGTCGGCAGCAGGTCGCCCAGGCGGGTGGTGGGGCCGGCCACGCACAGCACTCCCACCACGCGGCCGTTGATCAGGACGGGTGCGCCCACCCCGGAAACATCCGGCAGCGTCTTGCCATCGTTCAGGGCCACGCCGTCGGCCCGTACCGCCTCGAGTTCGGTTCGGACCAGTGTCCGCTGCTCGACGTCGTCGAACCGCTCGGCAAGGAAAGCCTCCCGCTCCGGTTCGGGACCAAAGGCCAAGAAGCAGCTGCCCGCGCTGGTGGGGTAAAGCGGGCGGCGCGTATGCAGCGGTGCGGAGTACCGGATCGACTGGGTTGACTCCACGGCGTCGGTATAGACGACCGAGTCCCCCACCCGCGAAGCAAGCATGACGGTCTCGTCGAAGCGCCGGTGTAGGGCCTCCATCGCCGGCCGGGCTACCGGGTCGATGCTGGGCGGTGCAGTCATGAGCAGCGCCCCGATCGCGGGACCGATCCAGTAGGTTCCCCCCTTTTCCTGCAGGTACCCGGTGGCAACGAGGCCCTTGACCAGATCGTGCACCGAGGAACGCGGTGCATCGAGCGCGGCGGTGAGTTCGGTGAGTCGGACGCCGTTACGGCCGGCCGCGACCCGTTCGAGGATCGTCGTGACGCGCGAAACCGTGCGATGTTCTTTGGCGGTCGCGCTCGCGGGTACCGCCGCTTCGTGCTCTGACATCAGGCCTTTCGTCCGGATATACGTCACCCATTCCGTTGCCGACGATACTGCCTAATCGGCCATATATCCCTATGCGAGCACTGTGTTGCCCGGATCACCTTGACCAGTGTCCGGATATGCGGAACTATATGTTCGCATATCCAATCTAATGTCCGTATATACGAACAGGAGTCACCCCGTGCGAACGCAAAGACGGGACGAGCCGCCGGCCGGCCCCTTGGCCGGGGTGCGGGTGATCGAGCTGGCCGGAGTGGTGATGGGTCCCTTGGCCGGTCAGTTACTGGGTGATCTCGGCGCTGACGTCATCAAGATCGAGACCACCGCGGGCGATGTCACCCGGCAGTACCAGCCGTGGCGCCACAAGAACATGGGCTGGATGGGACTGAACCTCAACCGCAACAAGCGCAGCGTCGTACTCGACCTGAAATCGGCAGCTGGGCGCGCCGCGCTCGAGCAGATGCTGGCCGCTGCCGATGTGTTCCTGACGAATCTGCGCCCCGCCTCGTTGGCCCGGCTCGGATTGGCTGCCGACAAGGTGACCGCCGAGTATCCGAGGCTCGTCTACGCCAGCGCACACGGCTTCCGCAGCGGCACCGCCGAGCAGAATCGCGCGGCCTACGACGACGTCGTCCAGGCGGCATCGGGAATGGTGTGGCTGAACCAGCAGAGCACCGGTACGCCTTACCTGCCGCCGACGATACTGGCCGACAAGGTGTGCGGGCTGGTGCTGACACAGTCCATCCTGGCCGCCCTGTACTACCGCGCCGAACATGGGCGCGGCCAACACGTCGAAGTCCCGATGCTCGACACCATGCTGACGTTCAACCTCGTCGAACATATCGGCGGCGCGGCCTACCAACCACCGGCCGCGGAATTCGGCTACCAGCGCGCAATGAGTCGATATCACAAGGCTTTTCGGGCTCGCGACGGCTGGATGTGCGTGCTCCCGTACGGGGACCGCAACTGGCGCGACTTCTTTGCGATCCTGGGGCGTCCCGAGTTGGCGCGCGATTGCCGGTTCCAGGACCGGGCGGCCCGGGCACGCCACGTCGACGAGCTCTATGCCCTGGTCGAGGAACTCACCGCGACCTATTCGATGGACGAGTTGCAAACCGCCTGTGATGCCCGTGGGGTCGCCGCGGCCCCAGTCAAGAGCTTGGCCGAGGCGACGGACAGCGATTACGTGCGCGACGGCGAGCTGTTCGAAATCGCCGAACACCCCAGCGAGGGCGCATACCGCGTAATCGGTTCTCCGGTGCGGTATTCGGCAACGCCGCCCACCCTGCGACGGCATTGCCCACACATCGGCGAGCACACCGCCGAAATCCTCGCCGAGTTCGGCATCACCGAGTAAACGGAAGGCAACCGCCATGGCTACCGAAGAACTTGTGCGCGTCGATCGTCATGCCGACGGCGTCGTAGTGCTCACGCTGAACGATCCGGACAGGTGCAACCCGATGTCGAAAGCGATGACGGCCCAGTGGCGTGCGGTGGTGCATGAGTTGCAAGCCGACCTTGACCTGCGTGCGGTGGTCGTCACCGGTGCGGGCCGCGCTTTCTGTGCCGGTGCCGACCTGGCCGAACTGGACGAGCTCCGTACCGCCGGCCTGCTGGAAAGCCGCCGCCGACTCACCCAGCTCTACCGCGATTGGTTGTCCGTGCGTGAGCTGCCGGTGCCGACGATCGCCGCGATCAACGGTCACGCCATCGGCGGCGGGCTGGCTTTGGCCCTGGCCTGCGAATTGCGTTATTGCGCAACGGAAGCCAAGCTCGGCTCCCCGTTCGTCAAACTGGGCCTGCACTCGGGCATGGCGACCATGGCCGAGCTGGTGGCGGCCGTCGGTACCCAACGCGCCAGCGAGCTGCTGTACACCGGCCGGCTCGTCGACGGTGCCGAGGCCGCCGACATCGGTCTCGTGTTAGCGGCATCGCCGGCCGAATATGTGTTGGATCGGGCGTTGTCGACCGCACACGCGATCGCCGAGGGTGCCCCCGCCGCGGTGCGGCTCACCCGCAGCGGGCTGCTCAACGGCCCGTTCACCGTCGAGGCGTCGCTGGCATGGGAATCGGTGGCCCAGCCGCTGACCGCCATGACCGCGGACTTCGCCGAAGGTATTGCCGCGGCCAGGCAACACCGCACACCTGCGTTCTCCGGCCGGTGACCCGATGACGCTTTTCGTTTTCGATCTGCCCGAGGCCAAGCTCCCGCCCGGAGCCGCCGAATTACGCAGGCGAGTAAGGGAATTCATCGACGAGGAACGTGCCGCGGGCACGGTCCTGGGGCGTCCCGCCGCGTGGCTGCACACCCGCGACGCGGAGTTCAGCCGCCGGCTGGCCCAACGCGGGTGGATCGGTATGTGGTTGCCTCCCGAGTACGGTGGCAACGGCGACGGCTGGCTCAAGCGGTACGTGGTGCTCGAAGAGCTCGTCGTGGCCGGAGCCCCGGTGGCCGCGCATTGGCTGGCCGACCGGCAGTCCGGCCCCTCAATCCTCAAGCACGGCAACGAAGAACAACGCCGGCGCTACCTGCCGGCCATCGCCGCGGGGCGGTGCTTCTTCTCCATCGGCATGAGCGAAAAGGACGCCGGTTCCGATCTGGCCGCCGTGCAGACCAGGGCCGAACGCACCGAGGACGGTTGGCGGATCACGGGCACGAAGATGTGGACCGGCGGTGCGCACGTCAACGACTACGCGATCGTGCTGGCCCGCACCGACCCAGACGCCGAGGACCGCCACCAAGGGCTCAGCCAATTCATCGTCGACCTGAAAGCGCCGGGCGTGCACACCAAGCCGATCCGCTTTCTCACCGGAGAACACCGGTTCAACGAGTTTCACATGGACGGGGTCCAGGGCGGCCCGGACATGCTGCTCGGCGAAGAGGGCAAGGGATGGCAACAGGTGACCGCGGAGCTGGCCTTCGAGCGCAGCGGGCCCGAACGCGTGCTTGCCACCACTCCGCTGCTGGTCGCGCTGGTGGGGGAGCTGTCGCGGGGTCCGGTCAGCCCGGAGCAGCAGCGCCGGCTCGGCCGGCTCGTCGCCCGGCTTGTCGCGTTGCGCCACATGTCATTGGGCGTGGCCGCCATTCTGGAATCCGGTGGTTCCACCGAAGTGCAGGCCGCGCTGGTCAAAGACCTCGGTACCCGGTTCCAGGGCGAGCTGGTCAATACGGCCAGGGAGCTATTGCCGGTAGCGCCGCGCGCCGATGCCACCATCGGCTCCTTCGCCGAGGTGCTCAGCTGCGCCATCCGCTACAGCCCCACCTACACCCTGGGCGGGGGCGCCAACGAGATCCTGCGCGGCGTGGTGATCAAAGGCATGGAGAAGGCGAGAGCCGGTGCCGGCCGTGCACCCTGGGACGCCGATCTGCTGCCGAGAGTGGCCGATGTCGCCACGCGCGCCGCGCTGGTCCGCGACGCCGGATACCACGGCGCCCCAGGGCCCTTCGCGGAGACGTTGCTGGTGGCTCATCCGCTGCTGGCCGAAATCGGAATGGCAGTGCCGGCCGGCCCGGTAGCGGTCGCGATAGACACCGATGCGCGGCTCAACGTTCGCTTCGCCCACCCGCACGCCGTGGTGGTCAGCGGCACGCTGCCCGATGTGGGCTGGGCGGTCGCGGTCCAGCAGATCCTGGTCGTCACCCGCGGCCCACACGGTCCGGTCGCGCTGTTGCTCGACCGCGCGCAGTGCGTGCTGCACGAGGGGACGAACCTGGCCGGAGAACCCCGCGACGGCGTGGTATTGCTCGATGTCCAGGTGGCGGCGGAGCGGATTCACCCGCTGACCGAGCGGATGGTCGAGCAAGCCCGGGCCGGTGCTGCCCTCGCCAAGGCATGCCTTATCGCGGGTGCCGCGCAGCGGTGCGTCGAGCTGACCGTCGCCCATACCGCCACCCGGCACCAGTTCGGCCGGCCGTTGAGCCGGTTCCAGGCGGTCCGCCAGGAGGAAGCTCAGTTGATCGGCGAGGTCGCGGTGGTGTCCTCGGCCGTCGCTTGCGCGGTCAACGCGATGGCGGCCGGCCGGGACGCCGACTTCGTCATCGGCTGTGCGAAGGCGCAGGCCAGCGCATCGGTCGCCGAGATCACCCGCATCGCGCATCAGCTGCACGGTGCCGTGGGCTTCACCGAACTCAGCCCCTTGCACCAGAGCACACTGCGGCTGTGGGCGTGGCGGGAAGAGGACGGCGCCGAGCATGCGTGGGCAGGTGCGGTGGGCCGCAGGGTGCTGGCCGCGGGCGCGCGGGATTTCTGGCAGCTGATCACCGCCACCACGGAGGACGACTGACCGGGTTCTGCTGAGCCTTAGGTCCTGCTCGCACTGCGCGGTAGGAGTAGCCAGACGGCGACCGCGGCGGCCAGCGGTACCAGTGCCATGGCCAGGCTGGTGGCGCGCAGTGCCGAGGCAATGACCTCCTGGGTATCTGCCAAAACGCGATGCGCCAGCTCCGGGTTGAGTGTGGCGAGTCTGCCGAAATGGCCTCCGCCGTTCGAGCGCGATGCCTCCAAAGCGTTGGCCGCTTGAGCGGGAGAGATACCAACGCCGGCGAGCCGCTCCCGCGCTCGTGCGGTGTAGAAAGTGCTGGCCAGCAGGGTGACTATGGTGGGCCCGAGAGAGTAGGCGGACTGGCCGACGCCGGGTTTGACCGCCGATATCGAGCCTTCCAGCCCCGGCGGAGCGTAGCTCATCATGATGCTGGCCTGCGGGGGCTCAACCATGGCAACGCCGACGCTCAGCGTCACGACCCCCAAGCCGATCACCGGTAGCGATGTGCTCACCCCGAAGGTGGCGAACATGCAGCTGGCCAGCGTGAGCAGTCCCAGGCCCCACAGCATGGTGGTACGCGCCGAGGTACGCATCATCATGCGACCGCCCAGTACGGCGGCGGGTGCTTGCACGGCGGCGGCCAGCACCAGCAGTAGGCCCAGCACCGTCGGTGAAAACCCGCGGACGACGGCGGTGTAGTAGCCCAGCAGCAGCACGCGCCCGGCCAGCAGGAAGTTGAAGGCCAGTCCGGCGATGACCGCGGCATTGAACGGTCCAGCCCGAAAGATTCGCAGGTCCAGCGCCGGCTGCTCGGTGTGTTGTTCCCACCAGACGAAGAAGGCTCCGGCGACCAGGCCGATCAGCAGCGGCGGCATGGCCTCCCCGAGACCGTGAGCGAGGCGGGACAGTCCGTAGACCAGGCTGACCAGCATGAGACCGGCTGCACTGATACCGGGGTAGTCGATTCGGCGGCCCTGGATGCGGAATGTCTCGGGCACGAACCGCAGCGTGATGGGGATGGTGATCAATGCCGCGACCGGGGCAACGACCAACGCCCAGCGCCACCCCAGCGACTCGACCAGAACGTTGCCGATCAATGGCAGCGGCGCCCCGGCCAAGAATGCCGTCGCGAGGAAAAAGCTGATGGCTTTGCCTCGCTGCGCCGGCGGGAAGACGGCGTTGACGATCGCCAGGGAAAGGCCCAGCAGAAAAGCGAAGCAGATACCGGTCAATGCACGGGAGATCATCAGCATCATCGCGTTGGGTGAGGCCGCGGCGAGCAGGCCGCTGACGATCACGCCGACCAGGCCCAGGAGATACATCCGGCGTTTGCCGTAGATGTCGCCCAGCGTGCCGGCGCCCAGGATGGTTGCGGCCAGGGTCAGTGTGGCCAGACTCGCGGCGAATCCGCCGGCAGCGGTGCTCATGTGCAGGCCCTCGCGCACGGCCACCAGGCTGCTGGAGAAGATGGCTGGGTCGGCGCCGGTGATGGCGAAGCCCAGACCCACGGGGAGCACGATCATCCATTGGGCGAACGTCAGCTTGTTTTCGGCCGACTGGGTTGGTGCGTCGAGCAGGGCCATGGGGGTGTTCCTCCGTCGTAACATGTGCAGGGTCCGGTTATCCGGCGGCGGGCGAGCCGACCACGATGCGACGCGGAGCGCGGTATCGGGTTGGGCTGGCGCTGCTTTGACCGGCAGCGGCGGCTGCGCTCAACGGCGGCAGACCGCCCAGCATGGGGGCGGCTGCTTCCGGAGCAGCCAGCGAACTGGGTGCCAGCCCGGTGTTCGGCAATGCCGCGGCGGCGTGGCTGACGCTCGGGGCTGCGGCGCCCCAACTATGCGGTACCGACAACGCCCCGATCGAACCGGCTCGACCCAGACTCGCCGATACCATCCCCCTGCCCAAGCCCGGCATCTTGAGGCCAAAGTTAGTTGTCGCGGACGCCAACGGCGCAACAGCCTCGGCGGCGGTCTGCCCCACCGACGCGAACGACCTCAGGACCGAGGTTATGGACATCGTCGCCGACGTACTACCCGCGCCGACCTCCATGGGCGTCATCAGCCCTTCTTCCATCGTGACCACCCCGGTGACTATCGGACGGGTGCTGACGAACTTCAGCAAACCCGGCACCGTGATAATCAGCTGTGACAACCTCACCGCGGTGCTGGTGGCCGCCGCGGTGCCGGCCAATTGACCGGCCGCGTGCGCGACCTGCGTTGGCGCGGTGAATGGGGTCAATCGGGTGGCGGCCGCCGCGGTGCCGGCGTAGCCATACATTGTGGTGGCGTCTTGTGCCCACATGAGGGCGTAGTGCGCCTCGGTCGCCGCGATCGCCGGAGTGTTCTGGCCCAGGTAGTTGGTCGCTACCAATGCCATTAACAGCGTGCGATTGGCCGCGATCTCTGCCGGTGGCACCGTCATCGCGAACGCCGCCTGGTAAGCGGCCGCGGCTGCCCTGGCCTGGCCGGCGGTCTCCTCGGCCTGCCCGGCCGTGACGTTCAGCCACGCCAGGTAGGGCGCGGCCGCGGCCGCCATCGCCACCGATGCCGCACCCTGCCACGGCCCGCCGACCAGCGCGGAGACGGTCGACCAGCACTTGGCGGCGGTGCAGTACAGATCGGCGGATAGCCAATCCCAGGCCGCCGCCGCGCCGAGCAGTGGCCCGGCGCCGGCCCCGGCATACATGCGCGCGGAGTTGATCTCCGGCGGCAACATTCCGTAGTCCACCGCTGTACTCCCGCTCAGCCGACCGCTGCGGCGTTGGCGGCCTCGGCGGCCGCATACGAGGCGGAGCTGCTGCCCAGCGTGGTAACCAACTCGTCGTGGATGGCCGCAGCGTAGGCGCTGACCTCCTGGTACAGGGCGGCATGCGCCGCGAACTGCGCCGCGATGAGCGAGGACACCTCGTCGGCAGCGGGTGGCACGATCGCGGTGGTCGTGGCCGTCGCGACCGCGTTGTGCGCGGTCATCGCCGAGCCGATACCCAGCAAATCTGCGGCCGCTGCCACCAGCGCCCGCGGCTGAGTAGTCACGAAAGACATGGGTTAACTCCCTCTGAGTTGACTTGTGAGCTGGTCTCTGAAGTGGTCGTGTGCCGGCCAACTGCTCTTATGATCGAGACCGCAGCGCCGCCGCCCAAGGGCGGAAATCACTCAATGAAACCCAGCAGGTGGTGCAAAAATGTGCACTTGCCGGCAACGCGATGTGGGTGCCTGGCGACGCTTGGCGCGCAGCTTCGACAACGTGAATCGATTGTTGTCGACGTCGTAGAAGAACCGCACCGGCCGAAACGTCAGATACACCAGCAGCAGGATGACCATCGCCAGCATCGCCGTCCAGCTCGTGACGCCGTGCGCCTTGGTTGTCCTGGTATACCGCGTGATGTACCGGTAAAAGTCGCGCACCGAGGAGTCCAACCGCCGGCCCGATATGCCAGCAACCATTGCCGGTTCGTAGGCAATCTCGAAATCGGTCTTGAACAGGGTCAGGGCAAGGTCGATATCCTCGTGCAGTTGGTCTTCGGCATCCAGATGGGCCAGATGACGGATCGCCCGCCACGCCGAGTTCCGGATTGCCATGTTGGCGCCGAGGAGAAACCGCTGATCTGTTGAGTGGCGCTGTAAGTAGCTGCGAATGCGGTGGTCTCCCCAGAAACCCACCCTGCGCAGGGGCATGTCGTAGTAAAAAACCGGGCCGGTTGCCGCGCCGACGGCAGGGTCGACAAATCGGCTGCGAATCGTCTCCACCCAGTCACTGGCGATGCGAGTATCAGCGTCGATGCGGCCGATGACATCGCTGCGCGCGTGGTCGAATCCACGGTTGCGCGTCGGGATGAGCCCTTGATGCTCATTCTGCTCAAGCAGGCGAATGTTTAGCTGAGGGTTTAATTCTTGGAACCGGCGCACTACCGCCACGGTATCGTCGGTCGATTTGTTGTTCACGATTATTATCTCGTCAGGCCTGGATGTCTGAGTGACGCATGATTCCAGACATCTGCCAATAAAGCGCTCCTCATTGTAAGCCGGGATAACAATTGCCACACTCGGTATCCGTGATATGACGGTGGACCGAATTTTCCGGGTGTACGGACGTCGCAATGCGGACAACGTAGCGTTCACGACATTTCCCAACTAGACGATAATTTTGCGGCGACAGATCAAACTACTGGTGGTTTCCAGGAATTGGTCATTTTCATGAGGCAATCCAGGTGAAACTTGTAGGTAGTGTGGTAAACCGATGTCGCCTAACAAGATCCCCGCACTTGCATAGGTCTCCCAGACTGCGCGTGTGTCTTCGAACTGTCCGATAAGGAAGAAGTTCGTGTCGCTGTGCGGAATGTCGAATCCTTCGAACCGAAGATAGGTGACCATCCGGTCACGCTCCAGCAGAAGTTCGGGGACTCTTACCAGAATCTCGTCGGCGCGAGCGATGATCACAGCTGCTGCGGCTTGTGTTATCGATGGCACGAAATGGGGAAGTCTCGTTGCAAGCAGCGCATTAATAACGTTCGGCGCGGCAATCATGTAGCCCAATCTGCCACCGGCAAAAGTAAGCGCCGTGCTCAAGGTGCGGCAGATCGCAACCTTCTCTGGGTGGCGGCGTATGAGCTGTAACGCACTGTCTACTGTCGACATTTCGATGAATGCCTCGTCGATGACGAGTATGCCCGAACCCATGCGACACAGCACTTCCTCGAAAATGTCCGGGCTAATACTGTCGCCAGTGGGATTGTTCGGGCTTTGGATAACCACGACATCCGGTTGTTGCTTTTCTATCGCGGTAATGGCCGTGTCGATGTCACGATGTGGAAAAGCGCGCGACGGCACACTCATCCATTGTGTCCCTGTCGCTTCGGCGATTACCCGAAAATATGTGTACGATGGTTCTAGACCCAGTGCGGTCTTGCCTGGCCCGGCGAACGTCCGAAATATCTGGTGCAGCATTTCGTTGCAACCATTGGCTACACAGATGTTTTCAGCCGTCACGTCGGTACGCTCGCGATTGCAGATGTATTCGGCCAATTTCTTCCGTAACGCTGTCGCGTCGAGGTCGGGGTAGGTGTTGATGGTCGCGATTTGTACTCTGACTGCTTCGATAACCGCGTTCTGGATGTGCGGTGCTAACGGATACGGGTTAACCGGGCAGTGCAACTCGATCCCGCCATATCCGAGTGGAGCCGCCGGCAAGGGCAGGGTCAGTGTTCGAGACCGGTCCGGCGGGTTTGTGAAACCGCCGGACCGGTGTGGCGGAAGTGAGGTGGTGTTCATTTTCCCCATTGGAATGCTCGGCGGCGGCCGGGAATAGGTTTCGGTTGCGGGGCGGCCGCCATCACAATGCGCATGCGGCGTCGTGACCATTCCCGGCAAGTTGCTCATCACCGCAGCAGACGCCTATGGCTGCCGACGATCTGTCATCCATGATCGTTATCGCGCCGCTGCGGCCCAAGGGGCTGAACCTACCAATCAGGCCGGAAAATGGTGCGAAAGTGTGCACCGCCGGTTTAGGGTGAGTGGGTGGTATGGCAAAGACCGTCGCCGCAGGTGTGTGAGCTGATCCGGCAGGGAGCGCGGATCGTCCTCAACACTCCTCAGGAGTGGCTTGACGAATACGACCGGGACACGATGGCGGCCAACCCGTCCATCGCCGAGGATCCCGTATTGGCGGCGGCCACCCGTCGCAGCATCCAGTCGAGCCTGATGCACTGGGCCGCGGCGAATGTCAGTAATCCCGGGGCCCCGGTGCCGGCCAATCTGGGGCCCGAGCCGCTCAGCATCGCCCGCGACATGGCGCGCCGCGGCCTGGCGCCGTTCACTTTCCGTCCGGCCCAGACCGTGGGCTGGCGGCTCTGGATGGATACCGCCTTTGATCTGACGTCTGATCCCGACGAACTGCGCGAACTGCTCGACGTGTCGTTCCGGTCGATCAGCGACTTCATCGATGCAACGGCGGCCGGCATCGCGGCCCAGATGGAGCGGGAACGCGACGAATTGGTCCGCGGTACCCACGCCGAACGTCGCGAAGTCACTGCTCTGATCCTCGAAGGCGCCCCGATCAGTCGGCAGCGCGCCGAAGCGCGATTGGGCTACGCCCTCAACCGCAACCACACAGCCGCCGTTGTCTGGAGTCCCGAGCCCGACGG
Organism: Mycobacterium angelicum; assembly: GCF_002086155.1. Lineage (GTDB taxonomy): Bacteria > Actinomycetota > Actinomycetes > Mycobacteriales > Mycobacteriaceae > Mycobacterium > Mycobacterium angelicum. The sequence continues at coordinate 58,758 of NZ_MVHE01000011.1, read as the reverse complement.
CGACGTGAGCCAGCTCGATCAGCTCGCCGAATCGTTCGGTCACGCCGCTGGGTTTGCCCGGCCACTGACCGTCGTCGCCAGTGCCGCCACCCGTTGGGTATGGGTGGCCGACGCAACCCTCGACGTCGAGCGGATTCACCGGGCGGTCAAAGACGCTCCCGGGGCACGGATCGCCATCGGAACCCCGGCCAAAGGAATTGAAGGGTTCCGGCGCAGCCACCTAGAGGCCCTCACCGCGCAGCGCATGGTGGCCGCGTTACGGTCTGTTCAGCAGGTGGCATTTTTCGCCGAGGTTCAGCTGATCGCTCTGATCACCCAAAACCCGGAAGCCGCAGACGATTTCATCAAGAACACGTTAGGCCGGTTTGAGTCGGCGAGCCCGGAGCTGCACAACACCGTGCTGACGTTCGTCAACCAACAATGCAGCATCGGGCGCACCACCAAACTGCTCTACACACACCGCAACACCCTGCTGCGCCGGCTCGACCGCGCTCAGCAGCTGCTCCCGCGACCGCTCGCGGACAGCAGCGTGCATGTCGCCATCGCACTTGAGGCGTTGCAGTGGCGGGGCAAGTCAATCGCCTAGGGTTGCCTAAAGTCTCGGAAGTCCCGGACCTCCGTTTGGAATCATCCGCTGTGGTGGATGGCTGGCAGAAAGCTTCCGAACCCCTTTGTTTGCCCGAGATCCTCTGCGTATCCCGATGTTCGGGTGTAGGCGACACGGCCGTTGATGAGCACGGCGTCCACGGCGTCGTCGTTGCGGTTGACCACACGGTCGACGCCGAAGGCGTCGGGGGCGGGCGCCTCGGTGGTCTCGAATACCTGGTCGGTGAGACCGTCGGGATTGATCACCACTACGTCAGCGCGGCTACCGACGCCGATGCGGCCCGCCTCGACACCCCACCAGTCAGCCAGATCGGAGGTCAGCTTGCGCACCATCTCGCCGACGGTGATCTTCGGACGGGCGGACCGCTCGGCTCGCTTGGCCAGTGTCAACGCGCGCATCCCGAAGTTGTAGTTGGCCAGGCTGCGCAGGTGCGCCCCGGAGTCGGCGAATCCGACCTGGGTGCCGGGGCTGGCCAGCAGTTTCACCACGATGTCGGGACGGTGATTGCCCACCACGGTGTACCACCGCAACTTGTCCCGCCAGGTTGCGGCCAGATCGAGGAAAACTTCGGCAGGGTGTTGGCCCCGTTCGCGGCTGAGGTCTTCGAAGTTGCGACCCACCACCGACGCATCGGGGCAATCGATGATGACGGCATCGTCGAAACGGCGGTTCCACAGGCCGGTCATCATGAATCCGCCCATGTCTTTGATGAATTGGGCGCGGAATTGCGGGTCTTGCAGCAGCGCGAACTGGTCGTCGGCGGTGCGCAGGTTGCGCAGCGTGACGCCGCTGCTGAACTCCTCGAACGCAGCGAAGTCCACCCCGTCGCAGAATATCGTCATCGGGCCGGGCAGCGCCTGAAACCGTAAGTCGCCGTTGAGTATTCGGTTGGTGAGAAATGCCAGCAGCCGCGACACCCGGTGTAGCAAGGGGTTGGACTTGAAGTCCAGCGCGGTCAGGAGGCTGGTGCGCAGCGGCCTACGGCCGATTCCGGCCGCGGTCAGCGCGAATGCCAAGACGTTGACCTGAGTTTCGGCGTTGGGGGCGCTCTGCAGGATCCGGCCGCGCCGGCGCAGCCGCTTGTGCAAGCGCCGGTACTCGCGCCACCGTGCGAACGTCGATGGCAACGGTTCCGCCCAAGCCCGGTCACCAGCGAGCTTGTCCCGACGGGTGGTCATGGTCGACAACCCGAGGAAACCTTCGTCGAGCGCGTCGTCGAGGATGCGTTCCATGGTCGCTATCTGTGAGTCGCTGGGCCGAAAGTGCTTGTCGGTCGCGGTCTTTAGGCCCAGCACCCCGACGCGCAGATCGCTGTGACCCAACATGGCCGCGACGTTGGGGCCCAGCGGCTGCTGCTGCAGCCATTGGCGGTATTCGCCGGGGGTGCTCCAGGTCTTGTCCTGCTGCAAGATTGTCTTGATGCCTGAATGCGGGATCGCCTCCACTCGGGCGAACAGGTCCGCCGAATCGTCGGCGTCCACAGTGACCATGCTCAGCGAGCAGTTGCCGATGACCACGGTCGTCACCCCATGGCGCACCGATTCCGGCAGCCCAGGGGCGGTGACGATTTCGGCGTCGTAGTGCGAGTGGATCTCCAAAAAGCCAGGCGTGACCCATTTTCCGTCGGCGTCGATCACCTCGTCGTAGTCGGCGGGATTCAGCGGCCGCGCGGACACCGCGGTCACCGCCCCGTCGGCAATCGCGACGTCACCGATGGCGCCCGGCGATCCGCTCCCGTCGAAAACCAGCCCACGCCGGATCAAGACTCGTGGGGCGGGCTTGCTTGCGGTGTTGCTCATTGGCGGGCTCCTTAAGTTCGGGTCCCGGCGATCGCGCTGACGACCCTGTGCGACAAATGATCCAAGCCGCGGCCCCGGGAGCCCAAGGGGCGAATAATCCCATTAGGCGCAGCAAATGGTGCAAAAGTGTGCAGCGGTGGCCGACGGCGGGTGGGTAAGCTGACCGCAAATGCACCAGCTTCTCAGCCGGATCTGGCCGGGTAATCGCTTGCGTGCCAAGATAATTCGATGTAGGAGGCCTGATGACCGGCGACGCCGACGCAATCTATCTCAACGGTGACATTGTCACCATCGACGACGAGCGACCAACGGCCGAGGCGGTCGCGATCAAGAATGGCCGCATTGTCGCCGTCGGGACTCGCGCCGAGGTGGTGGCCCGATACCAGGGGCCAGTGACGCGCCAGGTAGACCTGGATGGCAAGACCCTGCTGCCCGGCTTCATCGACCCGCACAGCCACTACATCAACGCGCTCACGGTGGCCAACCAGGTCAATGTGTTCGCGCCTCCGGCCGGCCCCGGCGCAGATGTCGACGCCATCGTCGCCGAGCTGAAGAACTTCCGCGACACCCGCGACATCGGTGCGGGCGAGCTCATCATCGGCTACGGCTACGACGAAACGGTCATGCCCGGGGGGCGCACGCTGCATCGAGAGGACCTCGACCGGGACTTCCCGGACAATCCGGTATTGGTCGGGCATGTGTCGCTGCACGGGGCGGTGCTCAATTCGGCGGCGCTGGACAAGTTCGGCATCTCGGCGGACACCGTGACACCGCCGGGCGGCGTGATCGTGCGCAAGGAAGGGTCGAATGAACCCGACGGGCTGGTCATGGAAACCGCGTTCCTGCCGATCTTCGGCGCGCTGCCCAAGCCCACCCCGGAGCAAGAGGTCGAGTGGAGTATCGCCGGTCAACGGCTGTACGCCGCGGCTGGCATCACCACCGCCCACGAAGGGTTGACCCACGCGGCCGACATTGCCCTGCTGCAGCGAGCGGCCGCCGGAGGCGCCGATCTGATCGACGTCGTCGCGTACCCGTTCATCCTCGACCTTGATGCGGTCCTTCAGGAAAACCCGCCGGAGAACTTCGGGACCTACCGCAACGGCGTCAAGCTAGGTGGCGTGAAGATCACCCTGGACGGATCGCCGCAGGGGCGCACGGCGTACTTCACCACCCCGTACCTGGTCGACGGACCCGGCGGCGAGCGCAACTGGACGGGAGAACTCGGCTTCCCGCAAGAAACCGTCAACTCCTGGTTCAAGCGTGTCTACGATCTAGGCCTGCCGCTGAACGTCCACGCCAACGGTGATGCCGCCATTGACGCGCTGCTGGCCGCACACGAATTCGCCGCGGCCGGCGATCTGACCAAAGACCGCCACACCACGGTTATTCATTCCCAATTCGTACGGCGTGACCAGCTTGCCAAATACGTCGAATACAAGCTGATTCCCTCGCTGTTCACCGAGCACGCCTTCTACTTCGCCGACACGCATACCCGTATGCGAGGCAAGGAGCAGGCCCATTTCCTCAGCCCGATGCGGGCCGCCATCGACAGCGGCCTGCGCCCGACCAATCACACTGACTTCAACGTCACACCGCTGGACCAGATGTTCGTAGTGTGGACCGCGGTCAATCGCGTCTCGCGAAGCGGCGAGGTCATCGGTGCCGATCAGCGCGTCACCGCGCTGGAAGCGCTTGAGGCGATCACGATCAATGCCGCATATCAGTACGGCGAGGAGCTGTCCAAGGGCTCGATCACGGTAGGCAAACTCGCCGACCTGGTCATCCTGGACGCCAACCCGCTGACCGTGGACCCGATGCTGATCAAAGACATCGCGGTGGTCGAGACGATCAAAAAGGGGCGCACGATCTATCGCAGACCGGTCGCACTACCGGTTTGATGCTGGCCGCTACGGCCACGCGCCTTGATCACCGCCACCACCGAGGATGGCCAACCGGGTCAGCCGCCGGGCGGGAGGCTGGGCGGGGTCGTCACGGCTTTGGACGGTGTCGTCGTCGGCGTGGACGTGACGGCGGGAACGCTGGTGACCGTGACGGTGCTCGTGCTCGTACTGATCGATGGCGGCGGCACGGTGATCGTGGTGACGGTCGTTGACGCCGTGGTGGACGAGGTCGTCGTCGCGGTTCCCGCGGCAATCACCCCGCAGGCCAGCCGCTTGCTCGACTCACCGGCCGGGCTGGTGCCCAGGTAGTCCGCGTTCTCGTGGATGACCAGTGCGGTGCCCGGGTTTTCTCGTAGGTCCGCCGCGGTGAACAAGTTGCTGGTGGTGATGAGTTTTGCCGAGCCGTCATTGCGCACCTGCAATGCGGTCAGCTCGCCGCTGGCGGGATAGCCGGTGTGACCGGGCGCCTGGTAGACGCCTCCGGCGGAGTCGAAATCGTCGGTATCGCATTTGCCCACCGAGTGGATTTGCAGGCCGTGGAAGCCCGGCCGCAGGACCGGGTTCGGACCGGCCTCCACGCTCACCGTCGCATAGCCGTTGGTGAAATCGATTGTGGCGCTGGCGATCACGATCCCGTCGGAGCTCTTCAACTGCGTGGTCGTCCGGTCCGCGCCGGGCTGCCCACTGCTGCTTGGTGACGTACTCGGCTCGCCGGCCTGTTGGTTGGTGCAGGCGCCCAACGGCGCGACGGCCGCGGTAAGCGCCGCGACGGCAACGGCTGCTTGCCTTTTCACGCCCTTTTTCATGGGCCCAACCTACCCGAATTGGCAAGTATCAAACGCTGCGGAATTCGCGGTGTCGCGCCGCGGACTCAGCGGTGCTGATGCTGCTGCAGTGGCGCGGCAGGCCGGCCACTAGAGACGACTAGAGCCGGCCCATTCCGCCGCCGCCCATGTGTGGACCACCGAATCCACCGGGTCCACCGATGCCACCGATCTGGCCCGGTGAACCGATGCCGCCGGGGGTTCCGGGCGCACCCGATTGGGGTCCGTATGGTCCGTACGGTTCACCGGGCGCCGGAGGCCCGCCCGGTCCACCGGGCCCACCCCAGCCGCCGGGTCCATACACGCCGCCCGGGGTACCGGGTTCGGGCGGGCCGATGGGTGTCGGAGGCGCGGCCGGACCGAGCATGCATTGCTGTAACTGGTCGTTCCAGACCTGGCCCGGGGGGCAGATTGGGTCGGCCCGGCTGATCGCTGGTGCGCCGAGTCCGACCACCGGCATGACGCCTAACGCAACAGCGAACGCAGCGACGGCACCGCAGCGCGGCAGAAAATTCGTCATTTCGGGCCTTTCGGTTCGTGGTCTGTCGTTGCGGGGTGATCCCCGTGCTGACCAGGTGTCATTAATGATCCGGGCCGCAGGAACGCGGCCCAAGGGTCAGAACAGACCACTACAACCGAAGAATGGTGCAAAAGTGTGCGGCGGCCGCCGCGGCGAACTAGGCCGAACGAGGGATACCGCGAGTGCGTGCCAGGCTGCCCTTGAGCAGGAGGTCGCGCTCGGATTCCGACAGGCCGCCCCAAACGCCGTAGGGCTCGGCGACATCCAGCGCGTGGGACCGGCACTCCTGCATCACCGGGCAGCGGCGGCACATCTCCTTGGCGCGCTGTTCGCGTTGCATGCGGGCACGGCCACGCTCGCCGTCGGGATGGAAGAACATCGATGAGTCGAGCCCGCGGCACAGGCCCTGCAATTGCCAGTTCCAGACGTCGGCGTTGGGCCCAGGTAGCTGCTCTGGCTGTGGCATTGCTGATTCCCTCTCTACACGGCACACCTAAGTGGAGGTCAGGTTCGCGAACGCGCGAGTTGTGCAACTGAAATGGAGTGGTGTCACCGATGACTACCCGTCAACGGTAGACGCTAGGGGTGCCGCCGAATTTCCGTCAATAGGCGCTTCTCCCGGCAAAATACGGGGCCGTTGTTTGAGAATTAACTTTGCGTTCATCTGTCGCCCATTCGTCGAAGGCTAGGTGTGCTAACCGCACGCCTTCGTTATCGGGTTTTCCCAGGTCACCTGGGTACTGTGAACCAGCTGTAATTAGCCCATAGAAGGCTGTGAGTAATATTTCGGTAACCCAGAAAGCACAAACTTTTTACCATTGTGGGCGCAGCTATCACGGTGATTGAAACTCGTCACACTTCCGAATCGCGACTCAGTACGGAACCGTACCGAGCCACGCGGCTGCGGCCCCGGCTGTCGTGAGCCGGCGCCGGGAGGCCGGCCTCTAGCTACGCCGCCGGGGCGATCCCCAGCTGGTTCCCCAACTGTGTTGCCAGACTCAGCAACTGGGCAGCCAATGCCGGGTTGCTGGCCTGTATCTGGTTGAACGTCGCGATTATCTGGGCGGCCAGCGCCGGGTTGTTCTGCACCTGGGCCAACAGGCCGGCCACCAACTGCGGATTGCTGGCCAAGAAGCCATACACGCCGGACAGCAAAGCCGGGTTGCTCGTCAGCAACGGCACGAAGTTGGACAACAGCGCCGGATTGCCCGTCACCAGGGCGATCTGCTGGGTCAACGCCGTGGTCTCCAGCGCGGTTAGAGCACCGGTCGCGGCGGTGCTCACCTGGCCGACCGTCGCCGTCGCGACGTCGGCCACGCCATTCACCGCGGCGGTGACCTGAGCGGCCACCGGCGCGATGGCCGCGGTGGCCGCGGCCACTATCGGGGTGGCCGCGATGGCCTTGGCCACCGGCTCCACGGCCGCGACCACCGGCGCGGTGGCGCTGGTGATGCCAGCTATAGCCGCTTTGACCGCAGGCGTGAAGACCGCGGCGGAGCGGGCAACCGTCGTCTCGAGATTTCCGATGGCGACGACGAGAGGCGTACCGACGAGGGCCGCGATCAGCCCGTACTCGAACGCTGTGGCCGCTGGGTTTGCCGCAGCCGCGGCCGGCGCCAACGCGGCCGGACTGGCCCCCACCGCGGCGGCAACCTGACCAGGCAGGGCTTTGAGCGCCTGCTGTAACGGCGCCAGTTGCTCGGCCACCGCCGAAGCTCCGCTGTGATAGCCGATCATCGCGGTCACATCCTGCACCCACATCGCCTCGTATTCAGCGTCTTTGAAGGCGATCGCCGGGGCGTTGAAGCCGAACACATTCGAGACCACCAGCGAGATCATCTGGTTGCGATTGGTTGCAATCGCGAGGGGATGCACCACGGCAGCTCGCGCCTGTTCGAAGACGGTTGCCACCGTCGTGGCGCCAACGGCCGCGCCTCCTGCGTGGGTCGCGGCCGCGTCGAGCCAGTGCGCGTACGGTCCGGCGACCGCGGCCATGGCCGCCGACGCCGGACCCTGCCACGCCGAACCCACCAGGTCGGAAATCATCGATGAAAAGGAACTCGCCGCCATACCCAGCTCGTCGGCCAACCCGTTCCAGGCGGCCGCGGCGGTCAGCATCGGAGCCGAGCCTGCACCGCTGTACATCTGCGCCGAGCTAACCTCTGGCGCCGCCATCAAGAAACTCATCACAACCGCCTTCCTGCGCCTTCCTGCCGGCCTTCCCGGCCTGACCGCCACCGTGCTGACGGCCTCGAGGATTTACCTACCGAACCCCCGTTCACGCCGATTCACCGCAGCCACCTCTAGCCGCCCTCGCGGTGCCACCACTACCAACACCACGCACCACGCCCTTTCATCGAAGCGCTCGGCGATCGACCGGTCACTCAGGAACTGTGACGAGGGAGAATTTTATGCCCATTCGCGGCCGAATGTCTGGTCTTTTCCACTTCATGGAAAACGCATAAATTCCGGTCCGCCGCGCGTCTGCCGCCACGGCAATCCCGCCGACGGCGTTAGCCGACTGGCCCATTGCCCCAGCACAATCGTGCTAACGACGGCGTTGCACGAGGCCGGGTGCGTGGCTGGTGCGATCACGTGGGTTCGGCTGCGGCATGCCATAATCGCGACCAACCGGGGCCTTCTTCGCGAGAATTGACCAAACATCAGCAACTCGGGTAATTCCGTGGTAGAAGGGCTCTGCTGTTGCCAACACTCGGTAATTGCGCAAAAGGGAATCGGGCGGAAACACGGCTATCTCTGTGAGTGAAACTGCAAACACCGGGACTCTTTTCGATGCCGCTTTCGGCAGCAGCCCGGGTTCCTGGCCGCTGCCCACGGCCACCTCGTCGCAACAGCTGTGGCTGCGTGCCGTCGCGGCCGGCGGACAGGGCCGGTACGGCAGCGCCTACAGCGATTTGGCGCTGCTGCGTCGCCGCGTCGAAACGGGCCCACTGGCCTCGCTGGCCTACAGCACCCACGCATCGTTTCTGCGCCAGCTGGGCTGGCACCGGCTGGCGCGCGGCTGGGACGGTCGTGCCCTGGCCCTGGGCCTGGCCGAACGAGATCCCGAGGCAACCGCCGATGCCCTGATCGGGTTGGCGGCCGACGCCCTGGGCGTCGGCCGCCTTGCTGCGGCCGCGACCCTGCTGGCTCGCGCGGAAGCGCTGCCCGTGTCGGAGCGGCTGGCCGTGCGCAGGCGCTGGGTGGCCGCGGAGCTGGCGATGGCCGGCGGCGACGGGACGACCGCGGTCCGCCATGCCGAGGAGGCGGCCGGACTTGCGGCGGCCATGACCACCGCGTCGGTGCGCCACCAGGTCAAAAGTGAGGTGGTGCTGGCGGCGGCGCTGTGCAGCGCCGGCGCCGTCGAGCGGTCCCGGGCGGTGGCCGGCCACGCGCTGCCGGCCACCGCCCGTCATGGGCTGATACCGCTGCGCTGGGCGTTGGCTTGCTTGCTGATCGATACCGGAAGCGTCACGGTTGCGCCACAACAGGTGCGCGAACTCACCGAAATTCGGGATATTTGCGCAGGCCAGGTGCGGCGCGCCGGAGGAACCTGGCGTACCGCTTGAAACGCCGTACGGCCGTTATTGTCTAGCTGTGTCTTAGCCCGGGATGTGTCCGGACCGTAACGTTGGAGAGACCGCCGTCAATGACAATTGAAGGGGAACGTCTCGACGCTGTGGTTGCGGAAGCCGTGGCTGGAGACCGCAATGCGCTTCGGGAGGTGCTGGAGACCATCCGCCCGATCGTCGTGCGGTATTGCCGCGCACGAGTCGGCACCGTCGAGCGGAGTGGCCTGTCAGCAGATGACGTGGCTCAGGAGGTGTGCTTGGCCACCATAACGGCACTGCCACGCTACCGGGACCGAGGACGCCCCTTCCTGGCCTTCCTGTACGGCATCGCGGCACACAAGGTTGCCGACGCGCATCGGGCCGCCGGCCGTGATCTGGCCTATCCCGCCGAGGAGGTCCCCGAACGCCGGTCGGCCGACGCGGGGCCGGAACAGATGGCCATCGAGGCCGACTCGGTCACCCGGATGAACGAATTGCTCGAAATCCTGCCGGCCAAGCAACGCGAGATCCTGATCCTGCGGGTCGTCGTCGGGCTGTCCGCCGAGGAGACCGCAGCCGCCGTCGGCAGCACCACCGGGGCCGTTCGGGTGGCCCAGCATCGCGCGCTACAGCGACTGAAAGACGAAATCGTTGCGGCAGGTGACTATGCGTGAATTTGGTTATGCCCTAGGCGATCAGCCCGGCCTGGACGAGGTTGCCCGCACTGATCTGCTGCTCGACGCCCTCGCCGAACGCGCCGCCGTCCGTCTCAGCGACCCTGACGACGATGCACTGGCCGCCCTGCTGGGCGATTGGCGTGACGATCTGCGCTGGCCGCCGGCCAGCGCATTGGTCTCCCAGGACGAGGCCACCGAGGCGCTGATCGCCGGGATGACCGAGCGCCGGCGCGCGCGCCGCGGCCTGGCCGCGGTGGGGTCGGTGGCCGCGACGCTGTTGGCGCTCAGCGGGTTCGGCGCTGTCGTGGCCGACGCACGCCCGGGGGATGCGCTGTATGGCCTGCACAAGATGATGTTCGACGAACCACGGGTCAACGACGATCAGATCGTGTTGTCCGCCAAGGCCGATCTGGCCAAGGTCGAGCAGATGATCGCCCAGGGCCAGTGGAGCCAGGCGCAGACGCAGCTGGCCGAGGTCAGCAGCACCCTGCAGGCCGTCAACGACGGCAGCCGCCGCCAGGACCTGCTGGCCGAGGTGAATCAGCTCAACACCAAGGTGGAAAAGCGCGACCCGCACGCCGCAGCCCCCGCGCCGGCCAGCGAGGTCACGTCGTCGGCGCCCATTCCGGCCTCGACGTCGCCAAGGGCCGCCACACCCAGCACCACGAGTCCGGCACCCACCACCAGCCCGGCTATGACTACGAGCCCGACCGCGAGCCCGACGACGACTACCACCCGAACCAAGAAGTCGAAGCCGAGCGCGTCGTCAACCGCGCCCAAGGTCACGCCTACTTCGCCTACTTCAGCCGTCGCGTCGCCGCCGGCGACGACGCTTCCCGCAGCGCCGCCCGCCTAGCGGGTTTCTCAGAGGTGGCGGCGGAATCCGTCTGCGTCCGACGTCGCTTCGTTGAGCGAGGCATCCGCGTACCCGCGGCAGTAGTCCCACGTGACGTAGGCATCCGGCTCCGGGTCGTACGCCGGCTCGTGCGGGCGCACCGTGCCGTCGATCAGCAGCTGCAACAGGTTGGCGCGCAACATGTCCCAGTCGTGATAGTGGTCTTGCTGGCACTCGTCGCAGCACACCACCAGACCGCGAATTCCCTTGTGCGCCAATAAAGCTTCGTACACGGCCAAGTCGGCCAGGTCGGCTTCGACGGCCATCCGCTCCTGCTGATCCAGCGGCTGGCCCGGCTCGACGGCCTCCAGCGCCGCCGACGGGTCACAGGGGTCGTCGGCAAAGGGGTCGGGTGGCAAACCCGGGGGGAGGTGGTCGCGCACCCCTCTACAGTACGCAAGCGGACAGCGATAATGCCAGAAATTGAGATCGCCGCACGCTGCGCGTCGGGCACCGCCGATTGAGCCGATAGGATGGGTACCTCACTGACGCATGCGTATGGAGGGCTTCACCGATGTCCCGTGGCATGTCCGGCCTAGAAGACAGCTCCGACCTGGTCGGTAGCCCATACGTGCGTATGGGCGGCCTGACCGATGACCCGGTGCCGACCGGAGGCGACGACCCGCACAAGATCGCGATGCTGGGCCTGACGTTCGACGACGTCCTGCTGTTGCCCGCGGCTTCCGACGTGGTGCCGGCCACCGCCGACACGTCCAGTCAGCTGACCAAGAAGATCCGGCTCAAGGTGCCGTTGGTCAGCTCGGCCATGGACACCGTCACCGAGTCGCGGATGGCCATCGCGATGGCCCGCGCCGGCGGCATGGGTGTGCTGCACCGCAACCTGCCCGTCGCCGAACAAGCCGGCCAGGTCGAAATGGTGAAGCGCTCCGAGGCCGGCATGGTCACCGACCCGGTCACCTGCCGCCCGGACAACACTTTGGCCCAGGTCGACGCGCTGTGCGCCCGCTTCCGCATCTCGGGGCTGCCGGTGGTCGACGACGACGGCGCCCTGGTCGGCATCATCACCAACCGGGACATGCGCTTCGAGGTCGACCAGACCAAGCAGGTCGCCGAGGTGATGACCAAGTCGCCGCTGATCACCGCCCAGGAGGGGGTGAGCGCGTCGGCGGCGCTAGGACTGTTGCGGCGCAACAAGATCGAGAAGCTGCCCATCGTCGACGGCCGGGGCAAGCTGACCGGGCTGATCACCGTCAAGGACTTCGTGAAGACCGAGCAGCACCCGCTGGCCACCAAGGACAAGGACGGCCGGCTACTGGTGGGTGCGGCCGTCGGTGTCGGCGGCGACGCCTGGGTGCGCGCCATGATGCTGGTCGACGCCGGGGTCGACGTGCTCGTCGTCGACACCGCCCACGCCCACAACCGGCTGGTGCTCGACATGGTGAGCAAACTCAAACTCGAGGTGGGCGACCGCGTCGAGGTGGTCGGCGGCAACGTCGCCACCAGGTCTGCGGCCGCGGCCCTGGTCGACGCCGGCGCCGACGCCGTGAAGGTCGGTGTGGGGCCGGGCTCGATCTGCACCACCAGGGTCGTCGCCGGGGTGGGCGCGCCGCAGATCACCGCAATCCTGGAGGCCGTTGCGGTGTGCGGACCCGCCGGAGTGCCGGTGATCGCCGATGGCGGGCTGCAGTACTCCGGCGATATCGCCAAGGCCCTGGCCGCCGGCGCCTCGACGGCGATGCTGGGCTCGCTGCTGGCCGGCACCGCCGAAGCGCCCGGCGAACTGATCTTCGTCAACGGCAAGCAGTACAAGAGCTACCGCGGCATGGGCTCATTGGGCGCCATGGCGGGCAGGGGCTCCTCCGGTGCACAGGCGAAGTCCTACTCAAAGGACCGTTACTTCGCCGACGACGCGCTTTCCGAGGACAAACTCGTACCCGAAGGGATCGAGGGCCGGGTGCCGTTCCGTGGTCCGCTGGCGACGGTGATCCACCAGCTGACCGGCGGCCTGTGCGCAGCAATGGGTTACACCGGCTCGCCCACCATCGAAGTGCTGCAGCAGGCGCAGTTCGTCCGGATCACGGCGGCCGGTCTCAAGGAGAGCCACCCGCACGATGTCGCGATGACCGTCGAAGCGCCCAACTACTACGCACGCTGACAGGCGGACCTGACATGGTCGAAATCGGCATGGGCCGCACCGCGCGGCGCACCTATGAATTGAGCGAAGTCAATATCGTGCCGTCGCGGCGCACCCGCTCGTCACAAGACGTGTCCACAGCCTGGCAACTGGACGCCTACCGGTTCGAGATCCCGGTGCTGGCGCACCCCACAGATGCGCTGGTATCCCCGGAGTTCGCGATCGAACTGGGCCGGCTGGGCGGGCTGGCCGTGCTCAACGGCGAAGGGCTGATCGGCCGGCATGCCGACGTCCAGGCCAGGATCGCCCAGCTCGTCGAGGCCGCCAGTAAGGAGCCGGAACCGTCGGCGGCGATCCGGCTGCTGCAGGAGCTGCACGCCGCGCCGCTGAACCCCGATTTGCTGGGCGCGGCGGTGGCGCGCATCCGGGAAGCCGGGGTGACGACCGCGGTGCGGGTCAGTCCGCAGAACGCCCAGGCGCTGACGCCGGTGCTGCTGCAGGCCGGGATCGACCTGCTGGTCATCCACGGCACCATCGTCTCTGCCGAAAGAGTGGCCTTGGATAAGGAACGAGACGGCGAGCCGCTGAACCTCAAGACCTTCATCGCCGAACTCGACGTGCCCGTGGTCGCCGGTGGTGTGCAGGACCACCGCACGGCGCTGCATCTGATGCGCACCGGCGCGGCCGGCGTCATTGTCGGCTACGGCTCCACCCGCGGGGTCACCACCACCGACGAGGTGCTGGGCATCAGCGTGCCGATGGCCACCGCGATCGCCGATGCCGCCGCCGCCCGGCGCGAATACCTCGACGAGACGGGCGGGCGTTACGTGCACGTGCTGGCCGACGGCGACATCCACACCTCCGGAGAGCTGGCCAAGGCCATCGCGTGCGGCGCCGACGCGGTGGTGCTGGGCACGCCGCTGGCCGAGGCCGCCGAAGCACTGGGCGAAGGGTGGTTCTGGCCGGCCGCGGCCGCGCATCCGTCGTTGCCGCGCGGGGCGCTGCTGCAAATCGCCGTCGGCGAGCGGCCGCCGCTGGAGCGGGTGCTCAACGGCCCGTCCGACGATCCGTTCGGCACCCTGAATCTGGTCGGTGGCCTGCGCCGGTCGATGGCCAAGGCCGGCTACTGCGATCTCAAGGAGTTCCAGAAGGTCGGCCTGACGGTAGCGACCTGAGGTCGGTTGAGCCGCCGAACGTGCGGCCAGCCGCACGTTCGGCACCGAATGTGCAGCTAGCCGCACGCTGGACGCCGAGGTTAGGGTGGCTGATTGACACGGCAGATGTAAAGAAGGTCATACTGCAGCGATGAAGCCGGATTACGACGTCCTCATTATCGGTTCGGGTTTCGGGGGCAGTGTCAGCGCGCTGCGGCTGACCGAAAAAGGCTACCGGGTAGGCGTGCTGGAGGCCGGCCGCCGGTATGCCGACGAGGAGTTCGCCAAGACATCGTGGGACCTGCGCAAGTTTCTGTGGGCACCCAAGCTGGGCTGCTACGGCATCCAGCGGATTCACCCGCTGAAGAACGTGATGATCCTGGCCGGTGCTGGCGTGGGCGGCGGCTCCCTGAACTACGCCAACACCCTGTACATACCGCCGGACCCCTTTTTCAACGACCAGCAGTGGCGGCACATCACCGACTGGCGATCCGAACTGATGCCGCATTACGAGCAGGCGCAACGGATGCTGGGCGTCGTCTACAACCCGACCTTCACCGACGCGGACCGCATCGTCAAAGAGGTCGCCGACGAGATGGGCTGCGGCGACACCTTCGTGCCCACTCCGGTCGGGGTGTTCTTCGGAGCCGACGGCACCAAGACGCCGGGCAAGACCGTGCCCGACCCATTCTTCGGCGGCGCGGGGCCGGCGCGCACCGGCTGTCTGGAATGCGGCTGCTGTATGACGGGCTGTCGCTACGGCGCTAAGAACACACTGCTGAAGAACTACCTCGGTCTCGCGGAATCCGCAGGCGCACAAGTGATTCCGATGACCACCGTGAAGGGATTCCAACAGCGGCCGGACGGCCTGTGGGAGGTGCGCACGGTGCGCACCGGCAGTTGGCTGCGCAGGGACCGGCGCACCTTCACCGCCGAGCACCTGATCCTGGCCGCCGGCACCTGGGGAACCCAGCACCTGCTGTTCAACCAGCGCGATAAGGGACGGCTGCCCCGCCTTTCCAAGCGACTGGGCGTGTTGACCCGGACCAACTCCGAGTCGATCGTCGGTGCCGCGCGACTGGAGGTCTCCCCGGACCTCGACCTCACCCACGGGGTGGCGATCACCTCGTCGATTCACCCGACGTCGGACACCCACATCGAACCCGTCCGTTACGGCAAGGGCTCCAACGCGATGGGTCTGCTGCAGACTTTGATGACCGACGGCTCGGGGCCCGAGGGCACCGACGTGCCGCGGTGGAAGCAGTTGGTGCGACAGGGCCGCGAAGACCCGTCGCACATCCTGCGGCTGCTCAACCCACGCCAGTGGAGTGAGCGCACGATGATCGCCCTGGTGATGCAGCATCTGGACAACTCGATCACCACCTTCACCAAGCGCGGCAAGCTCGGTATCCGCTGGTACTCCAGCAAGCAGGGCCACGGTGAACCCAACCCGACCTGGATCCCGGTGGGCAACGAGGTCACCCGCCGTATCGCCGAGAAGATCGACGGCGTGGCCGGCGGCACCTGGGGCGAGCTGTTCAACATCCCGCTGACCGCGCACTTCCTCGGCGGTGCGGTGATCGGCGACAGCCCGGAGAACGGCGTCATCGACCCCTATCACCGCGCCTACGGTTACCCGACGATGTACGTGGTCGACGGCGCCGCGATTTCGGCGAACCTGGGCGTCAACCCGTCGCTGTCCATCGCCGCCCAGGCCGAGCGGGCCGCGTCGTTGTGGCCGAACAAGGGCGAGAACGACCAGCGGCCGCTGCAGGGTGACGCCTACCGGCGGATGGACCCGATCGCACCGGAGCATCCGGTGGTGCCCGCCGACGCGCCGGGTGCGCTGCGGTGGCTGCCGATCGATCCGGTCAGCCCCACGGCCGAGGTGGGTTAGCCGGCCGCTAGCTGGCCAGCGTCAGGGGTGCTCCGCTGACCACCTGGCTGCGCTGTCCGCGCACGTTGACGGGCACGTCGCCCATCAGGGTGACCCGCTGCATGAGCCGGTACTGGTCGTCGTAGTCGTCGACGGCGCGGTGCTGGGTGGCCCGGTTGTCCCACATGGCGACGTCGCCCGGTTCCCAGTTCCAACGGATGGTGTTCTCCGGCAACGTGATTCGCAGCTGTAACAAGTCGAACAGCACATTTGACTCGTGGCTGTCCAGGCCGACGAAATTGCGCACGAAGTCCCCTGCGAGCAGAGTGCGCTCGCCGGTCTCCGGGTGTACCTGCACGACCGGGTGAACGGTCCGGAAATCGGGGTGCTCGAAAACCTTGCGGAAGGCGCGTTGCGCGTCGGTCTGCACCTGGGCCTCGGCCTTCACGTAGTCGTAGCGGTTGCTGTGCAAAGCCCACAGGTTCTCGGCGAGGCACTTGAGTGGCTCGGGCAGGTCCGCGTACGCGGTCGCGGTATTGGCCCACAGCGTTGAGCCGCCGTAGTCGGGCAGCTTGACCGCCCGCAGCACCGAGGCCGCGGGGTAGTTCGCGGCGAACGTGACGTCGGTGTGCCAGCGATTCGCCTTGCCGAAGTCGGAGTTGATGGGCGTGAGGATGGGTGCGCCGGGCGCTACGGCAGTCACCGATGGGTGGCCGACGGGGGTGCCCAGCAGGGCGGCGAAGGCAAGCTGTTCGGCGTCGTCGAGGTGATGCTGGCCGCGGAAGAAGACCACCTTGTGGGCCAGCAGCGCCGCGCGGATCTCGGCAACTGCGGCCACGTCCAGGTCGCCACCGAGCCGCACCCCGCTTACCTGGGCGCCGATCCGGCTGCCGAGCTTCTTAACCGAGATGACTTGGGACATGTTGGGTCCTTCAGGGAGAAGATTCGGTGTAGTCAGTTGACTACATGGGCTAGTGTAGTCATGTGACTACGCGCGCGTCAACGGCACACCGGACCACACACCGGACGACACCCACCGGGCGGGAAGAAGTGGCGGCGGCGGTCTTGGAGGCCGCCACCGATCTATTCGCCGAGCGGGGTCCCGCCGCGACGTCGATTCGCGACATCGCCGCCCGGTCCAGGGTCAACCACGGGCTGGTGTTCCGGCACTTCGGCACCAAGGAACAACTGGTCGGATCAGTGCTGGATCACCTGGGCGAGAAGTTGGCGGGCCTGCTGCACGCCGGAGCAGCAGCCGACGTCGTCGATCGGGCGCTGGACCGGCACATGCGGGTCTTGGCCCGGTCGCTGCTGGACGGCTATCCGGCCGGCCAGCTGCAAAAGCAGTTCCCCAACGTCGCCTCGCTGATCGACGAGGTGCGCCCACGCCACGAGTCGGAATCCGACGCGCGGATGGCCGTCGCCAATGCCCTTGCGCTGCAATTCGGTTGGCGGCTGTTTGCGCCGATGCTGCGCACCGCGACGGGTCTGGACGACATGACCGACGAGGAATTGCGACAGGCGATTCTGGCCGAAGTTGCCTGGATCGTTGAGCCGCACTGAACCCAGGGCCCAAATTCACGGAATTGAGTGTGCGCGTGGGGCGGGCTTCGGCCGGCTGTCGCGCCCAGGATTCACCCTCAAGGCCCTGGATGCACACCCGGCCTCGGTGTCACCCCGTCTGGCGGGTCAACGTCCGCCGGTGCAACGGCTCGCGGCCGGGCGGCTGCGGCGGCGCCGGCAGCTGCGCCTCGCGTTCGCGCACCGCGATGGTTTTCGGCGCGTCGGTACTCAGCGTGAGTTCCTTTCCGGCGTGCCGGATGGTCAACTTGCTGCCCGGCCCGTCGCGCAGCGTGTAGGTGACGTCGGAGTGGTTGACGTCGACGGTGAGCCGGCATCCCTGCCAGCGCAACCGGAACCGTAGGCACGAAATACCGTCGGGCAGTTGGGGATCCAGCGTCAGGATGCCCTCGTCGTCGCGCAATCCGCCGAAACCGGCGACCAGCGCCATCCACGCCCCGGCCAGCGAGGCCATGTGCAAGCCGTCGCGGGTGTTCTTGTGCAGGTCGCGAAGGTCGATCAACGCGGCTTCGTAGGCGTAGTCATGGGCCAGCTCCAAATGGCCGACCTCGGCGCACATCACCGCCTGCGTGCAGGCCGACAGCGAGGAGTCGCGCACCATGCGCCGCTCGTAATAGTCGACGTTGCGCGCCTTCTGTTCGGGAGTGAATGCGTGGCTCTGCCATTGCATCGCCAGCACCAGATCGGCCTGTTTGATCACCTGCGCGGGGTAGAGCTTCACGTAGGGCTCGTGCAGCAACAGCGGGTAGGTGGTGTTGGTTTCGAAGTCCCACTCGGCGAAGGTGGTGAAGCCTTCACATTGCTGGTGGACACCCAGCTCCTCGTCGTAGGGGACGTGGACGGCATTGGCCGCGTCGCGCCACGCGGCCATTTCCTCGGTGGTGACGCCCTGTTCGCCCGCCTTGTCGGGGTGCCGTGCGCAGGAATCGGCGGCGGTAAGCAGGTTGTGCGCCGCCATCAGATTGGTGAAGACGTTGTCGCGCACGATCGCGGTGTACTCGTCGGGACCGGTGACTCCGTCCAGATGCCACACGCCGTGGCGGTCATGGTGGCCCAGCGACATCCATAGCCGAGCGGTCTCGATGAGCACGGCGAGACCACACTCGGACTCCAGTGAATGATCACCGGTGACGGTGCGGTAGCGCTCGAAGGCCATCGCGATGTCGGCGTTGATGTGCCAGGCCGCCGTACCGGCCGGCCAGTAGGCCGAGCACTCCTGGCCGCGGATGGTTCGCCAGGGAAAGGCCGCCCCGTCCAGGCCGAGTTCGGCGGCCCGCTCCTTGGCCAGATCGAGCGTCGACGCCCGCCAGCGCAGGGCGTCGGCGACCGCGTGCGGCAGCGTGTAGGTGAGCACCGGAAGGACGAAACCCTCGGTGTCCCAAAAGGCGTGGCCGTCGTAGCCGGTGCCGGTGAGCCCCTTGCTGGGAATCGCGCGCCGTTCGGCCCGGGCGCTGGCCTGCACCAGATGGAAGAGCCCGAAGCGCACCGCCTGCTGTGACTCCGGGTCGCCCTCGACCTCGACGTCGGCGGAGTCCCAGAACTCGTCGAGGTATTTCCGCTGCCCGTCCACCAGGCCCTGCCACCCGCTGTAGCGGGCGCTGTGCAGTGCGGCGGCGGCCTGATCGCGCAGTGCCGGACGCGACCGCAGGCTGGACCATCCGTAGGCCAGGTATTTGACGATGCGCAGCTTCTGTCCGGCGCGCAGCCCGCAGATCACCGTGGTACGGGCCAGGTCTGCGCGCGCGTCGGTCGATATCTCGACGCGGCCGGGGACGTCCACCTCGTGGTCCATCGCCGCGGCCATCATCAGGGCACTGGACCGGGTGCGGTGCATGAGAATTGCTTTGCTGCCGGCACTTTCGTGGTCGACGGCCTCCAGCGGGTTTTCCAGAATCGCCGACACCCGCGGGTCGTCGGAGGTCTCCGGCTGGTCTTCGTTGGTGACCAGTTCGGACTGCACGGTCACCCGGACGAAGTCGTCGACGGCCTCCACCACGTACTCGATGGCCGCGACGCCGCGCTGGACGAGCGACACCAGCCGGGTGGACACCACTTTGACCTGCTTGCCGGTGGGGGAGCGCCAGTGCGCCTTGCGGCACAGCGTGCCGGCGCGCAGGTCGAGAATGCGCTCGTGGTCGATCAATTCTCCGTAGCGGACGTCGAACGGCTCGTCATCGACCATCAGCCGAATGATCTTGCCGTTGGTGACGTCGACGACCGTCTGGCCGGCTTCGGGATAGCCGTATCCGGCTTCGGCATACGGCAGCGGCCGGATCTCGTAGAACGAGTTCAAATAGGTGCCCGGCAATCCGTACGGCTCACCCTCGTCGAGATTGCCGCGCAATCCGATGTGTCCGTTGGACAACGCGAACAGCGACTCCGACTGGGCCAGTAGGTTCAGATTGAGCCGAGTCTCGCGCACCTGCCACGGCTCTACCGGAAAGGCTTCCTCAGAGATCATGACTGCAGCAGCTCGGCGAGATCGGTAACCACCACGTCGGCGCCGTTGCGGCGCAAATCCTCGGCCTGGCCCACCCTGTCGACGCCTACCACGAAGCCAAAGTTACCGGCACGGCCGGCCGCCACACCGGATAGGGCGTCCTCGAACACAACCGCTGCATCGGGGGCCACGTCGAGCAGCTGCGCGCCGCGCAGATACGAGTCCGGTGCCGGCTTGCCGGCGATGTGCTCCTCGCGCAGTGTCACGCCGTCGACGCGCTGCTGGACGAACCGGTCCAGACCGGTGATCTCGAGCACGTCGCGGGTATTGGCGCTGGACGACACCACGGCGACGCCCAGCCCAGCTTCGGTCACCGCTTCCAGATAGCGCCGCGATCCGTCGAACACCTCGACGCCGTCCTTCTTGAGGACCCGCTGGAACATGTCGTTCTTGCGGTTGCCCAGGCCGTAAATCGTTTCGGCTTCGCCGGGATCGTCGGGATTGCCTTGGGGGAGTTCGATTTTCCGGCTCTCCAGGAAGGACCGGACACCGTCTTCACGCTTCTTGCCGTCCACGTACTGCCGGTAGTCGGCGGCGGGGTCGAACGGCACGAACGGTTCGCCGGTGCGTTCGGCCCGATCGGACAGGTAAGCGTCGAACATGGCCTTCCAGGCCTTTGTGTGCACGCTGGCGGTATCGGTGAGTACACCGTCCAGGTCGAAGAGACAGGCACGCACGTTGTCCGGCAGACCCAGCGCAGAGGACACTCAGAAACCTCACTTTCGGGCGGTGGTGGGCCATACCAGTTCACCATGCCCCGAGCGGGTGGCGCGACGGGTCCGCCCCCAGGCGACGCGATACCTCGTCACGACTCCTGCGACTTAGCTCGCGCGACGGCCTGGACGGCGCGCAAGCGTCCGTCGGCCAACGCGCGGGTGAGGTTGTCGGCCTTTCGGGTGAAGCCGGCGACGAACGTGTGCAAGCCCAGCGGGTTGGGCGGCTGGGACAGCAGTGCGTGCATGATCGCGACCGCCTGGTCGGTCAGGTCGTTCCAGTGCTCGACGGCCAACCCGGCAGCCTCGACTGCCGTGCGCAGCTGGCCGGCGGTCACCAGATGGCTGCGCGTGGGTTCATCGGCCCACGGCAGCGGATAGTCCAGTTGGCCGCCGCTTCCTGCGGTGATGTCCCAGAGGGCAAGCCGGCCCCCGCTGACCAGCACTCGGCGCGCTTCGGAGTACATGCGCGCTTTGTCGGCCACGTTCATCTGGACATGCTGGCTGATGGCGAACTGAAAGGTGGCGTCGGCGAAGGGAAGTTGGGTGACGTCAGCCTGGCGAACCGATATCCGGTGGCCCAGGCCGACGAGTTCGTTGAGCCAGCGGTTGGTTTGGCAATACTCCTCGGTCAGGTCCACCGCGCTGACCCGGCAGCCGCGCTGGTCGGCCAGAAAGCGTGCGGTGCCGCCGATCCCGCTGCCGGCGTCGAGCACGTAATCGTCGCTGCCGATGTCCAGCAGGGCGAGCAATTGGCCGGTGGCGTAACGGCCCATGGTGTGGAAGTCCTCCAGCGGCGCGAGGTCGGCGGGTGTGAGGTGGGCAGGGTCGCGGCCGGTTTCGATTAGCGCTTGTTCGATGTTGTACCGGGCCAGCCCGGTTGCGTACTGTGCGCGAATCGTGTTGATTGCCATGGCCTTAGGCCTGCACCAGTGCCGGGGCCTGGGTCGGGGCGGCCGGGTGTGTGGTCCGCGGCGGCAGCAGCCACGCGACGACGATCGCCGCGGCCAGCGCGATGCCGGCGCAGACCAGCGTGCCGACCTGCAGGCCGTCCAGGAACGCACGATTGACGGCGTCGCGCACTGGCGCGGCCTGTCCGGCGGGCAGCTGCTCGATCACCTTGTGCGCCACTGCCATTGAGCGTCCCATCGCCCAGCGCAGGTCGGCGGGTAGTCCGGTCAGGGCGGAAGCTGCGGCGATCCGGCCCGAGTAGACCGAGGCGAAGACGCTGCCGACGATGGCGACGCCGAGGGTGCCGCCGAGTTCACGTGTGGTGTCGTTGACGGCCGAGCCCACGCCGGCCTTGTCCGCGGACAGCGATCCCATGATCGCCTCGGTGGCGGGCGCGGTCGTCAGCCCCAGGCCGCCGCCGAGCAACAGCATCTGCAGTGCGATCTCGGTGTAGGACGTGGACCCCTGCGCCGTGGCCGCCCACGCCAGCCCGGCCGCGAACACGGTCAGGCCGGCGGCGACGACGGCGGTGGTGCCGATGCGTTCGACCAGCCGCGGGCCGAGGATGCTGGCCAGCGCGATCGAGCCGGCCACCGGCAGCAATCGCACGCCGGTCTCGAATGCGCTGTATTCCTTGACGAACTGGAAGTACTGGGTGATGACGAAGATGAAGCCGAACAACGTCAGAAAACCCGCGGTAACTGCCAGGCTGCCACCGGAGAATCTGCGGTTGCCGAACACCGACACGTCCAGCATCGGATGGCTGGTGCGCCGCTCCCACAACGCGAAACCGGTGAGAACCATTGCCGCAGCGGCGAATCCGATCATGCTTCGGATATTCGTCCAGCCCCAGGTTGGCGCCTCGATCACCGTGTAGACCAGCGCGGTGATCCCGACTGCGGACAGGATCAGGCCGCCGACGTCGACGCGCGGGGCCGCCGGGTCGCGCGAGGTCGGGACGAACAGCACGCCGCCGACGATGGCCAGCACGGCTACCGGAATGTTCACCAGGAAGATCGAGCCCCAGGAGAAGTGCTCGAGCAGCCAGCCACCGCTGATCGGTCCGACGGCCACCCCCACACCGACCATGGCCGCCCACAGTCCGATGGCCTTCGCGCGGGGTACCGGGTCGGTGAAGATGTTGGTGATCAGCCCCAGGGTGGTGGGAAAGATCACCGCCGCGCCCACACCCATGGCGGCGCGCGCGGCGATCAGTGCGTCGGCCGAATCCACTTGTGCGGCAACCGCGGACGTG
Source organism: Mycobacterium angelicum (assembly GCF_002086155.1). Taxonomy (GTDB): domain Bacteria; phylum Actinomycetota; class Actinomycetes; order Mycobacteriales; family Mycobacteriaceae; genus Mycobacterium; species Mycobacterium angelicum. The sequence goes on along the minus strand of NZ_MVHE01000011.1, from coordinate 35,859 downwards.
ATGGCGAACAGGGCGAGGCCGCAGCTGAGCCAGCCCCGCCTGCCGTAGCGGTCGGACAGGCTGCCGGCCGATAGCAGCAGCCCGGACATGACCAGGGTGTAGGCGTCGACGATCCACTGCAGCTGGGCGGTGTCGGCGGCCAGTTCCCGCGACAGGGTGGGCAGTGCGACGTTGACGATGGTGGCGTCGACGCTGATGACGAAGACCGACAGGCAGATGACGGCGAGGGCGGGAATCGGGTGATTTCGGAAAACGGGCGACAAAGCCGGTCGAAACGCAGGTGGGGTACGCATAGACAAGACGCTAAAGTTTATAGACAAGAAAATCAAGTACTAGTTTGAAAAAGGTGTCTACTGCAGGTAGCGTGGCTGCGTGCCCACCCGCAACTACAACCAGAACTGCCCCGTCGCGCGCGGGCTGGACGTCCTGGGTGAGCGCTGGACGTTGCTGATCCTGCGCGAGCTGGTCGGGGGAGCCCGCCGCTACGGCGATCTGCGCGCCGAGTTGCCCGGGATCGCGACCAACCTGCTCGCCGAGCGGCTCAAGGAGTTACAAGACGCCGGGCTCGTCGACCGGACGGATCTGCCGCCGCCGATCGGGCGCACCGTCTACACCCTCAGCGACATCGGCTGGCAGCGGGTGCTGCCCGTCCTGCAAAGCATCGCGTGGTTCGGTTTGGACCGGCTGGATCCGGTCGAGGATGGCCCGGCATCGCCGCTGAACGGATTCCTGGCCGGCATCCTGCTGGGCTTCAACTCGGGCAACGCGGCTGGCTTGGCGGCAAGCTATCGCGTCGAAATCGACGGCCGCCGTTTCGAATTCGCCGTCACGCAAGGCCGTCTGGCCGCCGCGCAGGGCGAACCGGCGGTGACGGTCACCGCCGCCGCGGCGGATCTGGTCGCGGCCCGCCTCGGGGCGAGTGAGGCCAAGCGCAAGGCGGCCTTGCGCCGCATCAGTTTCCACGGCGATGCGGACGCCGTCGGCGCGCTGCGTCGGGCGTTCGCGCTGTAGGACGCGGTAAGACTACGAATCGATCAAACCCTGTTGCCGGGCCAGCTGTTCGAAGCTGCTGCGCACCGCGAGAATCTGCTGGGCAGTCAGCGGCGGGGTAATCACCAATAACTTCTCGGTGACCAGATGCCGAAACTCTTCGGCGGAAAGCACGTCGAAGTAGTCGTCATTCGGCCCGTTCGGATCGTCGAGATCACTGATCGGTGGGCGCGACGGTGCCGCGTCGGCCGATATCCGGACCTGAGTGGCGAACTTTCCGCGATCACCCTCCTCGATTTCGAAGGAGACCCGGGCACCGCGTACCGCCTGCCGTTTCTCCATTTCGAGATCGTTTGCGTGCAGAAAGACATCGTCGCCGCCCGCATCCGGAGTAATGAACCCGTAACCGCGCACGTCGTCGAAACGAACGATTTTCCCTGAGACCCGCACCCTAGAACCCCTCATCAGCCCAGCACCAACAAGTGGCGATCGTACCCGTATGCCCCAGCCACTACACTCACTCCCCGTGGATTCAGCGTCGCCGCGGCCGGTGTTGGTGGTCGATTTCGGTGCCCAATATGCGCAGTTGATCGCCCGGCGGGTGCGGGAGTCCCGGGTTTTTTCGGAGGTGATCCCGCACACCGCCTCGATCGAGGAGATCAGGGCCCGCGATCCGTTGGCACTGGTGCTCTCCGGGGGGCCGGCCAGTGTCTATGCCGACGGTGCCCCGCAACTGGACCCGGCACTGTTCGAGCTGGGGCTGCCGGTGTTCGGCATCTGCTACGGGTTTCAGGCCATGGCGCAGGCACTGGGCGGCACCGTGGCCCACACCGGAACCAGTGAATACGGCCGCACCGAGCTGAAAGTCCTTGGCGGCGAACTGCATTCGGATCTACCCGGCGTTCAGCCGGTGTGGATGAGCCATGGTGACGCGGTCACCGCGGCGCCGGACGGATTCGACGTGGTGGCCAGCAGCCCGGGCGCGCCGGTGGCCGCCTTCGAGGCCCGGGCCCGGCGCCTGGCCGGGGTGCAGTATCACCCCGAGGTGATGCACACCCCGCATGGCCAGCAGGTGCTCAGCCGGTTTCTGCACGAGTTCGCCGGGCTGGGTGCGGATTGGACGCCCGCCAACATCGCCAATGCGCTCGTCGATCAGGTGCGCGAGCAGATCGGCGACGGCCACGCGATCTGCGGACTGTCCGGCGGGGTGGACTCCGCGGTGGCCGCCGCGTTGGTGCAGCGAGCCATCGGCGACCGGTTGACCTGTGTTTTCGTTGACCACGGGTTGTTGCGGGCCGGCGAGCGTGAGCAGGTGCAGCGCGATTTCGTGTCCGCTACCGGGGCCAATCTGGTCACCGTCGACGCGGCGCAGACCTTCCTCGAAGCGCTGTCGGGAGTGAGCAACCCCGAGGGTAAACGCAAGATCATCGGCCGCCAGTTCATCCGGGCATTCGAAGGTGCGGTGCGAGATGTGTTGGGGGACAAGTCGGTTGAGTTCCTGGTGCAGGGCACGCTGTATCCCGACGTAGTGGAATCCGGCGGCGGCAGCGGCACCGCCAACATCAAGAGCCATCACAACGTCGGTGGCCTGCCCGACGACCTGAAGTTCACCCTCGTCGAGCCGCTGCGGCTGCTGTTCAAAGACGAGGTGCGCGCGGTGGGGCGCGAGTTGGGTCTGCCGGAGGAAATCGTTGCGCGCCAGCCCTTTCCTGGCCCGGGCCTGGGTATCCGGATCGTCGGCGAGGTTACCGCGGCGCGGTTGGAGACGTTGCGGCGCGCGGACTCGATCGCTCGTGAGGAGCTGACCGCAGCCGGTCTGGACAAGCAGATCTGGCAGTGTCCGGTGGTGCTGTTGGCCGACGTCCGTTCGGTCGGGGTGCAGGGCGACGGCCGCACCTACGGGCACCCGATCGTGTTGCGTCCGGTGTCCAGTGAGGACGCCATGACCGCCGACTGGACGCGGGTGCCCTACGAGGTGCTGGAGCGGATTTCGACGCGGATCACCAACGAGGTGGTCGAGGTCAACCGGGTGGTGCTGGACGTGACCAGCAAGCCGCCCGGCACCATCGAGTGGGAATAGCCTCGGTTAACGCAGCCCTATTCGGGCGGTTGCACGACAGGCGGTTTCTGCAGCACTGGCTGTCGTGTGGTGACCCGAAACGGGTCCAGCCCGTTCGCCTCGTCCAACGCCTCCCGGACGTCTTCGGGAGTGATGAGGCCAAGTTCGACTTGTAGCCACGTAGCACTGAGTCCGAACGCATGGGCGGCGCGCCTGGCCTCTTCGGCATCCGGGAAGTCGTCAGCGTTGGCGCGCCCGACCCCGCCGTACCACCGGCCTTTGGTAACGCCACACGCGTCGCGCAATTGCTCAACGGTGATGTCGCGGTTCAGCGTTGCCTCAAGCAGGCGCTTCAATCCCCACCCGGCAGCGTTGGTTCGTGGCATCTGCCAAGCGTAACTGGATGCCAGATGGCGGTCAAAACACCCTGAAAGGCGATTTGACCGCCCAAATCATGATTTTCCAGATCAGTTGTTGACAACGATTCATAAAATATGAAAGTGTGTACTCACAACGGACAGGGACGCTCAAGGGGAGAAACTCATGTCGTACGTAATAGCATTACCGGACCTACTCGCGGCGGCTGCTGCAAAGCTGGAAGGAATCGGCTCGGCCGTTGGTGCTGCCAATGTGACTGCGGCGATGCCGATCACCGGCGTGATCCCAGCTGCGGCCGACGCGGTATCGCAGGTGACGGCGCAGGGCTTCGCCGCCTACGGCCAGCTGTACCAATCGATCAGCGCCGAGGCCAACCTGATCCACGAGCGTTTCGTCCAGGCACTGGGCCTGAGCGCCAAGGCTTACCAGACTGCCGAGACCGGCAATATGCAGAGCATCGGTGGATCCGGCGGCGTGGCGCCCGCCCCGTCCGGCCCGGGGTCGGCATTGCCGAGCAAGGTCGGCGCGCCGGCGAAGACGGCTCCTGTGGTGCCGGCGCCCAAGACTGGGCCCGCCAAGACTGCCCCCGCCACGCCTAAGCCCGCCACGCCCAAGCCCGTCACGACCGGACCGGTTACCACTGGGCCCGCTACGACCACGTCTGGACCGGTTACGACCGGGCCCGTTACGACTGGGCCCGCCACGACCACGACTGGACCCGTCACGACCACTTCCGGGCCGGTTACGACTGGGCCCGCCACGACCACGACTGGACCCCTCACGACTGGGCCAACGACGACCGCGCCCCTGCCGAGCTCGCCCGACAGCGTCCCACCCGGCACACAAGCTGTGCCAAGCGGCGGCATGGGCGGCAACGCACGCGACCTGGGCGCGAGCACCTTCGGCGGCGACACGGGCACCCTCAGCACAGGTAATCCCACCGTCAGCACCGGCAACCCCGACGTCACGCTGGGCACGCCTGTCGGGCCCGTCGAGCCGGTAACGCCCTACGTGCCGCCACCACCGCCTCCGCCGGCCCCGCCCGTGCTGCATGTCCCGGCCCAGCGCGGCATCCCGGCCCACCGTACCTAGCAAGAGCTACTCGAAAGAAAAGGATCTGACCATGGACTTCGGTGCCTTACCGCCAGAAATCAACTCCGGACTGATGTATGCCGGCCCTGGGTCAGCGCCCATGCTGGCCGCCGCGACGGCCTGGGAGGGCCTCGCAGCCGAGCTGCGCACGGCCGCGACCGGCTACGGGGAGGCCGTCGCCGAGCTCGCCGACGCCGGGTGGCAGGGCCCGTCGGCCACCGCGATGGCCACCGCCGCCGCGCCCTATGTGGAGTGGATGCACAGCACCGCCGCGCAGGCCGAGCAGGCGGGCATGCAGGCCACTGCGGCAGCAGCCGCGCACGAGGCGGCCTTTGCCGCTACCGTGCCGCCCGCGATGATTGCCGCCAACCGCAGCTTGCTGGCGTCGCTGGCCGCGTCGAACGTCATGGGCGTCAACACGCCGGCGATCATGACCACCGAGGCGCACTACGCCGAAATGTGGGCCCAAGACGCCGCCGCGATGTACGCCTACGCCGGCTCCTCGGCCGCGGCGAGCGCGCTGAGCCCGCTGGCGATCGCGCCGGTGACGACCAATGTGGCCGGGCTGGTGGGCTCCGCCGTTACCGGCCTGCAAGGCGCCGTCCAGAATGTGGCCGCCCAAGCGGTCGGGACGGTTGCCGCGCTGCCCTCGGCGCTCAACTCGTCGGCGTCCACGCTTTTCGGCAGCCTCCAAAGTGGCCTCAGTAATTTCGCGGGCTTACTCGGCCTGCCGTTGAGCCAGGGTGCCGGGATGGCCACCTCCGGGACGGCCACCTCCGGGATGGGCGGAACCCCGGCGCCCGGCGTGGTGACTCCGACGCGTACGCCGATGGAGGTCCCGCGGCCGGCGACGCCGGCTCCCGCTCCGCGCACGCTGCCCGCGACTCCGGTACGTCCGGAAATGCACCCCCGCATAATCCCGCCGGTGGAGCCCCGTCAGGCGCCGGTGACGGCAGCGATGGGCCAGTCCACCCAGGTCGGTGGGTTGTCGACGCCACGCAGTTGGGGAGCTACGGACGTGCCGGGGCCGGCGGTTGCGGACCCGAGTGCCGCGACACCCGCGGCGGGCGCGCCCATGGTGGCAAGGGGCATCCCCGCGGGTCAGGTATTGGGTATGGAGACCCGCGGCTACGGCGCTCCCGAACTGCCTCGCATGACCGTGCTGCCACGCGGTGTGGCCGGCTGACGGAAGGAGAGGCGCGTCCGAATAGCTTTGAACGGCAATCAGTTTCGACGATTTGATAAGGAGAAATTCAAATGACCACACGTTTCCTGACCGACCCGCACGCAATGCGGGACATGGCGGGCCGCTTCGCGATGCACGCGCGGACCGTCGAGGACGAGGCCCGGAAGATGTGGGCGTCCTCGCAGAACATCTCGGGCGCTGGCTGGAGCGGGGCGGCCCAGGCCACCTCGCTGGACACCATGGGTCAGATGACGCAGGCGTTTCGCAACATCGTGGCCATGCTGGACACGGTTCGCGACGGGCTGGTTCGCGACGCCGGCAACTACGAGCAGCAAGAGCAGGCCTCCCAACAGGTCTTGAGCAGCTAACCCACCACCCGATCAAGCAAGAAGAGAGGCCAATCATGACCATCAACTACCAGTTCGGCGATGTCGACGCCCACGGCGCTCTGATCCGCGCACAGGCCGCCAGCCTGGAGGCCGAGCACCAGGCCATCGTTCGCGATGTGCTGGCTGCCGGTGACTTCTGGGGTGGCGCCGGTTCGGTGGCTTGCCAGGAGTTCATCACCCAGTTGGGTCGCAACTTCCAGGTGATCTACGAGCAGGCCAACGCCCACGGCCAGAAGGTTCAGTCCGCCGGCAGCAACATGGCGCAGACCGACAGCGCCGTCGGCTCCAGCTGGGCCTGACGCCTTACATGAAGTCCAGGGCCTCTACCGTCGCGATAGCTCCTTCATGAGTAGGCCGGTTTGCGCCGCCGATGCAGTAGACGGTGTTGCCGACGGTAGCGACCACCGCGGCGTGACGAGGGGTCGAGAGAGAGGGGAGTGGGCTCCACTTTGCATTGGCGATGTCGTACATCTCGACCACTCCGAGCACCTGGGTTGGTTCTTCCCCGCCGACCACGACGATTCGGCCGTCGATGAATGTGGCACCGTAGCTCCCGCGCGGCGTCGGCATCCCGACCAAGGTGGTCCATTTCCCGCTTTGCGGGTCGAACCGGTCGAACGCTGCGGAGTTCTTGTCGGCGGACAGGAAGCGCCCGCCAATCGCATACACATAGGTGCCGTCCGATACTGCTGCGAGATGTTCTCGAGGGGTCGGCAGGTCGGGCGCATCCTTCCACGAGTTGCCGTCGAAAACCTCGGTCTGCGGGACGATCTGCTTGGCGTTCTGCCCACCGACGATGACGAGTTTGTCACCGACCGCCGCCGCGGCGGCACCCGCCCGAGCGTGGGTGAGGGTGGGCAACTCCACCCAGCTGTTGCCACGCAGGGCGAAAACCTTGTTGGAGGCGTCGGCGAGGTTCTCGCTGGCGCCACCGAGCACCACCACTTCGCCGCGGTAGGTAGTTGCCGTCGCGTGGTGCAACGGCATGGGCAATGCGGGCCCGGGCTGCCAGGCACCGGTGCGCGGGTCGTAGCTCTCGACGGTCGACAGCGCCATTCCGTCCCGGATGCCGCCCATGATCCAGATCTTGTCGTTGAGAACGGCCCACGCCGTCATCAACCGGGCCGTCGGCGCATCCGGCAAGGTACGCCACTGCGCCGCCGGCTGAATCCGGCGCATGGGGAGCTTCAGCACTTCGGCCGACGAAGTGGCCTGGTCGTCGCCAACGCCCGTGGACCCGCCGATCGCATATACGGACTTTTCCACCGCGTCGACGGCCATGCCGTGCCGCGGGGTCGCCATGTCCGGCAATCCGGCCCACGTTTTGGTCATCAGATCCAGCACCGCGACGCTCTTGAGGACCTGTCCAGCCGACATGCCGCCGACCGCCACCAGGCGTCCATCGGCGATTGCCACGCCGAGGTCACTGCGGGGCTGGGAAAGGTCAGCCAAGGGCGTCCAGGTCTTGGCGGCGGGGTCGTACGCCTCGACCGTGGGCAATTCTGAGTTCGCATTGCGGCCGCCCACGGCGTACACCAGCTTTCCGTCCGTGGCCGCGGCCAGCAGTTGCCGGGGCGTCGGTAACGGAGCGCCAAGGGTCCATGAATTGCCGTCGAAAACCTCGGTCGTGTTGAGCAGCGCGCCGTTGGCGTCCACACCGCCGGCGACGATGATGCGGTCGCCTACCACTGCCGCTGCCGCCGCCGATCTGGGCTGCAACAGATGCGGCAGCTCTACCCAGCGGCTGTTGATTACTCGCCAAACCTGGTCGGTCGCAACCTTTTTGGTGCCGTCGCTGCGGATACCGCCCAGCACAATGGGATTGCCCTGCCAGGTGACCGCCATCGCGTGCTCAACCGGAACCGGGAGGTCGTCGCCGCCTTTCCAGCTGTCGATGATGGGGTCATAGCCTTCGTGCAGTCCGGTGATATTGCCGTCGGCCCGTACCCCACCGAAGATCCAGATCGTGCCGTCCGCCTGCGTCGTCGTCGCCGCAACGCGAGCAACCCGCGCATTGGTGATCGGCTTCCACTGAACCGGCGCCTGAGTGGTCGGTTGACTCGAAGCGGTTTGGTGAGCGTTGTTGTCGCGGGAAGTTGCAAGGTAGACACCGCCGCCCACCAACAGCACCACCACGACCGCTGCCACTGCGCTGAGCGCAATGCGATTTCGCTTCTTACCGGGTTCGGCGAACCACGCTGCAACGCGCCCGCGCGGCGGCTGCCAGACCCGCGGCGGGCTGGGCGCAGGCGGAGCTGGTGCGGTCTCTGGCCCCGGGTCGCTGGTGGGTTTGACCGGGGTGGTGACGTCTGCGTGGTGCGAGTGCTGCGGCGCCGGCTCGGCGGCGTCTGGAGGAGTCGGAACCTGCGTTGCGCCGCGTTGTGCCGGTTGGGAGATGTTGTCGGGTTCGGCTGAATCCTGCTGACCGGCGGGTGGGGCAGTGACCGCGGCGATCTTGCTTGTCGGGGGCTCCGGCTGATTCTGCTTTCCCATATTTGCGATCGCGGGTGATACGGGAGGCGCTTCGACGACATCCGGAGCGGCGTCCGCGGTGCTCGGTCGCATATTGGTGATCGCCATGGAAGCGGGTTTTAGGCCGTTGCGGCGTAGTGCGGCCTGCAACTCGCGGCCGAACTCGGCGGCTGAGGCCGGCCGTTGGTCCGGGTCGATCGACATCGCTTTCTCGATTGCCGCGCACACCGCATCGGGAATTCCGTCCGGACGCATATCCGGGACGCCCGTTGAACTGATCCGCAGATATTGCGCGACGAGGTCTTCGCCTTTTTTGCGTTCGTGTGCGGCATTGCCCGCAATCAGCGCATAAAGCGTGGCACCCAGGGAGTAGACGTCGGCGACCACCGTCGCGTGGTTACCGGTCATCACCTCGGGTGAGGTGTAATCGATTGTGCCGGAGAAGAATCCGACCGCCGTTTCGAAACCGCCCTCAATGTGGGCGATCCCGAAGTCGGTCAATTGCGGGTCGCCATAATCGTTGATAAGGATGTTGGCGGGCTTGATATCGCGGTGCAAAGTGCCGGCCTGATGCGCGGTTTCCAGTGCCCCGCACAACTTCACGCCGATCTGCAAGGCCTCGGGCCAGGGGATCGGCCCTTCGCGGCGCAACCGTACCGCCAGGGAATCGGCGGCGTAGTAGGGCATCACGATATATGGCCGGCCACTTTCGGTTATTCCGACTCGCAAGATATTGACGATGTTGGGATGCCCCGAAAGGCTGCCCATCGCGTAGCCCTCGCGCAGAAAACGTTCCCTGCTGTCGTCGTCGAAATGTGAGGGCAGCACTTTGACTGCAACGTTTCGTCCCAGCACGGTCTCGCGGCAGCAATAGACCACACCTGCGCCGCCACGGGCCACTTGGCGTGCGTTTTCGAATCCCTCGGCGGCCAACTCCGCAGCGGCTCCGCTGGGTACGGACGTCGAGCCGGCAACCCCCGGTTCTTCAGCCATTTTTTGGCGCTCTACCTCCATGTAAGAATCGCGAGTTCAGCGTAGCGAACATGCAGTTAGCGGTGTATAGCTCCGTGGCGATCGTTGCAGAACGGTAGTGTGAGGCTTTGTCACAACAGCCACAGTGGCACCTGTCCGTGGTGGCACTAGGTTTGCCCGCCTCTGCGCGACAAGTGTTGGGCGGCAATCGGGTTCGGCGTTCACATCGGCTGGGTGGCCGAAGGCCGGCACCGGCGTCATGGCCCAATTGGCAGACATCGAATACACCATCAGCCACACCAGCATCGAGCGCATAAAGCAGCCTCTTGCGTTGCTTGACGCTTGTCGGACCGTCGGTGTTTACTCGAACATATATTCGAATGAATCCCGGCAGGAGGCTCGTCATGACCGCGGCTTTAGCCTCTGACCAGCTCGAATCGTTGCGCAAGCGGATGGCTGAAATGGCTGGGACGGGTGGGGGGCATCTGCACTCGGCCGACATGCTGGAGGCCGGGCCGGCGCGGTTGCCCCGGGGAACGGTGGCGGTGCTCTCGGGGGCCAGGTCGCTGCTACTCAGCGTGGTGGCCAAAGTGACGGCGGGCGGGGGCAACGCCGCTATCGTCGGACAACCCGATATCGGGTTGTTGGCCGCGGTGGAAATGGGCGCGGATCTGAGCCGGCTTGCGGTGATACCGGATCCCGGGACGGATCCCGTGGAGGTGGCCGCGGTACTCATCGACGGAATGGATTTGGTGGTGCTCGGGCTGGGCGGGCGTCGGGTGACCCGGACGCGGGCCCGGGCCGTGGTGGCCCGGGCCCGCCATAAAGGCTGCACGCTGCTGGTCACCGACGGCGACTGGGAAGGCGCGCAGACGCGGCTGGAGGCCCGGGTGTGTGGCTATGAGATCACCGCGGGGGGCCGGGACAGGCCGGCGCCCGGCTTCGGGCGCATCAGCAGGGTGCGGCTGCAGGTCAGCGGGATTTGTGCGGGACGAACGATCGCCCGGGCGCGAACTGGGTGAGGGCGAAGTGAATTCACGAGCATCTTCGCGCGTGCTGGCGATCTGGTGCATGGACTGGCCCGCGGTCGCGGCGGCCGCGGCCGCGGGCCAGCCCGTGACGGCTCCGGTCGCGGTCACTTTGGCCAACCGGGTGATCGCCTGCTCGGCGGCCGCGCGTGCGGCCGGAGTACGGCGCGGGAATCGGCGCCGGGAGGCGGCGGCGCGTTGTCCGCAACTGCACATCGCGGCCGCCGACGCCGACCGCGACGCCCGCTTCTTCGAAGGGGTGATCGCGGCGGTGGACGATGTGGTGCCGCGCGCCGAGGTGCTGCGGCCCGGGCTCCTGGTCTTGCCGGTGCGCGGGGCGACCCGTTATTTCGGGTCCGAGCAGCAAGCGGCCGAACGGCTGATCGACGCCGTGGCTGTGAGTTCAGTGGCCGGTGTCGAGTGTCAGGTCGGGATCGCCGACCAGTTGTCCACCGCGGTTTTCGCGGCGCGGGCGGGCCGGGTGGTGGAGCCGGGGGAGGACGCGCGGTTTCTGTCGTTGCTGTCGATCCGCCAGCTCGCCACCGAGCCGAGTCTGTCCGGGCCCGGCCGGGATGAACTGACGGACCTGTTGTGGCGGTTGGGGATTCGTACCATCGGGCAGTTCGCCGCGCTGTCGCGTACCGATGTGGCTTCCCGGTTCGGCGCCGACGGTGTGGCAGCGCACCGGTTCGCCCGCGGCGAACCGGAACGCGGACCGTCCGGGCGTGAGCTGCCGTCGGAACTCGATGCCGTGCTGAACTGCGATCCGCCGATCGACCGGGTCGATGCCGCGGCATTCGCCGGGCGTTCGCTGGCCGCCACGCTGCATCAGGCGCTGATGGCCGCCGGAGTGGGATGCACCCGGCTGGCCATCCACGCCGTCACCGCCAAAGGCGAAGAGCTACAACGGGTCTGGCGGTGCGCCGAGCCGTTGACCGAGGACGCGACCGCCGACCGGGTGCGCTGGCAGCTGGACGGCTGGTTGAACAATCGGGGTGCCGATAAGCGGCCCACCGCACCCGTGACGCTGCTGCGGCTGCAGGCCATCGAGGTGGTGTCCGCCGGGGCGCTGCAGTTGCCGCTATGGGGTGGTCTGGGGGAGGAGGACAGGCTTCGGGCCCGCCGCGCGCTGGTGCGGGTGCAGGGCTTGCTCGGCCCGGAGGCGGTGCAGGTTCCGACGCTGTCCGGCGGTCGCGGGCCGGCCGAGCGCATCACGCTGACCCCGCTGGGCGACGAGCCGGCACCGCCGCCCGACCCCGGGCAGCCCTGGCCCGGGCAGCTACCCGATCCGTCGCCCGCGGTGCTGCTCGACGATCCGGTGGAATTGCTTGACGCGCAAGGTAATCCGATCCGGGTGACCGGCCGGGGCCTGTTCTCCGCCGAACCTGCGCGGCTGACCCTGCGCGGCCGTGACGATCGGCTGAGCTGGTGGGCCGGACCATGGCCGGTCGACGAGCGGTGGTGGGACCCCGAACGCATCGGGGGCCGCACGGCCCGTGCCCAGGTGTTGCTGGAGAGCGAGCGGGCGTTGTTGCTGTGCTACCGCCAGCGGCGCTGGTATCTGGAGGGAGCCTATGAGTAACCCGTAACGCGTTGCAGCGCCCCGGGCGTCAAGTCCTTGAGCGAGGGATAACCGTCGACGGCCATGATCAGGTCGGCTTCGGCCAGCAGCGAGCGCAGTACGTGCACGATGCCGTCGACGCCGCCGAGCGCCAGGCCGTAGGCGTACGGGCGGCCGATACCGACCGCGGCGGCTCCCAATGCCAGGGCTTTGATGACGTCGGCGCCGCTGCGAACCCCCGAGTCGAACAGCACCGGCAGCCCGTCGGCGGCTTCGAGTACTGCGGGCAGGCAATCCAGGGCGGGCAGGCCGCCGTTGGCTTGCCGGCCGCCGTGGTTGGAGCAGTAAATGCCGTCCACGCCAAGATCTTTGGCGCGACGCACGTCGTCTGGATGGCAGATGCCCTTGACCATCAGCGGCAGGCTGGTCTGCGATCGCAGCCACTGCAGGTCCTCCCATCGGAACGGGCCACCGAAAATCGGCAGTTTGCGCACCGCCGCCTCGGTAGCGTCTTCGCCCGGTTCCAGGCCGGCGCGAAAGACCGGATCGGAGGTGTAGTTGCTCAGACAGCCGCTGGGTACCTGAGGGTAGTTGCCGGCGCTGAGGTCGCGTGGCCGCCAGCCGGTGACCCACGTGTCCAGCGTGACCGCGATGGCCTTGAAGCCGGCGGCCTCGGCGCGACGCACCAGGCTGGTGGCCATCTCCCGGTCGGGCGGGGTGTACAGCTGAAAAAAGCCGGGCGTATCGCCAAGGGCGGCGGCCACCTCTTCCATCGGATCCGACGTCAGGGTGCCCACGAAGAACGGCACGCCGGTGCGGGCCGAGGCGCGCGCGGCGGCCAGGTCGCCGTGACCGTCTTGGGCACACACGCCGATGACGCCGATGGGAGCCATGAATATCGGTGCGGGCAAGCTGATTCCGAACAGCTCGACGGACATGTCGCGTTCGGCGGGAGCGATTCCCATGCGGGGGAATACCCCCCATCGCTTGAACGCCTCGACGTTCGCCCGCTGAGTCTGCTCGTCACCGGCGCCGCCGGCGACATAGCCGAGCACTTTCGGCGGCATCGCCGCGGCCGCCTTGGCCTCCAGCTCGGCGAACGCGATCGGATACGGTGGCTGGCGCCCGGCTTGTCCTTGTTCGTAAAGCTCGTTCTGATACTCGGCGAACGCCATCAAGCCCCACCCTCGCTGGCGCCAAGTGTGGCCTGCATGTCCGGCTTCATCGCCACCAGCTGGGCATTCCAATAGCCCCAGCTGTGCACGCCGTTGCTGTCGAGATTGAAAGTGGCGTTGTGGCCGCCGGCCGCGGTGTAGGCGTCTTTGAAGGTGGTGTTGCTTTGCAGGACGACCTGCTCGATCACCTGGCCGGGCAGGCTGCCCTGGCCGATTTCCGACGGCGTGCCATTGCCGCTGTACACCCACAGCCGGGTGTTGTTGCCCGCCAGTCGTCCGGCCTGCACCGTCGGATCGTTGCGCTGCCAGCCCGCACCGCCGGTCGGACCCCACATGTCCTCGGGATTGAAGCCGCCCTCGTCGTTCATCGCGAGCTTGATCAGCAGGGGCCCGTTGCCGCTGGACGGCGTCATATAGGCCGACAGCGAAGCGGCATAGGCGAATTGCTGCGGGTGATAGGCCGCCAAAATCATCGCCGAGGACCCCGACATCGAGGCGCCCACCACGGCATTGCGGGTCGAGCGCACCCCGCGGCTCGACAGGAACGCCGGCAGTTCACTGGTCAAAAACGTTTCCCACTTATAGGTCTGGCCGTTGGCCGAGCCGTACCAGTCGGAGTAAAAGCTGGATCTGCCGCCCACCGGCGCCACCACCGAGATCCCCGAACCGCGGTATTCGTCGAAAGCCGGAGTCTCGATGTCCCAGCCGCTGCGGTCGTCGCGGGCACGCAAACCGTCGAGCAGGTAGACCGCCGGGGCGCCACCGCTCTGGAATTCCACGGTGATGTTGTGGCCCATCGACGCCGATGGCACTTGCAGGAATTCGGGTGCGGCGGCCCGCGCGGGTGCGGTGCCTCCGAACCCACCGATCAGCCCCGGCAGGCTGGCCGCCGCGATTCCGCTGACGATAAGACGACGCGTCCAGTTGACCATTGTTTTCCTTCACTTCGTTGTTGCGAGCAGCGGCCGGTGGCCGTTGGTTTGGAAGACGAACCGCCCGGCGATGTGCCGCGCGTGATCGGCGAAACCCTGGTAGCACTGCACTATCCGGGTCGCGTCGTCGGCTGTGCCGGCGTCGCTGCAGCGACGCGCTGCCACTCCCGGCTCCCGAGACACCAGTACTTCCTGAATGGCGCGGCCCAATCCGATTGCCGTGGAACTCAATTCGGCCACGTATCGGTTCAGTTCGCTGGGCACCGCGTGCTCGGGATGCCGCCGCCGGGCGATCTCGGCTACCTGTACCGCCAGTTCGCTCATCCGTTCCGCATCGCCGGCGATCCGGATCGCGTTGACGATCTGACGGAGATTGGCCGCCGACGGCGATTGCAACGCCAGCAACAAGAACGCCGTTTCGTCGGCGCTGGCCCGCATCGCGACGGTGTGCTCGTGCAGCGCGGTGACGGCCTTGGCCGCCTCGACGTCGGCCGACAACAGTGCCCGGGTGGCATGGTCCATCGCCTGACTGGCCATAGCGGACATCTCGGCGAGCTGGAAGGTCAGCGCCGCGAGCCCGTCTCCGATTGCGCTCGTCATGTCCGCGAATCGGCCGAGCCGGCCGGGTTAAACCTGCCGCAGCGAATCGTTATCAAATCGCGACCTAGCGCGCCCTAGCGCGTCCGGGGCCGGCAGCGTGCCACGGGAGTGCCGACTAGCCGGAACTCCTTGCTCTTGTCCAGCTCAACGTCAACCCCATCTTGGAAAAGGATGATGATGTCCGAACCGCCGAACTGGAAGTAGCCGAACTCCTCGCCCTTGGCCATGTGCTTGCCCGCGACCGAGGTGAGCACAACCGACGACACGTGGGCCATGCCGACCGGTATGACCGCGACGACGCCGA
This sequence comes from Mycobacterium angelicum, assembly GCF_002086155.1. Classification (GTDB taxonomy): domain Bacteria; phylum Actinomycetota; class Actinomycetes; order Mycobacteriales; family Mycobacteriaceae; genus Mycobacterium; species Mycobacterium angelicum. Next base: position 20,721 of record NZ_MVHE01000011.1, on the reverse strand, counting down.
TATCGCCGCAATCGGATTGGGCGGTGTCTATCGTGACGACCCCGCGAGTCTGGGAGAACTCGTAGCCGCTGGTGGTGCTGTCACTGGCCTGCAGCTCGTGATCCTCGATGCCAACCCGCATGAAAACCTTGCCGTGGATACGGAAGGACTCCTGCACCACACCGGCCACCGGCAGGTGATACCGGTGATAGGCATGCACCGGCAGCATGTAATGCACGAACTTGCCATTGGCGAAGCTGTCGGCATAGGCGCTGCCGTCGATGAGTTCCCGGATGTCGCCGTACTTTTCATTCTTGACCGCGGTGGCCGGGATGCTCGAGTCGGCGCCGATATCGTAGGCCTGCTGGAAACTGCAGTCGGCCGGTGAGGTGACCACCAAGTTGCTGATCGGCTCAGCGATCGGGCGCAGCCCGCCGTTGAGTTCGCGAGCGATGAACTGGTTGGCCGTCAGCCAACCACTGGGCGCGTTCGGCACGCCGTCGACCAGCGATTCGTGAACGCGGTACTCCGGCGCGTTGTCGATGAACGACTGTAAGGCGGCGGGGCTGAACGACTCCGGGCTGTCCATGAAGTTGCCGAACTGCCGGGCGAACTCGGACATCCAGTCGCGGAAGGCTTTTGAATCCTGCGGCGCTTTCCCGTCGACACCCTGGTCGAGGAGAAAATAGAAGTGCCCCATCCGGTCGCTGACCTCTTGGGCGTATCGCTCTTCGTTCTTCCACGCGTCCGCACTCGACTCGTGTGGCACCCACCGCACCAGCCGCTTGAGATAAGCCTCGTACTCGCCGATGTTGCGCGGCCATTCCAGCGCCGCGAACAGCTTGGGATTCAAGTCGGCCGCGGCCCAGTCGCGGGCCTTGGCCAACGATGACTCGACCAGATCGGCCAGCCCCGGCTCGTTGTCGAGGGTCTGGTGCAGCTTGTCGATGATGGTGTTCGTCTGAATCATGCGAGTTAACCCCTTGTCTTCCAAAGCATTCGGACCCCGGCCGCACCGGCCAACGGCATCGCAACCAGCGCCGCAGCGGGCAATGCCACCCGGGCGGTGCGGGTGCGAGGGCTGGGTTCTGGACGCAGCGGGGGAGCCGCGGAGCGAAGGTCGGCCGATGCGTTGGCCATGGCCATGATCTGGCCGAGGTGCAGCGCGTTGCCCGAGCCCGCGTCGCTGATCTGGGTCTGGCAGGAGAATCCGTTCGACACCACCAGCGCGTCCGGGTTTTTGCGGATCGCCGGAAGCAGCGCCTGTTCGCCACAATCCATCGACAGCTGGTACTTGCCCTGCTCGAATCCCCACGAGCCGGCCAGTCCGCAGCACCCGCCGGAAACAGGTTCGACGTCGACGCCCATTTTCTGCAGGACCTGCTGGTCGGCGTCGACTCCGCCGGTGGCCCGCTGGTGGCAGTGCCCCCACAACAGCGCACGTCCGGCCGACACCTGAGGCAATTCGACGTCGAACTCGGTAAGGAACTGCGCGAAGTGGTAGGTGTTGCGCACCAACCGGTCCGCGTCGTCATCATGGGGGAGCAGCTTCTTCAGTTCGTCCTTGAACACCGCCGTACAACTTGGTTCCATCCCGACGATCGGTGTGCCGGCGCGTATTTCGCTACGCAGCTGATCCAGCACATCGAGCAGATAGCGCTGCGCGACGTCGAGGAAGCCGTAGTCATACAGCGGCCGGCCACAACAGATGTGGCCCTGCGGCATCACCACCCGCCAGCCCGCCGCCTCGAGCGCTTCGACGCAGGCCACCCCGACATCTGTGTGCAGCCGGTTGTTGAAAGTGTCGGGAAACAGGATCACCCGCGGGCCGCCGGCGTTGACGATCGGGCGTTGGGCGAACCATCGTTGCAGGGTCATCGGCGCGAAGGTGGGCAGCGGCCGGCGCCGGTCGATTCCACCCAGCGCCTTGGCAATTCGGGAGAGCCCCGGGGTCTGAGTGACAAAGTTGGCCAGCTCCGGCACGGCGCTGGCCAATCGTGCGGCCTGGTCGATGAACCCGAATGCGTAGGCATAGCGCGGGCGCCAGCGGCGCAGCGACCGGTAGTGGTGGTAGAGGAACTCCGCCTTGTAGGTGGGAATGTCGACCTCGACCGGGCAGTCGTTGGTGCACCCCTTACAGGCCAGGCACAGATCCAGCGCGTCGGCCACCTCGGCCGACTGCCAGCCGTCGGTGATGACCTCGCCGCGCAGCATCTCGAACAGCAGCCGCGCCCGCCCACGGGTGGAGTGCTTCTCCTCCCTGGTGACCTGGTAGCTGGGGCACATGGTGGTCTGCGCCTCGGGCACCCGGCATTTGCCGACCCCGACGCAGCGCAGCGCGGCATGCGAGAAGTCGCCATGGTCCTCGGAGTAAGCGAACTTCACCTCCGGGCGCGGCGGGTTGTAATCGGTGCCCAGCTTGAGGTTCTCGTCGAAGCGGTAGGCGTCGATTACCTTGCCCGGGTTCATCTTCCACTCGGGATCCCAGATCAGCTTGAACTTTCGCATCGCTTCGATCAGCCGCGGGCCGTACTGCTTGCCGAGCAACTCGGCGCGCTGCTGACCGTCGCCATGTTCCCCGGACATCGAGCCACCGTAGGACGCCACCAGGTCGCCGGCCTCTTCCATGAAGCTGCGGTAGTTGCGCAGGCCGTCCTTGTGGCGCAGGTCGAACCCGATGCGCGAGTGGATGCAGCCCTGACCCAGGTGCCCGTACATGGCGCCGCGCAAATTGTGCTTGGCATACAGCTGCTGCAGATCGCGCACATAGTCGCCGACCCGCCGCCACGGCACCGCCGAGTCCTCCCAGCCCGGCCAGTGATTGCCGCTGTCGACCGGAAACGCGGTCGACCCCAGCCCGGCCTCGCGGATCGCCCACAGTTGTGCGCTGTTGCCGCCGTCCTGCTCGCTGCGGGCCAGCGCGATACGGTCGTCTTCGACGCCCTTCTTCTTCAGCCAGTGCACGAATTCCTCTGCGCGGCACAGTGATTCGCCCGGCTGGTCGGACCCGAACTGCACCATCAACCAGGACCCGCTGGAATCGGGACGCGGCAATGCCGCACGGCCGGCGGGGTTGGCCCCGGTGACTTCCTGGTCGTGCACCAGCACATGGTCGACGGCTTCCAGCCCGATGGGCTTCCACTCCATCATCTCCGGGGCCGCATCGCCGGCCTCGCCGAGTGATTCGAATTGCACGACCACCACGGTGCGGTGGGCCATGGCGGGGGTGAGCATCACCGTCGCGGTAAGTGCTATGGCGCAGGTGCTTTCGGTGCCGACCAGGGCACGGGCGACATTGAATCCCTTCTCGGGCAGCAGTTCGTCCAGGTTGTAACCCGACACCCGGCGGGGCAGCTCGTCTACCGAGGGAAAGCCCTGGCGGATGTCGTCGGCATACTCGTCACGCAAATCCCTTAGCGCGGCATATATTTCGCCCTTGCGCCCGCCCGCGGCGATGATGGCGTCCAGCTGGTCTTCCTCGTTCACGCCGACGGTGAACCGGGCGCCGTCGTAGGTGAGGACGTCGAGTGCATGGGTGTTGTCGGAGGTGCGCGGCCCCGGCCCGTAGAACTGGGACTGGATCGAGTGCACCCCGCACGAGTTGTTGCCGATATTGCCGCCCAGGGTGCATCGCGAGTGCGACGACGGGTCGGGCCCGAACACCAGCCCGTGTTCGCCGGTGGCCTTGTTGAGTTGCTCGTTGATCACTCCGGTCTGCACCGTGGCCACGCGGCGATAGGCGTCGATGTCGATGATGCCGGTGAGGTACTTCGAAAAGTCGATCACCACAGCGACATTCACCGTCTCGCCGGACAGGCTGGTCCCGCCGCCTCGGCAGAGCACCGGAGCGTGGTAGGCGTGGCAGGCCCGCACCGTTTGCACCACGTCGTCGAGGGTCTTGGGGACCACCACAGCGATTGGAACCTGGCGATAGTTCGACGCGTCGTTGGCATACATCGCCAACGTGCCGGCGTCGAATCGCACTTCGCCGCTGACATGGCGGCGCAGTTGGCTTTCCAGGCCTGCGACGTTGACCTTGTCGACGCTAGCCATCCCGGCCACGAACCGGGTATCCGGCCGGGCCGGGATGGTCTGCATCCGCTCGGATCTGAGCAGACTCATTCGCTGTCGCCCCGGCCGCCGATGGTTTTGATCGACTCGGTGAACTCGTGCATCTTCTGCTTGGCGCCCTTGGTTCCGATGCTGACCCGGTCCGGGTCCTTCATCAGCGCCTTGGCGGTCTTCTTCGCCATCATCTTCTTGATGTGCGGCGGCACCGGCGGAATGTCCTTGTCGACCACCACTTCCAGTACGACCGGACCGCTGGCCGCCAGCGCCTGGTCCCAGGCCTGGCCGATCTTGGCCGGATCGTCACACCGAATGCCGGTGATCCCGAGCAACTTAGCGAACTCGGCGTAGGGAACATCTGGAATGTACTGCGAGCCCTCGAATTTCGGTTCACCACCCATGGCCCGCTGCTCCCAGGTCACCTGGTTGAGGTCTTCGTTGTTGAACACGCAGAAGATCAGCGGGCCGTCGGAAAGCCGGTCCTTGTAACGCTTGACGGTGATCATCTCGGCCAGCCCGTTCATCTGGAACACGCCGTCGCCGACGAGGGCGATCACCGGACGGCCCGGGTGGGCCAGCTTGGCGCTGATGGCATAGGGCGTGCCCGGTCCCATGGTGGCCAGGTTTCCGGCCAATGAAGCGGCCATGCCGGGGCGCAGCCGCAGGTGCCGCGCCCACCAGTTGGCTACCGAACCCGCATCGGTGGTCAGGATTGCGTTGTCGGGCAGCCGCTTTGACAGCTCGTGCACCACCAGCTCGGGGTTGAGCGGATTGGCCTTGTCGTGGGCGCGCTTGTCCAGTACCGCCCACCACTCCTGGACTTCCTTTTCGATCTTGTCCTGCCAGGATCGGTCCTGCTTGCGCTGCAGCAGCGGAACCAGTTCGCGCAGGGTGTTTTTGGAGTCGCCAACCAGGTTGGCCTCCATGGGGTAGCGGGTGCCGATCATGCGGCCGTCGAGGTTGATCTCGACACCGCGGCACTGCCCCTCCTTGGGCAACCACTCGGCGTAGGGGAAGCTGGTGCCGATGAAGAACAGCGTGTCGGCGTCCGACATCATGGCCTGGCTGGCGGTGGAGCCCAACAGCCCGATCGGCCCGGTGACATAGGGCAGATCGTCGGGAAGCACGGCGCGGCCCAGCGAGGTCTTGGCCACCCCCGCACCGAGCAGTTCGGCGGCCTGCACCACCTCGTCGACGGCCTCGGTGGCGCCCTGGCCGACGACGATCGCCACCTTCTTTCCGTCATTGAGGATCTCGGCGGCCTTCTGCAGCTCGGACGTCGGCGGAATCACTCGTGGCTTGGTCCAGCCGATGCTGCTGAACACGGCTCCGTGCATGCGGGGCGGTGACGGTACCGCATCGGCCTCGGCAACGTCCTCGGGCAGGATGATGGTGGCCACCGTGCGGTTGTTCAGCGCCACCTTGCACGCCCGGTCCACCAGGTGCCTTGCCTGCTCGGGTGCCATGCAGGTCTGCACGAAGTCCGACGAGACGTCCTTGTACAGCGAGTTCGGATCGATCTCCTGCTGGAACGCGGCCCCCAGCGACATCCGCTTCTGCTGGCCGACGATGGCGACGACGGGATAGTGGTCGAGCTTTGCGTCGTACAGGCCGTTGAGCAGGTGGACGGCGCCACCACCCGAGGTGGCCAGACAGCAGCCGATCTCGCCGGTGAACTTGGCATGGCCGGTCGCCATGAATGCGGCCATCTCTTCGTGGCGGGGCTGGATCAGCTCCGGATCGCCGCCGGCACGGTCCAAAGCGCCCAGCATGGACAGGATTCCGTCACCGGGGTAGCCGAAGATCCGATGGATGCCCCACTGTCGCAGGCGATCGACGATGAAATCGGCTGTCTTGGGCATGTTGCTCCTCATGTATTTGTCTGTGCGCAATGATTGCCTATGGCTACGATTGGTGGGCTACCCCCACTTCGGCCGGTCGAAACAGCGAAGTCAGGCGGGCGGATCGGCCGGGTCGGCCAGGCGATGCGCGGTTTCCAGCAACAGGGCATGGACGAAGGCCTGGGGCAGATTGCCCCGCAACTGTCGTTGCCCGATGTCGAACTCCTCGGTGAACAAACCGGGCGGACCGCAGGCGGTGCGATTGCGTTCGAACCAGCGCACGGCCGCCAGGTCGTTGCCCTGCTGATGGTCGGACAGCGCCATCAGGAACCCACAGAGCAGGAAGGCGCCTTCGGCTTCACCCAGCGGTTGCTCGTCGGGGCGGAAACGGTAGACGAAGCCGTCTCGCCCCAGATCATCGCGCACCGCCTGCAGGGTGGCGACGGTACGCGGATCGGTCGCCGCAACCGCGCCGCGGATCGCCGGAACCAGCAACGCGGCGTCCACCCGCGAATCATCCGGTCCCCGTTGCCATCTCCCGTCCGGATGCAGGCAGTCCAGCGCGGTGTCGGTCACCAGGAGATCGGCCAGGCGCTGCCACTGTGAGCCGTGCCGCGCGGGCACCACCTCGGCGATGCGCCGCAGTCCGGCCGCACACGTCAACCGGGAATGGGCCCAGCGCCGGTTGTCGAGCTCCCAGATCCCGGCGTCGGGCTCGCGCCACCGTTCTTCGATCGCTTGCACCAGCGTGTGCACGGCCTTCCAGTGCATCTTGTCCAGGCGGTCCAGTCGCGCGGCGGCGGCCAACAACAGCAGCGCCTCGCCGAACACGTCCAGCTGAAACTGATCGGTCACCCAATTGCCGGACTTGACCGTGGCACCGGGATATCCAGGCAGATCGAGGTCGTGCTCTTCGGGCACCAGGTTGCCGGTCACGCAGTAGGCCGGCTTGAGGCCCGGTCCGTCGGCAAGCACGCGCTCGCTGACGAAGCGAACCGCGTCGTCGACCAGCGGGTGGGCGCCGGCGACGGCCACCGCCTGACCCACGTAGCACTGATCGCGGATCCAGCAATACCGGTAGTCGTAGTTGCGGCCTTGTTCTGCTCGCTCGGGTAGCGACATCGTGGCCGCGGCCACCATGCCGCCACCCTGGCTGGTCAGCCCGCGCAGGACCGCGTACGAAACACCGGCGTCGTCGTCGGCCAGTGTTCCGGAAAAATTCGGAACCGCTTGGTGCCAAGCACTTTCGGTGTCCCGCCAGGCGTCATTGGGCCGTGCGACGTCGCTGGGCAGCTCGCGATCGGACATTTCCAGAATCAGGTCGTGATCGTCTCCCGGCGAGACCTCGACGACCATTCGCAAGAAGCCGTCGTCGTCCAGGGCGGCATGGCCCGCGCCGGTCCACCGGAAACGGATCGGTCCCGACCGCCCGGTCCATATCCCGTCGGCGCGGGACAGGTCAGACATGGGCTCGGTGCCGAACCCGGCACGCACCTCGAGCGCTACTTGCATCCGGGTTGGCCGGTCGAGCGCGCTGATGCGGCGCAGCAGCACCGCTGTGTGCGGGTCGCCGGGAAATGCCAGCGCCTCGCGGCATTCCACGATCGCGTCGGTGCTCACCCAGCGCGACCGCCAGATCAACGACTGCTCCTCGTACCGCCCGCCCCAGACGAACCGGGGATGATCCGGCGAGACGGCGTAGAGCCCGCCGCCACCGAGCAGCGAGTTGAACACCGCGGGACTATCCCAGCGCGGCAAGCACATCCAGCAGCAGTCGCCACGCGGACCCACGACGATTCCGCGTTCCCCGTCGGCGAGCAACGCGTACTCGCGTAACACGTGCGGCGAAACCAGTTCAGCCAGTTGCGGTCCGTAGTTTTTGTCGTTCACTGGCTGCGGGCATACCCGGTTTGCGTTGCGGGTAGTCACCCCGACATGACATTTCCTGCCGGCGAGCCGATTCCCGTGGAGTCCGTCGAAGCCTCGGCCTACACCATCGACACCGATGCCCCGGAGTCCGACGGCACCCTGGGCTGGGATTCGACCACCTTCATCCTGGCGACGGTGCGGGCCGGCGGTCAGGTCGGTACGGGCTACACCTACGGCGGCACCGCCGTCACGACGGTGGTGAACGCCAAGCTGGCCGACGTCCTGTCCGGGGCCGACGCGCTGCAGCCGCCGGCGCGGTGGGCGCAGATGCAGCACGCGGTGCGCAACATGGGCAAGCCGGGCGTGGTGGCCAGCGCGATCTCGGCGGTCGACATTGCGCTGTGGGATCTGCGGGCCCGACTGTTGGGTGAGCCGTTGGTGATCGCCCTGGGTGCCGTGCATGACGCCACACCGATTTACGGCAGCGGCGGGTTCACCTCATACGACAACGACACCCTGGCCGCGCAGCTGCGCGGCTGGGTTCAGGCCGGCATTCCCCGGGTCAAGATGAAGGTGGGCCGCGACCCCGACGCCGACCTCGACCGGGTTACCGCCGCCCGGGCGGCGATCGGCGAGGACACCGAGTTGTTCGTCGACGCCAACGGCGCCTTCGGGCGCAAGCAGGCGCTGCTGTGGGCGCAGCGCTTCGCCGACTACGACGTGCGGTGGTTCGAAGAGCCGGTCTCCTCCGACGACCTCGACGGGCTGCGCCTGCTGTGCGAGCGGGGGCCGGCCGGCATGGACATCGCCGCCGGCGAGTACGGCTACCACCTGCCCTACTTTCACCAGATGCTGGCCGCGGGCGCGGTGGACTGCCTGCAGGCCGACGTCACCCGGGCCCTGGGTATCACCGGAGTGCTCAAGGTCGCCGCGTTGTGCGACGCGCGCGGCATGGACCTCTCGCTGCACTGCGCCCCGCAGATCAGCGCCCACGTCGGCACCGCGGTGTGGCACCTGCGCCATCTGGAGTACTTCCACGACCATGTGCGCATCGAAGGCCTGGCGTTCGACGGCACCATCGATCCCGAGCCGGGTGGCCTGTTACGTCCGGACCGGACCGCGCCCGGGCACGGGCTCACCGTCAAGCACGCCGATCTCGAGAAGTATCGGGTTGCGTGATTTCGGCGCGGGCCTGGTGCCAGCCGAAGCCCGCCCACACTGCCGCGACGATGCCGTCGGCAACGCCGCCCTGCAGCCGGCGCCGGTCGAGGATCCCTAATCCGAACGCGGTCAGCGAATGAATGGCGTCGACGACAGCACCGGCAGCAAGCATTCCCCGGCTGGGGTTGATCCCCGACACCCACGCCTGAACCAGATGACGTGCCCCCAGAATGCGGGTGACCACGAGCGCCTTGCGGTCGGCCTGCACCCCGTGCAGCGCGCTGAGGACCGCGCTCGGGGCGAAGAGTAGTACTGCGCCCCACGCCGCGCGCAGGATTTCGATGCGGCGAAGCTTCATGATTATTAGCTTCCCAATCTGTTGCCAATTCAAAACCCTTATTTGCGGGGGGAATTTGTCGTAGTGTTTTTTTGATTCCTCGGCAAACCAGCTACGAAGGGATGGCTGTAATGAGTTTCTGTGTGTCGGCGCCAGAGGTGATTTCGGCGCAAATCCATTCGGGTCCCGGCTCAGAGCCGATGCTGGCCGCCGCGGCGGCTTGGGACGGCCTGGGCGGCGAGCTCGGCTCGGCTGCGGCGTCGTTCTCCTCATTGATTTCCGGGCTGGCCGAAGGGCCGTGGCAAGGTTCGGCAGCCAAGGCCATGACCGCGGTGGCTGGCCAATATTCGCAGTGGCTGAACCGGGCGGCGACCGAGGCCGGGGGCGCGGCCCTGCAGGCCAAGGTGGTGGCCTCCAGCTTCGAGACGGTGCGGACCGCGGTAACCCACCCCCTTGCCGTGGCGGCCAACCGCTTGCGCATGCGAATGCTGGCGATTTCGAATTTGTTCGGGTTCAACGCCCCGGCGATCGCGGCGGCCGACGCCGAATACGAGGGAATGTGGGCCCACAACGTGGGTGCGATGGCGGGTTACTACAGCGCGGTATCGGCGGTGGCCGCCAAATTGTCGCCGTGGCAGCAAGCGTTGCAATCTTTGCCGGGCCAGCTGGCCAGCGCCGCCGCCGATACCGGAATTCCCGCCCAGCTGAGTGCGACAAATCAGGCTTTCTTGGCTCAGATGAAGTTCACCAATGACGCTCAGCTCGCCAAAGCGAAACAAGTGTCCGGTCGTAACTACGCCGCGGCTTCCGAGGCGCTGCGCCGCGGGGATGTGGCCACAGCCGCCAAGTACGGCGCCGCCGGCGCGCTGTATCAGGCCGGCGCGCAGACGGTGGTGGCCACCAATAGGGCTGCCGCCGTTCCCAGCTTGATAGGTCTGGACGCGACGACCGCCGGGCACCTGCTGGCTCCCGCGCCGATAGCCAGAGTGGCGCCGGTCGTGCCCGCTGCGGCCGATCTGTTCGGACGGCTGGGGGCGACCAACGAGTCGTTCGTCGCGCAGCTGAGCTCGGCTAGCCAGACGATGCTGGGCCGCCAGGGAGCCATGGCTTTTGGCGACTTCGGTGTGGCGGCTACAGATCTCGCGCATGGTGACTTCACCGGCGCCGCCACCTATGCGACTGCCGGCGGCCTTATCGATACCGGTGCTGCATGGAGTGTGGGCACCGGATTGGCGTTCGCGCCGCCGCGGTTGCTCGGCCTGGACCTGATGGCGGCTGGTGACTACTTATCCGTGCCTGCGCCTGAGGCTGCGCCGGTAGTGGTGACGCCGGCACCTCCGCCGCCTCCGCCGCCTCCGCCGCCCATGTCCGAATAAGCGCCTGCGAGCGCGGCGACCCGACCGATAAACCGGTCGAAGAAGTCGGCCGGGTCGACGCCAATACCGATGTGGGCGTTGGCTTCTCGGTTTAGTGACCAATCCGCGACGGTTGCGCCGGCCGCGGTGATCTCCACCGTCGCCGGGCGGGTGGCGACCAGTTCGGGGTCCAGCGCGACCGCGGCGGCCAGTGGATCATGCAGATACGCCAGATAGCCAAAGCCCCGATCCCGATGGGACTCGAAGTAGAACCGCAGCGCATCCTCGATGAACCGGATCACCGGAGCAGGGCCCGAAAGCCTGGCGAGGATCTCCGGTGTCATAGCCACCCGCTGGGTCAGCTCCAAACCGCACACGATCGGAAGTCGTTGTCGCCCAGCCCAACCGGCGAACACTTCACCGGCCGCGTCCGGGTCGACCCGGATGTTCCACTCGGCCTGCTGCTGGTCTCCGAAGGCGCCGCCCATGATGACCAGGCGGCGCAACAATGTCGGCAGCGCGGGTTCGGCGCGCAGCGCCAGCGCCAGGTTGGTCAGCGGGCCGGTGACCACGCCGATCAGCTCGCCCGGAAAGGCATGCGCGGCACGCACCCAGGCCGTCGTCGCGTCGTAGTCGGTGAGCCGGCGCTCGGTGGGTGGCGCCTGCGCATAGCCCAAACCCGTTGGACCGTGGAAGTTTCCGCGTTCGGGCCAGTGGCCGCAGAGTGGCTCGTCGGCACCCTTGGATACGGGTATGGCTGGGGCGCCGCACAATTCGAGCAGGCCGAGGTTGTTGGCGCACACCTGGCCGACCGGGATGTTCCCGCCGGTCGAGGCGATGCCGACCAAGTCGGAGTCTTCGCTCGCCAGCAGATAGATCAATGCCAGCGCGTCATCGATGCCGGTGTCGACGTCGGCGAAAACGGGCTGCACCGCGCTCACGATACGCCGACTAAGCTGTGCCAATGCCTGACGACGGTGGCAGCGTCCAGCGACAGGTCCTCCACGACATCGAATCCCGCCGCGCGGGCATCCTCGAGCGCGTAGCGCACTCGCGAGCGCGCCGCATACAAGTCCGAGGCCGCGCTGCGGGCCACTTTGGCCGCCTCGTGCAACTGGTCGGCCACCGCACTGGCCGTCAACATGTCAGACCGCGTGTCGGTACGCATCGCGTCGGCGGTCGCCCCTTGCCAATCCACTGCCAGGGCGTCTCGCCAGACCTGGTTGGCTACCCCGTAGCAGCGCCCGGCGACAGCCTTCCAGTGGTCAGCGGCGTGGGAGAGATGCTCGGTGGGCCAGGCCACCAGCTGCGAAAGGGTGGGGAACGCGGTGACCGCTGACATGTGCTAGACGCGGATCACCGGACTGGCCACGGCGGCCAGCATGTTCGCCGAATCTGTCTCGTTGGCAGCGTAGCGAGTATCAGCCTCGACGACATGGACGGCCCGGGCACCTATCCGTTCGGCTAACGCCGCCGAAAAAGCTGTGACATCGGAGTGGGCGCCGTCGACTGCCAGAGCGCTGGGCTGACCCGACAGACCAAGCCCCGTCGGAGCCACTGTCGCGTTGAGTTCGCCGGCTGCGGCGCCCCAGCGTGTGGCCATGGTCTGCAGACCACCGGTATCGACACGCAGATGCTGCTGCACAGCGGCAGTGTAGCCAAGGTCCTGGTCGCCCGCACTTCAGTATCAAAAGACCATTGCTGATGAGTTTTGGTCGGTGGTAGAGCCGTTAATGCTTTCGCATTAGGCAAGCAAGACAACAGGTTTAGTGATCGCCGGTTGATCCTGCAAGGGATTGCTTGGCGGTTCTATACGGGCAGATCGTAGCGGGATATGCCTGCTCAGTTCGGGCTGTGGAAAACGGATGGAAGCGTAATTACCGATGGTCGCTGGACGGTACCTACGATGAGATGTTCGCCCGCGTCGCAGCCGCGTTCGGGCTCAACTCAGCGCCAAGGCCCCGTCGCGATCCGGTTGACTGCTGCGACACCCCAACTGATGCCCTGCTCGACGACTACAACCAATCCTGCGCCGATGACGCCCTGGGTGGCACCGATTTCCGGTTGCTCTCAGACAAGACCCACTCACATCCGAGCACCCGCGCCCAATTCCGTTTCAAGAGAATCAAATACACCATTCCCGAACGCCGAGATCGGATCGACCAGCAAAGCCAAGGGCTCTGTTGGTGGCCGGTCACCAGGATTCGACGCTGCACCGCGCTCAAGATACGCCGACTAAGCTGTGCCAATGCCTGATGACCTGAAACCGCACTTTGACGATGTACAGGCGCACTACGACCTGTCCGACGACTTCTTCCGGCTGTTTTTAGACCCCACCCAGACCTACAGTTGCGCCTACTTCGAGCGCGAGGACATGACGCTGGAAGAGGCGCAGATCGCGAAGATCGACCTGGCGCTGGGCAAGCTGGGATTGCAGCCCGGCATGACGCTGCTCGACGTCGGTTGTGGTTGGGGCGCCACCATGATGCGTGCGGTGGAGAAATACGACGTCAATGTCGTCGGCCTCACCTTGAGCCGCAATCAGGCCCGCCACGTCGAGCAGCTGTTCGCGGCGTCGGACAGCCCGCGCGCCAAGCGGGTGCTGCTGCAGGGCTGGGAGCAGTTCGACGAGCCGGTTGACCGGATCGTATCCATCGGTGCCTTCGAGCATTTCGGGCATGAGCGTTACGACGCGTTCTTCACACTGGCCCACCGGCTGCTGCCCGACGATGGAATCATGTTGCTGCACACCATCACCGGGCTGCATCCGCTGGAAATGAAGGAACGCGGTATGCCGCTGTCTTTCACGTTCGCCCGATTCGTGAAATTCATTGTCACCGAGATCTTTCCGGGCGGCCGGTTGCCGTCGATACCGATGGTGCAAGAGCGCGCCACCGCGAACGACTTCACCGTGACCCGCGTGCAGTCGCTGCAGCCGCACTACGCAAGGACCCTCGACATCTGGTCGGCCGCGCTGGAAGCCCATAAGGATCAGGCCATCGCGCTGCAGTCCGAGGAGATGTACGAGCGCTACATGAAATACCTGACCGGTTGCGCGGAGATGTTCCGCATCGGGTACATCGACGTCAACCAGTTCACCTGCGAGAAGTGAGGTCTGGCTTCTCGTGGCTTTTCGGGCGGCGAGGGTGCGCAGAATGCCAATACCTCGCGGCGTGTTGCGTACAGACGTGCACGCTCGCGGGATATGGGGTCACCAGTGCACGCCGGGTAACAGACGCACCAGGCGTTTGACGGGGGCGGGCACCCCTAGCCGGGGTCGGGCTGGGCGGGGTGCAGCGGGCGTCCGGGGCTTGTGCGGAGCCGGCGGAGCCTGCGGCGCCGAAACTCCGCGTGCGGCAGCCGAATCGGGGTAGCCCAGGTAGAGCTGATGCAGGATCCGCCGCGACAGCCGCGGCGCGAAATAGTTGCCGGCCTCGGCCAGCGTGCCCAGGGGGGTGTCGATGCGCACCGGCTTCTCGACAAGCGCGCGCACCACCATGGCCGCGGCGTGCTCGGGGCTGATGGCCGGTACCGGGTTGAGCCGGTGCGACGGCGCAATCATCGGTGTGCGGACCAGTGGCATGTGGATGTTGGTGAACGTGACGTGGTCGGACAGGGTCTCGGTGGCGACCACGTCGGCGAACGCGTCGAGTGCGGCTTTGGTGGGCAGATACGAGCTGTACTTGGGGTTTCGGGCCTGCACGCCGGCGCTGGACACGTTGACGACGTGGCCGAACCGGCGCTCCTGCCAGTGCGGCAGCAGCGCCAGCACCATCCGAACCGCACCGAAGTAGTTGACGGCCATCACCCGTTCGTAGTCGTGCATCCGGTCGTATGCGTTGACCACCGAGCGGCGGATGGACCGGCCAGCGTTGTTCACCAGGTAGTCGACATGGTCGAAGCGGCCCAGGATGTCTTTGACGGTGTGCTCGACGGATGTGGAATCGGTTACGTCGCAAGTGAATGCGTAAGCCTGGCCGCCGTTGGCCCGGATTTCGGCGACCAGCTTGTCCAGCGCGTCGGCGTTGCGGGCTAGTGCGAATACCGTCGCGCCGCGTTCGGCGACCGCGATCGCCGAAGCCCGGCCGATGCCACTGGACGCGCCGGTGATGATGACATGCCGGCCCACCAGCGGATCGCTACGGCGAGCGCGATCGGGATCGAGGTGCTCAGCCCAATAGTGCCACAGTGTGGGCGCATAGCCGCTGAATTCGGGGACTTCGATTCCACTGCCGCGCAACGCATTTCGGGTGTTATCGTCGGTGAACGTCGCCGCGGTGTCCACCACGTCGAAGATCTCGGGCGGGATGCCCAGTTGGGTGGCGGCCATGCTGCGCAGCACCTTCGCGCGCCCGCTGGCCTTGAGCACCGGTGCGGCCATCGAGCGCGGCAGGGACCCGAGCATTGGGGGCAGTCCGGCCGCGCCGGCGACGCCGCGGTAAACACCATGTAGCCCAACGTTTTTCGGAGCAGTCAGGTGAAACGTCCGGCCGTCGGCGCCGGCCGTGTGCACAAGTGACACGAGCGCATCGGAAACGTAGTCAACCGGGACCAGGTTGGTGCGCCCGATGTCGGGCAGCAGCAGCGGGGTGAACGAGGGCAGGACAGCCAGCTTGGCCAACACGCCGAAGAAGTGATAAGGCCCGCTCACCTTGTCCATCTCGCCGGTTCGCGAATCTCCCACCATCACCGCGGGACGGTAGATGCGATATCGCAGCCCGGCGGTGCCGCGCACCAGCGACTCGGCTTCGAACACGTTCTGGTGATACGGCGTCGGCAGGCTTTGGCCGACGTCGAAGTCGGCCTCGGTGTATTCGCCCCGGAAGTCGCCGGCAACGGCGATGGACGACACATGGTGCAGCGTCGCATCGAGCCGTCGCGCCAATGCGACCACGGCCTCAGTGCCCTCAATGCCGACCGCTGCGCAGTGCAGCAGGTGATCGATATCGCCCAGTTCGGCGCGGGTCTGCTCGGTCAACTCGAGCTGGGGAAGCTCACCGACCAGCGGTTTTACGCGTTCGCCCCACCCGGTGGCCAGTCGTTCGAAGCGGCCCAGCGAGGGGCGGCGCACCAGCACCCATACGTGCGCATCGGGCTGTGCGTCCAGCAGACGGGATACGACGCGGCGACCAAGAAACCCGGTACCGCCGGTAACGACATACCGCATGTAGCCCATCGTGCGGGGTGCGACCGCACCCGTCAACTACCTAGGCTCAACTACCTAGGTGAAGCTGCGGATGCCGTCCCAGTCCACCAGGGTCCAGCCGGTCACCGGGTTACCGGTGATCACCACGCGGCCGATGTTGGGCAGCGGATGGCTGGTCAGCAGGCTCTCTTTGGGGTTCTTGACGTTCATCAGCGTCCACACCATGAGCGCGGCGCCCTGAGCGAACACGACCGGCTTGTTGTGGCCGCTGTCGTAGATCTTGCGGACCGCCGCGGTGAACTGAGAGTTGAAGTCGGTGCCGTTGATGGAGCCCGGAATGGCATTCTTGGTATCGCCCTGGATCCAGTCCACCGGTGCCAGCATGTAGGTCGAGTTGGCCATCGATTCGGGTTTGCCGTTGTACCAGCCGGCATCGAGGGATTGCAGGCCGGGGACGATCTCGACTTGCCTGCCGATTTCGCTGGCCAGGGGGCCGGCGGTCTGTTGGTCGGCGGCCATGGGGGAGGAGTAGATGCTGTCGAACTCGTTGTGTCCGACCTGGTGGGCGAGCTGCTGAGCTTGCCCTTTGCCCTCGGCGGTGAGGCTGGGGCCCGGCATGCTGGTGTCGATGACGCCGTCGGCGTTGGCCTGGGACTGCGCGTTGCGGATGAACGTCAACGTGATGGTGCGTGCCTGCGGGCTGCCGCCGCCGCAGGCGCCGACGAACACCGCCACGGCCAGCACCGCGAGGACTTTGTGGGCTTGCCAGATCATGGTGCGCTTCGCCATGGCGATAGCCTGCCCTGCCGACAGCGTTGGAGGGAAGGGTTTGCGATGGTTAAGTGCCGAAAAGTTCTTCAATCGAGAGGAGACTCGCATGGCGATTGACCCGAGTGCCGTCGGCGCGGTGACCGAGCCGATGTTGTTCGAGTGGACCGACCGGGACACGCTGCTCTACGCACTCGGTGTCGGAGCCGGGACCGAGGACCTGTCGTTCACCACCGAGAACAGCCACGGCATCACCCAGCAGGTGTTGCCGACCTATGCGGTGATCTGCTGCCCGGCGTTCGGTGCGGCGGCCAAGGTCGGCACGTTCAACTGGGCGATGCTGCTGCACGGCTCGCAAAGTGTGCGGCTGCATGGGGCGCTGCCGCCGGCGGGGAAGCTGTCGGTGGTCAGCGAGGTGGCCGACATCCAGGACAAGGGCGAAGGCAAGAACGCGATCATCGTGCTGCGTGGTCGTGGCAGCGATCCCGACACCGGCACCCTGGTCGCCGAGACGCTGACCACGCTGGTCATCCGCGGCGAGGGCGGCTTCGGCGGGCAACGGGGTGAGCGGGCCGTGGCGCCGGAATTTCCCGACCGCGAGCCCGACGCCCGCATCGACCTGCCCACCCGGGAAGACCAAACGCTGATCTACCGGCTGTCCGGCGACCGCAACCCCCTGCACAGCGACCCCTGGTTCGCCAGGGAGCTGGCCGGATTTCCCAAGCCGATCCTGCACGGGCTGTGCACCTATGGCGTGTCGGGCCGGGCGTTGGTGGCTGAGCTGGGTGGCGGCGTGGCCGCCAATATCACCTCGATCGCGGCGCGGTTCGTCTCGCCGGTGTTCCCCGGAGAGACGCTGAGCACGCTGATCTGGCGCACCGAACCGGGCCGTGCGGTGTATCGCACCGAGGTCGCCGGTGCCGAGGGTGCCCGGGTTGTGCTGGACGACGGCGCGGCGGAGTACGTCGAGCCTTAGGCGTCCATACCTGGGGTGCCGTTGCCCGTGGCGATGTCGGGGAATGTCACGACCAAGCCAGGGGCGCCGCCCTTGCCGACTTGGCCGCCGTCGCCGCCGTTGTTGCCGAGATCGTTTTGGGGGTTGCCTCCGTTTCCGCCCACGCCGCCGGTGCTGCCGGTGCCGGGGTTACCGTCGAAGTCCTGGCCATCCCCAGCGGTGGCACCGCCGCCGCCACCACCACCGCTGCCGCTGCTTGGCGTCCCGGCGCCGCCACCGGTGAATGTGGTGTCGGTCGCCGCGGCGCCGCCGGCACCCGCGCCGCCGCCGGCAACGGCGGCGGACGCGGCCCCGCCGCCACCGCCACCACCACCGCCGGTAAACAGTCCGAATACGTTTTGATAGCCGCCCCCAGCGCCGCCGCCACCGGCACCGGCGGCTCCGCCGGTAACGCCAGAGGCTGTTTCGCCGGCGCCGCCGCCGCCACCGTAGCCGCCATTTCCGCTGAAGATGGAGGGGTTGGTCTCGACGTAGGCGGCGCCGCCGTTACCGCCGCTGCCGCCGCTGCCGCCTTTGCCGCCGGTGCCGGGGCTGCCGGCACCGGTGCCGGCGTTGCCCCCGGTGCCGCCGGCGCCGCCGCCACCACCACCGCCGCCGACAGCGTTGGTGCCGTACTGAGAATCAAGCGCGAGCACCGTGTCCGCGCCGTTGCCGCCAGCGCCGCCATCGGCTCCGGAACCACCATTGCCGTTGGCTCCGGAGACGGAGTTGCCCCCGTTTCCACCGGCACCGCCTCGTCCTCCGGTGCCGCCTTGGCCACCGGACATGGTGCCCTGCCCGTCGTCGGGCCCGACGCCGCCACTACCGCCGGCGCCGGCGATACCTCCGGTTCCACCGAGGCCGCCGTTGCCGCTGTTGGAGTTGCCGCCGCCGCCGCCGGTCCCGCCTTGACCTCCGTGACCGCCGTTGCCGCCGGACTGGTTGCCGATGCCGAGTCGGGGCGTAGTGCCGCCGCTGCCGCCGTTTCCTGCGGTGCCGCCGGTGCCACCTTGCCCGCCGTTACCGGTGTCGGAGTCGCCGCCGGCCCCGCCGGCCCCGCCTTGACCGCCGTCGCCACCTTGGCCGCCGGAGGTGGAGTTGGTGCCGGGGTTGCTTGGCGCCGAACCGCCTTTTCCGCCTTCACCTGCGGTGCCGCCCTTACCGCCCTGACCGCCGGTACCGCCGTCGGTCCCGGCGCCGCCCTGGCCGCCGCCGCCCCCCTTGCCGCCGTCGCCGCCTCTGCCGCCGGTGTTATTGGTGACGGCGTCGGCGCCGTTGCCGCCCGTGCCGCCGGTGCCGCCGGTGCCGCCGTTGCCGCCATTGCCCGTCACCGAGCCGCCTGCGCCGCCGGCGCCACCGGCGCCGCCGCTGCCGCCGGTACTACCCGACACGCCCGTGCCGCCGCCGCCGCCCATGCCGCCGTCTCCGCTGCCGAAACCGCCGACTCCACCATTGCCACCGGTCCCGCCGCCAAATCCGCCGTTGCCGCCATTGCCCGCGTTGCCCCCAGGGCCGCCACCTCTGCCGCCGTCGCCCCCGGTGCCGCCGGTGCCGCCGTTACCGCCGTTACCGCCGCTGCCGTCGAAGTGGCCGTCACCGCCGCCACCACCGTTGCCGCCGGCGGCGGCGACGGTGCCGTCGGTGATGCCGCCATTGCCGCCCCTACCGCCGCTGCCGCCGTTGGAACTGTGCAGGATTTCGCCGTTGCCGCCGCCACCGCCGGCGCCGCCCGGCTGCGCGGTACCGCCATTGGCGCCTGGGCCTCCATTGCCCCCATCGATGCCATTGGGTGCGCTGGCATCAGCGCCCGTGGTGCCGGCCTGCGCCGGGGGTTGTTGCGACGCGGGCAGCGGTTTGGGGTTGTGGACGGCGGCGCCAGCGGTGCCGGATCCGCCGGATCCGCCGGCACCGCCGTTGCCGTTGGTGCCCGCGTTGCCGCCGGCGCCGCCGGCTCCGCCGCTACCTCCGGACGTCCCGTTGCCGCCGCTGCCGCCGTTGCCGCCGTCGCCGTGGCCGGCGCCGTTGCCCCCGGCGCCACCCGATCCGCCGGCCCCGCCGTCGAGTTGGTTTTGCGAGGCGTCGCCGTTGGCGCCGGCCCCGCCGGCACCGCCGGCCCCAGCGTTGCCAGGGGCGCCGATGGTGCCGGCGTTGCCGCCGTGGCCACCGGTCCCGCCCGCACCATTGTTGATGTCGAGCTGGCCGTCGCCGCCGTTTCCGCCGTTGCCTCCGGCGCCGGCCTGGCCGGCGCCGGAGGTGGCGTTGCCGCCGTTGCCGCCGGCCCCGCCGGTTGCGCCGCCGACACCGGCCCCGCCGCTGCCGCCGTTGCCGCCGTCGGCTGCGGCGCCGCTGCCCGCGTTGCCGCCCGCCCCGCCGGCACCGCCGACACCGGAGTTGTTCTGCGACTGCGCGCCGCGACCGCCGGTGCCGCCATTGCCGCCGCTGCCCGCGGTCCCGCCGGTGGCGTTGCCGCCGTTTCCGCCGGCTCCACCCTGGCCGCCGTTGCAGCCGCTTCCGCCGTCGCCGCCGCGACCGGCGACGCCGCCGGCGCTGGCGTCGCCGCCGCGGCCGCCGGACCCGCCGGCCGCCGAGGTTCCGGTGCCGTCATTGTCGGCGCCGTCACCGCCGTGGCCGCCGTAACCGCCATTGCCGTCGGTGCCGACAGTCCCGGCGTTGCCGCCGTTGCCGCCGCGTCCGCCGGGGCCCGTTTCAAGGTTGTTGGTGGCGCCGTTGCCGCCGTTACCGCCATTGCCGGCGTGACCGACGAACGCGGTCGTGGTGCCGCCGGCGCCGACGTGTCCGGCGTTGCCGCCATTGCCGCCGGTGCCACCGGCGCCGTTATTGGTGGTGGATATGCCGTTGGCGCCGTTGCCGCCGCTACCGCCGTTGCCCGAGTTACCGCCGGCCAGACCGTGGACGCCGGCGTTGCCGCCGTTGCCACCGTTACCGCCGTTGCTTCCGTTGCCGCCGGCCGCGGTGGCGTTGCTGCCGTTGCCTCCGTTGCCGCCGGCCCCACCGCTGCCCACCGATCCGCCGTTGCCGCCGTTACCGCCGCTGCCGGCGGATGCCGCGGCCGTGGTGGCGTTGAAGCCGTTGCCGCCGGCCCCGCCGTTGCCGCCGCTGGTGGGTATGGCGCCGCTAAGGCCGTTGGTGCCGATGTATGCGGTCAACCAAGACAAGCACGGCACCGCCTACACCGTCACCGT
>NZ_MVHE01000119.1 GCF_002086155.1 Mycobacterium angelicum | reverse complement strand
TGTCCAGATCGGGGCGGTCACGGTGAGCGGTGATGATCACGCTGCCCGCACCGGTTTCGGTGATGGCGGGGGCCAGCGTCGGGTGGGGGGACAACTCGAGGAAGGTGTGGGCGCCGGTGGCCAGCAGTCCAGCCACACAGTCGGCGAAGCGCACGGTATGGCGCAGGTGTTGGGCCCAGTAGTTCGGTGAGGTGAGTTGGTCGGTGCTGGCCAATTGCCCGGTGAGGTTGGACAGCACCGGCAGCCGAGGCGCAGCGAAAGCCACACCCGCCGCGATCTTCTCGAACTCAGCCAAAGCGGGATCCATCGCGGCGGAGTGGAAAGCATGACTGACTGCCAGCGACGTGGTCTTGTATCCGTGGGTGGTGCACCGCTCACGGAGCTGATCGATGTCGGCAAAAGGCCCGGCGACCACGATCGAGTTGGGGCTGTTGATAGCGGCGACCGCGGTTTCGGGGTAGTCAGCGAGCCAGGCGGTGAGATCGTCAGGGCGGGTTTGGATGGCCAGCATGGCCCCGGGTGCGCAAGCCTGCATCAGCCGACCCCGAGCACTGATCAAAATCGCGGCATCCTCAAGGGAAAACACGTCGGCCAGATAGGCCGCGGTCAGTTCTCCGATGGAATGGCCCACCACGACATCCGGGCAGATCCCGACCTCGTCGAACACGGCGTGCATCGCTACCCCGAAGGCAAACAAGGCGGGCTGAGCGTAGGCGGTCTGAGTCAACAACTCCGCCAGCGGCGAATCGGGCTCAGCGAAAACGACATCCCCCAGCGGGACGTCGAGATGGGGGTTAAAAGCGGCGCAGACCCGGTCGAAGGTGTCGGCGAAGGCGCGGTGGTGTTGGTGGAGACCCGCGCCCATGGCGGCGTATTGGGCGCCTTGACCGGGTAAGACGAACACGAGTCTGCTTGTGGGTTGACTGAGGTGGTGCTGGGTCAGATTGGGGTGTGGCGCGCTGGTGCGCAGGGCGTCCAGTCCGGCCAGCAATTGCGCGCGAATGTCTTCGGTGGCCGGTGTGGTGATCGCGGCCCGGAAGGGGTGGTGGGTGCGGGTGACGGCCAGGCTGTAGGCCACCTCGGTCAGATCAGCGTCGGGATGCTCGATCAGGTGTTGCCTGAGACGCCCGGCCTGAGCGGACAACGCTGCCGGGGTGCGCGCTGAGATCGGCCAAACCCCGAGCGCGGGAGCAGCTTTCGGACTAGATGGTGGTGTCGGAGAGGCGGGTGCTTGTTGGACGATCACATGGGCGTTGGTGCCGCTGATTCCGAACGAGGACACCGCCGCGGTTCTGGGGTGATCGGTGACCGGCCAGCTGATGGGTTCGGTGAGCAGCCGCACGGTGCGTGCGGACCAGTCGACGTGCGGGCTGGGCTGATCCACATGCAAAGTGGGCGGCAACATCTCGTGTTGCAATGCGGTGATCATTTTGATCAGCCCCGCGGTACCGGCGGCGGCTTGAGTGTGACCGATGTTGGATTTGATCGATCCCAGCCACAACGGGTTGTCAGGGTTGCGGTGTGCGCCGTAGGTGGCGATCAGCGCGCCGGCTTCGATGGGATCGCCCAGTGTGGTGCCGGTGCCGTGGGCCTCCACCACGTCTACCTGGTCGAGCCCGATTCCGGCGTTGGCGACGGCTTGCGCGATGACCCGTTGTTGGGCTGGCCCGTTGGGGGCGGTCAAACCATTCGAGGCGCCGTCTTGGTTGACGGCTGAACCGGCGACGACGGCGAGCACTGGGTGGCGGTGGCGGCGGGCATCGCTGAGCCGTTCGAGCACGAGCACGCCGGCGCCTTCGCCCCAGGCGGTCCCATCGGCGGCGGCAGCGAACGCTTTGCAGCGTCCATCGGCGGCCAGCCCGCGTTGGCGCGCGAACTCAGTGAATATCACCGGCGTGGTCATGATCGTCACGCCACCGGCCAGCGCCAAACTCGATTCGCCGCTGCGCAGGGATTGACACGCTAGATGGGTGGCGACCAGAGACGACGAACACGCGGTGTCCACCGTGATCGCCGGGCCCTGCAACCCCAACGCGTAAGCCACCCGTCCCGACGCCACACTGGTGGCCCCGCCGGTCATCGCGTAGCCCTCCGCGCCATCGGAGTTGGCGTCGCCATAGGGCTGCGCCCACGTCCCGGCGAACACCCCGGTGTCGGTGCCAACCAGCCCGGCTGGGTCGATGCCAGCGGATTCCAATGCCTCCCAACAGATTTCCAGTAGCAGTCGCTGCTGAGGATCAATCGCTTGGGCTTCTCGCGGTGAGATCCCGAAGAACTCGGCGTCGAATTCGGCGGCACCGGCTAAGAACGCGCCGTGGCTGGTGTAGGTCTTGCCGACCGCGTCAGGATCGGGGTCGAACAGCTCGGCCAGGTTCCACCCGCGATCGGTCGGGAAGGTGCCCATCGCGTCGGTGCCGCTGCTGACCACGTCCCACAAGGCTGCTGGGGAGTCCGCCCCGCCGGGGAACCGGCATGCCATACCGACCACCACGATGGGGTCATCGACGGCAGGGGCCGCCAGGGTTCGAACCGGAATCAAGGCGTCGGCGGTACCGGTGAGTTGCGAGATGAGGTACCCCGCGAGGACGGCGGGGGTGGGGTGATCAAAGGCCAGGGTGGAGGGCAGGTTTAGGCCGGTGGGTGGGGTCAGGGCGTTGCGCAGGTCCAGCGCGATCACCGAATCGACACCGAGGTCTGTGAAGGCGCTGGCCGGGTCGATCGCGGTCGGGTCGGGGTGGGCCAGCACAGCGGCGGTGGCGGCGACGACCAGAGCGGTAACGGTGGCTCGTTGCTGGTCGGGGGATTGGCCGGCAAGTTGTTTGGCTAATGCCGCAGAGGTCGCGGTCGTGTTGGTCGTGGTGGCGTGGTCGCTGGTCGTGTCCGACTGCGCTGCGGCGATCTCGGTCTGCAGCCGGTGGTGGGCGGTGAAGGCGTCGTGCCAGTACCGGCGGTGCTGGAAAGGGTAAGTCGGCAGCCCGATAGTGCGGCCTCGCGGATAAATGGCCCGCCAGTTCGGGCTGTGGCCATGACTGTGCAACCGGGCCAACGCGATGGCCAGAGCGTCAAGGTCGGGCTGGTCGCGGTGCAGCGTGGTGATCACCGTCGAACCCGTCCGCCCGCTGGCTGTGACAGTGTCGGTGATCGCTGGGGCCAAGCCCGGATGCGGAGACAACTCCACAAACGTGCACTCACCCGTAGCCAACACCCCCGCCACACTGTCGGCTAACCGCACGGGTTGACGCAGGTTGCGATACCAGTAGTCGCCGTCCATCGTGGTGGTGTCGAGGGGATCAGCCGATAACGCGCCTTCGACGGTCGCGTACAGCGGGATCTGTCCGGCTCCTGGACTCAGCCCAACGAAGTCCGCCGAAAGCTGTTCGCGGAGTGATTCAACGTGAGCGCCGTGCGAGGCGTAGTCCACAGCTAATGCCCGGACCTGGATATCGTCGGCCTGACAACCAGCGATGAACTGCTCCACCGCTTCAGGGTCGCCGCTGATAATCGTCTGGGTGGGGCCGTTGATCGCAGCGATGCTCAACGTGCCGGCCCAGGGGTGCAGACGCGCCCGCACCTGTTGGGCGGGCAACAACACCGAGGCCATGGCCCCCGCGCCGGACAGTTGCCGCAGAGCTCGACTACGAAGCGCCACGACCTTCGCGGCGTCATCGAGACTCAACGCACCAGCGATATACGCCGCGGCGATCTCGCCCTGGGAATGCCCGATCACCGCATCCGGGGTGACCCCGTAACTGATCAGCGTCTGTGCCAGCGACACCATCACCGTGAACAAAACGGGCTGGATCACATCGACGCGATCCAGCCCCACCGCACCCGGCTGCGCAGTGATGACGTCGCGCACCGACCAACCGGTATAGGAACTCAGCGCCTCATCACAGGCATCGACGGCGGCCGCAAAAACACTGTGCTGCAGGTAAAGTCCGGCGCCCATCGCGGGATGTTGAGCACCTTGGCCGGGCAAGACGAACACGACTTTCGAGTGGTGATGAGTCACCTGATGCTGAACCAGATGCGGGTGAAATTCACCGCCACGCAACGCCGCTAACCTGGCGAGCAAATCTTGGCGCGGATCCTCAGTAGCCGCGGGGACGCTCAGCACAGCCCGGCAAGGATGCTGGGTCCGGGTCGTGGCCAGACTGAAGGCCAGATCGGTTAGATCCACCTCAGGGTGTTGGGTCAGAAACCGCGAAAGGCGATCTGCGTAAGCGGCCAACGCCGCCGGGGTCCGCGCTGAAACCGGCCACAACCGTAGCGGGATGTCCGCAGACCCATCGCTTAGCTCCCGCGCCGTCGATGTCGGGGGCGGTTGGGCTTGTTGGAGGATCAGGTGGGCGTTGGTGCCGCTGATCCCGAACGAGGACACCGCCGCGGTACGGGGGGAATGTCCTTGCGTCCATTGGCTTTCGTGAGCCAGCACCTGCACGCTCGACACGTGAGGCGCCAAGGCCGCGTTCGGGGAATCAAAGTTAAGAGTGGGCGGCAGCAGACCGTGTTCTAACGCAAGAGCGGCTTTGATTACACCAATAACACCGGCAGCGGATTCAAGATGGCCCACATTGGGTTTGACAGACCCGATTATTAACGGGGCATTGTGCCGCGAGCCGTCACTGCAATAGGTCGAAATTATCGCTTGCACTTCGGCGGCGTCACCTGCCGGGGTGCCCGTTCCGTGCGTTTCGACGTATCCGACCACCGAGGGGTCCACCGATGCAGCTGCCAATGCGGCACGAAGCAACGAGGTATGCGCCTCAGCGTCAGGTGTAATCAAGCCCGGCCGAACACCTTCGTTGACGACTGCGCCGCCGAGCATGTGGCAGTAAATCCGGTTGCTTTGCTGCACCGCACTGGAAAGTCTTTTGAGTACAACAAAGCCGCCGCCCTCGCCCCGCACATAGCCATTGGCGCATTCGTCGAATGGGCGGCATATTCCGTCAGGTGAGAGCACCCCGAGTTTCGCCAGCGACCTGCCCGCGTATGGGTCGAGGTTGAGATGGACTCCACCTGCCAGCGCCAGCTCGCACTCGCCTTTACGCAGGCTGTCGATTGCCAAACTGATCGCCGCCAGCGATGAGGACTGCCCAGTGTCAACGACCAGACTGGGACCGGAAAAACCGAAGAAGTGAGAAATGCGTCCGGCGATAACGGACCGAAGAGATCCCAATGCGGTTCGTGCCGTCGGCGTAGCGGGGGAGCTCGACATCAGAGCAGCGAAGTCATCACGCATCGCACCGACGAACAACCCCACCGAGCTGCCGGCAATATCGTCAGGAACGATGCCCGCGTCTTCTAGGGCAGCCCAGGCAAGTTCCAGGGCAAGCCGCTGCTGGGGATCCATGTGCTCGGCTTCGCTGTCCGAGATCCCAAAGAAAGCCGCATCGAAGCCCAGCGCATCCTCAAGACATGCACCAAAAGCCAGGGCTTGCGGATCCGATCCGCTGGGCGCGGCAGAAAAGCGACGTTCATACGCTGAATTGCCGGAGACGCCGCTATGTTCCCGACTGATCAACCGCCAGAATTCAATGGGATTGGCAGCTCCCGAAACACGACACGACATCCCGACGATTGCTATCTCACCGGCATGTCCCGCGATATCCAAGGCTCCTTCTCCGTTTGCCTGCAGAGGCTATCCGATGGTGTGGTTTCGGGTAACCCGAAAAGCGAGCGAAATTGCCGGTCAGCCCTGCTACCTGTGGTAGGCCAATCCGGGTCAACCGGCGGATAACACCGCCAGTCGGCGCAGGGCCTCGTCGATCGTGTCTGCACGCTTACAAAAGGTGAGCCGTACCAGATGGTTCCATGCGGTGAACTGGTCCCCGTCGGTGAGACAAAACGCCGACAACGGAATCGCTGCCACTCCAGCCCGGTGCGGCACTTCGGCGCAGAAAGACCTGCTGTCGGTGAACCCGAGCGGGGTGGGGTCCACACACAAAAAGAAGGTGCCGCTGGAGTGCAGTACGTCAAAGCCCAACTTGGCCAGCCCCGCGGCCAGCCGATCACGGCGTGATTGCAACGACTGCCGCGACTCTTCCACCCATGCTTGTTGAGTGTTGAGGGCGAGTGCCACGGCGGGCTGGAATACCGCCGCGCCGACATAGCTGAGGAATTGCTTGGCCGAGCGCACCGCGGCAATGAGTTTGGCGTTTCCGCACACCCAGCCAGTCCTCCAGCCGGTGCAATTGAACATCTTGGACGCACTCGAGATAGTGAGCGTTCGATCGCGCATGCCTGGCAGGGATGCTATCGGCACATGCTGAACGGAGTCGTACGTCAGGCACTCATAGACCTCGTCGGTGATGACGAAAATGTCGTATTCAATGGCAAGCTCGGCGATCGCCTCTAGCTCATGGCGGCGCAAAACGGCACCGGTTGGATTGTGTGGCGAATTCACGATGATCGCCGCGGTATGGCGGGTAACGGCGCGGCGCAGTGCGTCGAGGTCGAGTGCGAACCCGAGGCCGTCGGTGACGAATGGGGCTGTCGTCAGGCGAACGCCGGCCATTGCGGCAACGGCCGGATACGCGTCGTAAACCGGCTCGATCGCGAGCAATTCCGATCCCGGTTCTAACAGGCCGAGCGCGATTGCGGCGATTGCTTCCGTGGCGCCAACGGTGACCAGTACCTCCGACTCGGGGTCGTAACTGACGCCATATTTGCGCTCGCGGTCAGCGGCGATGGCCTCGCGAAGTGACGCGATCCCCAGCAGCGGCGCGTATTGGTTCAGCCCGTCGGCAATTGCTTGCTGAGCGGCCTGCAGCATGGCCGGTGGCCCGTCTTCGTCAGGGAATCCCTGGCCCAGGTTAATTGCGCCGATACGCGCGGCTAATGCCGACATCTCGCCAGCGACATGGGTCGCATACGGTCTCAAACGCGAAGCGATCATCAGGAGGGTGCCTCGCTGTTCTGAAGTGTCCTGAAGCAGGGCTCCGCTTCGACGGAGTCCATATTGTATGCGGAAAAGGCGCAATTTCAGAGGGACGGGTGAACGGCGCTTTCTCTGTTGGTCCGTTGCACGGAACGAAGCACGCCCTGGAAAGACTGATGTTGAGGTGAAGGCCGCGGCGACGTTCAGCCACTGCCAGCCTCCACGCTCGAGTTGTGCATGGACGATCGCAATCTACAGGTCGATTTCATTGAAATAATCCGTCATTCTTTGGTTGAAATCTAAGATGGTCCCTCTTTGCTCCGTTAACCTGAATTGGGACAAGTAATTGCGAAGGTCGAGATCAACAATGGCCGGTATCCGCTGTGCGCCCCCTCTGGGGGCGGGCATTACCCACCAGCGCACAATGCACGCTGCGTCCAGCTTCTCGTGATAATAAATATGAACATGGTCAATGTTCAGGGCCTTCCGCATCCCTTTCGTAGTTCCAGCAGGACCAACGAAAGCCTCTGGTGAAGATCAATATCGAGAAAGTCCAGCGCGCGCACCTGATCCTGAAGGCCAATGATGTAGAACCCGGGCAGTGCGTAGCCTGCATCTTGGGTGACCGCAATACCGTCGCGATCATAAATCGGCGTCAAGCAAACATCCAGAAGATGCCTATGCCCCCGCACAAATTCGAGGTGAGTTGTCTTTTCCGGCACAAGAAAGCATCGCAGCTGCTTCGTGCCCCCAAGAACTCAAGAAACCGTAGCTAGATGGTTCATTCGGCCTTGGCTGTTCGGCTCGCTTATTGGCGCGTTAGCGCAAGGCTGTTTGGTGTGTCGCGGCGCCGTTGGGCCGCGGAGTTAGAAAGTGGGCTGTGCAACCCAGTATGTGCGGCTGGCCTGTTGACGTCTGTCTGCCGACCAGACGGGATTAGTGTCCGCCGATCGGCGGTTCGGCCGTCCCCCAATGGCGCAGCGGCGGGGGCAGTGGGGCGGCCTGCGGGTAGTGCCCAGGCACGCCCGCACCCTCGGTCAGCGCAGGAATCTGTGAGTCCTGGTGTCCGCCTACGGGCCGATGTTGGTGGCCACAAGCGAGGGCTCCCTACTGGGCTGCCCCCGCCGGTACGTGGAAGGACCAGCGGATGGCGTTGGCTCTCCCTAAGCGCCGGAGTCTGGGATTCTCGTGCCGCGCGGGGTTGCGTCCAGCAGAGTGGTGTACGAGTCGGACCTGATCAGCGGTACCGGCGTG
>NZ_MVHE01000118.1 GCF_002086155.1 Mycobacterium angelicum | reverse complement strand
TCTTCCCCGCGCTATCGGCCAGCTTCTCGGCCACCTTCCCCGCCCTCTCGGCGGCCCTCAACGCCACCCTCAGCGCCGCACTCTCGGGCAGCCTGCCCGCCTTCCAAGCCAGCCTGTCCGGCCTCAGCGCAGCGTTCAACGCCGCGTTGAGCGCCGCGCTGTCGGGCGCCCCGGCCCTACAAGGCGCCCTCAACGCCTTGATCACGGCAGGTCAGAACTTCGCCGCCGGATTCAGCGCCATCCTGCCCGCGCTATCGGCCAGCTTCTCGGCCACCTTCCCCGCCCTCTCGGCGGCCTTCAACGCCACCCTCAGCGCCGCGCTGACGGGCAGCCTGCCCGCCTTCCAAGCCAGCCTCGCAGGCCTCAATGCCGCCTTCAACGGCGCCCTGAACGCCGCAGTCTCCGGCGCCCCCGCCCTACAAGGCGCACTGAACGCATTACTGACTGCCGGACAAAGCCTGGCCGGCAACTTCAGTGCCGTCTTGAGTGGCGGGCTGCCCACTCTTCAAGGCGCCCTGAATGGGCTGATTCAGACGGGTGCGAGCCTGGCCGGCAACTTCAGCGCCACCTTGCCGACTCTGGCCGCACAGCTCACCGGCGGCTTCGGCACCGGTCTGGCCAGCCTCAACACCGCCCTCAACGCCGCGTTCACCGCCGCCTTGTCCGGCGCGCCGACATTGCAGGGTGTCCTGACCGGGCTGATCACCGCCAGCCAGAACCTGACGGCGAACCTCAGCGCCGCGCTGCCCGCGCTGAGCGGCGCCCTCAGCGGCAACTTCGGAGCCAGCCTGGCCGGACTCAACGCAGCGCTCAACGGCGCGTTGAGCGGCGGCCTCACCGGCCTGAGCGCTGCCCTCAATGGGGCTCTCGGCAACCTCGGCGCGGCCCTGTCGGCAAGTCTCAGCGCCAACCTCGCTGCCCAGCTCAGCGCGGCCCTCGGGGGCAGCCTGCAGACCGGAATCTCTGGGCTGGTGCAAACCGGCAACGCATTGATGGCGGGCCTTACCGGTGGCGCATCCGGACTGATCCAAACCGGTCAAGCCCTGGTGACCAACCTAGGCGGAGGTCTGATGAACCTGGCCCAGACCGGTGACTCGCTGGCACGGATTTGGATGAACGCCGCGACTCAAATCGCCGCCGTAATCGACAGCTCCACGGGTGCGAGCTTCGGTGTCGGGCTCTCTGGGTTCGGACAGACGGCCGCTAACCTGGCGACCACCATTCAGGGCGCGCTCGGCGGACTGACCCAGACCGGCGGCACGTTGTTGCTGTCGCTCAACGGCGCCGGCCTCGCCCTCGCCGCCGACCTCCGCGACGTGCTGACCAACCTCCAGCTCGCTATCCAAGCGGCGCTGCGGGCCAGCTTCGGCTTCCAAGTAGGAGGCTGAGCCGGTGCGCCCGGCGACGCGGGCTAAGCATCAGACGACCGGTGTAGCCGCGCGTTCGGCGTACCGCTGCAGACTCGACCTCGCTCGGCTGACCGCTGCGGCACGGTCGGTCACCGAGACGAAGTATGCCTCGAAACGCTCGGCGCCCAACCGGTCCTTCAGCGCCGCCAACTGAGCGGCGCGCAGAGGCGACTTTCTCCCCGACTCCAGCAATGCGCAGTGCAGGAATACGGCGTCGTCGTCGGCGCCGAGCCGCGCCAGCAACCTGGTGATGTAGCGCAGACTCAACCACTGCTGCGCCCGATCACCAAACCGGTCCCAATGGTCAAGCACCTCGATGAACATCCGTGCCGCATGCGCGGGATCGCCATGAACGACACGCGTCGCGGCGGCCTCCATCAATGCGATTCCGTACCACCAGTAGTTCTGCACATCGTGGGCAAGCCTGGCTGCCTCATCGAACAGCTCCAGCGCCCGTTCCGGGTCAGCACTTTTGAGCTGATAACCAAGTGTGAAGTAGGCGTTCGACTGCGCGGTTGGGTTGGCAATGGCGTCCGCGGTCTCCACCGCTTCCATTGCGGCAGGCAGAGCCGCGTCGCGATTGCCCAATACGCCGTGACAAATCGCTAATTCAGAAACGGTCTGCGCCAGTCGGATCAGGTCATCGGAACCGCGGGCACGCACTGCCTCATACTCCCAATGCGACAGCACACCGGCCGGCCCAGATTGAAAGAGCGCTACGTCGGCAAGCACGTCTGCGGGATAGGCAAAGCGCGCAGCCCCGCGCCCAGGAACACGCCCGTCAGCGAGCAGCGCAAGATGTCGCGCCAGTTCGAATTCGCCCTTCGCCCACCTAATCCGCGCCGCTGTGCCCACCGCGGCCGCGAACAGCGGATGGTCGGGGTGCGCGAGGGCGAGCGCACGCTCCGCCCAACCACCTACTTCGTAGCCAATCCGCAAGCCGGCGAACTCTGCGACACCGGTGACCAATCTCAGCGCAACATCGAGGTCGTCGCCGTCCAGCGCGTGCTCGAACGCCGCGCGCATGTTGTCGTACTCGGGCAACATCTGCTCGACCCATTCGCGTTCATCCGGACCGAAAAGTCCGGTGGTGGCCCGCTCGGCGAGTTCGGTGAAGTAAACGGCATGGCGCATAGCCAGTTGCTTGTCAATTCCCTGCTCCTGCAAGCGCTCTCGGCCGTAGCTACGCAGTGTCTCGAGGAGGGCGTAACGGGTCCGGTCGGTGACAGTACGCACGACCACCATGGATTTATCGATTAGACCGAGAAGCAACTCGAGCGTGTCGTCCTCATTCGCGCCCGCGGCCCCGCATACACCATGGGCACCGTCCAAGTCGAACGAACCCGCGAACACCGAAAGCCGGGCGAACAACGCCTGCTCGGGTTCGACCAACAGCCGATATGACCAATCGATCGTCGCGGCCAAGCTTTGCTGGCGGGCCGGCGCTCCGCGCACCGCACCCCGCAGAAAACCCAACCGGTCCAGCCGACGAACCACATCAGGGGCACTCATCACCCGCATCCGCGCGGCCGCCAACTCCACGCCCAACGGCAGACAATCAACCCGCCGGCAAATCTCAGCCACCGCATCGATGGGCTGCACATCGAAATTGAAGTCCGGCCGGCCGGCCTGAGCCCGCTCGGCGAACAGCCGCGTCGCATCCTGCACTGAAAGGGGCGACAGCACGACAATCCGCTCGCCCTCCACACCTAAAGGTTGTCTGCTGGTCGCCAGCACCGACACCCCGGGACAGTGCCGCACGATTTGCTCAACCAGCCCCGCCACGGTCTCCAGCAAATGCTCGCAGTTGTCGACCAGTAGCAAGGTTTGCCGCGACCGCAGGTACTCGATCACCGACTCTTCGATGCCCATACCCCGCTGTTGGCGTAACCCCAGCGCGGCGGCAACCGTGTGTCCTACCGCGTCACCGTGCTCGACAGGCCCCAACTCGCAGATCCACAACTCCTCGCCAAAGCGTTCCTGCTCACGTCGGGCAACCTCCCAGGCCAGTCGCGTCTTGCCGACGCCACCTACCCCGGTCAGCGTCACCAGCGGCCCAGCTCGCAGCGCGGCAACGGTCCGAGTCAAATCATCTTCATGGCCGACAAAGCTCGTCGCCCGCCGCAAAGCAACCGAAGGCATCTTGTGGACGGGAGCAGAGGGAGCCGGCGCCGAATCGGTCAGCGGTGCGGCGTCCGGCTGAGAATCGCCTCCGGTAAGGATCTGATGATGTACATCACGCAGTAACTGACCCGGTTCGACGCCGAGTTCATCGACCAGCCGCAAACGCGTCTGTCGGTAGGTGTCCAGCGCGTCGGCCTGCCGGCCACAGCGATATTCCGCCAGCATCAGTTGCGCGGCCAAACGTTCGTCCAAGGGGCGGGCAGCCTGCGCAGCAAGCAACTCGACCAGCAAGTCGGCGTGTCGCCCGGCGCGCAGGGCGACATCGTTGCGGTCTAATTCCACCGCGAACCGTTCCGCTTGTACACCGCTGCGAACTTCGTTGACCCACGGCGTATCCAGGAACATGAACGGCTCGGCAGACCACATACCGAGCGCGCGATCGAACAACGCCGCCGCCTGCACCGGGTCCGCGATGGAGCGCGCCCGAGCCACCAAATCCCGGAAGCGATGCAAGTCCACCGACAACGCGTCGGCGGCCAGCATATATCCGGCCGGCCCCCGCGAAATCGCCACGCCCCCGGCATCGGCAAGCAGCGCTCGGAGCCGAGACACATAGCCCGCCAACGAGTTTCGCGCGCGCCGCGGTGGCCGATCCGACCACACCCGGTCCACCAACTGCTCCGGCGACACCGCGTGGTTCACATCGATCAGCAGCGCAACCAGCACACACTGCCGGCGCGCATGACCGATATCCAGCGGCCGCCCATCAACACGCACTTCGACGTCGCCGAGCACCCGAAACTCGACCGTCATTCCGGACACCCCTTCTGCCGAAGGCGCACATGTCGTGCGAAGCATATGTGCCGCATCAGCAACCTTCGAGGGATCACCGGGCCGGAGGCACGGCATGTTCGGCGTACAGCTGCAGAACCGACCGCGCACGGGCGACCGCGTCGTGGCCGTCGGCCGGCGATGCGCCATAGGCATCGAAGCGCTCCGCGCCCAGCCGATCCCGAAGCGCGCTCGAATGGGCCGGGTGCAACGGCGACGGCTTGCCCGCATTCTGCAAAGCATGGTGCAGATAAGCGGCGTCTTCGTCGGCGCCGAGCCGGACCAGCAGCCTGGTGACATAGCGCAAACTCAGCCACTGCTGGGACCAGTCTCCGACCCGATCCCAATGCTCTAAGACCTCGACGAACAGCCCCGCCGCGGCCGCGGGCTCGTCGTGCACCGCACGCGTTGCCGCCGCCTCCATCAAGGCGATGCCGTACCACCAGAAATTCTGCACCTCACCGGCCAGCCGCGCGGCCTCGGTGAACAGTCTCAGCGCTCGCCGAGGCTGAGATTTCTTGAGCGCGAAGGCAAGTGCAAAATACGCCGTCGACTGAGTCGTCGGGTTGGCCGTCTGGTCGGCGACTTCCACGGAGTCGCGCGCAGCCGGCACGGCGCTATCGCATTGGCCCAGCATGACCCGACAGGTGGAGAGTATGCAGACGGTGTGTACCAGCCGGACCGGATCCTCCTCTTGTCGGGCACGTGCCGCCTCGCGGTCCCAATACTCGAGCACCGTCCGTGCGTCGCCGCCAAAGAGGGACACGTCGGCCAGCACATCGGCTGGGTAGGCAAATCGCGCGGTTCCCCGTGGTGGAACATGCCCCTCGGCAAGGGTTGCCAGCCGTCGCGCGCCGGCAAAGTCGCCACGAACCCAGCGACCGCGCGCCGCGCTACCCGCCACCGCGGCGTACAGCGGGTGCTCCCTGTCAGCGACAGCGAGCACCCGCACGGCCCAATCCACCACCTCGTAGCCGATCCGCAGGGCGACCAGCTCAGATGCCGAGGCAACCAGCCGCAACGCCAGATTGACGTCGCCAGCGGCCA
The DNA here is from genome assembly GCF_002086155.1 of Mycobacterium angelicum. GTDB lineage: Bacteria > Actinomycetota > Actinomycetes > Mycobacteriales > Mycobacteriaceae > Mycobacterium > Mycobacterium angelicum. The sequence goes on along the minus strand of NZ_MVHE01000118.1, from coordinate 2,740 downwards.
TCGCGCATTCGAACGCCGCGCGCAGGTTGTCGTAGTCGGGCAGCATCCGCTCAACCCAGTCGCGCTCCTGCGCGCCATGTATCGCGGCGCCGGCGCGTTCAGCGAGTCCGGTGAAGTACACCGCATGCCGCGTCGCATCGCGACTCTCGGTTCCCTGCTCGCGCGAACGCTCTCGGCCGTAGGCACGCAGCGTGGTCAACAGTCCGTACCGCGTGCGGTCGCTGACGCTGTGCACATACACAATCGACTTGTCGACCAGGCCGACGAGCAGGTCGAGGGTGTCGTCTTCCTCGGCTGCGTCGGCCCCGCACACGCAGTGCGCGGCCTCGATGTCAAACGAGCCCGCGAACACCGAAAGCCGCGCGAACAGGTCTTGCTCTGCTTCGGTGAGTAGCCGATACGACCAGTCGATCGCCGCGGCCAGACTCTGCTGCCGGGGCAGCGTCCCACGCATTCCGCCACGCACGACGTGCATGTGGTCCAGACGACGGATCACGTCGGCCGCGCTCATCACCCGCATCCGCGCCGCTGCGAGTTCCACGCCCAACGGCAGGCAATCGACCCGCTGGCAGATTTCGGCCACCGCCCCGGTGGATTGCCGGTCCAGGCTGAAGTCCGGCCGGCTGGCCTTGGCCCGGTCGACGAACAACTGCACCGCGTCGTCCACCGACAACGGCGGCACCACCACCAGGCGCTCACCCTCGATACCCAACGGCTGCCTGCTGGTCGCCAACACCGATACCGAGGGGCAGTGCTGCACGATCCGCCCGACCAATGTCGCCGCCGCGTCCAGCACATGCTCACAGTTGTCGAGGACGAGCAGGACCTCACGCGAACGCAGATACTCGATCACCGAATCCTCGATGCCAAGGCCGTGCTGGTGCCGCAATCGCAGAGCAGCGGCAACTGTGTGCCCCACCGCGTCACAATTGTCCAGCGGCCCCAATTCGCAAATCCACGCTCCACCGCTGAAACGCTCCTGCTCGCACAGCGCGACTTCCCACGCCAGCCGCGTCTTGCCGACGCCACCGACACCGGCCAGCGTCACCAGCGGACCCGCGTGCATCGCATGCACGATCCGCGCCGAAGCCTCCTCGTGGCCGACGAAGGTAGTCACTCGCCGCAATAGGCCCGAACCCGGCCCGCCGCCGGCAAGCTGGCGGGCCGGCGTGGCACGCCGCGCCGGTGGCGGAAGGGCCAGCGCCTCCTCCATCTCGCCGGCGAGAATCTGCTGGTGTACGCGTTGTAAGGCTGAGCCTGGGTCGATGCCGAGATCTTCGACAAGCCGCCGTCGGGTGTGCCGGTAGGTCTGCAGCGCATCAGCCTGCTGGCCGCAGCGGTACTGCGCCAGCATCAGCTGTCCGGCCAGGCGCTCATCGAGCGGGTGGGCGGCATGCGCGGCAGTCAGCTCCACCAGCAACTCGCCGTGCCGACCGGCCCGCAATGCCACGTCATTGCGGTCCAATTGCGCCAACAGCAGCTCGGCCTTGAGGGCGTTGCGCACTTCGACGAACCACGGCGTATCCAAGGACGGGAAGGGCTCTCCCCGCCAGAGTTCGAGTGCGCGATCGAACAATGCCGCGGATTCAGTCGGTTCCACGGTCGCTCTGGCCTTCGCGACCGCGGCCTTGAAGCGGTGCAGATCTACCCAGGACGGATCGGTGGCAAGCACATATCCGCTTGGCTCGCGCGAAATCGCCGCCCCCGGCACATCAGCGAGCAAGCGGCGCAACCGGGACACGTAACTGGTCAAGGAGCTGCGGGCCGAGAATGGCGGATTATTCGACCACACTCGGTCAACGAGTTGCTCCAGCGGGATGCGATGGTTCACGTCGACCAGCAACGCGACGAGCACGCACCGCTGGCGGGCATGCCCGATGTCGAGCGCCTGCCCGTCGATTCGGGCCGCCACATCGCCGAGTAGGCGGAAGTCGACCTTCATTCAGTCCCCACTAGCCGTCCTGGCCGCGCGCACCCTGGTCACCGTCTGCCCCGGCGTGGCCCAGCTGGCCCGCGATCGTCGGGCCGGTACCGGCACCGCCGGCCCCACCCGATCCGCCGTCGCCGCCCAGCCCGCCGGCACCACCGTCGCCGCCGACACCCGCGATGCCGGCGTGACCGAACAACCCGCCGGCTCCGGCGTGGCCACCGTTGCCGCCGCCACCTCCGTCACCACCCGTTCCCCCGACGCCGCCGTCGCCACCGACACCGCCCGCTGCATTGAGTCCGCCGAGTCCACCCGGTCCACCCGATCCGCCGGCGGCGCCAAAACCGCCCCCGCCTCCGATGCCGCCGGCACCGCCGTCACCGCCGAGCCCGAACAGCAGGCCCCCGCGACCGCCGTTGCCCCCCGCGCCGCCGGCCGTGCCTGCGGCCCCGAACGCGCCGGTGCCGCCTACGCCGCCAGCGCCGCCTCCACCGCCATTGGCATGGCTGCCGTCGTCATAGGTCCAGCCGGCACCGCCCGCTCCGCCTTTGCCGCCGGTAGCGCCGGTGCCGCCCATACCGCCGGTCCCGCCCATGCCGCCCTGGCCGCCGGCGCCGTCGCCCTGACCACTGCCCCCGCCGGGGAAGCCACCGGTTCCACCTGCGCCGCCTTGACCGCCCGCAGCGCCGGCGCCGCCTTGACCGCCGCTCCCGCCGATACCTCCCGCGGCGGCATCGCCGCCGAAGCTGCCGCCGCTTTGCGGGTTACCGAACAAACCCAGCCCGCCTCCGCCGCCGGTGCCGCCGGTTCCTC
>NZ_MVHE01000117.1 GCF_002086155.1 Mycobacterium angelicum | reverse complement strand
GGTATGGGCGGCCGGGGTGGTACCGGCGCCGACGGCACGACACCCTTCGGCGCCGGCTACGACGGCGGTAAAGGTGGCCAGGGCGGCGTCGGCGGTGCCGGCGGCAACTCCGCCGCCGGAGGTTTCAACGGCAGTGGCGGCCAGGGTGGTGAAGGCGGCCAGGGCGGCATCGGCGGCACCGGCTACACCGATCACGGCGCCAACGACGCCGGCGCCGGAGGCATCGGCGGCAAGGGCGGCGATGGTGGTGCCGGCGGCGCGGCAGGCACCGGTGGCCGGGTCAATAGCGGCTTTGCCGGCAATGCCGGCAACGGCGGCACCGGTGGAATTGGCGGCACCGGTGGTGCCGCCACGCAATCGGGCAACACCGCCGGCGCCGGCGGTCAGGGCGGCGCCGGCGGTCAAGGCGGCGCGGGCGGCAGTGGTGTCGCACCCTTCAACAGCGGCATGACGGGCGGCCTGGGCGGCAGCGGCGGCACCGGCGGTCAGGGCGGCAGCGCCGTCGCGGGGGCGACCAACGGCAGCGGCGGCAAGGGCGGCACCGGCGGGGCGGGCGGTCAAGGCGGTCAGGGCTATGCCGACGACGGCAACAACGACGCCGGCCAAGGCGGCACCGGGGGCCAGGGCGGCCAGGGCGGCCAGGGCGGCATGACCGGTTTCGGCGGCACCGGCGGGAGCGTCGGCGCCGCGGGCGACGGCGGCGTGGGCGGCCACGGCGGCCAGGGTGGTGCCACCACCTTCACCGGTCACACCGGCGGTCGCGGCGGCGGCGGCGGTGCCGGCGGTTTCGGTGGCGTCGGCGCCGCGGCCACCAGCGCGGCCGGCGGTGCCTCCGCGGGCGGGCAGGGCGGCCAGGGCGGCGTCGGCGGCGACGGCGGCAGCGCGGCGGCCGATGCATTCAACGGCGTCGGCGGCACGGGCGGTCAAGGTGGCCAGGGCGGCAGCGGTGGCTTCGGCTTCAACGACAGCGGCTCGGGCAACGCCGGCATGGGCGGTGGCGGTGGTAACGGCGGCCAGGGCGGCCAGGGCGGCATCGGCGGTCAGGGTGGCCAGGGTGCGTTCGGAACCAGTAACCCCGGCGGCACCGGCGGCCAGGGCGGAAGCGGGGGCCAGGGCGGTACTACCAGCGGCGGGGTCAACGGCGACGGCGGCGTCGGCGGCCGCGGCGGCACCGGGGGCACCGGCGGCTTCGGCTTCACCGACGACGGTGTCAACCCGGCCGGCGATGGCGGCACCGGCGGCACCGGCGGCACCGGCGGTGCTGGTGGCGCGGCCGGCACCGGCGGGACCGGCGGCGTAGCCGGCGGCCTGGGGGTCGGCGGCGACGGCGGCGCGGGTGGTCAAGGCGGCAACACCTCCATCGCGGGTCACACCGCAGGCAAGGGCGGCCAGGGCGGCCAGGGTGGCGATGGCGTGAACGCCGGCACCGGCGCCGACGGCGGCCAAGGCGGCCAGGGCGGTGCCGGCGGCCAGGGTGGCAATGCCGTAGTGGGCGCGACCAACGGCAGCGGCGGGCAGGGCGGCAAGGGTGGTGCCGGCGGCGCCGGTGGCACCGGTGTGACCGACAACGGCAACATCCCCAGCAACACCGGCGGCACCGGCGGCCGCGGCGGCCAGGGCGGTCAGGGCGGTCAGGGCGGCGCGGTAGGTATCGGCGGCGATACCGGCACACCGACGGTGGGTGCCGCGGGCACCGGCGGTCAGGGCGGTCAGGGCGGCCAGGGCGGGGCAACCACCGTTACCGGCCACACCGGCGGCCTCGGTGGTCAAGGCGGCACGGGCGGCCAGGGTGGTACCGGCGCCGACAGCAACACGCCGTCGGTCACCGGATTCGACGGCGGCCTAGGCGGCAAGGGCGGGACCGGCGGTATCGGCGGCGCCGCCGTCGCCGGCGGAATCAACGGCAGCGGGGGCCAAGGGGGCACCGGCGGCCAGGGCGGCACGGGTGGCGCCGGTTCCCCCGACACCGGCAGCAACAACGCCGGGACCGGCGGAACCGGCGGCAAGGGCGGCGAAGGTGGGGCCGGGGGCGGGATCGGCCACGGCGGCACCGGCGGCACCGAGGGCGGCGGCGGCGTGGGTGGCCGAGGCGGCGACGGCGGGCATGGTGGCGTCGGCGCGAGCTGGCTATCCGTCAAAGCCGGCGGCGACGGCGGCACCGGCGGCCAGGGTGGCCTCGGCGGAAACGGCGGCACCACCAACGGCGGAATCAACGGCAGCGGCGGGCAGGGCGGCACCGGTGGCTTTGGCGGCAGCGGCGGCTTCGGCGGCTCTGAGGACGTCAGCAACCCGGCCATGCCCGGCGGCACCGGCGGCACCGGCGGCACCGGCGGTGGCGGCGGGGCGATCGGCACGGGCGGCACCGGTGGCGTCATCGGCGGTGCGGGCACCGGTGGCACCGGCGGCCAGGGCGGCTCCGGTGGTAGCGCCTCGAGCGTCGGTGCTGTCGCTGCCGACGGCGGAAAGGGCGGCCAGGGTGGCCAAGGCGGCACCGGCCCCGACGCCACCACACCTGGTGGTAACGGCTTCGCCGGCGGCCAGGGCGGCGACGGCGGCCAGGGCGGCTCGGGCGGCACCACCTTCGCCTTCAACGCAAGCCCGGGCAACGGCGGTGCGGGCGGCGACGGCGGCGCCGGCGGCACCGGCGGCAAAGGCTTCGCCGACACCGGCACCGTTGCCGCCGGCGACGGTGGCACCGGTGGCCAGGGCGGCAGGGGTGGTTTCGGCGGCGCCGCCGGATTCGGCCTGCAGGGCACACCGGCATCCGCCGGCGACGGCGGCAACGGCGGCGACGGCGGCACCGGCGGCCAGGGTGGGGCCACCACCTTCGCCGGTCACACCGCCGGCGCGGGTGGTCAAGGCGGCGAGGGCGGCCAGGGCGGCCTGGGCAACACCGACTTCGCCAGCGGCACCAACCCCGGCGACGGCGGCCGCGGTGGCAATGGCGGCATCGGCGGCACCGGCGGCGACGCCGTGCCGAACGCCAACAATGGCAGCGGCGGGCAGGGCGGCTCCGGCGGGCGCGGCGGTGACGGCGGTGCTGGAAGCCCCGACAACGGGCCTTTCACCGCCACGGCCGGCGGCATCGGCGGTAACGGCGGCACCGGTGGGGCCGGCGGCGCGATCGGTACCGGTGGTGCCCTCGGTAGCGGAACACCGGGGTCCGGCGGCCTGGGCGGCGACGGCGGAGCGGGCGGCCAAGGCGGCTTCGTCAACGGTTCCGGGCATGTCGGCGGCAACGGCGGCCTCGGCGGCAATGGTGGCGCGGGCGGCGATGGTGCCACCGGCCCGGCGGGTGGCGTCGCCGGCAGCGGTGGCGGCGGCGGCCAGGGCGGCGCGGGCGGTATGGGCGGTCAAGCCTTCGGTCCGGGCGCGATCAACGGCAACGGCGGCCAGGGCGGTCTGGGTGGTGCCGGCGGCGGCGGCGGCCAGGGCTACAACGACGACGGCGCCGACAACGCCGGAACCGGCGGCCGCGGCGGCATCGGCGGCAGTGGCGGCAGGGGCGGGATGGCCGGGGCCAATCCCTCCGGTACCGGAGTCGTCGGCGCTGCGGGCGGTGGCGGCGACGGCGGTCAAGGTGGCCAGGGTGGCAGCGCCAGCCCCACGTCTATCGGGCACACCGCCGGTAAGGGCGGTCTCGGCGGCGACGGCGGCGTCGGCGGCCAGGGCGCCAACGGTCCGGTCGCCGGGAACGGTGCCCAAGGCGGACAAGGCGGCAAAGGTGGCGCCGGCGGTTCCAACGCCCACGGCACCGGTGGCACCGGCGGTCAGGGCGGTTTCGGCGGCGGCGGCGGCGCGGGCGGCATCGGCGCCGTCCTGGGCGGCAGCGGCGGTGCCGGTGGCACCGGCGGAACGGGCGGCACCGGCGGTGTCGGTTCCAGCGGGAAACCAGGCGGTGACGGTGTCGTGGGAGTCCCGGGCAAGCCGGGCAGCGGCGCCACCAACCCCCTCGGCGGCGCAGGCGGCAGCGGTGGCGCCGGTGGCACCGGCGGTGGCGGCTCGCTGTAGGGGCTGCCTACCCGGACGTCAGCGCGAGGAACGCACCCAGGTCCACCAAACCGGCGGGCGTGGCGGGCAGATACTCGGTCAACATCTCCGAGCGCACGATCACCGCCGCGTACTGCGCCCGGCTGATCGCGACGTTGAGCCGATTCCTGTTGAGCAGGAACGAGATTCCGCGTGGAACTTCGTCAACCGACGAGGCGGTCATCGAGATCAGCACGACGGGCGCCTGCCCACCCTGGAACTTGTCGACCGTTCCGACCCGTACCTCGCCGAGTGCGGCCGACCGCAACCGCTGACGCACTGTCACCACCTGGGCGTTGTAGGGCGCCAGCACCAGCACGTCGGATGCCGTCAACTGCCGGGCGCCGTGCTCGTCGGTCCATTGCCGGCCCAATAGGCGCCGGATCTCGGCGACAATAGCGTCGGCCTCCTGCGGGCTTTCGATCGAATTGCCTTGGTGGCGAACGGAAAGCACGTGCACACCGGGCTGGTATCCCTCGAGGCGGCGCGCGCAGGTCGTTTCGGCGTGCGAATGCAGCCGGCCCTCGTAGGACAGCGCCGAAACCGCGGCGCACACCTGCGGGTGCATCCGGTAGGAGACGTCGAGAAAATAGCCGCGCTCGTCGGGCAGCGTGCGCTGGCCGTCGACCAGCCACTCCAGCGCGGAGATGTCGACGGGTTCGGGGTGAGTGCCCTGGCTGACCTGGGGCAGTTGCTGCGGATCCCCCAGTAGCAACAGATTCGCCGCCGCCGGTGCTACGGCAATGGTGTTGGCCAGGCAGAACTGGCCGGCCTCGTCGATCACCAGCAGGTCCAGGCTGCCGGTAGGCACCCTGTTGCCGTTGGCGAAATCCCATGCGGTGCCCCCGATCACACACCCGGCGCCCTCGGCGATGAACGCCGCGTACCGATTCCCGTCGATCTCCTGCCAGCGGTTTGCACCCGTGGCGTGGTCGTGGCGCTTCTTGGCGACGCGCGCCGCATCCAGGCCCGCATCGATCACGCAGTCCAGCAGGTTCTCCACCGCCGCATGCGATTGCGCGACAACGCCTATGCGCCAATCGTGTTCGATGACCAACCCGTTGATCACCCGCGCGGCCGTATGTGTCTTGCCGGTTCCGGGCGGTCCGTGCACCGCCAAGTAGGACGAGTCCAGGTCGAGCACCGCCGCGGTGATATCGGCGACGATATCGGCGCCCCGCGGCAGCCCGCCGTTGCTGCGGGTGCGCGGATGGTGGCGGGTCAGTATGTCGGCCAGCGCGGTGCGGGGCAACGCCGGCAGCCCGGCCGCGACAGTGGCCGCCGTCGCCTCGATCGACTGGCGCAGCGTGGTCGTCGGTACCGGTGGACCCGGGGTGAGCGCGAACGGCAATTGGTCAAAGGTGTTGCCGTCGTTGCCGATTCGTTCGACGATGACGATCTCGGTGGGCAGGGCGGGGTCGTCGACCTCGACGACCACCGCACGCCCACAAGCCCGGCGATCGGGGTCGTCGGCCATGCCCGGCGGCGCCGGCGGCTCGTACAGCGCGAATACGTTGGTGTTGAGATCGCCCCGCGCCAAGTCACCGCGTAGCCGCAGCCGGCGCTGCGGCTTGTGTGCGCGGGGCGGGGTATGCCAGTCCGCGGCGACCGAAGCCTCGCGGACCACGAAAACGCCGGTGTTGTCCGACCATTCCTCGACGGGATAGTTCAGCCGGTCGAAATGGGTCCACCAGAACGGCTTGTCCTCGCGCTGGTGATAGCCGCGGGCGGCTGCCACCATGGCCACCGCCGTCTGCTCCGGGGTGCGGTCGGCGGCCGCGGCGTTGCCGGTGAAGGTTGACAGCGCCGACGCCAGCGCGTCCTGCTCGGCGATGGCCCCGCCGTCGGGAACCGGCTGGATGCCGACCGGTGTGACGCCGGCTTCCCAGGCCCGCAGCACCAGCCAGTCGCGCAGCGCGCGGGTGGACTGGCAGTCGTAGTGGTTGTAGTCCTCGATCTCCTTGAGCACCGTGGCGGCCTCGTCGCGGCGGCCTTCGGCGAGCAACTCGCAATAGCGGGCATAGGAGGTGATCGAGGCGGCGGCCGTCGTGACGTCACCCGAGCGCAACTGCGTGCCCATGTAGAGCGGCTCGAGTGCCTTCAGGCTGAACGACTCCGCGCCCACGCGAATGCTCTTGCGCACCAACGGATACAGGTCGACCAGGACACCGTTGCGCAGCAAGTCGTCGACCTCGTTCTCGCCGACACCATAGCGGCCGGCGAGCCGCAACAGTGCCGTCTTCTCATACGGCGCGTAGTGGTAGATGTGCATGTTCGGGTAGCGCCTGCGCCGCTTGGCGACCATGGCCAGAAAGTCGGTTAGCGCCTTGCGTTCCTCGACCCGGTCGTGTGCCCACAGCGGCCGGAAACCACCCGCCGCGTCCAGCACCCCGAACAGATACTCCAGGCCCCAGTCCTTGCCGCCGGCGGTCCACAGCGGATCGCCCTCGAAGTCGAAGAACAGGTCGCCGGCGTTGGGCTCCGGCAGCAGTGTCAGCGGCTGCGGCTCTGCGACCTCGAATCGCGGAGCACCGCTATCACGTTGCAACACTTGTAGTTTCGCCTGTGCGGTCAACCTGCCGACGGCGCTGGGCGCCAGGCCCGGCACCGCCCCGGTGTGGCCGGCGAGCTCACCGATGGTGGTGATGCCAGCGTCAATGAGCTTGTCCCGCTGGGTTATTCGCATGCCGGCGACCAGCAACAGGTCATCGCGTGTGCGCAGCTGCTCGGTGCACAGCGGGCAGCGGAAACACGCCCGCACGCCGTCGTCGTCCCAGCGCACCGCCGCGCCCGCGGCGTAATGGTCGTCGAGCAGGCGCTGCAGCAGTGCGCGCTGGGACCGGTACACCGGGATCAGGTCGGCGACGCGGTAGCGCACCACCGTCGCGTCGCCAAGCTCCAGCTCGGCCTCCGGCGCCACGGCCACGCCCGAAGCCGCCAGCGCGTCGGCGTAGGCCGCCAGCTGCAGCAGTGCGGTGACCTTGGGTGAGCGGGCCAGCTTGGTGTCGGCGACCCGGTACTGGGCACCGTCGCGGATGAGGAAGTCGGCGAACCCGACGAAGCGGCCGTCGAACAGCGCGGCCTGGTACACCACGGGCGCCTGGTCGGCGATGGCGCGCAGCGTCGCCCGCGCGGCGGCGGCCAGCCCGTCCGGGGTGTAGGCGGGACGCCCGATAATGGCGACCGCATCCCCGAATTCGTCCCGCAGCCGCGCGAGCCGCCGCCGTTCGTGCTCGGTGCCCAGTGCGACGGTGCGGGCGAATAACTCGTCCTCGGTCGTGACGGCCGGGCCCCGGCCCAGCTTCGCGTCGAAGTCCCGCAGCAGGGCGTACTCGCAGCGCGCGGCCGACGCCAGATCCGTTGCGCTGTAGACGATGCTGTCGCCGGTGACCAACACAGCCGCCACTGTAGGACAGGGGTCCGACAGCTGGCCGCGGCCGGTGGCGCCGGTCGCTTTCCGGCGCGCCCCAACCGATCAAAAAAATATGAAATTTGCGTAACTAAAGAATTTGAATTGAAAAAGCAAAATACGCCTGCGGATTTATTCATTCGACGGTATTCTGCGCGGCTCGCGCGAATACTGTCCTGAGGTCGGTCGGGCCGGCCCGAAGGATGGGAGCCGCAAATGTCCTCTTATGTGCTTGTCGCGCCGGACGCTTTTGCAACCGCATCAGGGGATTTGAGTGGCGTCGGGTGGGCAGTGCGGGCGGCTAATGCCGCGGCAGCGGGGTCGACGACGCAGTTGCTGGCCGCGGCCGGCGATGAGGTGTCGTCTGCCATCGCCAAGCTGTTCGGCACTTACGCCGAGGAGTATCAAGCGGTCAGCCTGCAGGCGACGGCGTTCCACAACCAGTTCCTGCATGCGTTGACCTCTAGTGGTGCCGCGTACGCGGCCGCCGAGGCCGCCAGCACGTCACCCCTGCAGACCGTGATCGACGATCTGCTCGGCTTGATCAATGCCCCCACCGAGCTGCTGTTCGGGCGGCCGCTGATCGGCAACGGCGCGGACGGCGCGGCGGGCACCGGGGCGCCCGGCGGTGCCGGCGGCATCTTGATCGGCAACGGTGGCGCCGGCGGGTCGGGTGCGGCCGGCCAGGCCGGTGGGGCCGGCGGCGACGCGGGCTTGTTCGGCTGGGGCGGCGCCGGCGGCGCCGGCGGCAGCGCCGTGCTGGCCGGCGGCGCGGGCGGGGCCGGCGGTGCCGGCGGGGCCGGCGGGTTCTTCGGCGGTAACGGCGGGCCGGGTGGCTCCGGT
>NZ_MVHE01000116.1 GCF_002086155.1 Mycobacterium angelicum | reverse complement strand
CACGCCGGTACCGCTGATCAGGTCCGACTCGTACACCACTCTGCTGGACGCAACCTCATCTCGCTGCCGTCTCCCTGAGCGCCAAGACGGTCAGTACACCGTTCAGCACAACCGTAGCCGCGTGGAAACTGTTCCCTGCGAGCGTGCTTTGCACCTGCCCGACTCGTTCAGCCCGCTTGACCGCCATTGCCGTCGGCACCGGAGGTACCTGTCGCGCCGGTATTGCCCGCCGCGGCGGGGCCGTTGCCGCCGATTCCGCCGGCGCCGCCCAGGCCGCCGGAGCCACCCGTGCCACCGCCGCCGCCGGTACCTCCAAGACCCGATCCGCCCGAGTGGCCGATGAGTCCGCCCGCGCCACCGGCGCCGCCATTACCGCCGTCGCCGCCGTCACCGCCACCACCGCCGGTGCCTCCGTCGCCGCCTGCTCCGCCCTGGCCCATGGTCGCGGTCACGTTTCTGTTGGCCCCGCCGGTGCCCCCGTCGCCACCTAGACCGCCGAAGCCGCCGGTGGAGCCGGTGCCACCCAGACCACCGGCTCCCCCGGCACCTCCGGTGCCGCCGTCGCCGATCAGCCAGCCGCCGCGACCACCGGCGCCACCGGTACCGCCATGGCCGCCAAGACCACCGCCAACGCCATCCCCACCTCTTCCGCCCGGACCACCGTTGCCGCCGGTGAGCGGCACTAGATCCCCGTTGCCGTCGGCGCTGCCTCCGGCGCCGCCCGCGCCACCCATCGCTCCGGTCCCGCCCGCTCCGCCGGCTCCACCGTCACCCCCGAACGTGACTGTCCTGCCGTTGACGGCCTGCGTTGTGGCGGCGCCGCCGGCACCACCGGCCCCTCCCATCGCGCCGGCGCCACCGTCGCCGCCATCGCCGCCGTTGCCGCCCGCCGCAGTCACCGACGAAACAGAACCGGCCCCGCTTGCGGTGCCCCCTGTGCCACCGGCCCCGCCCACCGCTCCTGGGCCGCCATCGCCCCCTGCGCCCGCGGCGCCACCGACGATCACAGCCTCCTACCGAAATGTCTTTTGATACCCACGGCGGAACGGCCCGATACGTTCGATAGAAAGTCATACCGGCTGGACTAAGCGGAGCAGTCGTTTCGGCGGATTCTCGAATGCCACACTGCCGACACGACTTTGGATGTCTGCCGGCGACGTGCTCTGACCCTTCGGTTTGCCAGCCGATATGTTGTAGCCCGTGGCCCTTCCTAATCTCACTCGTGACCAGGCTGCCGAACGCGCCGCGGCCGTCACCGTGGACAACTACCGGATCGATCTCGACCTGACCGACGGCTCGGGCGCGCCGGGCGAGCGCACGTTCCGGTCCATCACCACCGTGACGTTCGACGCGCTCGCAGGTGCCGATACCGTCATCGACATCGCCGCTGACGCCGTCCGCAGCGCCACCCTCAACGGCCGGGAACTGGACATCTCGGACTACGACGAATCGACCGGGATTCCGCTACGCGGCCTTGCCGAGCGCAATGTCCTTGTCGTCGACGCGGACTGCCGCTACTCCAACACCGGCGAGGGGCTGCATCGCTTCGTGGATCCGGTCGACGGCGAAACGTACCTGTATTCACAGTTCGAAACCGCCGACGCCAAGCGGATGTTCGCGTGCTTCGATCAACCCGATCTCAAGGCCACTTTCGATGTGCGGGTCGCCGCGCCCGGGCACTGGAAGGTGGTTTCCAACGGCGCAACCACGTCGATCGCGCATGGCGTACACACTTTCGGCACGACCCCGCGGATGAGCACCTACCTGGTCGCCCTGATCGCCGGCCCGTACGCCGTCTGGGAGGACTCCTACAGCGACGAACACGGCAATATCCCGCTGGGCATCTACTGCCGTGCCTCGCTGGCACAACACATGGACTCGAAGCGGTTGTTCACTGAAACCAAGCAGGGATTTGGCTTCTACCACAAGCACTTTGGGCTGCCCTATGCATTCGGCAAGTACGACCAGCTGTTCGTGCCCGAATTCAATGCCGGCGCAATGGAAAACGCCGGCGCGGTGACCTTCCTCGAGGACTACGTCTTCCGCAGCAAGGTCACCAGGGCTTCCTACGAACGGCGCGCCGAGACGGTGCTCCACGAAATGGCCCACATGTGGTTCGGCGACCTGGTGACCATGAGCTGGTGGGACGACTTGTGGCTCAACGAGTCCTTCGCCACGTTTGCCTCGGTGCTATGCCAAAGTGAGGCAACCGAATACACCGAGGCCTGGACGACGTTTGCCACCGTCGAGAAGTCGTGGGCGTATCGCCAGGACCAGCTGCCGTCGACGCATCCGATCGCCGCCGACATTCCCGACCTGGCCGCAGTCGAAGTGAATTTCGACGGAATCACTTACGCCAAAGGCGCTTCGGTGCTCAAGCAGCTCGTCGCCTATGTCGGTCTGGAGCATTTCCTGGCCGGGTTGCGCGACTACTTCCGCGCACACGCATTCGGCAATGCCACGTTCGACGATCTGCTGGCCGCGCTGGAGCAGGCCTCGGGCCGCGACCTGTCGAATTGGGGTCAGCAATGGCTGCGCACCACCGGGCTCAACACTTTGCGGCCCGAATTCGACGTCGACGCCGACGGAAAATTCACCCGGTTCGCGGTGGTGCAGAGCGGTGCGGCGCCCGGCGCCGGCGAGACCCGGGTGCATCGGGTGGCGATCGGCATTTACGACGAGGATGGCTCCGGCAAGCTGGTCCGGGTACACCGTGAAGAGCTGGACGTTGCTGGTTCGACGACGGAAGTTCCTGCGCTGGTTGGGGTTTCGCGCGGAAAGCTGGTTTTGGTCAACGATGACGACCTGACGTATTGTTCGCTGCGGCTCGACGCCGAATCGCTGCAGACCGCATTGCGGCGCATCGCCGACATCGCCGAGCCGCTGCCACGCTCGCTGGCGTGGTCGGCGGCCTGGGAGATGACCCGCGAGGCCGAACTGCGTGCCCGCGACTTCGTGTCACTGGTGACAGGCGGCGTGCACGCCGAAACCGAAGTCGGGGTGTTGCAGCGGCTGCTGATGCAGGCACAGACGGCGCTGGGTTCCTATTCCGAGCCAGGGTGGGCGCGCGAGCACGGCTGGCCGCAGTACGCCGACCGGCTGCTGGAATTGGCGCGCGCCGCCCAGCCCGGATCGGATCATCAGCTCGCCTACATCAACGCCCTGTGCTCGTCGGTGCTGTCGCCCCGGCACGTGGAGACGCTGGCGGGCCTGGTCGACCCAGGTCTTTCGGACCCCGCGGCGCTGGGATTGGCGGGCGTAGACGTCGACACCGACCTGCGCTGGCGCATTGTGATTGCGCTGGCGACCGCCGGCGCCATCGACGCCGACGGACCGGATTCGCCGCGGATCGACGAGGAAGCTCAGCGCGACCCCACGGCCGCCGGTAGGCGGCACGCCGCCCAAGCGTCCGCGGCGCGACCTCAGCTCGAGGTCAAGGAAAAGGCCTTCTTAACCGTGGTCGAGGATGACACCTTGGCCAATGCCTCCGGGCGCGCGATGATCGCGGGGATAGCCGCGCCGGGGCAGAGTGAGTTGCTCAAGCCGTTCACCGCGCGCTATTTCGACGCCATCCCGGGCGTCTGGGCCCGGCGTTCCAGCGAAGTCGCCCAGTCCGTCGTCGTCGGCCTCTACCCCTATTCGGACATCAGTGAAGAGGGAATCGCGGCCGCCGACGAGTTCCTCAGCGACCCCGAGGTACCCCCGGCGTTACGCAGGCTGGTACTCGAAGGCCAAGCGGGAGTGAAACGGTCGCTGCGGGCCCGGTTGTTCGACGCGGTGGAGCCGGAGCGTCAGGCCGCCGACGGCTGATCTTCAGAACAGCACGCGTTTCTGGGCTGATCAACTGCGGCCACCGACTTCACCTTCGTGGCGGGTGCACCTTCATCCGCATTTGGCGCTTTGTCGGACGGTATGCACCCCCGACGCAACCGGGCACTTGATATCGAGGCACTTCGCCTCATCGTGGCGTCCTCACTGGGCGAATTAACCCTAGCGAATCCGGTACAGCCGCAAGTAACTACTTAATTCGGACCAGCGCAGGCAACCTGGCCGAGTCGCGGATGGCGTTACTACGCAAGCCTTTTCAATCGCCTTCAAACATCACCACCGCGCCAAGGGTGCCCGCCTCTCGACACGAGGAGGAATGCAGGTGGGGTGCCCAGACGGCGGGCTTGTGATGATCGGGTGTGACTGGGCAGCCGTACCTCCGGAGGTACATTCGGCGTCACTATTGGGACCCGGACCCGGCCCGTTGCTGTCCGCCGCGGTGGTGTGGAGAACGCTGAGTGCTGAATATGCTTTAGCGGCAGACGAACTCACCGCATTGCTGGCCGGGGTGCAAGTCGGCGCATGGCAGGGCACAAGTGCGGAGAGTTTTGTGGCCGCGCACATGGTGTACACGGCCTGGTTAACTGAGGCGAGCGCGGACTGCTCGATTGTGGCAGCCCAGCACGAGTCGGCGGCCGTGGCTTACAGTACCGCGTTGTCAGGAATGCCGACATTGGCGGAATTGGCCGCCAATCATGTCATTCATGGGGTATTGATAGCGACGAATTTCTTTGGCATCAATGCGATTCCGATCGCGCTCAACGAAGCAGACTACGCGCGCATGTGGATTCAGGCCGCCGCGGTGATGGGCGCTTACGAAGTGGCATCGATTTCAGCAGTAGCGGCAGTGGCACACACCCCGCCGGCGCCGGTGCTGGTCAAGCCGGGCGTCGGCAACCTCGCCGAAAGTGCGCTACTACCAACACTTTCCCAGCCGCCTTGGTGGGACGTGATCTGGCAACTGATCGAAACCCTTGCCCAGGTCGTAAGCCAGGCGGTGTCCGCCCTGGCCAGCGAGATGTTTGCCTTCAGCGTCGAACTGATCTTCTACCTGGGCCAATGGTTGGTGGCGTACGTAGTCCTGATAGGCGGCTATCTACTTCAGCTGCTGCACATGCTGAACGTGCTCATTACCGACCTGCTCGCGTTGTTCTTGTTGGACGCCCAACTGGTGATCCTCTTTCTCTACATCACCGTGCGCGCAATGGACGCAGTTGTCGCGTTGGTCGCTGAGTTCCTGGGGAAGGTTTTGGGAACGCTGTCCTGGGCGCTCAACCAGGCGGCCACAGCGGTGGCCGAGGCAATACGCGAGCTGCTCGGAGGTATGGCGGCGACGGCGCAATCGGTGGTTTATGCATCCGCGTTGCCTCAAGGCGGTGTCAGCTCGTTGCCGACCGGTGGGATCGCGGCGGCACCTGTCACGTTGGCCGCTGATATCGCCCCCGCTGGCGGCTCCGCGGCCGGGTCGGGCGCAGTAGCCGCCTCCGAGCGGGGCGCGGCGACGTTGGGAGGGTTTGCCGGGACCGCGCACGACGCGGTGATCCGACAACCTGGCGGGTTGTCGTTCTTGGCTAGCGAAGAAGTCGGGGGCGGGATGCGGGTGCCGCTGTTGCCGAGTACGTGGGACGCCAGTCCTGCACTCGCGGTCGCACCTTAAGGCCTCGACTCCACTCGATCAGCGCACCCGCCGGGACGTCAGGCGGGTGAGATTCCCGCGCTGAGCACCCGGATCGCGCTGACCAGCCCATCGATCAAGTGACCCTGTTCGAAAGCCGAGGAAGCGGCGGCAACGCCGAGCGGAGCGGCCGACTCGGCGCCGCGGCCGCGAACCGCTGATCCGTACACCACCTCGATGGCGGACTGGTCGGGCGAGACGGCAAGCAGCACCGCATTGTCGGGCGTCGGCACCTTGGCCAACAGCTCGCGGGCCCGCGCGGCGGTGTCACTGCCCAGGTCGCCGATATAGACGGCGAACCGCGCCCGAGACGCCCGCGAGCCGTATTTCAGCGCGTCGTCCACGGCGACGAGGTCGTTGATCGGGAAGGGGTAGTGCACCGACAATTCGCCGGGCTCAGTGACCCCGGATACGCGCCCGCTGGTGGTGAGAGCCCAGCCGTAGGGCAGCTCGGTTGGTTCGATCGTCGCAACTTCACCACGTGCCACTTGCGCCACCTCCAACTGTGAACTCCGGTGCGTTGTGCCCGCCATGCCCGTGCGAGTGCCCGACGTCTTCATCGGTAGCTGCCCACAGGATCGGCGGGTGGGTCCACGGCTCGGAGAGCTTGTAGGTCGCCGGGTGCGGGCCCTTGCGCGACCAGATCAATCCCACCAGCACGATGACCAGCAACAACGGGATGCCAATGAAAAGCAGATGGATCTGCATAACGCTCACGACGCAAACCGTATCCCACCGGGGCAGCGAACGTCAGCTAAGAGTTGATTCATAAGTGTGCGAGCTTGGTGTTCCGGAGGTAGGCGACGGCGCGAGCGGCGAGGTTGATCGCGTTGCCGCGTCGGCGGCAGTGGTGCAGTATCTGCCAGTCCTTTATTCGGGCCAGGATGTGTTCGATGCGGGCGCGTCGACGACGGTGTTCGGCCAGGCGGGAGGTGTCGTCTGTGGGTGGCAGTGTTGCGCCGGGCATGGAGCGGTAGCCGCCGTCGGTCAGTGTGGTGATCCCGGCGGGCAGGGTGATGGTGGCTTTGGCGACGACGATGTCGTTGCGGTTGCCGGGTCAGGCGTTGCCTACGTGCACGATCCGACGATTGAGGGTGGCAATCACCTGAATATTGACCGAGCGACGGTAGTTCTTGCTCGGTCGGGTAATGACTGGTCGTGGACCGGGATGAGGGTTCCGTCCAAGAGCAGGGTGTCGGTGTCGTCGAATTGGTCGGGGACGAAAAGCCCGGCGACGGCGGCGGTGAGGTCGCGAATGATTCGATGGGCGGTGGGCTGGCTGGTGTCGAAGATGGCCGCCAGGGCGCGTTCGGTGAGGTTGGTGCGCAGCGCGACCAGTGTCAGCAGCACGCGGTCGCGGTGGGTCAGCCCTGGTGGGCGGCCCGGCCGATGCCCGGGATCGGTGATGGCGGTGCTGCGGTCGACCTCGGCCACGGTGACGCCGGTCAGGGCGTAGACGTCTGCCCGCCCCAGTCTGGTGATTCTCACCTGTCCGGATTTGTCAGAGGCCTACGACAGAATCGGGGCGTGAGGACCGCCGCGTTGCCCGATCCGGTGGTAGCTGCTGCCGTGGCGGTGCGGCGGCGGGGGAAGTCGAAGACCGCGAATTGGCGCCGGCCCGAGCAGGTAGCGGTCATCGCACTGGAGTTGGACCTCTCCGGTGATGCGGTGATGCGCCGCCGGGTCGAAAAGCATTGGGATGCAGTGTTTCGGCTGCGTCGCGCTGTGCAACGGGGCGCCGGCGCGGCCAGCCGCGCCTATCTTGCCGCCCGCCACGAGCGGGCCGGGGACCCGCAGGCGGTTCGTCATCGACTTGGCCTGTCACGCAAGGCCATTGAGGACCGGGCGAAAGTGCATGTCGAGCGGGCCGGGTGGATGCGTGCCCATCTGACCAAGGCCACCGCGTTGCATGTCGCCGACGAGGTGTGGCAGTCCTGTGACCGGTTCCTGTTCTGCGATAGCCGCCGGCGACGGCACCGGCCGCCCCGGGTGGGGTCGTGGTGGGACTTCACCCGCATTCCCGGCCGGGCCCGCTCCCACACCAAAACCCAGCCGGTGTGGGAGACCTACCGGCTGGTCGGCTCGCTGCAGGGCCACCTCGACACCTACGGCCAGCGCGCCACTATCGCGGCGGCCGGCGCAGTGGAGTCGGGCCGCAGCGTCTTGGCCCAGCCCAAACGTCTGCCCGCACCGGCCGGGAATCGGCGGTCGTGGTGGGACTACGACGGCCCGCTGGCGGTGGTCTACACCGGCCTGCCCGGTGGGGATCTGGTGATGCCGGTGCGCCTGGCGCAGGGGGCGGGTCAGTTCGGCCGGCTGGCGCACTTCCTGGCCGATCCGGCGCGCTGGCACAAGATCGACCTGTGCCGGGTCCGCGACCGCCGCGCCCCCGGCGGCGGGCGCTACCAGGCCCACCTGACGATCCTCGGCCCCGGCTGGGTCGGACCCACCACCGCCCAACTGCGGCAGTTCGCGCCGACCGGGCGGATCGGCGGGGGCGACGGCAACGTCTCCAATATCGCTGTGGCCAGCATCGACACCCACGGCGAGCGGCCGGCCGTGCTCACCTCGCATGTCACCGCCACCCCCGACCAGCAGCAGATCACTGTGCGGGAGGCCAAGAAGGCCCGCGACCGGATGCGGGCACTGGATCGCTCCCGGCGCGCAACCAACGCCAGCCAGTACCGGCTATCACCAAACCAGCAGGCCCGCGCCGACCGCCGCGCCGCCGCCGGCTTGCCCACCAGGACCGTCGATACCCCCGCCGGCGCCCGGGTGGCCACCAGTGCGGGCAACCCCGTTCAGGCCTACCGCAAAGATGTTGTGTCCCACGCATACCGGGACCTGCGCGCCGATCACGCCGCCGCCGCATCAGCGACCACCCGGCGCAAGGACGCCTTCGCCCGCCAGACCGCACAGGCGATCGTCGCCGCCCACGGCCCCCACCTGATCACCGAAGACGTCGATGTGCGGACCTGGGCGCGGCGGTGGGGCCGCGGGGTCGCCGCGTTCACCCCGGGCAGGATGCTGAGCCGACTGGCCGGCGAGTGCACCGCCACCGGCGGCACCTTACTCACGGCGTCGACGTTCACCACA
>NZ_MVHE01000115.1 GCF_002086155.1 Mycobacterium angelicum | reverse complement strand
GGGCCGTTGGTGGGGGCGTGGCGGCGCGCGCCGTTGCAGGCGCTGGCGCGCCTGCACGTGCTGGCCGCGGCGGATCTCGCCGACGACGAACGGCTCGGGCGGCCGCGCGCCGACGCCGAAATCGGACCGCGACTGGAGCTGCTGGCCGATGTGGTCACCCGTCCCACGCAGGCATCGGCGCCCGTGGTTGCCGCTGTCGCGCACGGAGAGTTGTTGACGCTAAAGGCATTTGGCAGCGCCGACGGCGTGGTGGCGCGCGCCGTATCGCGACTGGTGACCATCGCCAGCGGTCTGGACCCGCACGGACTGGGCGTTCCCGAGGTTCGTTGGATGCGCCAGCCGGCCGACTACCGCGAGGGAGCACGTCGTTTCGGCGAGGGCACACCCGAGGGCGTGGCCGCCTGGTTGGTGCTGTGTTGCCGGGGGTTGCAGGCCGGCGCCCAGGAGGCTCTTTCAATTGCCGAGTCGGTAGCTGGCGGCCCGCGCAATTAGTCGCCGCGGAAATGCAAAGCGGGCGGCGATCCGAAAATTTTCGAATCACCGCCCGCCAACACGGTTCTCGGGTACCAAGCGTGCATTTATTGGGCTGCGTGGGTGACCTCGGCGCGTTTGCGATACTTCCGACTGCAACCCCACCCAAAGGGCTGTCGATGTCATCCGTTGTTCGCAATTACGCAGGCCCGCAACACTTCTGCCATTATCGCGGCTATGACTCCGCGTGGGTGCCGGGAACCGTGCTGGGTGCCCGGGTCGGGAGAACGAACCTTCTCTTCCGGATCGACCTTGGCCTCACCGGGCTTCCGTGGTTCCTTTGTACTACTAGACCCCAGACACAGCAAGGCCTAATTCTGCGAAAGTTCTGAAACGACTTTGGATTGCGCGCGTCGGACGTTTGCTGCCGCGACTCGAGACGTTGGGACGCCGGTGCTAGAACGCGCCGGCTAGAACATGAAGCGGCGCAGCAGGCTGTAGGTGACCGCACCGGCGGCCAGCGCGGTGATGCCCACCGCGGCGGTGGTGGCGATCGCGGCACCCGAGGGCGCCGGAATGCGATCCCGTAGTGACACCGGCCGGGAGAACGACAGCACGGGCCAGCCCCGCTCGACGGCTTCCCTGCGCAACCCGCGGTCGGGGTTGACCACCGAGGGATGGCCGACGGACTCCAGCATCGGCAGATCGGTGATCGAGTCGGAGTAGGCGTAGCAGTGTTCCAGCGGGTAGCCCTCGCGGGCCGCCAGCTCACGGATCGCTTGGACCTTGTTTTCGCCGTAGCAGTAGAAAGCGACCTCGCCGGTGTACTTACCGTCCTCGACCACCATTCGGGTCGCCATGGCGTGGGTAGCGCCCAATGCGCGGGCAATGGGGGCGACGATCTCCTCGCCCGAGGCGGATACCACCACCACGTCGCGCCCGCACAATTTGTGACCGGCGATGAGGTCGGCGGCTTCGGCGAACACCAGGGGAGTCACGATGTCGTGCAGCGTCTCGTTGACGATCGACTTCACCTGCTCGACGTCCCACCCGGTGCACATGTTGGCCAGGTGCGTGCGCATCCGGTCCATCTGGTCATGATCGGCGCCGGAGAGCAGAAAGATGAACTGCGCATAGCTGGACTTCAACACGGCACGGCGGTTGAGCAGTCCCTGAGCAAAGAAGGGTTTGCTGAAAGCCAGAGTGCTGGACTTGGCAATGATGGTCTTGTCGAGGTCGAAGAAGGCCGCGGTCCGGGCATGTGGAGCACTTGCTCCCGATGCCTCCGGTATGGTTTGCTGGTGCGCGGCCGAGTCGGAGACGGTCACCGTTCCAGCATAGGTCGGAGCTCTGGTAAGCCTGGCATTCTGGTCCCGGAATGACCGTCCGGACACCGTCGCGGCGGCCCCGTCGGGGGCATTTACACGGCTCAAGCTGTACTTTTCTTGTTCTCAATACTTGCGTGAGCCCGCACTGTCATGTGTATAGTAAGCATTACTCGGCCTTGAGCCGAGGGTGTATCAGCCCGACCCCCCGGGGCTGATACACGACGACCCTCGCCTCCTCCCCCCCTGGCGGGGGTCGTCCCTTTTGTGGGGCAAATTATCCTCCCCGTAAGCGTGGTTAGCCGGTCTCTGCGCGCGTTGCGGGAGTCTGCTGCTTTTGCACGGTCCCTGCCCTGACCGACGGCGATTGTGCACAGTTGCGTCTCTATCCACAATTCGGTCTTTGGCACTTTCGTCCCACAGCCCGGCGCCGCACCGTAGATGCGTGACCACCATCTCCGGGCCTTCTCGCACCGGCCGGGCGGCCTCGGGCGTGCTCGCAATGCTGGCCGACCCCGATGTGCGTGATGACCTGGATCGGGTGGCCGCAGCCGTCGGGGTGCGGGTGGTCCACACCGGAGCAAACAGCTCGGTGAGCCGCAAGACGTGGGCGGCCGCCGCGGCTGTGGTGCTCGACGAAGCGGCGGCGGATCGGTGCGGCCGGCTCGCGCTGCCGCGGCGCGGCCACGTCAGCGTGCTCACCGGAACCGAAGCCGCGCCGGCGACCTGGGCGGCGGCCATCGCGATTGGCGCCCAGCACGTCTTGCGGCTGCCCGCCCAAGAGCATGACTTGATCCGAGAGCTCGCCGAAGCCGCCGAGTCGGCGCGCGACGACAGACCGCACGGCCAGGCCGTCGCCGTCATCGGCGGCTGCGGCGGGGCCGGGGCGTCGCTGTTCGCCGTCGCCCTGGCGCAGGCCGCTACCGACGCTCTGCTGGTGGATCTCGATCCTTGGGGCGGGGGCATCGACCTGCTGGTGGGAGGAGAGGCAACAGCCGGTCTGCGGTGGCCTGACCTGGCATTACAGGGCGGACGGCTGACCTGGTCGGCCGTGCGCGAGGCGCTGCCACGGCACCGCGGCATCAGCGTGCTGTCGGGCACCAGGAACGGCTATGAGCTGGACGCCGCGCCGGTGGCTGCGGTGCTCGACGCCGGTCGCCGCGGGGGAGTGGTGGTGGTCTGTGACCTTCCGCGCCGGCTGACTGACGCGACGGTGGCCGCGCTGGACGTGGCTGATCTTGTCGTTCTGCTCAGCCCGTGCGATGTGCGGGCATGCGCGGCCGCCGCCACGATCGCTCCGGTGCTGGCCGCGATCAATCCCAATCTGGGGCTGGTGGTGCGAGGACCGTCGCCCGGCGGGTTGCGGGCGGCCGAGGTTGCCGATATCGCCGGTGTGCCACTGCTGGCATGGATGCGAGCCCAGCCGCGGCTCGCTGAGCAGTTAGACCACGGTGGGCTGCGGCTGCGGCGACGATCGGCCATGGCAGGTGCGGCCCGCCGGGTGCTCGAAGTCTTAGGGGCTCATCCGGTCACGCGCCAGCAGGGTAGGGCGGCGTGACCGGTTCGCTGATCGATCGGGTTCGCGAGCGGCTGGCAGCCGAATCCGCCCCGCTGCGGCCGAATGTTGTCGCGGCCGCGATTCGGGCCGAGTCCGGCGGCATCCTCGGCGACACCGAGGTGCTGGCCAACCTGCGGGTGCTGCAGACGGAATTGACCGGTGCCGGCATTCTCGAACCGCTGCTGTGCGCCGACGACACCACCGACGTGCTGGTGACCGCACCCGACGCGGTGTGGGTCGACGATGGAAACGGGTTGCGGCGCAGCCAGATTCGTTTTGCCGACGAGGCGGCGGTGCGACGGCTGGCCCAGCGGCTGGCGTTGGCGGCCGGCCGCCGCCTCGACGATGCGCAACCGTGGGTGGACGGTCAGCTCACCGGGATCGGTGCCGGAGGGTTCGCGGTGCGGCTGCACGCGGTCCTGCCGCCGGTGGCGGCCGAAGGCACTTGCCTGTCGCTGCGGGTGCTGCGGCCGGCCACGCAGGATTTGACGGCGCTGGCTGCCGCGGGCGCGATCGCGCCGCAGGCCGCCGAACTGGTGGCCGACATCATCTGTGCACGGCTGGCCTTTTTGGTGTGCGGCGGAACCGGGGCCGGAAAGACCACCTTGTTGGCGGCGATGTTGGGAGCCGTCTCGCCGGCCGAGCGAATCGTGTGCGTCGAGGACGCCGCGGAGCTGGCGCCCCGTCATCCGCATCTGGTCAAGCTGGTCGCGCGGGGCGCCAACGTCGAGGGCGTGGGTGAGGTGACGGTGCGCCAGCTGGTTCGGCAGGCATTGCGGATGCGGCCCGACCGCATCGTGGTCGGGGAGGTCAGGGGAGCCGAGGTGGTTGACCTGCTGGCGGCGCTGAACACCGGACATCAGGGCGGGGCGGGCACGGTGCACGCCAACAGTCCGGGCGAGGTCCCGGCCCGGCTGGAGGCGCTGGGCGCGCTCGGCGGCCTCGATCGGGCGGCGCTGCACAGTCAGCTCGTCGCGGCGGTCCAGGTGCTGTTGCACGTCACGCGCGATCGCGCCGGCCGGCGTCGGCTCGGTGAAATTGCGGTGCTGCGCCAGGCCGACAGTGGGCTGGTCCACGCCGTCACCGCATGGCACGCCGACGACGGGCTGACCGAGTACGCCGGGGATCTGCGCCGGCTGCTGCGAAGCCGGTTGCCGGCATGAACGGCCCACTGCTCGGCGCGCCGATGTTGTCGTTGGCGCTGCTGGTGCTGCCTTCCTCGCCGGGACGGCGGCTCACCGGGACCGTTCGCCGTTCGGCTCGGCTGCCCGGTACGCGCTGGCTGGTGTGCTGTTGTGCATGCGTGTTGGTCGGCGCAGTCGTGTGGATGCCGTTGACGACAGTCCTGGCGCTGGTGGTCGTGGGCGCGACGGTGGGTCTGCGGTACCGACGTCGTCGCCGGGCCAGGCGCGCAACGCAGGAGGGACAGGCGCTGGAATCGGCCCTCGAGGTGCTGGTCGGGGAGCTGCGTGTCGGTGCCCATCCGGTGCAGGCGTTCAGCGTTGCCGCCGACGAGACCGATGGCTCTGTTGCGGCCGCCCTGCGTGCGGTGGCGGCGCGCGCCAGGTTGGGCGCCGATGTCAGCGGCGGGCTGCGCGCGGCGGCGTTGTCGTCGGCTCTTCCCACGCAGTGGGAGCGGCTCGCGGTCTGTTGGCAGCTGGCCAACGACCACGGCCTGGCGATATCCACCTTGATGCGCGCCGCGCAGCGCGATATCGCTGAGCGGCAACGGTTTTCGGACAAGGTGGCCGCGGGGATGGCCGGCGCCCGTGCCACTGCGGCCATCCTGGCCGGGCTGCCGCTGCTCGGCGTGTTCCTCGGGCAACTGATCGGCGCGCGTCCGCTGAGCTTCCTGTTGCATGGACACGCAGGTGGCTGGCTGCTGGTGACCGGTGTGGTGCTGGCCTGTTGCGGGCTGCTGTGGTCGGACCGGATAACCGATCGGGTCGAGCCGTGAGCGCCGCGGCGCTGCTGCTGGCCGCGGCGCTGTGGATCGGTGCCGGGCCGTCGCTCGCGCGGGCCCGCGCCCGAATGCCGGTGTCGGCACGCCCGAGGCGCCCAATGCCCAGGCGCGGCCCGGACCCGCTGGGAGTTGCTTCCAGCCTGGACGTGCTTGCCGTGTGCCTGACGGCCGGAATGGCGGTCGCGACCGCCGCGACCGCGACCGCCGTTTCAGCGCCCCCGCGGTTGGGCCGCGTCCTGTCGAGGGCCGCGGACTTGCTGGTGCTGGGGGCCGAGCCCGGTGTCGCCTGGTCGGCACCGCCGGACTTGCCGGCCGGTTGGATTGACGCGCAGACCGAGGCATTGCTGCGCCTGGCGCGGCGATCGGCCTCCTCGGGTGCGGCGCTGGCCGACGGCGTGATCGAGCTGGCCGCTCAGGCTCGCCAGGACGCCGCGCATACGGCCGCCGCGGCAGCCGAGCGTGCCGGGGTCCTGATCGCCGGCCCGCTCGGGGTGTGCTTCTTGCCGGCATTCATCTGCCTGGGGATCGTTCCGGTGGTGGCCGGACTGGCCGGCCGGGTTTTTCAGTCAGGGCTGCTATGAGCCCACAACAGAGGGGAACCATTGATGCGCAACATGTTTCAGGTGCTGGTGACGCGCATGACGCTGCTGGCCACCGACGAGTCCGGCATGTCCACCGTCGAATACGCTATCGGCACAATAGCGGCGGCGGCCTTCGGCGCGATTCTCTACACGGTCGTCACCGGCGATTCCATTGTCTCGGCGTTGAACCACCTCATCGGTCGCGCGCTGTCGACCAAGGTTTAGCGTCGAGTGCCGGCTCGAGCACCGTCGAGGCGGCGCTGGCGATCGCCACGCTGGTGGTGGTTCTGGTGCTGTGTCTGGCCGGAATCACTGCGGTGTCGATGCAGGTGCGCTGTATTGACGCCGCCCGCGAAGCTGCCCGGCTGGCCGCGCGCGGCGACGAACGGGTGGCTGTCGAGGTGGCACGGCGAATCGCACCACCGGCGGCTCGGGTTCAGCTGCATCGGGATGGGCAGTTCCTGGTCGCCAGCGTCATCGCGCGTTCAAACCTGTTGCCCGGCTTGGCTATCGGGGCCAACGCTGTCTCGGTTGCGGAGCCGCGGTGAGCGGGGTTCGGTCACTGTATTGGCGGCCGCCATGGTCGCGGTATTGCTGTGCACCACCGCAGCAGCTGCGTACCTGGGTGCGGCGGTGGTGGCTCGCCACCGTGCCCAGTCGGCCGCCGACCTGGCCGCACTGGCAGGCGCTGCGTGGCTGCCGCACGGTCCGACGCCGGCCTGCGCCCGCGCGACGGCCGTGGGCCGAGAGATGCGTGTCACCGCCACGCGGTGTGTGGTGGACGCGCTTGACGTCGTGGTCACCGTCGAGGTGGCCGTCGCTTTCGGGGGCGCCGCGCGCGCCGCTGCGCGCGCGGGGCCGGCCGCTAGGGGAGTGTCGGCTACTGCACCAAGCCGGTGATCCCGTCTTCGCCGATCAGGACGCCGCTGGTGCCGCCCTTGCCGGCCTTGCCCGCGGTGTTGCCGGTGCCACCGTTACCGCCGTTGCCGCCGTCACCGATGAACACGCCGTTGCCGCCGATCCCGCCGTTGCCGCCGGTGCCGGTCGTCTGTCCGCCACCGCCGCCGGCGCCGCCGTCGCCGCCATTGCCGTTCACCCCAGCTTTGCCGCCATTACCGCCGACACCGCCGGTGCCTGCACCATTCTGGTTGCTACCGGCGCCGCCGGCGCCGCCGGCGCCACCGGAGCCGCTGAGCAGCCCGGCATTGCCGCCGGCCCCGCCGGCACCGCCTTGCTGGGTGGTGCTACCGCCAGCGCCGCCCGTCCCGCCGGTGCCACCGGTGCCGCCGGAACCGAACAGGAACCCAGCATTGCCGCCGGCACCGCCCGCCCCGCCGGTTTCGGTGCTCGACCCGCCGCTACCGCCTGCACCGCCGGCGGCTCCAAAGGAGAGCATTCCAGCGTTGCCGCCGGCCCCACCCGCTCCGCCGTTGGGTTGGCCGGAGCCGCCGCTACCGCCGGTGCCGCCGGCACCGAAGATCCCGCCGGTCCCGCCGGCCCCGCCGGCTTGTTGGAAGCCGCCTGCCCCGCCAGTGCCGCCGGAGCCAAACACCCCGCCGTTGCCGCCGGCGCCGCCGGCCCCGCCGAATCCGCCGTGTCCTCCGGCGCCGCCGTTGGAGAACAACCCGCCGGTTCCGCCCGCGGCCCCGGCGCCGGCACCCTGGCCCGCGCCGGCCCCGCCGGTTCCGGCGGCGCCGAACAGGAACCCGGCGTTGCCACCGCGGCCACCGGAGCCGCCGCTGCCATTGAGGGCGCCGCCACCGCTGCCGCCGGTTCCGCCAGACCCGATCAACAAGCCGGTACCACCGGCACCGCCGGCCCCGCCGGTCCCGCCGAGACCGGCGGCTAGGCCGCCCGCCCCTCCAGTACCGCCGGACCCGAAGAAGATGCCGCCGGCTCCGCCAGCGCCGCCGGCCCCGGCTTTACCCGCGGCGGCGGCGTTGGTGGCCCCGTGCCCGCCGTTGCCGCCGTTGCCGAAGATCCAGCCGCCGTCGCCGCCGGGTGCACCGCTGCCTGGGTTTCCGTTGAGTCCGTTGCCAATCAGCGGACGTCCGGTGGCTGACAAGATGGGTTGGTTGATCGCATTAAGTGCGTTCTGCTGCAGGGTATGGATCGGCGATGGGCTTGGGAGCGGGTTGGAGCCATCGGCGCCCAGCAGCAGCGCGCCGAGCCCGCCGAGACCGGCCTTGCCCGGAGTTGCGCCGGTCCCGCCGCTACCGCCGTTACCACCGTTACCAATCAAGCTGGCCACGGCGTTGCCACCGGCCCCGCCATTACCGCCGGTACCGGTCGAGCTAGCCCCGCCGCTACCGCCGTTGCCACCGTTACCGAAGAACCCCGGTTTGCCGCCGATCCCGCCGGCCCCGCCGGTGCCGGTACCACCAATGCCGCCGGAGCCACCGGCGCCGCCAGAGCCAATGATCATGCCGGCGTTGCCGCCGGCCCCGCCTACCCCTCCGGTGGTCGTGCTGAATCCGCCGGGACCCCCGGCGCCGCCGGAACCTAGGAACATGCCCGCGTTGCCGCCAGCCCCGCCGGCACCGCCGACAGCCCCGCCGAAGCCTTCCCCGCCGCTGCCGCCGGCCCCGCCGGCGGCGCCGAAGGCGAGCATGCCCGCGTTCCCGCCCGCGCCGCCGGCTCCACCGGCCCCTGTTGGGAATAGGCTCGCGCCGCCTGCGCCGCCTTCGCCGCCGGCGCCGAACATGCCGCCGGCCC
>NZ_MVHE01000114.1 GCF_002086155.1 Mycobacterium angelicum | reverse complement strand
CAACAAACCCCACAACCCCGACAAATCCCCCACACCCGGAAAACGACACGCCATCCCCACAATCGCAACAAAATCACCACCCATAACCCCCGCCGACTTGGCGAAAGATTCACGTTCGGCGTCAGCGCGGTCGTCCATTAGCCAACTCCTTGCAGCACCACGGGCTTGATGCAGATACATTGTCTTGTGCGACCAGGATTTCTTTCGATCTGCTGGTAAGCGTAGTGACCGGCCCTTCCAGCAGACAGGAAGTTCGATGCCAAAGTCCCGGAAAGGTTGGTGAGTGAGTCTGACTCGAGGATTTCCGTGAGTTCGCGTGCGGTTTCGCTGCTACGGCTCAACCTGCACCAGCTCCACCCGGGTGGCGGGCCGCTTGGGCAGAAACGATGCGGGTACCGCGGTTGCCGCGGCCACGATCATGCCGATCAAGAACACCCCGGCATAGGCCAGTGACAAGTCCTGGCTGAGGTGTTCGGTGAAGTCGGGGAGCCGAACCTGGGAAGGCAGCTCGGCCGGGTCGAGCGGCACAAGCCGGCGGGCCGCCTCGGCCCGGATCGAATCCGCTTGTCTGGCTGCGGCGATGGTGGCACTCTCGTTGAACCTGCTGGTGAGCATCACCGACATCAACGCAGCACCGACAGACGCGGCGACGGTGTGGGTGACGTTGAATAACGTTGAGCCGTGCGCTACCTCGCTGGAATTGAGCGTGTATACCGCCGACCAGGAAACCGGAACCATCATGCAGGCGGAGCCGGCGCCGAATGTCGCGAGCCCGGCCAGCAGCATCGTCAGGTGTACGTGTTCTCGGCTCATGCCGTAGACAAATATGCCCATGCCCACGACGGTCGCGGCCGTCCCGGCCAACACCACGCCGCGCGGCCCTCGCGTTTCGGTCAGCCGCCCGACGATCGGTATAGCGACGGCCGCCGCCAGGGATTGCGGTATGAGAAGCAGTCCGGACTGGAACGGCGTCTTTCCGAGGACCTGCTGAAAATAGGCCGGAAACAGCAGGCTGCTTCCGAAGAAAGCGACGGCGAACACGAACCTGGTGCCGTTGGCCGCAGCGACCGGTCGATTCTTCAGAAGACGCAGATCGATCAACGCATGATCGGCCCGACGCAGGACATGTAATACGAAAGCCGCGATCAGCATCACCCCAATGGTCATCGGTACCCAGATGTGTGGATCGCGAACCGTGCCGCGCTCCGGCAACAGCGACAGCCCATAAAGAAGCAGCACGAGCCCCGGGGACAGCACGATAATGCCGAGGACGTCCAGTGACTCCGCGGACGATGAATCATCGCTCGGGAGAACGGATACCGCCAGTGCCAAGACGAGCGCCCCCACGGGGATGTTGATCAAGAAGATCCACTGCCAGCCAAATGAGCTGATCAACCAGCCACCCAGAATGGGTCCGAAAATCGGCGGCATCAAGACGGTGATATTGCTGATCGTCATCACGCGGGCTAGCCGTGCCGGACCAGCCGCACGAGCCAGGATGATGAGCTGCAGCGGTATGACTATTCCGCCGCCAAGCCCCTGCACCGCCCGAAAGGCGACCAGCTGGGTGATGTTCGATGCCAGTGCACACAGTAATGATCCGAAGGTGAACAGCAGCACCGACGCCATCGCGAGCCGTTTGGCGCCCAGCCGGTTGGCTGCCCAGCCGGTGATTGGAATCACCGCGGCCAACGACAGTGTGTAGCCGGAAGATGTCCATGCGACGATGGCCTGGGTGGAGGAGAATTCGTCGACGAACGTCCGCTGGGCCACATTGACGACCGTCGTGTCCAGGCTGACCATCACCGCGAGCATCAGGCACGTCACGGTGGTCATCACGAGTCTGGAATCGAGCGTGGTGGGCGTGGTGGGATCGTCGACGGGACTGGCGTCGCCGTCCAGGCGCGAACCGCCCGTGGCGTGAGTGCTGGCTATCTTCGGCTCACGCGGCGGCCGATCCGCCTGGCGCATTGTCCTACTGTATCTGCCATACGTGCGGCGCAACGCCGGTATCCATTCTTCGAACCGTCCGTGGCTTGGGCTTGCCGACGCGACGCCGGATACCTGCCAACGCCGTGTTCAACTCGGCACCTGTGGACACACATGATCAGCGTCTACCGCGGGCTGACGAGCGCACTCAGCGCGCCGATCAGCCAGGCGGTCCCGCCGCCCCGGCCGAGGTCATCACACTGCGACAAACGCTGCAGAAACGCGCCGTGAATTGCGACCGTTCAGGGCCTCTGAGAACTCGGGCTACCGTGAAATTTCGAGGCTCGCAATCCATTCTTCTAGAATATGCGCTACTAACTCCGCACCTTCAAATACTACGGATTCATGATGCTCAGGTACCGTGCGTACCGTCTGCAATGGTGTCCAAGGCGTGGCTATCGCATACTCTAGACTTCCAGACTCGGAACGCACCTTGAGATAAGGCCTGGTGCATTGCACAAATAGTACATCTGCTTCAAGAGGCCCTTTGTATAGCTTTGGTATGACTTCAGACCACCCCGCCATCGCGGTTAGCCTGGTGGCGTTATACAACCCCCATTCACGCGTTCTCTCGTACATCGCGTAAAAAAGATCACTACTCGTTGACAATAATAGTTCGCTATCTTCAATCGAATAGGTGTCCAGTAACGCAACTCCCGCCACACGCACATTCGTCTTGTGTTCAAAGTAATCACCCAAAGCGTAGGCGAAATTACCACCCGATGAATAGCCAGCGAGAACAAAGGGCTCATCGCCGACGAGCTCCACGACCACGCGGGCGAGCGACTCGACTGCGGCCTCGGGCGAGTTGGGCAGAGGTTCGCTCGCCGAGAATCCACAAAGCGGGACAGCCGATACCGGTCTTACGCTTTCAAATGCGGAAGCGATGCGTGCATAAACATACACGCCACTGGTAAATACTGAGGTACATATGAATACCAGGTGAGGCAATCCGGGTCCGTCGGTAAGCCTGGCCGCCGTCGGCAAAATGCTCGTGTCGCACTCCGGCCCGAACACCGGCCGCAGCCGCGATGCTGCGCGCAGCAAGTGCATTCCTTCGCTCATTTTTCCTGCGTCAACCGCATTTTTGAATAGTGCTTCAAGCGAACCCTGAATCAAGACCGACCGCGACTCCTCGGTGCTGGATTCGCTCGATCGCGGAACGGTGGTCGCAATATTTTCCCTATGTTCAATGAGCTTATCCACAATGTGGTGCGCCAACAGCTCAGGGGTTTTGTAATCAAAAACAACCGTTGGCGACAATTTCAAACCTGTGGCCGAATTGAGCAGATTTCTGATCTCCATGGAATTCAATGAGTCCAAGCCGGAATTCTCGAAAGTCAAGTTAGCTCGATCGTCGCGCTCATACCCGAGTACATCTGCGGTGCACTGGAGGATCAACTCTCTTACCACCCTGAGTTGTTCGGTGTCGTCTAACTCGGCCAGTCGGACTCCCACCAGCCCTGCCCCGGAGCCTGCACCCTTGACCTGCCGCCGCAGTGGGCGCCGTATCAGCCCGTCGAATAATGGCACCAGTTCAGCATTTTGAGCCCGGTTAGCCAGCGCCGCCTGGTCTAAGCGGGCGGCCACAACGGCGGGGTGATCCAGCATTAAAGCGGTATCGAACATCTCGACCGCTTGCTGAGCGGTCATCGCCGCCACTCCGCCACGACTCATCCGCGCCCTATCGCGATCGGTCAAATGCCTAGTCATCGCGCTGGACTGCTCCCACAAGCCCCACGCCAACGACACCCCCGGCAAACCCAGCGCATGCCGATGAGTGGCCAACCCATCCAAGAACGCATTCGCGGCCGCATAGTTACCCTGGCCCGCCGCGCCCACCACACCCGCGATCGAGGAGCACAGCGCAAACATCGACAACCCCATGTCCCGGGTCAGCTCGTGCAGGTTCCACGCCGCGTTCACCTTGGCCCGTAATACCGCATCCACCCGATCTGGCGTTAACGAGCCAATCGGCGCGTCATCAAGGGTCCCTGCGGCATGAATCACTCCCGTCAACGGCGGACACCGCTCCGCCAACCCGTCCAATAGCCCCGCTACCGCCACGCGATCAGCAACATCACAGGCGATCACCTCTACCTGCGCCCCCGCCCGGGTCAGCTCTGCCACCAGCTCATCGGCACCCTCGGCGGCCATTCCACGTCGGCTTACCAACAGCAGATGCCGCACCCCATAGGCCGCCACCATGTGGCGGGCGAAGACCGCACCGGCCATCCCGGTACCGCCCGTGACCAACACGGTGCCCGCCGCCAACGTATCGGCCAAGACGCGCGGCATCGTCAACACCACCTTGCCGACATGGCAGGCCTGGCTCGCATACCGATAAGCCGCCGCGGCGCCACGCACATCCCAGGCCTTCGCAGGCAACGGATGTAACGTTCGGGCCTCAAAGAGGCGCCCCAATTCGATCAGTATCGCCGCGATACGCTCCGGTCCGGCCTCAGCCAAATCGAACGCCCGATACCACACACCGGGATGTGTTTTGGCGACGGTCTGCGGATCGCGGATATCGGTCGTGCCCAGCTCTATAAGTCGCCCACCATCGGCCAAAAGCCGCAGCGAACCATCGAGGAACTCACCGGCCAACGCGTTGAGCACCACATCTACTCCACGGCCTCCGGTGACCGCCAAGAATTTCTGCTCAAACCCCAGCGTGTGCGAATCGGCGATATGATCCTGGTCAAAACCCATGGCGCGCAACGCGTCCCATTGATCGCGGCTGGCGGTGACGAAAATCTCGGCCCCCCGCAATCGGGCCAGCTGCACCGCCGCCATCCCCACTCCCCCGGTCGCGGCATGCACCAACACCGACTCCCCAGCACTGAGGTCGGCTAGATCCACCAACCCGTACCAAGCCGTCAAAAACGCCACCGGCACACCCGCTGCCTGGACAAATGACCATCCCGACGGCACCTTGAAAACCAGCCGCTGATCCACCACCGCCAGCGGACCCACCCCCTCCATCAACCCCAGCACCGCATCCCCCACCGCGACCCCGGTCACATCCTCACCGACGTCGACGATCACCCCAGCGCCCTCATCACCCAGCACCGGCGCCTGGCCTCGGTGCATCCCCGATACCGCCAGCACGTCCCGAGAAGTGATTCCCGCCGCGCGCACCACGACACGCACCTGCCCGGCACCCAACGGCGCGTGCACCTGCGGGCACGGTTGCACCACCACATCCTCAAACGTGTCTTTACCACCAACGGCCAACCGCCACGTCGACTCTCCCGCCGGTAGCCGCAGCACCGGCGGCACTGGGGCCAACCGAGCCACATACACCCCGCCGCTGCGCACAAGCAGCTGGGGTTCCCCGAGACCAACCAGCACACCCACTTCCACCCCAGAGCCGGGATCGGTGGCGGTGTCCACCAGCACGATCCGCCCCGGTTGTTCGGTCTGCGCCGAGCGCACCAATCCCCATACCGCCGCCCCCGCCAAATCGGTGACCGCTTCCCCGGCCAACCCGACCGCGCCACGGGTCAACACCACCAACACTCCTGCCCGATCCCGCGCAAGCCACGATTGCAACCGTTCAAGCGCGGCATGGGTCGCCGCGTGCACCGAGCCCGCGACATCCTCACCGGGAGCCCCGCACTC
The DNA here is from genome assembly GCF_002086155.1 of Mycobacterium angelicum. GTDB lineage: Bacteria > Actinomycetota > Actinomycetes > Mycobacteriales > Mycobacteriaceae > Mycobacterium > Mycobacterium angelicum. Next base: position 3,059 of record NZ_MVHE01000114.1, on the reverse strand, counting down.
CCACACCACCACGTCACCATCCGCCTTACCGTCAGCCTCGGCGCAAAACTGAGCCCATGACACCACCACCGGATGCCCAACCGCCTGATCCACGAGTGCGGCCGTAGGCGTTATGGGTGACCACACCACCTCCAACAAGCCCTGATCGGCCCCGCCGGCCGCTGCGATTACCGTGGCGTGCAACTGTTCAGCTGATACCGGGCGGGTGGTTAGCGAACCGACCGATAACACTGGCTTACCCATGGTGTCGGCCAGCTCCACCGAGAATCCGCCATCAGCGTCGGCATCGGCGGGGGCGATGCGGGCCCGTACCCACGAAGCGCCCTTGGCGTGTAACGACACCACGTGCCAAGAGAACGGCAGTTGTGTTTGGGTGGTGTCGGCGGCCAGTGGCATCGCGTGAAGTGCCGCGTCGAATAACGCTGGATGCAACTCAAACCCGGCCAGGTCAACCCCGGCGTCCTCAGGCACACCAACTTCGGCGAACACTTCCTGGCCGCGTCGCCACATCGACCTCAGTCCGCGAAACGCGGGCCCGTACTCATAGCCGCGCTCGGCTAACCGCGCGTAAGCATCCGAGATATCAACGCTGTGCGCGTCCACCGGCGGCCACACCGACAGATCGGCCGAGGGGCCCACCTGACCCGCCCCGAGCATGCCCTCAGCGTGGCACGCCCACCCCGAATCAGCTTCGCCGCCACGCGAATACACCGACACCGGGCGCCCACCGGACTCACCGACCCCACCCACCACAACCTGAACCCGCACCTGACCCTGATCGGGCACCACCAGGGGTGCACCCAAGACCAATTCCTCGATGACCGCGCAGCCCACCTCGTCGCCGGCCCGGATCACCAACTCCACAAACCCGGTCCCGGGAAACAGCACCACCCCGCCCACCTCGTGATCGGCTAGCCACGGCTGTGCCGTCACCGATAAGAGGCCCGTCAACACCACCCCACCAGAATCCGGCGCCGCTACCACTGCACCTAACAACGCATGCCCGGCCCCATCCAGGCCCACCGAGGCCACATCCCCTACCGGACCACCTGACAGCCAGTACCGCTGCCGCTGAAACGCATACGTCGGCAACTCCACCCGCTGCGGGTGCCACGGGGCCATCACCGCCGCCCAGTCCACCCCCACCCCAGCCACCTGCGCTTGGGCCAAAAACCCCATCACCGCCTCGGGTTCGGGCTGATCAGCACGCAACACCGCAACACACAACGCCGGTTTGTCCTCACCGTGGGCGGCCAGACACTGCGCCACCATGGCACTGAGCGGCCCAGTCGGGCCCAGCTCAAGAAACCGGGTCACCCCCACACCGGCCAAAAACCCCACCCCGTCGCTGAACCGCACCGCCTCGCGAGCATGACGCACCCAATACCGCCCAGAACCCAACTCCTCAGAAGTGGCAACCCGGCCCGTCAGGTTAGACACCACCGCAAGCCGGGCCTGCCCAAACGACACCCCCTCAAAGACCGCGCCGAACTCCTCAAGCATCGGCTCCATACGCGCCGAATGAAACGCATGACTGACCCTCAACCGAGTCGTCTTACGACCCCGCTGCGCCCACACCCCCACCCACCCCTCGATCGCCTCGCCATCACCAGAAACCACCACCGACCCCGGAGCATTCACCCCCGCCACACACAGACGCCCGTCATACCCGGCCAACGACGACACCACCTCCTGTTCGCTGGCCGCCACCGCCACCATCGCCCCACCCGCAGGCAACGCCCCCATCAACCGCCCCCGCGCCGCCACCACCGCACACGCATCCGCCAACGAGAACACCCCCGCCAAATACGCCGCCACCAACTCACCCACCGAATGCCCAATCAAGAAATCCGCCTTCACCCCCCACGACTCAACAAGCCGATACAACGCCACCTCCACCGCAAACAACGCAGGCTGGGTAAACGTCGAATCATCAAGCAACCCCGCCTCCACCGACCCCACCGGCGCGAACAACAACTCCTTCAACGACCGACCCAACAACGGATCCAACTGGGCACACACCCCATCAATCGCCTCAGCAAAAACCCCATAACACCGATACAACCCAGCCCCCATCGCCGCCCGCTGCGCCCCCTGCCCGGAAAACACAAACGCGGTCTTACCCTCCACCACACGCCCACTCACCACCCCCGGCGCCGGCTGCCCGGCTGCCAGTGCGGCTAACCCGGCCAGCAGCTGACCCCGGTCGACACCGACCACCACCGCTCGATGCTCCAACCCGGCCCGGCCCGTGGCCAACGAAAACCCCACATCAGCGGCCCCCAACCCGGGACGCTCGGCCACACACGAGCCCAACCGGGCCGCTTGGGCTTTTAGCGCCGCCTCGGTGTTAGCTGACACCGGCCACGCCAACGCCAACCCCGCCAGGGCCAGCGCACCTGCACTACCGTCGCCGCCGGGCGGGGTGGCGTCGGCAGGTGGGGGGGCCTGTTCGATGATTAGGTGCGCGTTAGTGCCCGAAATCCCGAACGAGGACACCGCGGCCCGGCGTACCCGCCCGTTGGGCGGCCAGGGCTGCGGTGTGGTCAATAACGACACCGCACCAGCCGACCAATCCACATGCGCAGAGGGCGCATCGACATGCAACGTCGCCGGTAACACCTCATGACGCAGGGCTTGAATCATCTTGATCACCCCAGCCACCCCCGCCGCAGCCTGCGTGTGCCCGATGTTGGACTTGACCGACCCCAACCACACCGGCCGATCCGCCGGACGGTCTTGCCCATAAGTGGCCACAATGGCGTGGGCCTCAATCGGATCACCCAACACCGTGCCCGTGCCATGGGCCTCCACCACATCGATCTCAGCGGGTGCCAGTCCCGCGCTGGCCAGCGCAGCGCGGATGACACGCTCCTGAGCTGGCCCATTCGGCGCCGACAACCCGTTAGAAGCCCCGTCCTGATTGACCGCACTGCCCCGGATCACCGCTAACACCTCATGCCCATTACGCCGGGCCTGCGAAAGCAGCTCCACCAACACCAACCCCGCACCCTCAGCAAACCCCGTCCCATCCGCACCCGCCGCAAACGACTTACACC
>NZ_MVHE01000113.1 GCF_002086155.1 Mycobacterium angelicum | reverse complement strand
GGTTGCTGGGTGCCGGCGGGACCGGCGGAATCGGCGGGGCCGGCGGGCGTGGCAGCGACGGCCTGTTCTTTGCCGGCTCCGGTGGCCACGGCGGAGCCGGCGGTGCCGGGGGCGATACGGGCTGGATCGGTCCGGGCGGCGCCGGTGGGATGGGCGGCATCGGCGGCCGGGGCGGCGACGGGGCCCCCGGCGCCGGTGGTGTGTCCTACGACGGCGACGGCGGCCAGGGCGGCAGTGGCGGCGCCGGCGGTGCCGGTGGGCTGGGCTACGGCAACGGCGGCAGCGGTGGGTTCCTGCGGTACAACGGCGGTGACGGCGGCGACGGCGGCGCCGGCGGTGACGCCGGCGGCCTCCTCAAGTCCGCTGCCATCGCCGGCCGCCCCGGTAGTGGTGGCCTCGGGGGCAGCGGCGGGAATCTCTACGGCCACGACGGGGACGCCGGCATAGCAGGGCAGCCGTCACCGCATAAGTAGCACCGCTTGCGCCCGATCGCCCGAATCCCAGTACCGCTGCGCGGCGGTATGGGCGATTATGAGGAGGCCAATTGACGGGCGCAGGAGATTGCGGATGCTCAGCCAGGCCACGGAGGCCACCGGCCAGTGTGGGTCGTGCGGTAATGACCTGCGCGCCAAGGCCCGGTTCTGCGATGTGTGTGGCTCGCCCGTCTCGCCCAGACCGGCCACGGGCGAACACAAACAAGTAACGGTGCTGTTCGCCGACGTCGTCGGCTCGATGAAGCTCGCGGCGGCATTGGACGCCGAACGGCTGCAAGAGATCATGAACGAGATGTTCAACCGCGCGGCCGCGGTGGTGCAGCGCTATCACGGGACCGTCGACAAGTTCACCGGTGACGGCTTGATGGCACTGTTCGGCGCGCCGGTAGCGCTCGAGGATCATGCGCTGCGGGCCTGCATTTCAGCCCTGGAGATCCACTCCGCCACCAATGAGCTTGCAGCCGAGGTGTTTCGCCGCGACGAGGTTTCGCTGCAGCTCCGCGTGGGGCTCAACTCGGGAGAAGTGATCGCCGGCGAAATAGGTTTCGGTCAAGGCAGATACACCGCGGTCGGTCATCCCGTCGGAATGGCGCAACGCATGGAGGCAGCAGCGCCGCCGGGTGGAGTGATGTGTTCGCTGTCCACCGCACGCCTCGTCGAGGACGCCACCCGGCTCGGATCCCTCGAATACGTTGCGATCAAAGGCGACGACGAGCCCGTGCCCGCCCGACAGCTTCTCGCCATGGAATCCGAGCGCACGGTGCTGGGCCGCGACGAAGGCCTGATGCTGGGCCGCGACGCGGAAATGAACCGGTTGCAGGATCTGTTCGATAGCCGCGGCTGCCTGGTCGGCATCGTCGGTCCACCGGGGCTGGGCAAGAGCCGCCTGCTCAGAGAGTTCACGACGATCGCCGCGAGCCAGGGCGCTGAGATTGTGGTGGGCCGCTGCGAAGCCCACACCAGCACGCTTGCGTTTCGCGCGTTGTCTCGGCTGCTGCGCGCCATGTTCAGCGTGGAAGGCCTTGGCGCCGGCGAGGCCCGCGAACAGGTAGCGGCCCAATGTGCCCCGCTGTTCACGCCGCACTCCGCAGAAGCACAGATCCTGTTCGAGGCCATGGGGATCGCTGACGCCGCGGCGCCTCCCGTGCAACTCAGCGTCGAAGGGCGACGCCGCCGGCTGGTCGAAACGCTGACGCGGACGGTTCGGTCACGATCCGCCCGAATCGTATTCGCCCTCGAAGACGCCCATTGGGTCGACGAGTCCAGCGACGGCATCCTCGCCGATCTCGCCACCGCACTCGACGAGACGACGTCGATGTTCGTCATGACGTACCGCCCGGAGTTTCACGGCGCGCTGCACCAGCGATCGCGTCAGACGATAACGCTGCGGCCACTTACCGAATCGGCGTCGGTCCGCCAGGTCGGCCACCTGCTCGGGGGCGACACCTCGTTGCGGAATCTGGCCGAGCGAATCGCGGCCGCAGCCGCGGGCAATCCATTCTTCGCCGAGGAGATCGTCCGGGACCTGGGCGGCCGTGGGGTACTGTCGGGCAGTCGCGGTCGCTATCAGCTGATCGGCGATGTAGATGAAATAACCGTTCCCGCAACGGTTCAGGCGGTGCTGGCGGCCCGCATCGATCGGCTGTCGGCAGCCACGAAGTCGATTCTGAACGCCGCGGCGGTGATCGGTAACCATTTCGACGTGGACACGTTGCGGGCGCTGCTGACGGAAAGCGTGTCCACGTGTCTGGCCGAGCTGGTGTCGGCCGAATTGATCGATCAGGTCGAATTCGTTCCGCGACAACGGTATTGCTTCCACCATCCGCTGGTGCGAACGGTGGCCTACGAATCACAGCTGAGCGCCATTCGGGTGCGGGCGCACCGAACGCTGGCCGCGGCCATCGAGGCGCGCGACTCCGGTGCCGTCGACGCCAACGCGGAATTGATTGCCACGCACCTCGAGGCGGGCGGCGAACCCGTCCAGGCGTACCGCTGGCATCTGCGCGCAGCGGAATGGCTCCGTTCACGCGATGTGCGTGCCGCCCGCGCAGCATGGGAACGGGCCCGACTTATCGCCGACGGGTTAGCCGATGACAGCGAGGGCGTCATCGCCATGCGAATCACCCCACGGGCGTTGCTGATCTCTACTGCGCTTTATGTCACCGACGCCATCGGAGCTGATCAGCGTTACCAAGAACTTCGAGAACTCACCATGCGCTCCGGTGACCTAACCCCGCTCGCGCTCGCGACCGCCGGACGCATCTGGTCGTTCGGCATCAACGACATCCGCGTCCCCGAGGCCGTAGCGCTGGCATCGGAGCTGGAAGACATGGTCGACAGCATCGCCTGCGAGGCGGCGACAATGGCCATAATCCTCAATGCGATAGCGTTTGCACGGTTCGTCGACTGCGATTTCGACGCCGCGTTACGGGTCATCGACGCGATACTGGCATTACCCGACGATGTACCGGCGAATGAAAAGGTTGCAGCGCTGGTTCTTCGCGCGGTCATCGAGATGTGCATCGGGGACACGGAGCTGGGCAGGCGAAATTTCCAAGAGGGCATTGCACAAGCGCATACGCTGCCTCCCCTCAACTACGTGATGGTCTCGCACTACTCCGGAACCGTTGCGATGTTGGGTATGTGGCGGGCCGACGATCTGCTCGACGAGACGCGGGAGGCGTTGAGGTGTGCGGAAGCACTGGGCGACATCAGCGGCATCATCGCCACGCTGTGGGCCCGTGGAACGGTCCTGCTGCGCGCCGAAAAAGCGGCACACGACGAGGGGATCGGGCTGCTCGAGCGCGCACGCGCCCTGATCGAAGAGCACAAGTTGCATGTCCTCGCGCTGACCACCATTGGTGCCGAGCTGGCGATCGATGCCGCGCGAAAAGGGCTAGTGGACAAAGCTATCGATGATCTTCGTGCCTGGTTCTCGCTGCACATCGAATGTGGCAGTCCAGTGTTCGTAGGCTGCACGGGAGAGGCGCTCGTCGCGCTGCTCATCGAGCGCGGATCGCTTGACGACCTCGCTGAAGCTCACCGAATCGTTGATCGCTGGGATGGGCGGCCTGGCACTACAGCGGTGGACCTGTGGTGGCTGAAATCCCGCGCGTTGCTAGCCAAAGCGGCAGGCGATTCCGGCGACTACGCGGAGCAAGCCAACCAGTATCTGTCGCTGTGTGAGAAGCTCGACGTCGTCGGCCGGCTCGCCGAAGCGCGGCGCATGGTCGACGAGATCGCCTGAGCCCCAGCACAGAACTGACGGAGATGGCAACGGTACTGGCATACACCTCGCCCGCACTCGGTCACCTGTTGCCGATCAGCGCGCTGCTGGCCGAACTGTCCAGCCGTGGCCACACGGTTCACCTACGCACACTTTCCGCCGGTGTGGAAATCGGTCGGCAGTTCGGCTTCACCACAGATGCCATTGATCCGCGGATCGAAGCGATCGAGCTCGACGACTGGAAGGCACCCAATCCCCGCGGCGCGCTGCAGATGGGGCTCGCGGCGTTCGGCCGCCGCGGCGTGCTGGAAGTGGCCGATTTCGCCGACGCGGTAGCCCGGGTCCGCCCGGACGCGACGTTGGTCGATGTGAACTGCTGGGGTGCGCTGTCGGCAGCAGAGGCCGGTGGTTTGCCGTGGGCTTGTTTCTCGCCGTACACGCCGCCGCTGCAAGCCGACGGCGTGCCACCGTTCGGGCCGGGTCTGCGGCCACTGCCCGGATTATTGGGGCGGACGCGTGACGCCGCAATGCGACCTATCGTGATCGGTTCGCTCGAGAAGCGAATACTGCCGCTGATCAACATGATTCGCGCAGATGTCGACGACATCCGGCCGGTCACGTCGATAGACCAGTTTCTGCGCCGGCCGCCGCTGATGCTGGTCGCGAGCGGCAAGCCATTCCAGTACCCGCAGACGGACTGGGGTGACGCGGTCCAGATGATCGGGCCGTGCGTGGCCGATCCGGGGTCGGGCACCGTCCCCGATTGGCTGGCGTCGATCGACCGGCCAATCGTGCTCGTCACAACCTCATCGGAGAAGCAAGCCGATACCAACCTCGTCCAGACCACTATTGCCGCGCTGAACGATGAGCCGGTGCATGTGGTCGCAACCCTGCCGGCCGGACGCCTGGACGAAATAGCCGCATCGCCCAATGCGACTGTGCTGCAATTCGTTCCACACGGTCCCGTGCTGGATCGCGCGGTGTGTGCGGTGACCCACGGCGGCATGGGAGCGACCCAAAAAGCGCTCGCCCGCGGCGTTCCGGTGTGCGTCGTGCCTTACGGGCGTGACCAACTCGAGGTCGCGCGGCGCGTCGAGGTGGCCAAGTGCGGCACCCGGCTGCCGGCCGGGAAACTCTCGCCGTCGCGACTACGCACCAAGGTGCGCGAGGCGATGGCCATGACGGACGGGGCAGAACGCGTCGCCGCCGGCTTCGAGGCCACCGGCGGGACGGCCCGCGGCGCAGAGCTATTCGAGCAGCGCGTGCTTGGCCGCAGCGCCGGGTGAACACGCCGTAGAAGCGTGACCGGCGTCACGCCATTGCCTCGCCCAACTCGATATGTCCTGCCAAGCCAAAGGTTTTCGCCAGTTCACGGTAGCGGTCGCGCAATAGTGTGTAGGCCGCAGTGTCGCCGTGAGCCCGGGCCAGCAAGGCGCGTAGCCGCAGCAGCAGAACGTCGCGTACCGCCAAACTGCCGTCGGTAACCGCTGCCGCCAACCGGTCGATCGCGGCTTCGGCTTGGGCCTTATCGCCCGCAGAGTCGCCCGCAGAGTCGCCATCAGCCGCACGTTCCAGCAGTGTCTCCACCAGAACCCCGGTAGCTGGAATGCCCCATGCCAGCAGCTGTCCCTCACGAACCAGGCCTTCAATTGATGCGCACATCAACTGGATCGCCTTGTCGCGATCTCCACGCCGAGCCCTTTCGCGTGCCACGTACACGTCGACCAGCGGTCGATCGCCGAGATTATGTGCATGGCGGACGAACACGTCGCTGACCTCGACCAGAAGCGTCTGTCCGCGGTCACGCTCGGCAGCCGTTCGACGGTGTACCAGGGCGATGCCCAGCGCCACCCTCGCAAAGGCCAGGGCCATGTCGTTGCCCGATCTTTCGGCAAACCGCACCGCATCCTCGATCTCACCCACCGCGGTATCGTCGGCAGCCAGCGCGCCATTCGGGATTCCCGGAAGGTAAGCCCAGGCGACGGACCCAGCGTAGGTCAGGGGGTCGGCGCTGCGGGCTATGTCCAGGCCGTGGCGCAGGTCGGCGCGCCATTCAGGAAGACCGAGGCAGTAGCGGGCCATAGCCCGGGACGTGAAGGCAAGCGCTAGCGGAGATCCGAAAATAAAGTTGCCTTTGAACGGATCACCGTCGGCCAGGTCGATACCCCTTTGCGACCATCGCAGCACGTCGGGCCATTCGCCGCTCTCGATCTTGGCGTAGATCGCCGGAAAGGACAGCCCTACGGTCAACGTCGGGTCGCCGAGCGACTCGATTTCGGCCATGGCTTCCGATGCCAGCCGCGAGGCCTCGCGGATCCGGCCCTGATACGCGCTATCCATCACCAGCCCGGCCATGGCAATCACCAGCGACCTCTTGTCCCCTGCGGCGGCGCACAATTCCCGCAATTCGTCAAAGCGAGCGCCGGCATCGTGCGCACGGTTTCGATAGGCGGTCGCGCACAGCATGGTGCGAGGGGCAATGCGCATGGCGGTTTGGTCCGGGTCCTCGGCGGGCCCCCCATTGGGCAGTGCGTCGGCGATCGTTCGGGCGCGCTCCCAACTGAGTCGTGCTGCGGCCATGTTGCGGCTCGTCAACCAGGCGGCCGCGCGCATGCGCCAGCCGTACGCCGCGGGCAGATCACCGGCGGCCTCCAGATGTTCGGCGATCAGTGCGGCGTTTTGCTCGGCGGATTCCGGCTCGCGGGCTTGGATCGCGGTGGCGAGCCGTCGATGCAACACGGTGCGATCAGCTCTGAGTTGTGATTCGTAAGCGACCGTACGGATCAACGGATGCCGAAACCCGTATTCCGCGCGCGGGGTGAATCGCACTTGGTCGACGAGCTCGGCGTCGATCAGCTCGTCGACAACCGGATCGACCTCCAAGACCGCCAGCAGGTCGCCGCTGAAGCGAGCGCCGATCACCGCCGCGGCGACAAGCGTGTGCTTGGCCGCCGAGCTGAGCCGGTCAATGCGTGCGGCGATGGTCGCCTGCAATGTGGCGGGCATGCTGACTTCGGCCACATCGGTCCGGCAGGCATAGCTGCCGCGCTCACCGACAAGTACGCCGCGCTCGGCGAGTTCACGAGTCATTTCCTCGGCGAAAAAGGGATTTCCGGCCGCGCGTCCGGCGATGACCTTGCCGATCTGATCGACGGTTGGATCGGCACCAAGCATTTCAGCGAGCAATGTCGCGGTTTCCGAATCGCTCAGTGGCGCAAGGGCGATGGTCTGCGCGCCGGAAAGCGCCGTCAGCGCCCCGTGGTATTCGGGACGATAGGTGACGAGTACCAGTGCGGGCGTCTGCGGTATCACTGAAAGGAATTCGGCGAGCATGGATTCGCTGACCGCGTCGATCCAGTGCGCATCCTCGATGATGAAGACCGCCGGCTCAGTGCGGCTCAGTTGGGCCGAATTGATCAGTGCGGTCAGCCGCCGTCGCCGCGCGTCGGGGTCGATCTTGGGCAGCTCCGCATCGGGATCGGCCCTGCCCAACAGATCGTCAAGCAGCAGCAGGTCCTGGGGATCGGCGTCCGGGACAAGGGCTCCCAGCGGGCCGGTCGCGCGCAACAGACGTGTCAACACATGGAACGGGACCTCGGTGGCGTGTGATTCACCGAAGGTGGAATACACCTCGACGCCGCGACCTTTCGCCAGTTGGGCGGCTTCAGCGATCAGCCGGGTCTTGCCGATCCCGGGAGGTCCCACCACGCCGATCACACAGCCGCGGCCTTTCATCGAGCGATCGAGCATCGCCGTCAGCGTGGCCAGTTCCCAGTCGCGGCCCACCAACGTCGAATACGCGACACCGCTGCGCTGCGGCCGCTCGGTGACGCTCAGCAGCCGGCGCGCCCGCACTGGGTCCGCGACGCCCTTGATGTGCACCAATTGCGGTTCTCCGAGCGCCGCGGCGTTCTCGACCAGTCGCGCCGTGGAGTTGCTGAGCATCACAGCCCCCGGCGGCGCGACCGATTCCATTCGCTGAGCCATCCCCACCTGTTCGCCGATGGCCGTGTAACCCAAAGCGGCGGAACCGATCTCACCGGCGATGACCTGCCCCGAGTTGAGCCCTACCCGCAGGCGCAGGTCGATGCCGTCGCGTTCGTCGAACTCCGCTGCCAAGCTGACGACCTCGGCCTGAATGCCGAGCGCGGCAAGGCAGGCCCGCAAGGCGTGGTCTTCCAAGGCGTTCGGTGCGCCGAATACCGCCATCACGCCGTCTCCGGTGAACTTGTCCACCGTGCCGCCGTATCGCTGCACCACCGCCGCCGTATGCGTGACAAGTTCGGCCATGATCTCGCGCAACCGCTCTGCGCCCACCGCCGCGGCGATCTCCATCGAATGGACCACATCGGCGAACAGCACGGTAACTTGCTTGTATTCGGCCGGGGCACCGGACGCCGCGCTCGGTGAGCCGCACTCGCCGCAGAACTTCGCGGTCGGCCGCAATTCTGCGCCGCATCGGGGGCACGTCAGCACGGCAGTCATCGGCACCAGAATAGGACGCCGCGACCGGTGCATTCAGCGGCTTGCCCGGCTGGCGCAGCTCATGGCAACCCATTGATCCCGGGTTGACCGAACAGGCGCCCGCCGGATCCGCCGGCGCCGCCGGTGCCCACGGTCTTGGCGAGTCCGCCGTTGCCTCCGTTGCCACCGTTGCCGATCAGATTGGCGCCACCACCAGCGCCCCCGGCGCCCCCGACTGTGGGGCCGATCGACACCGCGTTGCCGCCTGCACCGCCGTTGCCGCCATTGCCGATCGGCCCGGCGAGGCCACCCGGTCCGCCCTCACCACCGGCTGCGTTGCCGTCGCCTCCGGTTCCGCCGGCACCGCCGGAGCCAAAGAGTCCGCCGATCCCACCAGCTCCGCCGGAACCGCCGATATCGCCGAAACCTCCGGCGCCGCCGGCGCCACCGGAGCCGAAGAATCCGGTGTTGCCGCCGCTGCCGCCGAACCCGCCGAGCTGGCTGCTTCCGGTCCCGCCGGTGCCGCCGGTTCCGCCCGAGCTGAACAGCCCGCCGTCACCTCCGGATCCGCCGGTGCCACCGTCGCCGTTGATGCTCGACCCGCCGGTGCCGCCGGCGCCTGCGAGGCCGAACAGCCCGGCGGATCCGCCTTGGCCGCCGGTGCCGCCAGTCGTGCTGCCCTGCCCGCCCGCACCGCCGACGCCGCCGGAGCCAAACAGTGCTCCGGCGCCACCTTGTCCGCCCGTGCCGCCCTGGGCGTTGACGGCGATTCCGCCCGCCCCGCCGGCGCCGCCAGTGCCGAACAGG
>NZ_MVHE01000112.1 GCF_002086155.1 Mycobacterium angelicum | reverse complement strand
GGCGGTGATCGTCGACAACGTGCTCGGCATGATGAACGCTGCGCCGACGCCCATGATCACCCGGGCAACGATGATCGTGTGCGCAGTGCCGGCGGCCGCGGCCAGCGCATTGGCCAGTCCGAACAACAAGGTGCCGCCGATCAGGGTGCGCCGGCGGCCGAAGTCGTCACCGATCGCGCCGGCCGGCAACACCAGCGCCGCGAGCGCGACGGTGTAGGCATCCGCGATCCAAGTGAGATCGGTGGCGCTGGCGCCCTTGTCCAGGGCGATGTCGGGCAACGCCACGTTGACGCCGGCGACCGCTGACATGACGACTACCAACGCTGCGCAGCAGGCAAGTACGACGCCGCGAGGATCACTACGCATGTTAATCTCCTGTCGAACTGTCACTGTCGTTGCGGGGCAATACAAATCGGGGCATTGCGGCACAGAGGGCGCTGAGTCGGCGGCCGGCCAGCATGACAGTGCGATCGGGCCGCACGATCACCGCAGTGGCACCACCGCGCTGCAACCATTGCGCCAGCTGACTCTCCGGCGGCGCGTGCACAATGGCGGCCCCGCGCTGGCGAAGCAGCTCACGCTGAGTGCAGGTGGGCGGCTCGGCGGTGATGAGGGCAAACCCGGTGCCCAGCAGCGTGTCGAGCCGAACTCCTTCCGGCAGAGCAGGATTCGGGCAGAGCTTCCCGGCCAGCCGTCGGCCGTCAAACGTCCTGCGCACCAACGCGCTTTTATGCAGAGCCGGCGTCCGGCTATTGGTGACAAGCCCTCGCGCGCCCGGGATGAGGTGCAGCCGCGGCACCACAGCGTCGCGCACCGCGTCTCCGGCCCGCCCGCCGGCCGTCATCGACCACCCCATGATCAGCGCCAGCCGGATCATGGCCTCGGCGTGGGGTTTGCGTTCTTGTTCGTAGCTGTCGAGCACGCCGGCAGGCAGGTTTTTGGTCAGCACTCCGGCCAGCTTCCAGGTCAGATTCGTTGCGTCGCGGATCCCGGCGCCCATACCCTGGCCGATGAACGGGGGTGTGAGATGTGCGGCGTCGCCGAGCAGGAAGACATTGCCCCGCCGCCACGAGTTTGCGACGCCGGCGCCAAAGGTGTATTCGGCGACGCGCACCAGGGACAGGCCGTCCACCGAAACACCTTGCAGCCAAGGAGAAATCAGCGGCTCGAGGTCTTGTGCAGTGGTGAAATCGTCGGCGCTCTCGCCCTCGCGCAGCCGGAATTCCCAGCGGTACCGGTTGACGCCCACACGCATATAGGTGGCTGCGCGGTCTGGATTGCAGACTTGATACACGCCGTCCCACACTTCGAGCGTGGCGTCAGTTACCACGTCGACCACCAGCCAGCGCTGGGAGAAACGCATACTCCCCATCGCCACGCCGATCGCGCCGCGAACGACGCTGTTGGCGCCATCGCAGCCCAACACGAAGCCGGTCTCTACGACGTGCTGCTCGCCGCTGATCCGATCGGTGAACGTGACCTGCACCCGTCCGGCCTCGGGTTGGCGGATCTGGGTGACCTCGGCGTTGCCGCGGAAGCGAACCAGGCTGTGCCGCTTCAGGTTTGATCGCAGCAGGCCTTCGAGTTCGGGCTGATCGAACATGTTGGCTTGGGGGTACCCGTGGATGCTGTGTGCCGGATCGCGGTCGAACTGAGCCAGGGTTCGCAGATCCTTGTCCACCAGCCGCAGGCCCAGTGCGGATCGGGTGATCGCGGTGAATTCCTCACCCACTCCCAGCCACCCGATGATTCGCCTGATCTCGTCGTCGAGGTGTACGGCCCTGGGTTGGGGATACACGGTTTCCCAGCGGTCCAGCACCAGCGACGGTATGCCGTATTGGGCCAGCCGGGTCGCCGCGGTGACGCCGGTCGGCCCGGCGCCGACGATGACCACCGGTACCGAGTCCGGTGACGTATTCATTTGTACGCCACCATGTTGCGCTGCGTTCCCAGGTCGATGGTGCCGTCGTCAGTGGATACGCTCGTCTCGACCAGATCGCCGTCGTGAAGGTAGCGAACGTTGTTGGCCTGTCGTTTGAAGAAGGCCTTCCATTTGACGGCGGGCGGCAGCAGGGAACTGATGACTTCGACGGGCTTCGGGGGAGCGCTGAGCGCGGTGCCGGCCGGAGTTCCGGTGAGCAACAAATCCCCGGGCTGAAGCTGCTGAAAGCGGGTCAGCGCCTGGAGTGCTTGTAGCGGTGAGTAGATCATGTCAGCGCCCACGGTCATGTCTTGCCGGGTTTCGCCGTTGACGTGTAACCGCAGCCGCAGCTCGCCGAAGCGCTTGAGCTCGTCGGCGTTGAGCAACACCAGCGCCGGCCCCACGGGAGTGAACGTCGGATACGACTTCGCCTCGTAGAACTGCGTTTTGGGAAGCTGGACATCGCGTGCCGACACGTCATTGGCCACCACCAGACCGGCCACGTAGTCGGACAGATTCGCCGCCGTAATGGTGGCACCGACATTGAGTTCGCGGCCGATGACCAAACCGATTTCGGCCTCGTAGTCGAGAAACCGGACGTGCTGTGGTTTGACGATGTCGTCGAACGGTCCGCTGATCGACCCCGAGGCCTTACGGAAGAACGTCAGCGGAATGGTCTTCGGGTTCATGCCCGAGTCCTTGACATGGGAGGTGAAGTTCGTCATCTGGGCCACTACCCGACACGGCGCCGTCACCGGAGACATGACTTGCAGGCTCTCGACGGGCACCGCATGATCACCTGCCGCCGCTGCGTCGATTGCGGCGCGGTCGGCGAGCAACTCGCCGGTGCTCACCGCGTCGGTGTCGACTTTGACTGCACCACTGGCTGTTTGGACCCACCAGGCGTCGCTGGTGCGCAGGATGGAGATGGTCATGAGTTGGCTGCTTTCATCAGGCCGATCAGGCGACGGGAGTCGAAGTCGTTGGTGCGCAACGCGCCGAACAATGAAACAAGCTCGCGCGGCAGGGATTTGGAGCTGGTACCCAGGAAGTCTTTGCTGGGCGCGGGCCCCCATTGAGCCAGACCCGATGCGCTGAACGGGGCCCAACCCGGTTCCACGGAGCAGTCGAACATGTCGCCGTCGGTGAAGTGTTCGACCATAAACCCGTCCGGGTCGCGCCAGTAGTCGAAGATCTGGCTGCCCTGGATGTGGCGGCCGATTCCCCATGACCGGCGGTAACCGCGTTCGGCGAGATATTCGCCGCCTGCCGCCAGACTGTCGAGGTCGCATACCTGGTAGGCCGAATGGACGTAGCGGTTGGACAACCCCAGCGACAGGGCCAGCGTGTGGTGGTCGGTCGGGGTGTCTCCGCGGTCGCAGCGGATGAAGCTCATGTTGGGTCCCCGGTCGCGCTGGCCGGGCAGATACAGAAAGTCGCTGACGATCATCCCGAGGGTGTCGAGGTACCAGTTCAGCGTCTGCAGGTAGGTCGTCGTCTGCAGAACCAGGTGTCCGAGCCGTTGCACAGTGGCGGGCTTGCGCAGCGGGCGCTGCGGTGTGTTGATGCGATGCAGCGTGGGCCCGAAGTTGAAGGTGTGCGGCGTCTGGGCCGGCAACGAGGTGAGCTCGTGCGTGCCGGCAATCACGCGCACGGTGACGCCGCTCGGATCAATCAGGTCGACGGCCAGACCACCCAAGTGCGGGGGCAGCCTGTGCGGCGTGCGCCCGGTCGCGGCGGCCACGCGGCGGACGTCGCTTTCGTCCTGGGCACGGAAGGCGACCGCGGCGAAGCGTGAACGCTGGCCGCGCCGGACCAGTACGCACGGCGACCCTGCGTCGGCGCCGCGCAGCCGCAGGCCGTCGGGTGTGCGGTCGGCAATGGCGAAGCCGAATGCCTTGGCGAAGGTTTCGGTGCGATCCAAGTCCGGCTTCTCGAACTCCAGCCATGCGATGTCGTGAACTTTGATCAGCGGGTCGCGGGACCGCCCGGGATGCTCACCGCGGTGGGCGCCGCGCTCGCTGTGTAAGTCGCCGTGTGTCCCCACGTCCTGCGTCATGAAGGCCTCCAAACTCAGTAGTTGCAGATATCTTCACTCAAGAATCAATGCTCAGTCAAGAGGTTTTGAAGAAATCGTCAGTATCGAGATGACGTGTCAGTAGAAGGTTGGCGCGGGTTGACAGGCGATCGAACTATTGTTCGAATATAAGGATGCGCTGGGCTGGTCAGGCGGTCGCGGTCGATGGAATCGCAGTCGACGACGGGGCCCTGCCGGGGCTGCAGCGGATCGGCTTTGTCCGTACCGTGCGCGTGCCGCATTTCGACGGCATCACCTTTCACGAGGTGCTGTGCAAGTCCGCGCTCAACAAAGTGCCCAACGCCGCGGCCCTGCCGTTTCGCTACACCGTCAACGGCTACCGCGGCTGCTCGCACGCCTGCCGCTACTGTTTCGCCCGCCCGACCCACGAGTACCTGGACTTCGATCCGGGCAACGATTTCGACACCCAGGTGGTGGTCAAGACCAATGTCGCCGAAGTCCTGCGCCGCGAGCTGCACCGGCCGTCCTGGCAACGCGAGACCGTGGCGCTGGGCACCAACACCGACCCCTACCAGCGCGCCGAGGGCCGCTACGCGCTGATGCCGGGCATCATCGGCGCGCTGGCCGCATCGGGCACGCCGCTGTCGATCCTGACCAAGGGCACCCTGCTGCGCCGCGACCTGCCGCTGATCGCCGATGCGTCCCAGCACGTCCCGGTGTCGGTAGCGGTGTCTCTGGCGGTCGGCGACCCGGCGCTGCACCGAGAGGTCGAGCCGGGCACACCCACCCCGCAGGCCCGGCTCGGCTTGATCGACGCGATCCGCAACGCCGGCCTGGACTGTCATGTGATGGTCGCGCCGGTGCTGCCAGACCTCACCGACTCCGTCGAGCACCTCGACGGGCTGCTGGCCCAGATTGCCGCCGCCGGCGCCACCGGCGTCACGGTTTTCGGCCTGCACCTGCGGGGGTCGACGCGCGGCTGGTTCATGGAGTGGCTGGCCCGCGCCCATCCCGAGCTGGTCGGCCGATACCGCGAGTTATACCGGCGCGGAGCGTATTTGCCGCCGCACTACCGCGAAACCCTGCGCCAGCGTGCGGCACCACTGATCGCGAAGTATCGGCTGGGCGGTGACCACCGTCCGGTCCAGCGAAAACCCGACGCAACGCCGGAACCGCCACAGCCGACGCTGTTTTGAGCTAGCCGCCCCGGGGCTTGGTCAGGGTGAACTGATCCACCAAGGTCACCGCGCCGAACAGTCCCGTCACCGCGTAGTGCGTCGCCTTGATCGACGTGTTGCCGCCCGGCCGGCCCGGATCGACGTCGAAAACGGCAAAGCCGTAGGGATTGTCGCGGTCGCGAAACGCCGACCACGGCGCATCCTCGGTCACCCGGATCGGTGGCCGGCGCCCGGCCGCGGGGTCGAAGTCGCCGACGCCGGTGATCACGCGGCACCGGGGCTCGGGAAACAACAGCCCGTTGGTGGGATTGGATGTTCCGCCGCCACCGATGACGAGGTGGACGGTTCCGCGCGTCGTGTCGATGAGGCCGGGCCGGGTGTCGACGGGAATCGGTGTGCGGGTCGCGCTGTCCAGCGTGCCGCGCACCGGATGTGACCGCTCGTAGTGGTGTTCGTGGCCGCATACCACCAAATCAACCTGATACTGGTCGAACAACGGCAGCCATTGCTGGCGGATCCCCAGGTCGGCGCCATTGGAAGAACCCCGCTCACCGGTGGAGATCGCCGTCTGGTGCATGCACACGACGATCCAGTCGATCGACGGGTCGCGGCGCGCGACCGCGAGTTCGCTTTCCAGCCAACGTCTTTGCTCGCCGCCAGAGTAATTGTGTACGTAGAAGCTGCCGCCGTCCTGATAGCACACGTCGTCGTTGTTGAGGCTGATCACCCGGACCGAACCGGCGGTGAACGAGTACCACAGGCCGCGCAGTTCCGGGCTGGACCCGGAATCGGGCACCGCGAAGTAGGTCTGGTATGCGCCGAAACCGACTGGGCCGTTGCCCATTTCGTTCTCATGGTTGCCGGCCGCGGGCATCCAGGGCCGGTAGCGCGCCGAGCGGGTGTTGTTGTCGAACCAGTCCGACCAGGTGCGGATCCGGTCCTGGGCGAGGTTGGCGTAGCACAGGTCGCCGTTGACGAGATTGAACAGCGGGGCCATTCGCTCGATCGCACTGGTGGTGTCGGCGGCTGCCGGCGTTCCGTTGTTGTCGTTGACGTACTTGCCGTTGACCAGCTTTCCCAGGGTCGGGGTGCCCTGATCGCCGAAGCTGGTGAAGCGCAATGGTTTTCGTCCGCTGGGCGCGGTTCTTATGGTGCCCAGTTCCGGATTGGCGCCGTCGTGCACGGCGGCGTACACATAGTCGGTATCCGGCGTCAGGTTGGTCAACCGAACGTGGTTGACGCGAACTTCGGTGTTGGACTTGGCATCCCGGTAGGTGCGGGTTTGAGCGGCCACGGTGCTGCCGAACCCCGAGGCCGGCGTGCCCAGCATGACGCGTGGATTGCGGACGGCGTCGGTGGTGTGCCAGGACACCACCACCTCGGTGGCGGCATTGCGGCCGAATTGCAGGTGCAGGCCGCCCACCGGCGGCGCCCCGCTTCGATCGGGTTGATACCAGACGCCGGGACCCGACGGCCGCGACCACAGCACCGAAGCCCCGCCCACTCCGACACCGCCGAGCAGCGCCGAGGTGGCCGCCGTCGTCAGCAGTCTGCGCCGGCTGATGCCCCGGCTGTCGTCGCTCACCGCACTAACCCCTTAATGACGATGCGGCTCGAGCAAGGCGGCCTGGCCGATGGACGGGGGATTGGCCGACAACCACGACCGGGTTTCCGCGTGCGAGCGCTCGATCAGCGTGGCGGCGTGGGAGAAGTCCAGGCCGGAGATGGCGACCGGACACAGCGGCGGGATAACCCGCAGGTCGACGGCTTGCTCGAAGTGGGCGACGTCGACGGCCAGGCGATGGTTGACGGCGGTTGTCATGGCGTGCAGCGCCATGTTCAGTGCCGTCTTGGGAGTCGCGGGCAGATCGCACGAGTAGCCGGTGGACAACACCCATACCCGGTCGGCACCGAGCGCCACGGCATGAGACACCGGGGTGTTGTTGACGACACCGCCGTCCATCAGGTCGCGGCCGTCGATGTTGACCGGGGGAAATACGCCGGGGATCGCGGCGCTGGCCGCGATAGCGTCGACCGCGCTACCCGACGACAGCAACACGTCGGTGCCCGAGATGACGTCGGTGGCCACCACGTGCAACGGGATCGGCGCGTCCTGCAGGCGGGCGAATTGAAGGTTGTCGGCCAGTACCCGGCGCAGACCGGAGTTGGGTACCAGATGTGTTCGGCGTCCCAGCATGCCCAACGCGCTGGCCACCGGATGGGTGGGGAAGATGTCTTTGCGGGACAACGAGATCCACAGCTCGGCGAGTCCGCGAATGCCGGCGGCATCGGCTCGCGAGGCGATCCAGCCGCCGTTGACCGCGCCGACGGAGGTGCCGACGATCAGGTCGGGGGTTATCCCCTCGTCGGCCAGGGCGCGCAGCATTCCAACGTGGATCGATCCGAGGCTGGCGCCGCCGGACAAGACGAAGGCCGTAGGCATAGATGCATCGTAGGGACTTCGGCGCGGAATGCCGCGGGTAACGATTCGGGTACCGTTCTCGATATGACGAACGTGCGAACAGTGGCAAGCGCGATCGCGGCCTTGGCCGTTGCGGCTGGCTTCGTGGCACCGGCCACCTCACATGCGGATCCGGCCGGCCACCAAGTCACTTACACGATCACCAGCACCGGCAACCTCACCGGCAATGTCCGCTACATCAACAGCGACCCGCCCAGCCAGGCGGCCTTCAACGCCAACTCGTCGCAGTACCTCAACACCGTGCAGACGGCGTTCACCGCCGACCAGCCGCTGGTTTACACCACAACCCTGGCAAACCCGAACCAGTGGGCGTTCGTCGCCGCCAGCGGCGGGTGCCACTGGCCGGACTGCGGTTCAGGAGCGACGCCCGAACTTCACTGCGAGATCGCCGTGGACGGTCAGGTGGTGGTCACGCAGAACGCCACCACCGGGGTGACCTGCTCGACGCGTCCCTGGTAGTAGCGGCGGTACTGCCGGCGCCGGCGCGAATGACGTTCGGCGGGATGCCCGTTCGCTGCCTTGCGGAACATGAGTGCGTGAACCTATTCGGCGAGCTCGCCGGCGATGAAGCCAAGTGCGGAGCAGGTGGTCTCGTTGGCGTCGAACAGAGTCTCGTGAGACATGATCAATCTCCTTTGTCGGTCGATAAACCATTTCTATCGACGCGTCGATTGTGCGTTCCACCTGCGCACCGCGTGTATCCCACGAGCGGGCCTGGTTTGTGTCCCCCAGTCAGGGGACAAGGGAAATCAGCGGGTCAGCGCCCCGGCTCGCTGTGGGCGACCACGACGACTTCGGCCGGCCGCGCGCCGATCGACCGCAGCTTGTGGCTCACCGCCGCGTCGAAGTACGCGCTGTCGCCGGTGCCGAGCGTGACCGTCCGGTCGCCGTAATCCAGCTCGACGTGGCCGTCGTGCACGAAGACGAACTCCTGGCCGGAGTGTTCGGGATGGGGATCGTCGGAGGGGTGACCGGTGGGCCGAACGATGAACGGCGACATGGATTTTCCCAGCACGGTGGAGGCCAGCGCCCGGTAGCGACCGCCGCTGCGTTGCTCGGCGCGGTCGACGGCGATCTTCTCCTCGGCCGCCTGGTCGGAGAACAGCCGCCCGACGTCGACATCGAGGGCGCGCGCGACCTTGAGTGCCACCGCGATGGACGGGGTGCTCTGGCCGCGCTCGATCTTGGACAGGTAGCTCTTGGTCAGCCCGGTCTGTTCGGCCAGTTGCTCCAGGGTGAGGCCGCGTTGCCTGCGGACCGCGCGCAGTAGTGCCGTCACCGCCGAAGCCTTTCCATGACCTTCATGACACAAAGTGTCCTATGCGCTAATATTGTGTCATATGGGGACCACTTTCACGGATCCGAAATCCGAACTGATGCGCCGAGCCCA
>NZ_MVHE01000111.1 GCF_002086155.1 Mycobacterium angelicum | reverse complement strand
TATCCACCGACACCGCCGGCCCCTCCAACCCCAACACATACGCCACCCGACCCGACGCCACGCTCAATGCCGAAGCCGTAAGCCCGTAGCCCTCCAACGCATCCGACGCGTCCTGGGGCCGTCCCAACCCGTAGTCAGCGGTCATGACGCCCACAAACACCCCGGTTGCCGACTCGCGCAACGACGTTGGGTCAATCCCGGCGCTCTCCAACGCTTCCCACGAGCACTCCAGCAACAACCGCTGCTGCGGATCCATTACCAATGCCTCGCCGGGCGCGATCCCGAAAAACGCCGCATCGAAATCGGCTACATCGGAAAGAAATCCACCGAATCGGGTATAGGTCTTACCCATTGCGTCCGGGTCGGGATCGAATATCCCCTCCACATCCCACCCACGATCAACCGGAAACTCCGACACCACATCAACACCACCAGAAACCATCTCCCACAACTTCTGCGGCGAATCCACCCCACCCGGGAACCGGCACCCCATCCCCACAATCGCCACCGGTTCACTGGAACGTGAAATTAGAGCTTCGTTCTGCCGCTTCAACCAATCGATCTGGCCGACGGCCTTCCGAAGGGCTTTGGTTACCTTGGTGAGTTGGTCGTCCATCTCTCTCCGGAAGTTATGGTCTCGGGTGCTGGCGAGAAGGGTGCGGCGTCAGGTGCGTATGGCCGGCTAGCGGCCGAGTTCGAGTTCGGGCCACCGGGATGGCGGCGAGCCGCACCCGCGATTGCAATCGGCTTATGAAGTTCCTCTTGACCTGCCACTGAACGGCCTCTCGGGAGAAGTAGTTCGAACTCGCTCAGTAATCTGCCTTGGGGTACGAACGTGACTTAACTGCCGAAGCGCTGTCGTCGCTGCGAATGGGTTTTCCATGCCAGCGCCCGCGGGTGAGTCAGCATCCGTGCGCAGCAAATTAGTGCAGGAGAGCAACGCCTAACTATGGGCAAGCAGCACTGTTAAGGCGCTGTCGGGTGCAGCAGAGCGCACATTGACACTGGCGGCACACATGACACGCGGCAGACTACGCCGTTGCCGCCGGTGACCCAATTCGTCCGCGCGATAATAAGTGCCCGCGATTCAGGCGGCGCGGCACAAGCTTGCCGAAGCACCGCACCGGACGGCGATACAGGTTGTGGCGCAAGGGATCCCGCGCCGCCGAGCCCACTGCGGAGCGGCTCGGCACGGCCACCGCGACCACTGTGGCAGCCGTGCTCACCGGCCGCCGCGCGATGGGCGCGCCCAGCGCTGCCGCCAGCCATGCCGCCGTGGCTGTGCACATTGCCGGGTCGCCGCAGAGTTCTCTAGATACTGTGCCCATGGTCCCGCCACCTTGCCCTGATTAACGTCATGGCCGCGCTGCTGCATTCAGTAAGTATTCAAAGCCACTGATCAATACGAAGAAACCCCGTTCGCTCATGTCGGCCGATGATTTCGGGCCGCCAGTCGCTTATTCCCAGGGTCGATTCGAGTCCCGTTTCGAGTCCCGTTTCGAGGAGGCCAGCATGACCGTTGACACCGCTCACACCCGCTTCTTCAGCGTTCCCGAGGTCGCGGTCGGCCAGCCGAAATCGCCACACGGAGCCACAGCGGAAAAACGATCGGGCAGCCGCTACAACTTGTCTGAAGATGAAATTCGGAAGCTCAGTCGCGACTTGCGGATGCTTATCGCCACCAACGGGACCCTCACCAGAATTCTCAGCATCGTCAAGGACGACGACGTCGATGTGCAGATCGTCGAACAGCAGATACACCCCAGCAGCTCAGAGACTGCCTCAGAGACTGCGGAGTCACCGGAGTCGCACGGGCGGACCATGCAACGCAATGTGCTGCTCAAAGGCCGGCGTTCGGGAATTCCTTTCGTAGCTGCGGAGTCGGCAATCGCGATTGATCACCTGCCGCCCGCCATTGTCGCCAGCTTGATCAGGACGAACCGCCCTATCGGCGAGCTGATGGTCGGCGGGTGCATGGAGATCTTCAAGGACACGCCGGAAGTCTGGATGGGAGAGCAGCCCACCTGGGCCGCGGCCGCATGGTGCCGGAATTCCGGTTCAAAGGCAGTCGGCCGCCGCTATCGCATGATCATCGGGGGCCGACCGGTGGTCACCGTCACCGAATACTTTCCGCTGCACGTATTTCCCAATTGATCCGCATCGAATTGCAACGACGGTCAGTCACAACGTAGGCCTGGTCATTAAAAATGGGCAACGGAAATCTGGCGAGGCTGCTCGCCGAGCGGGCCGCGCACGCGGGATGGCAGGACAAGCCTGCTTACCACGCGCCGCATGTCGTAACTCACGGGCAAGTCCACGAGGGCGCCGCACGCATTGGCCGGGTGCTGAGCGACCGCGGCCTTGGCACCGGCGACCGCGTCCTGTTGTGTCTGCCGGATTCACTGGAGCTGGTGCAGTCATTGCTGGCCTGTCTAGGCCAGGGGATGACGGCGTTCATCGCGAATCCGCAGCTGCACCCTGAAGAACACGCGTTTTACCAGCGGGACAGCCAGCCGGCGCTGGTCGTCACCTCCAGCGCGCTGTGCGACCGGTTTCACCGCGCGCCGGTGGTGGACGCCGCCGAGCTGCTCTCGGATGCAGCGCAAGCCGAACCGGCAGCGTATGCGCAGATCGATGGCGACGCCATCGCATACGCCACGTATTCGTCCGGTACGACGGGTGCGCCCAGGGCCGCACTGCACAGGCACGCTGATGCGCTGACGTTTGTCGAAGCCATGTGCCGCGGCGCGTTGCGGCTCACCCCCGAAGACATCGGCCTCAGTAGCGCACGCATGTATTTCGCTTACGGCTTGGGTAATTCGGTGTGGTTCCCCCTGGCCTCGGGTAGCTCCGCGGTAATCAACGAGTCGACGATCAGTCCGGAACTCGCCGCGCAGTTGTGTGGGAAGTTCGAGCCATCGGTGCTCTACGGCGTCCCCACCTTCTTTGCGCGAATCGTCGACACGTGTTCTGCCGACGCGTTCCGTTCGCTGCGCTGCGCGGTGTCAGCCGGCGAGGCACTGGACCTCGAACTCGGCAAGCGACTCTCCGAATTCTTTGGTGGCGTCCCGATTCTCGACGGCCTGGGCTCGACCGAGGTCGGACAAACCTTCGTGTCCAACCGCGTCGACGAATGGCGTCTCGGGACAGTGGGCAAGGTTCTCCCACCCTATGAATTGCTGGTGGTGGCCCCGGACGGCACGGTTGCCGGACCTGGAATCGAGGGCGATCTGTGGGTTCGCGGCCCCTCTATCGCGCCTGGCTACTGGAACCGGCCGGGAGAGCTTGCCCTGCACGAGGGGGGCTGGCTCGACACCCGGGATACCGTCTGCGTCGACAGCGAGGGCTGGATCACCTACCGCGGTCGCGCCGACGACGTCGAAAACATCGGCGGTGTCAACGTCAACCCGCTGGAGGTCGAGCGGCTGATCGCTGAAGACGACGCGGTCGACGAGGTTGCGGTCGTCGGCTTGCGGGAACCGTCGGGGGCATCGGTCCTGCAAGCCTTTCTAGTGCCCAGTTCCGGTACCCCCCTGGATGACTCGGTGATCCGCGACATCCATCAGGAGCTGCTCGGCAAGCTGTCGTCGTTCAAGGTGCCGCACCGGTTCGCCGTCGTCGAACAACTCCCCCGAACCGCGACGGGCAAATTGCTGCGCACCGCGCTTCGGCGGCAGTCCCCCACAGAACCGATTTGGCAGCTGCCGTCCATCGCGCAAGCGGCGGCAGCGGAGTCGGATCAGGAAAGCGCCGGTTCGATGACACTCACCGAGCGGCTGTCGGCTTTGCAGCAAGAGCGTTACCGTCTGGTGGCCGATGCGGTGAGTTCCGAGACCGCCAAGATGCTGGGACAGTCCGACCCGCAGTCGGTGAACCGCGATCGCGCCTTCACCGAGCTCGGGTTCGACTCGCAAATGACGGTCGAACTGCGGAATCGGTTGGCGGCGGCGACCGGGCTGCAGCTGCCGGACACGGTCGGCTGGGACTACGGCTCGGTGTCGGGGCTGGCCAAGTATTTGGAAGTCGAGCTATCCGGCGGGGATAGGCGAGTCAGTGCGGCCCAGGCAGTGGTGGTCGCGGACGAGCCGGTGGCCGTGATCGGCATGGCGTGCCGGTTTCCCGGCGGGATTGATTCGGCCCACGCCTTGTGGGAGGTGGTCAGCAGCGGGACCGACGTGATGGGTGGCTTTCCCACCGATCGTGGTTGGAACCTGGCGGAGCTGTTCGATCCGGACCCCGATGCGGTCGGCAAGACCTACGCCCGCCACGGCGCCTTCCTGCCCAGCGCCGGCGACTTCGATGCGGAATTCTTCGGCATCTCCGCCCGCGAAGCCCAGGCCACCGATCCCCAGCAGCGGTTGCTGCTCGAGGTGTGCTGGGAGGCGCTGGAAGCCGCCGGTATAGACCCGACCGCACTGGTCGGCTCCGACACCGGAGTCTTCGCCGGCACCTGGGCACAGCCGTACGGGGACGCCGGTTCGGACGGGGCCGAAGGCTACGGCCTGACCGGGAACGCCACCAGCGTCGCCTCCGGCCGCGTCGCATATCTGCTGGGCTTGCAGGGGCCGGCGATCACCGTGGACACCGCCTGCTCGTCGTCGCTGGTGGCCACGCATTTGGCATGTCAGTCGCTGCGCAACGGCGAATCGAGTCTGGCCCTGGCCGGCGGCGTCACCGTCATGACCACCCCGGCATCGTTCACCGAGTTCGCTCGCCAGCGTGGTCTGGCCGGCGACGGGCGGTGCAAACCGTTCGCCGCCGCCGCCGACGGCACCGGGTGGGGCGAAGGCGCCGGCGTCGTGGTGCTGGAACGCCTCAGCGACGCCCGCCGCAACAACCACCCCGTGCTGGCGGTCATCGCCGGCTCGGCCATCAACCAGGACGGCGCCTCCAACGGCTTGACCGCCCCCAACGGCCTGGCACAGCAGCGCGTCATCCAGCAAGCCGCCGCCAATGCGGGGGTGCGCCTGGACGACGTCGATGTCGTCGAAGCGCACGGCACCGGCACCACACTGGGTGACCCGATCGAAGCCGGGGCGCTGATCGCCACCTACGGCGCTCACCGCGACGCCGGGCATCCGCTGTGGCTGGGCTCGATCAAATCGAATCTCGGCCACACCCAAGCCGCCGCCGGGGCCGCCGGGCTGATCAAGATGATCGCCGCCCTTAACCACGACGTGTTGCCGCCCACCCTGCACGTGGACCGTCCCAGCCCGCACGTGGACTGGTCGGCCGGCACCGTGCGCCTGCTCACCGAACCGATCACCTGGCCGGACACCGACCACCCGCGTACCGCGGCGGTGTCCTCATTCGGAATCAGCGGCACCAACGCGCACGTGATCGTTCAGCAGCCTCCCGTCGCGCCGGCTCCGTCCGAGCCGGCTGCCGCGCCGACCCCCTCAACCGCGCTGCGGGTATGGCCGCTGTCGGGGCGCAGCCCGGCGGCACTGGCCGCCTACGCCGATCGCTTGCATCAGCACCTTGTCGAGTACCCCGAAGCCGACGTCACGGATGTGGCTTACAGCCTGGCCACCACCCGTGGTCAGCATCCGTACCGGGCCGCGGTCACCGCACCGGCCGGCGCCGGCGACGTCCGCGCCGAGTTGCTGGCCGGGTTACACGCGCTGCGCACCGGCGAGCCGCATCCATTCCTGGCTCAGCACCATCTGGCCCAGCCCGGCGGCAAGATCGTCTTCGTCCTGCCCGGTCAGGGCGCCCAATACCCGCGCATGGGCCACCAGCTCTACGCCAACCACCGCGTCTTCGCCGATGTTCTCGACCGGGTCTGCGCGGCCTTCGATCCCCATCTCGACGTGTCATTGCGCGAGGTGCTTTTCGCCGCGCCGGACACCGCGTCGGCGGCGTTGCTGCAGCAGACCGCCTACGCCCAGCCGGCGTTGTTCGCCTTCGGAGCGGCGATGCACGCGGTACTGACCGATGCGGGCATCAACCCCCATTGCCTGCTCGGCCACTCCATCGGCGAACTGACCGCCGCCTACCTCGCCGGAGTGTTCTCGCTTGCCGACGCCGCGGTGCTGGTCAGCGCCCGGGGCCGGCTGATGCAGGCGTGCGCACCCGGCGCGATGCTGGCCATCCAGGCCACCGAAGACGACGTCACGGCACTGCTCGGCGACTACCCCGACACCGCGATTGCCGCGATCAACAGCCCCACCTCCCTCGTCGTCGCCGGGCCATTCGCCCAGATCGACAGCCTTCGCGACGACTGCAGCAAGCGTCCGTTCAAGACCACGCCGCTAGCGGTGAGTCACGCGTTCCACTCACCGGCCATGGATCCCGCGCTGCCCGAATTCGAGGCCATCGCCGCCGGTTTGACCTACCACCCGCCCCTGCTGCCGGTCGTATCGAACCTCACCGGACAACCGGCCACTGCCGAAGAACTCACCTCGGCGCAGTACTGGACGCAGCATCTGCGCCAGACCGTCCGCTTCGGCGACAGTGTCGCGGGGTTGCTCGCTCAGGGCGAGCACACATTCGTGGAATTATCCCCCCAGCCCGTCCTGGCTCCCGCGATCACCGACGCCCTCAGCAATGCTGCGGAACTTAGCCAGTCAGCGGTCATCGCCACCTCGCACCGCGACCGGCCCAACCTCGACACGCTGGGCAGTGCGCTGGCTCAACTGCACACCCGCGGGCACAGCCCAGCCTGGCGCGTCCTCTACCCCGAAGCCCGGACCACCGCGCTGCCCACTTACCCCTTCCAGCATCGCCGCTACTGGCTGACACCCAGCGTCGCCGCCGACGTCAGCGCCGCCGGCCTGGACCGTCCCGGGCACCCATTGCTGGGTGCGCTCACCCAGCTGGCCGATCAAGACCAGATCGTCATCAGCGGGCGGCTGTCGACCGGCGCACACGCCTGGCTGACCGGTCACCGCATCCACGACAGCGTCGTCTTCCCGGCGACCGGATTCCTCGAGCTGGTCCTGCACGCCGGTCAACACGTCGACTGCCCCGTCATCGACGAGCTGATCCTGCACACGCCGTTGGTGCTCGCGCCACAGTTGCCCACCGATCTGCAAGTCGCCGTCCAGCCCCTCGACGAGCATGGGCGCCGGTCGTTCAGCGTGCACACCCGGACCAGCGAAGAGCACCAGCAACGCGGTGTCTGGGTCCTGCATGCCACCGGCACGTTGAGTGCCGACCGGCCCGGCGCCCCCGCTCCCATGCCGCTGCCGCTCACCGAGGCCGTCAAGACCGAGGACTTCTACGACAAACTGGCCGCGCTCGGCCGGCACTACGAAGGCCCCTTCCAAGGGTTGGTCGGGATCGGTCATGAGCCGGGCAGCCCCGACACCGTCTACGCCGAAGTCGCTCTGCCGGCCGACACCGACGTCACCGGTTTCGGCATTCATCCCGCACTGCTCGATGCCGCTCTGCACCCCCTAACCGCCCTCGACGACGGCAATGGCGAATCGGCCGGCCCCCGGTTACCGTTCGCGCTCACCGGGATCACGCTGCACGCCACCGCGGCCACCCGCCTCAACGTTGTCCTGACCCGCACCGGTGCCGACACCTACACCGTGCGCGCCAGCGACCCCACCGGCGCCCCGGTCATCACGGTGACCACGGTGACACTGCGCAGCGTCCCCGATTCCCTGCCCCAACCCACAGCCGTTCCGGCGTTGCGCGACAGTCTTTTTCAGCTGGACTGGCCGGCGCTGCCACCCGACACCTTTCCCGCGGCGGACGCGTCGGCTACCTGGGCGGTCGTCAGCGATGAGGCCGGCGCGCCGGCACCTGCCCTGCGGTCGGCCACCAGCCACACTGACCTCTCCGATCCGGACCTAGCCCACGCCGATCTGGTGATCTGGGTCCTGCCGCCAGCCGATGGCGAACAGGATCCGGTAGGGCAAGTCCACGCCCTCACCAGGCACACCCTGACCCAGCTGCAACACTGGCTGGCCCGTTCCGATGTTGCCGGCACCCACCTGCTCGTCCTGACCCGCCACGCCGTGGCCACCAGCACTCACGACCGCGCTCCCGATTTGGCGCACGCCGCGGCCTGGGCACTGATCCACGCCACCCAGAACGAACATCCGGGGCGGATCGGGCTGCTCGACACGGACGGCACCACCGACGGGCTGACCGACATCCTGGCCGCCGTCGGCCGCCGGGTAGCCGAACCCCAGCTCGCGTTGCGGCACGGCAGCGCGCACACTCCGCGGCTGACCCCGAGTATTTCCCTGATCCCGCCGGCGTCTGCCGCCTGGCAACTGGGCACCACCGGCAAGGGTGACCTGAGCAATCTGACGCTGGTGCCAACCGCGGCGGTCGACGAGTTGGCGCCGGGACAGATTCGCGTCGCGATCCGCGCCGCCGGATTGAACTTCCACGACGTCGTGGTTGCCCTGGGCGCCATCCCGGACGACGGCATGGGCGCCGAAGCCTCCGGCGTGGTCATCGACACCGCGTCCGATGTGACCGCACTGCGGCCCGGTGACGCGGTGATGGGGTTGTTCCCCAACAACGCGTTTGCGCCGACGGCGGTCACCGACCAGGGCATGGTCGTTCCGATCCCGCCCGGGTTGTCCTTTGCCCAGGCCGCATCGGTCCCGGTGGCGTTTTTGACGGCCTACATTGCACTGGTCGAGCTGGCCGGGCTCAGCGCCGGGCAACGCGTGCTCATCCACGCCGGCGCCGGCGGGGTCGGCCAGGCCGCCATCCAGATCGCCAATCACCTTGGCGCCCAAGTCTTCAGCACCGCGCACCCGCGCAAGCACGACGTGCTCAAGGGGTTGGGCGTGGCGCCCGAGTGCATCGCTTCCTCGCGCACGCTGGATTTCGTCGAAGCGTTCGCCGCTGCCACCGACCAGCAGGGCGTCGACGTGGTGCTCAACAGCCTGGCCGGTGACTTCGTCGACGGCTCGCTGCGACTGTTGCCCCGCGGCGGAAGCTTCGTCGAAATCGGCAAGACCGATATCCGCGCGGCCGACGACGTCGCCCAGGCTGGTACCGGCGTCGTCTACCAGGCCTATGACCTGCATGTGGCGGGTCCGGCGGAGCTTCGTCCGGCATGGCAGACGCTGACCGGACTGTTCGCCGCGGGCATCCTGCGGCCCCTGCCCACCACCAGCTACGGCCTGCTGCAGGCGCGCCACGCGTTCCGCGACATGAGCCAAGCCCGCCATACCGGAAAGATTGTGCTGATTCCGCCGGCTGTATGGGATCGACAGGGCACGGTCTTGATCACCGGGGGCACCGGGATGTTGGGTGGTGTCTTCGCCGAGCACCTCGTCACCCGGTACGGCATGCGCCATCTGCTGCTGGTGTCGCGGCGCGGCCCGGATGCTCCGGGCGCCGGGGAGCTGGTGCAGCGGTTGAGCGCGCTGGGTGCTGAGGTAACCATTGCGGCCTGCGACACCAGCAGTCGGGCGGAGCTGGCCGCGGTACTGGACGCGATTCCTGACGACCACCGGCTGACCGCGGTCATCCATACCGCCGGAATCGTCGATGACGCCGTGGTGACCGAGCTGACCGAAAGCCAACTCGACACCGTGCTGAGCGCCAAAGCCGACGCCGCCTGGCATCTGCA
>NZ_MVHE01000110.1 GCF_002086155.1 Mycobacterium angelicum | reverse complement strand
TCCCCGCAGTGGCCCCCATCCCCGGCGTCGCGCCCATCCCAGCGGTCGCGCCGGTACCGGCCGTCGCCCCCATCCCGGGCGTCGCCCCCATCCCGGCCGCCGTCCCGGTGCCTGCGGGAGCCGCCGTAGCCCCCGTGCTGCCCGCTGGTACTCCGTTGGTGGTCCTCGGGGCTGAGGGCGCACCGCTGCCCGCCGGCGCACCCATCATCGACATGTCCAAGGCCGGCAAGGAACCGACCATTCCGGCTCCGGCCGGCGGGCCCGCGCCCGGCCAGCCCATTTCACCCGGACCTACGGGTGCGGCGGGCTGAGCCGGACCACCGCGGCTGACCGGTTAGCGCTTACGCGACCAGCGCAGCGCCGACTCGGCCGCGTAGTAGCCGCTCAATCCGTGGATTCCCGCCCCCGGCGGCGCCGACTGGGAACAGAGGTAGACCCCGGGCACCCCGATCGCGTAGGGGTCGACGGCTATCCGCGGCCGGAAGATGACCTGCAGTCCGTCATTGGCGCCGCCGATGATGTCGCCGCCGATGTAGCTGGGGTTGTAGGCCTGCAACTCAGCGGTTGACTTGCTGACGGTTGCGACGACGCGGTCCCGGAACCCCGGCGCGAACCGCTCGATCTGGTTCACCACAGCGGCGGTGGCGTCGCCGGTGTAACCGAACGGCACGTGCGCGTAGGCGTAGACCGGGTTGATGTTGCCCGCCGAGCGCGACGGGTCGGCCAGGTACTGCTGGCCCAGCAACACGAACGGGCGTTGCACCATATTCCGTTGTGCGCGTCGACGTTCGGTTTCGGCGATCTCGGAGAACGTGCCGCCCAGATGAACGGTGCCGGCGCGCCCGCAGTCGGGATTGGTCCACGGAATGTGCCCTTCGATGGCGAAGTCCACCTTGAACGCCGAGGACCCCTCGCGGTAGCGCAGATACGAGCGCCTGATCCGGCTGGGCATGCAATCGCCGTAAATCGTCAGGACCTGGGCCGGGCTGAGGTCGAGCATGACGATGTCGGCGTCGGGAATGTCGCGGCGGCTGCGGACGGTTACGCCGGTGGCGACGCGTACACCGTGCGCATCGAGGGCGGCACCCAGCGCCCGGGTGATCGATCCCGATCCGCCCTGCGCGACGGGCCAGCCGTAACGGTGGCCGCTGGCCAGGATCATCAACCCGAGTGAGGCAGTGAGCGGACGGTCCAGCCGGGTGTAGACGTGCGCGGCCGCGCCGCCGTAGAGGGCGCGCGCCTGCTCGGTACTAAACCAGCGCGCCAGCAATGTGGCCGGCATTACCGCGCGCGGGCCGAAGCGGGCCAGCCGGATCGGGTGGCGCGGAATATTGATCACCGGTCGAAGCAGGTCACTGGCCAGCTCATCGAATCCTTCGACGAGGTCGCCGACGGCCAGCCGCCACCGGTTGCCGTCGGATCCCATTCGCGCCGCGGTCGCCTCGATCGACTGGAACAGCAGGCCGGCGGTGCCGTCATCGAGCGGGTGCGCGCAGTCGATCTCCGGCCACTGCCAACTCAGCCCGTAGCTTGGCAGGTCGATCTCCTGCCAGAACGGTGAGCCCACACCCAGCGGATGAAACGCCGAGCAATGGTCATGAATGACCCCGGGCACCGTCAGTTCACCCGAGCGCGCTCCGCCACCGATGGTGTCGCGCGCCTCCAGCACCTGTACGTCAATACCCTGGCGCGCCAAGTGAATTGCCGCGGCCAGGCCGTTGGGCCCAGCGCCGACGACAACCGCCTTATTGGCTGCCTTCGTGACTGATTTGGTCACTGCGCGGCGCGTTGCGTCGTGACATGCACGGGGAATTCGTCACCCGGCTCGGGCCACGGCTGACGCGACAGCATGTCCTCGACGTTGATGTAGCCCGCTTCGATCAGTCCGGTCTTCGCGTCGACGATGCGGTACCACTGCTTTTGGATGTGGATCGGCTGACCTTCCAGGATGATGACCCGGACGTCGCCATCCTCGAACTGGCAACGCTTTTGGACGGCCTCCAGCAGCTGCTCGTTGTGCAGGTGACCCTCACCGAAGTTCCACCCCACCAGTGGCCCGGCGACGATTTCGCCCTCGCGAATCTTGTAGTCGGTCTCGCCGTCGATGGCACGCGGCAACAGGCCATTGAGCGCGCGGCCATGGGTGTGCATGGCCCGGAAGGCGGCCGTCTTGTCGGCCATGATTTCGGCGGTCGCGGCGTCGTAGAGCTTGGCCAGCTGATTGACAACCAGCGCAGAGCTTTTCACGATGTCGGCTTCGATCTTGTCTTCGGTACCGGCGCGGAAGCACCATATGCTGGTCGCCCAGTTACCGGCGTAGTAGCGCATGGCCGGCAGGAACGAAATCTTTTCGGGGAACATGTTTCCCGCGATCACCACGGCTACCGCGGCGATCACCAGCGCCAGCAGCCAAGGCGAGCGGAGATCGGTGGCGCGGATGGCGCCGTAGTGCCCGAACAAATAGAACAGCGAGAAAATGAAGAACACGTTCCACTCCAACGGAACTCCCATCGGGAGGTTGGACAGGATGTTCAAGTGGAAGATCACCATGAACCCGATGAGGAACCACCGCCACGGCTGATCGCCTGCGACGAAAACCAGAAGCGTCGGAACAATGAATTCCGCGGTGGTCCCGCCAACGTGCGCCATGAACTTCGGCACCCAGGTGGGCCGTAGGTCGTTGACGTGGTCGCGGTAGAGCCGGTGCTTGATCGGATTGAACAGCTTGGGCCGCAACAGTGCGTTGTTGCTCGTCATAACCGCCACCACGTAGGGGAAGTGGTGGTTGAGTTTCGAGGTCGCCGCACCCCACCACAGGCACAGCATGATGATTTTGAAAGCGGCGATCTGGTCGGTGAATGGGAAGAAGAACACGAACAGTTTCAGCCAGTAGTGCTCGCCGCGCGCGGCCAAGAAAATGGTCTTGTCGCGCAACCCCAACAACGCCAGGGCGACGATGGTCGGGATCACCAGGACGGGGTCGATCAGGCCGACATCGCCTGCGCCGGTGACCGATCCGCCGGAACCGGGTGCCAGCAGCGCCCACACCGCGCCGATCAACACGATCGCATAGAGACCGACATCGACGACGGTACGCGAATCGCCGCGGGTGAAGGGGACCTTATCCGGCCACGCCGGTAATCGAATGGTCCTGGGCCGCAACCAATATAGAATGCCGCCGATCGGCGGCATGAACCTTCCGGTCAGCGGCCCGGAGCCGCAGCCAAGGCCCAGCACCTCGAACAGCAGCGTGAAGACAATGACTTTCTGGTAGACGATCGGTTGCGTCCACCAGTCGGCGATGTCGCTTAGTCCACCCAGCCCCGGCGTGAGCGAGATGATCGCGGCGGGGACCGCGACGTACAGGCCGATCTTCAACAGATAGAGCAGGTACACCGCATACGGCGTCCCGAAGCCGTGTTCAGCCCAGTGCCGCGTCACGACCTGCAGTCGTGCTGCCCGCGGCAGCGTCGGCCAGGTGTCGTGATCGACGTCCGGAAGCTCCGGTGACATGAATCCCATGGCGGCCTCGTTCCCGATAGGTGTGAAACCAGCTAGTCAATAAACTCTATTCGGAACCACAAGGCCGGCGGTCGACCGGAAAGACTGGGACTGTGGCACGCGCATCCGGCCGCGGGTCCGCTCGGCAGGGCGCGATCATCAGGGTGCGGCGCGCCTACACGAATGGCATCCCGCGCGACCCCTCATTACGCGCGAATGCTTCCTCGGCGCTGCCCACACCAGATTCCTTGCGGTCCTAACGGACCCCAGGCCGCGCCCTCCGAGAGATCGGGGGAACCTCGTCCCAGCCGTCAGGCGGAAACCGTCGCTGCAGGCAATCGATCAGCCTCTCGAGAGTTCGGCGGTCCCGCTCGTTGATGCCCGTCGGGCGCCGAAGGCCACAGGCGTAGTCACTGTGGCCGACGGCTTCAGTGAGGGCCTTGGCCCTCAAATACTGGTCGATCGTGCGGTTCGTCCGGCGGCAGATCTGGCCGAGCACGCGCAGCAGGTAGTCCGTCTGGCGGTGATCGCCGGTGGCTGCTGGCTGGTTCATCTGCGCATCTCTCGACTGGGCTTTCCGGTGTGGCCACAGCTAACGCGCCGAAACCGCCGGGCACCATATGCGCCGACGATGAAGCTCACCTGCGCTTTTGTGCGCACCGCATGAAGGAGGGCTAGTTGGCCGCGCGCAACACTCCCGGAGCCATCCACCGGCAGACCTCCAGCGCCATCTGCACCTTGAACGCAGCGTCCGGATCGTCGAGGTCCTGTCCGCACAGCTCCATCGCCTGGGCGATCCGATACTGAATGGTGTTGCGGTGCAAGGACATTGCCTCCGCGGCGGCAACATAGCTGCGGTTGCGGACCAGAAATTCACGCAACGTCTCGCGTAGCCAGCCATTGCGTTCGTTGTCAACACTGAGATCGCCCAGCACATCGGCAACGAAGCGCCGCAACTCGCCTACATCGCTGGCCATCAGCGCGATGGGCGCCAGATCGCGAAAGAAGACGACTCGTTCTACGGTCGTCCCGCTACCCGTACCGCAACTGGTACCGCTACCGCGCCGACCGCCCGCCAGAGCCACCGCCTTCACCCGTTCGGCCTGCGTCAACGAGGCACGGAATCCGTGCAATCCCTCTTGCACTCGGCCGCACGCCAGCCGCGCTTGGATACCGGCGGATTCGAACGCCGTGCGCAGTTTCGCCGGCTCCAGCGCGCGGCCGTCGCGCACCGAAAACCACATCCGGGCCTCGCGTTCGTCGGTCGGCACCAGCAACGAATTGCCCAGCGCGCCCAGCTCCGCGGCCAGCAACGAACGCACCGAGTCGAATACCGCCACCACCTCTCCTGCGGGCACCGTCGTATCGACCCACACCACCGCCGCCAGGTGTACGCCGTCCAACCGATAGCGCAGCGCCCGCTCGGCCCGGGGCACGTCAACCGGACCACCCGAAAGCACCTCGCTGACCCACCGCTGCTGCAGGCCGCTGCGACGGCTCAGCCAGCGATCGTGCTCGTACTCGTAGGCCACGATCAGCTGGTCGGCCACCGAGTCCACCAGGTGGGCGGAGCGATTCACCAGCTCGACGAGCGTGGGCACCCGCACCGCGGGCTCCAGTGACGACACCTGCTTCATCGCCACCTCCAGGAATCGCGCGTGCCCCAGCCGGTGCGCCCGCACCAAACCGGACAGCGGCACATCGCGCTGCGCGGCCGCCCGCACGTATGCCAGCGCGGCCGCGGGGGCCTCGATCAAGGACGCCGGCACGTCACGATCCAGATAGTGGATGGCCGCCACGATGTTCTCGGTCAGGCTTGCCCGCCACAAGTCGGTCATTCTGGTGTCGTAATTCAGACCCTGAATCTCGGCCTTCATCTCGTCGAACAATTCGCCAATGAAGTCGTCGCGAATCAGCTGCATGTGCCGGGCGATCACCGAAATGGGCCCGTAACCAACTTCGGCCACGTGACTCACTGTGCCCGCCTCCGCGGCTGCGCGTGGGACTTTCGCCCGTGTTGCGGGGGGCGCCGATTGCGGTCGCTACGATCGAGTGACTCGACGGCAAGGGGGCCTCAGTGAGCGACAGCCCAGATAGCCCGGTTAATGACGACATCGGGAAATTCGACCCGGGCTTGACCCAGCGCATGATCAGCGTCATGCGCCCGGTGTTGAAGACGTATTTCCGCTCCGAGGTGCATGGCCTCGATTCGTTCCCGCCGGGCGGGGCGCTGGTCGTGGCCAACCACTCCGGTGGCATGTTCCCGATGGACGTCCCGATCTTCAGCGTCGACTTCTACGACCAACTCGGCTACGACCGCCCGGTCTACACGCTGAGCCACGACATCCTCTTCATGGGCGTGACCGGTCCGCTGTTCAGGCGCGTCGGCTATATCCGGGCCAATCGCGACAACGCCGCCAAGGCGCTGCGCACCGGCGGCGTGGTGGTGGTCTTTCCCGGCGGTGACTACGACGCGTATCGGCCCACCTTTGCAGAGAACGTCATCGACTTCAACGGCCGCAAAGGTTACGTCAGGACCGCGATCGAAGCCGGGGTGCCGATTGTTCCCGCGGTGTCCGTCGGCGGGCAGGAAACGCAACTCTACCTGTCCCGCGGCACCTGGCTGGCCGAGCGAATCGGTCTGAAACGCCTGATCCGCAGCGACATCCTGCCGCTGTCGTTCGGGTTCCCATTCGGGTTCAGCGCCGCCATCCCGCCCAACCTGCCGCTGCCCACCAAGATCGTTATGCAGGTGCTGGAACCGATCGACATCGCCAAGGAATTCGGTGACGACCCGGACGTCGACGAAGTCGACGAGCACGTACGGGCGGTGATGCAGCAGGGACTCAATGAGCTTGCCGCCAAACGACGTTTCCCGATTCTGGGCTGAGCCATGGCATCTCGCATCAGTGACATCCGCGGACTGATCACCACTATGCGGCGCGCCGGAATGATCGCGCCCATGCGGCCGGACAAGTACGTCAAGATCGCCGCCGCCATGCGCCGCGAAGGCATGGGCTTCACGTCAGGTTTCGCCGGTGCGGCTCAACGTTGCCCGGACAAGCCGGGGTTCGTCGACGAACTCGGCATGCTGACCTGGCGACAGCTCGAAGAGCGCAGCAACGCCTTTGCCGCCGCGCTGCAGGGGTTGCCGGGCGGAGCGCCGCGGGTGGTCGGGATCATGTGCCGCAATCATCGCGGATTCGTCGATTCCCTGTTGGCGGCCAACAGGATTGGCGCCGATATTCTGCTGCTCAACACCTCGTTCGCGGGCCCGGCGCTGGCCGACGTGGTGGCGCGGGAAAACGTCGATACCGTCGTCTACGACGAGGAGTTCAGCGCCACGGTGAATCGCGCATTGGCCGGCCGGCCCAACGCCACCCGCATTGTCGCGTGGTCCGATCAGCCGCACGAGCTGACCGTCGAGAAGTTGATCGCAGCTTGCGCCGATCAGCGTCCAGAGCGTTCAGGCAGTACCGGCAGAGTGATCCTGCTGACCTCGGGTACCACCGGAACACCCAAGGGCGCCAAGCACTCTGGCGGTGGCGGCGGCCTCGGCACCCTCAAGGCGATCCTGGACCGCACGCCGTGGCGGGCCGAGGAACCGATCGTGATCGTGGCGCCGATGTTCCACGCGTGGGGGTTCTCACAGTTGGTGCTGGCGTCGTCGCTGGCCTGCACGGTGGTCACCCGTCGCAAGTTCGACCCGGAAGCCACCCTGGACCTCATCGACCGCTACCAGGCGACCGGCCTCGCGGTGGTGCCGGTGATGTTCGACCGCATCATGGAGCTACCCGCCGACGTGCGGAACCGGTACAGCGGCAAGACATTACGCTTCGCCGCGGCATCCGGTTCCCGGATGCGGCCCGACGTCGTCATCGCGTTCATGGACCAGTTCGGCGACGTGATCTACAACAACTACAACGCCACCGAGGCCGGCATGATCGCCACCGCCACCCCGGCCGACCTGCGTGCTGCGCCCGACACCGCGGGCAAGCCGGCCGATGGGACCGAAATCCGCATCCTGGACTCCGAATTGAACGAAGTCCCGATCGGCGAGGTCGGAAGCATCTACGTCCGCAACGAAACCCAGTTCGACGGCTACACCTCGGGCACCACCAAAAACTTCCACGCGGGGTTCATGTCGTCGGGCGACGTCGGCTATCTCGATAGGAACGGCCGGCTGTTCGTCGTCGGCCGCGACGACGAAATGATCGTCTCCGGCGGAGAGAACATCTATCCCATCGAAGTGGAAAAGACCCTGGCCGCGCACCCCGAGGTGGCCGAAG
The DNA here is from genome assembly GCF_002086155.1 of Mycobacterium angelicum. Lineage (GTDB taxonomy): Bacteria > Actinomycetota > Actinomycetes > Mycobacteriales > Mycobacteriaceae > Mycobacterium > Mycobacterium angelicum. The sequence continues at coordinate 2,129 of NZ_MVHE01000110.1, read as the reverse complement.
CCACCGTGATCGGCGTGGACGACGACGAGTATGGCCAGCGACTGGCGGCATTCGTGGTGCTGGAACCCGGTGGGTCGGCCACTCCCGACACTCTCAAGCAACATGTCCGGGAGAACTTGGCCAATTACAAGGTGCCCCGTGAGATTACGGTTCTCGACGAGCTTCCCCGCGGCAGCACCGGCAAGATCCTGCGCGCCGAGTTGAAATCACAGGCCAGCGGCTCATGAGGGGACGGCGGCTGCTACGCCTGGCCTGGCGACAGGCATTGACGCCCAGACCGCTGACGCGAGCCGCCGTCGAAGTCCTCAACGCCGCCAACGGATTACGCCCGTTGAGCCGTAACCCTTACGCGGCAGTGCTGGTGTTCTGGTTCGGCTGGCCCACCTCGGAGGTGCCGGGTCTGTACGCCACCGCATCCGCGCTGGACGCCGTGCGCCGCGGCCGGCGCGGAGACTTCGCCGGCGCGAAAGGGAAAGCGGCACTGGGACTGACGGCCGCGTCCTGGGTCATCCTCGCGGTGATCCGCTACCGCGGCACCGTTACCCCCGGTCCGGTCTTGGAAGCCGGCCTGACCGAGCAGCTCGGTCCCGACTACACCGAGGAGCTCAAGGAGCTACCGACCGAACCGACACGTGTCGGCAGGCGCAACGTCCCCTTACGCAGCACGGTCGCCCGCCGGCGCTTCGTCGACAAGCAGAATGTCGTGCGCTACGGGCCGCACGGACGGGCCAACCTGGCCGACATCTGGCGCCGACGCGACCTGCCGCGTGACGGCAAGGCGCCGGTGCTGCTGCAGGTACCCGGCGGCGCGTGGATGCTCGGGTGGCGGCGCCCGCAGGCGTATCCGCTGATGGGTCATTTGGTTTCACGCGGCTGGGTATGCGTTTCGATGAACTACCGCGTATCGCCGCTGCACACCTGGCCCGACCACATCGTCGACGTGAAGCGCGCGCTGGCCTGGGTCAAGGAGAACATCGCGGCGTATGGCGGTGACCCGAATTTCGTTGCGATCAGCGGTGGTTCGGCCGGCGGCCACTTGTCTGCATTGGCAGCGCTGACGGCCAATGACCCCAAGTTCCAGCCGGGCTTCGAAGAGGCCGATACGTCCGTGGTGGCGGCGGTCCCGTTCTACGGCCGCTACGACTGGTTTTCCACCGAAGCCGTGGGGCGCGCCCAGTTCGTCGAGGTACTCGGAAGAATGGTGGTCAAAGAGAAGCTCAGCACGCATCGCCACATCTATGTCGATGCCTCGCCGATCCAGTATGTAAAGCCCGATGCCCCACCGTTTTTCGTGCTGCACGGAACCGACGACTCGCTGATTCCGGTGGTCGAGGCGCGCGAGTTCGTCGACGAGTTGCGCACGGTGTCGAAGGCGCCGGTCGCGTACGCCGAACTGCCCAACGCCCAACACGCTTTCGACATCTTCGGATCGCCGCGGGCACATAAGGCCGCCGACGCGGTGGCCCGGTTCTTGTCCTGGGTGTACGTGAGGAACCCACCCGGCCGGTAGGCGCTTGTTTACCTTGCTAGCCGCTGAATCCCTTGCGCCACTTCTGTTTCAGTGGTTTCAGCGAAGGGATTTTTGTCGGTGGCGTTTTGTAGTGTTTGCGGTATGGGTTCGAGTACGCGTGAGGAGATCGTCGAGGCCTTCGATGTCCTCGACCATGGCCTGGATCTCGTGTGCGGCTTGACCTTTGACACGCTCACCACACCGGAGTTGCTGCGGGCGCTGCAGCGTCTGGAGCGGGTGGCGCGCCGGCTGCCGGTGCCCGGGCATACCTTGATCAATCAGATCGGTGAGCAGTCCTGCGAGGAGGAACTCGGCGGCACGTTGCGGGTGGCGCTGGCCGACCGGTTGCGGATTACCAGGGCCGAGGCCGGCCGGCGGATCGCCGAGGCGGCGGATCTGGGTGAGCGCCACGCGTTGACGGGTGAGCCGCTGCCGCCGCTGTTGACCGCGACCGCCGAAGCCCAGCGCGACGGCCTGATTGGCGACGGGCATGTCAAGGTGATCCGCGAGTTTCTGCGTGAGCTGCCCGCCGCGATCGATCTGGGTACCCGCGCGGCCGCCGAGACCCAGCTGGCCCAGCTGGCCACCAGCCGGCGCCCCGACGATCTGGCCGGGCTGG
>NZ_MVHE01000010.1 GCF_002086155.1 Mycobacterium angelicum | reverse complement strand
GGTGCCACCCACCCCACCGTCGCCGCCCGTGCCGGCGTGGCCGCCGTAGCCGCCGGCCCCGCCGGCACCGCCGTTGCCGCCGGCCCCGCCATCGCCGCCGGTCCCACTGATCCCGATGCCGACTCCGGCGCCGATGCCGCCGGTCCCGCCGTTTCCACCGATGCCGCCCGCGCCGCCTTGACCGAATAGCAGCCCCCCTTGGCCGCCGGCCCCGCCGTTGCCGCCGGGCCCGCCATTCGTGCCGGGAGCGCCGGCCACACCCGCGCCGCCAGCTCCGCCGTTGCCGCCGTGCCCGAACAACCCGGCCGCTCCGCCGTTGCCGCCGTTTTGGCCGGGCGCACCCGAGCCGCCGTTGCCGCCGTTGCCGAACAACCACCCGCCGTTCTGTCCGTTCGCGCCGGTTCCGGGCGCGCCGTTAGCGCCGTTGCCGATCAGTGGGCGCCCGCCGACGACCGCCGAGTACCGCGCGTTGAGCTGGGCGAATGGGTCCTGCCCATTTTGCAGGGCGAGTACGAAGTTGTTGAACCCCTCGGAAAGCTCGTAGAGGTTCGAACCGAGGGCGACAGTGCGGGCGAACTGTTCGTTCAAGGTGGCCGCGGTGGTGCTGAGGTCTTGGTATTGCTGACCCCAGCCGCTGAACAACGCCGCGATCTGGGCAGACACTTCGTCGCCGGCCGCGGGCAGCAACTGCGTGGTGGCCGCGGCCGCCGCGAGGTTGGCCACGGAGACGGCTGAGCCGATCCCGGTGATGTCGGTGGCTGCTGCCGTCATCAGCTGCGGCGAAACGAAAACGTACGACAACGCGGTTCTCCTGTCTCTGTCGCAATGGCGCGAAAGTCGACTGATCCTGTGCGCCCCGCGATGAGCAATCGCTGGAGAAAGGTTGAACGCGCTGGTGCGCTGGGCTCAGATCCGCGGCATCGGCGGATGGTCAGCCGACCATGGCTGGGCCGATTCCAGTTGCGCCGCAAGGCGAATGAGAATGTCCTCGCGCCCGTAGCCGGCGGCCAGCTGAATGCCGACCGGCAGGCCGCCGGCGTTGCGGTGCAACGGCAGGCTGATCGCCGGCTGACCGCTCATGTTGAACGGGGGAGTGAAGGCGGCGAATTGCCCGCCGCGGCGCATCGGCGCCGTTGGGTGCTGGGGGTCGTTCTCGAATTCGCTGAGTAGTAGCGGTGGTTCGGTGACCGTTGGAGTGAGCAGCACGTCCCAGCCGTCGGCCCACCACTGCTGCAGTGCCCGCCGGAATGCGTAGACGGCACCCTGAGCTGTCGCGTAATCGATGGCGCTCAATCGCTGGGCACGCTCGATGAGCACCCAGTTCACCGGCTCGATGTCGTCGGCGGTCACCTCGCGCCCGAGGGTCTGGCTGTACTCGCGCGCCGCCATCGCCAGCTGCGTGCACCACAGTGCCATGAATTTCTGGGTCAGCGTGGTGTCGGCGAGAGCCGCCGGCCACGCCGGCTCGACAATGTGACCCAGCCCCTCCAGCAACGAAGCCGTCGCCCGTACCGCCGAAACGCAGTCCTCATGCAGGAATTCGCCGCGCGGATGCACGTCGAGCAGCCCGATGCGCAACCGGCCGGGTGCTGCGCCCACCTCGTCGGCGTACGGTCGCGGCGGCGCCGGCGCGATGACGCTGTCGCCCACCCCCGGACCGCGCAGGGCGTCCAGCAGTCCCGCGGTGTCACGCACACTGCGGCTCACACACAGTTCCACTCCCAGCCCCGTCTCGGCGCGCGCCGGCCCGAGCGTGATGCGACCCTGGCTCGGTTTGAGGCCCACCAGCCCGCAGCACGACGCGGGAATGCGGATGCTGCCGCCGCCGTCCGAGGCGTTGGCAAAAGGGACCATTCCCGCGGCGACGGCCGCGGCGGAACCGCCGCTGGATCCGCCCGGCGTGCGGTCCAGCGCCCACGGATTGCGGGTCGGTCCCCAGGCCAGTGGCTGGGTGGTCGGCAGGCTGCCCATCTCCGGGCTGTTGGTCCGCCCGGCGATCACCAGCCCGGCCGCTTTGCAGCGAGCCACCAGCGTGGTGTCGGCGGTATCGATCTTGCCCGCTGCCTTCAACGCCGCGTTGCCGTTGGACAACGTCTGCCCGGCGAAGCTGGTGTAGAGGTCCTTGAGCAGAAAAGGCACGCCGCGAAATGGGCCGTCGGGCAGGCCGGGGTCCGCCGCGATGTCGCGGGCGTGCTCGAACCACTCGATGACGACTGCGTTCAACGCGGGGTTGGCCGCCTCGATCCGGTAGACCGCCGCCTCCAGCAATTCGCTGGCGGTCACCTCGCCGGTGGCGACCAACCGTGCCTGCTCCGTGGCGTCCAACCAGCGAGTCTGTTCGGCGAGTTCAGTCATGGTTTGCCTCAGTGGATTCGGGCGCTGCCGCCCAGGCCGATCTCCAGCACACTGCCGGTGATGACGCCGGGGTCGGCTACCAGGTAGAGCACGCCGCGGCTGACGTCCTCGGGCTGCAGCCACGGTTTCGGTATCGGGTTGGCCTTCATCATCCGGCGCACCAGATCGTCGGGAACATCGTCACCGCCCGGGGGCTGCACCATCGGCGTCTGCGTGGTGGTCGGGCAGACCACGTTGACCGTGATGCCCTCTTTGGCGACTTCCAGGGCGACGGACTTGGCCAGCCCGATCACCCCCCATTTCGTGGCGTTGTATGCAGCGAGTTCGGGGATGCCCATGCGGCCCCCCATCGACGAAGTGACCACGATCCGGCCGTACTGCTGCCGGCGCATCACCGGTATGGCCGCGCGCAGGGTATGGAACGCACCGGTCAGGTTGGTGTCGACGAGTTGCTGCCAAACGCGGTCGCTGACCCCTTCCAGCGGCCCGGTGCTGACGATGCCGGCGTTGGCCACCACGATGTCGAGCCGGCCGAGATCCTTGACCGTCTGCTCGACCGCCGCGTCCACCTGAGCCGAGTCGCGCACGTCAACCGCCATAGGCACGCAGCGCCGGCCCAGCTCCTCGACGAGTTTGGCGGTGTCGTGCAGGTCGTCCTCGGTGCCCAGCGGGTAGGTCAGGTCCGACATGGAACCCGGCGCATCGGCCGCGACGATATCCGCCCCTTCGGCGGCCAAAGCCAGCGCATGCGCGCGCCCCTGCCCCCGAGCCCCCCCGGTGATCAACGCGACCCGTCCCTCCAAGGCACCCACAGACCGCTACGTTAGGACACGCGAATACAACGATCGACGCGGGCGCCATCCGCGGCGCCGGTGAACCCCCCCGGCTCGATCGGCACTGCAGTACGGTTCGCAGTGAGGAAGGGGTGCGCATGGACGACGGCGTGCAGGCCACAATGCGTTCCCCGGATGAAGCCTTCCCGGCCGTCGAGACCCGCGACACCATCGTGATCGGCGCCGGGTTCGCCGGCCTCTATGCCGTGCACCGGGCGGTCGAGGCGGGCTTCTCGGTGGTCGGCCTCGAAGCCGCCCCCGGCGTGGGTGGCACCTGGTATTGGAACCGGTATCCCGGCGCGCGCTGCGACGTCGAAAGTGTGGACTACTCCTACTCTTTCGACGAAGAGCTACAGGCCGGCTGGACCTGGACGGAGCGGTTCGCGGCGCAACCCGAGATCCTGGCGTACCTGGAGCACGTCGCGGATCGGTTCGACCTGCGGCGTCACTACCGGTTCGGCACCGAGGTGGTCGGGGCGCGCTTCGACGAGGCCCGCGCGGAATGGGTGGTGGGCACGTCGTCCGGCGACACTTTCCGCGCGCGGTTCCTGCTTTGTGCCACCGGGTGTTTGTCGAAACTGAACCGCCCCGATATTCCCGGCATGTCCGACTACACCGGCCAGGTGTACTTCACCGCGGCGTGGCCCCGAGACGATCCGGACTTGCGGGACAAGCGAATTGGGGTCGTCGGCACTGGCTCATCGGGTATCCAGATCATTCCGATCCTTGCTGCGCAAGCCAAGTCGTTGGTGGTATTTCAGCGGTCCCCGAACTACACCATCCCGATGCCCAATCACCCGTGGTCCCAAGAGGATTTGCAACGCATCCGTCAGGAGTATCCCGACCGACGGCGGCGCTCGGCATATGCGGCGTCCGGAACGCCGCACGGCACGTACCACAAGAACGCGGTCGACGCCGATCCCGCGGAACGCGATGAGGCGCTGTGGCGGCGCTGGCGCGAGGGCGGTGTGTTGTTCGCCAAGACCTTTCCCGACCAGACCAGTGATTTGGCCGCCAACGACATCGCACGCCGGTTCGCCGAGGACCGCATCCGCGAGATCGTCACCGATCCCGCAGTGGCCGCGGATTTGATACCGGTCGACCATCCGATCGGGACCAAGCGCATCTGCACCGACGCCGGTTACTACGCGACATTCAACCGGGAGAACGTGCGGCTGGTGAACCTGCGTCGCGAGCCGATCGAAGCCATCACCGCCGACGGCGTGCGCACCAGCGCAGCCACCTATCGCTGCGAAGTACTAGTGCTGGCAACGGGTTTCGATGCGTTGACCGGCGCGCTGACCAAGATCAACCCGGTTGGCCGCGACGGTCAGCGGCTAACCGACATCTGGACCGACGGGCCGCTCACCTTCCTCGGCGTCATGGTGCCCGGGTTGCCGAACCTGTTCAGTTTCAGCGGCCCGGGCAGCCCGTCAGTGCTGGCCAACATGGTGTTGCATGCCGAGGTGCAGGTGGACTGGGCGGTCCAGCTGATGCGGGCGGCACGAGCGGGCGGCATCACCGAAGTCGAGCCCCGCCGCGGCGCCGCCGTCGAGTGGACCGCGCGTGTTGCGCAGGCGGCCGAGCGGACGCTGTTTCCCAAGGCGCAATCATCGTGGTATCTGGGCGCCAACATCGAAGGCAAGAAGCGGATCTTCATGCCCTATGCCGGAGGATTCGGTAGCTACCGCAAGTTCTGCGACGACGTCGTGCGCCGCGATTACGCCGGGCTGGTGCTGACCGCATCGGGGAGCGCCCGTTAGGCAAAGTGCTCAACGCCGACGGGGAACGCAGACACCTCGTACGCACCCTATGAACCCGCGCCGGTGGGTGGGCGGCGCCACTTGGGGCGGCTGCCGGCATCCGTCGTCCTGACACGGCGCGGCGCCGCCACCGTCGCCGAGGTATTGGGCCCGCGCGGGCAACGGCGGATCGGCCTGGGCCACCGGGACGCCGGTCAGCGCAACCGCGGCCGCCGCGATAGCTCCCGCCACCAGCATCTTGGGCACACCGCCGATTGTCTCGGATGTGCGCATCGCCGCGTTCGCAGTGCGATAACGATTTGATCTGCACATGGTGCTGCGATGCACGGTTGATTAACCTCGCCGTCGCAGGTGCGAACATCACCTAGCGACAGCGGGGATCTCACCGTCACCCCTCGAGATGAGATCCCCGCTGCACCTCCCGCGATGCACCCGACGGCCTAAAGCCACGGCCCCGGGTAGCGGCCGTCCTCGTCGCGCACCAACAGGACCCGCCCGACGGCTTAGGGTGAACAGATGAGCGCCGGCGAACAGCGCGCGGGGGTCGATCTGACCAACCTCGATCAGCCGCTGAGTCCGGATGCCGCGGCCACCAAGCGAGATCTGCTCGACTACCTGGACGCGGTGGCCGACGCGATGTTGCCCGGCCTGGCAGGCCGGCCGCTCACCGTGCTGCGGGTGCTGCGCGGGCGGGCACCGTTCATGCAGAAGAATGTGCCGAAATACACCCCGGATTGGGTGCGCACGGTTGCGATATGGGCAGACGCGTCCCACCGCGAAGTGCATTACCCCCTCTGCGACGACAGGCGCACGCTGCTCTGGCTGGCCAATCAGCGCGCCGTCGAGTACCACCCCACACTGGGCCTGGCCAACGACATCTACCGGCCCACCCACCTCGTGCTCGACCTCGACCCGCCCGCCGGTGCCGACTTCGCCGCGGTGGTCAACGTCGCATATCTGGTGCGGCAGGCGCTGGCGGACTGCGGTCTTGCCGGCGCCGTGAAAACCAGTGGCGCCAAGGGAATTCACGTCTTTGTGCCGGTCGACGACCACGCGCCGGTGGACGACGTCGCGGCGGCCACCCGCGCGCTGGCCGCGCGCGCGGAAAGACTCGATCCATCATTGGCGACAACGGCTTTCATCGTGGGGGACCGCGCGGGCAAGGTGTTCGTCGACTCCACCCGCGCCGGCGGCGCGACCGTCGCCGCCGCCTACAGCCCCCGCTTACGCCCCGGCACACCGGTGTCGTTTCCCGTCGATTGGTCAGACCTGGACCGCATCAACCCCGCCGACTTCACCGTGCACACCGCCATCGATGCGCTGCGCGGACGCGACCCGTGGGCTCAATCGATGCCCGAACCTCAGCGTCTGCCAAGCGATCTCATCGAACACGGACGCACCATCCCCGTCGCCAGGGTGGCGGCCATGCACGAAGGAAAGCGACGTGCCCGGGCGAAACGCGGCAGTGACCGCCAGTGACCGGCAGCGACAGCGAGTGACCGGCAGCGACAGCGACTAGGGAGATCGAGTTGTCCACCTTCAAGCGGTACCTCGGCTTTCAGCTGATGATGTTCGTATTCGGCATCGTCGGACCAATCTTTTTGATCATGTTCTTCGCCACCCAGCCCGACCCAGCCATGAAGTGGGCGTATTGGGCGGGACTCTTTATCACCTACTTCGACATAGTGATCGCACTCGCGCTCACCAAGTCGACCGGCAATACCCCCTGACCAGCTGGTTGGTCAATTTGCCTCCATTTTGAGGCCGGTTACTGGGCGTCGCGGCCATGGCCCGGCCGGACACGCCTCACTAGGCTCACCGCCCAACCGAATGGACACGATGACCGTGTCCCATGAACTGCTGGTCCGCGAGATGCGGACGGTGTACGCGGGCGTTTACGGCTTCGTCAGCGACGACGTAGTCGACTGAGCAGCCACCCCGGCCGAGTCGACATAAGGAGGTGATAATGGCCCACGAGCTGCTGTTTTGCGAGAAGACGACGGCGTACGGAGCGCAGTTGAGTTTCTGCGGTGACGACGTCGTCGAATGAGCGGACCCGCACGGCCGGCCGTCGTTGCGGCGCGTGTGCAAACTGCCGCCCTGAGGCGCCGGTCAGTGGGCGAACCGCCCATGGCAGGTAGGCAAGATGCCCGTTTAAGCTCGCCCTGCGTGAAAATGCGCGGCATCTCGGCGAATCCCATTGCGGTGCATGACCGCATGCGAAGGAAGCGAGGAGGTGACCATGTCCCACGAGCTGCTGTTCAGTGAAAAGCAGACGGTGTACGGAGCCTATTTGGCTTTCTGCGGCGACGACGTTGTCGAGTGAGCAGATAACCACCGATCTGAACGTTCGCGGAATCCCGTCGTCGCGTCGAGACGGGATTCCGCGACACCCCCGGTGATCTCCAAGCAGGGAGGAGGTGAACCACATGTCACACGAACTCCTGTTCTGCGAGAAGGAATCCGCGCACTCGTCTTCTTTCATGTTCTGCGGCGATGACGCCATCGAGTGAGCACCACCATTGATCCGAACACCGTGGGTCCCGTCGTCTCCGTGAGACGGGACCCCGCTATGTCAAAGCACGATCCACAGAAAGTAACACGATGTCCGAAGCGGCAGCCGTAGCCGTCGACATGCTGACTGGCCCGGACTGGTCGCACTGGCCGAAGCGGGTATTGGGGTCCGGCGACCCGACGACGATCGGGCACCGGGACGGGACGTACCGCGTCGTCAGCCCCGATGAAACCTGGCTGGCCGTGCAACCCCTGCTCGAAACCGCCGGCATCACCCGGGTCGCCGATCTGACCTGGCTGGACGAGATCGGCATTCCCACCGTCCAGGCCGTGCGGCCCGCCTCGGTGACGTTGTCGGTGAGCCAGGGCAAGGCCCGCACCTACCGCGCTGCTCAAGTCTCGGCGGTGATGGAATCCCTGGAGACTTGGCACGTCGAGAACGTCACCCCGGACCTATTCCACACGGCGGCAACCGAACTCGCCGCAGACCTGACCTACGATCCCGCGCAGCTGCGCCGGCCCTACGGCGGCCTTTACCACCCCGACGCGAAGCTGGACTGGATGATCGCCACGACGTTGCTGACCGGCCGTCGAACCTGGGTCCCGTGGGGCGCCGTCGCGGTGACCGTGGCAATCAGCGATTGCTGGGCCGCGCCGATGTTCGCCATGGACACCAACGGATTGGCCTCGGGCAACAGTTATCACGAGGCCACCCTGCACGCGCTGTACGAGCTCATGGAACGGCACAGCCTGGCCAAGGGCGTTGCGGGCTCGACCATGTTCGAGGTGCCCATCGACGATGTCGCCGGCTCCGATTCCGCCGGTCTGGTCGAGATGATCTACCAAGCCGGAAGTGAACTGTACCTGGCGCGAATCGACACCTGGGACGGCTATCACTGCTTTGCGGCCGACCTGGTCTCACCGATGACCGAAATTCCGTTCTGCGGCTTCGGATTACACCACGACCCCAACGTAGCGTTGTCGCGGGCCATCACCGAAGCCGCGCAGTCGCGGCTTACCGCAATCAGCGGAGCCCGTGAGGACCTGCCGTCGGCGATTTACCAGCGCTTCGCCAAGGTGCACAACTTCGCCCCGGCCGGCCAAACCATAAGATCGATGCCCCGCGCCGAGCCGATCCGGTGGCACAGCCGCAAAACCGACTCGCTCTCGGAACTGGTCGCCTCGGCGGCCACGGCGGTGGCGCAACGCAGTGGCACCGAACCGCTGGCGGTCGTGTGCGACATCGCCGACAGCAGCGTTCCGGTCGTGAAAGTCATCGCCCCGGGACTGGAGGCCACCGACTCATCGCCCATCCGGACCCCGCTCGAGGAGTCGGAATGACACCTGCACTGACGACTCCGCGAAGAATCGTCGTCACCGCCGGACCCACCATCGGTGCCGACGAGATTCACGCTGTGGTGCCCAATGCCGAAGTGGTACAACCGATTGCGTTCGGTGACGCGTTCCGCTACGGATTGGGTGCGGGCGACACGCTGCTCATCGTCGACGGGCTGTTCTACCAGCAGGCCTCGGTTCGGCACAAAGAGCTGCTGACCCTGATGGACGACGGCGTCCGGGTGGTCGGGTCCTCCAGCATGGGGGCGCTGCGCGCTGCCGAACTCCACCCGTTCGGCATGGAAGGTTACGGCTGGGTCTTCGAGGGGTACCGGGACGGCCTTCTGGAAGCCGACGATGAGGTGGGGATGGTGCACGGCGATCCCGACGACGGTTATCCGGTCTTCGTCGATGCGCTGGTCAACATCCGTCACACCGTGGCACGGGCCGTCGAATCCGGTTTGCTGCCGGATTCATTGGCGAACCAGCTCATCGAAACAGCGCGCAGCACCCCCTTCACCATGCGCACCTGGAACCGGCTGCTGGATGCGGTTGGCGTGCGCGAAAACCAAGTTCTGGCAAGGCAATTGCGATCGTTGCGGGTGGACATCAAACATGCCGATGCCGTCCTCGCGCTGCGTCGGCTCGCCAGCGAGCCGAAGTCGGCCGCTGTGCGGCCGGGACCGCCGCCCACCGCATGGTCGGAGCGCTGGCGGCAGCGGTGGGCGCCACCGACGCCCGTCTCGGTCGCGGCCGGCGACGGCGACCCGTCGGTTGTCGAGGTCACCGACGCCGAGGTGCTCTCGCTGCTGAGCGTGTGCGCGACCGACCGGTGGGCCTACCTGCCCGCCCTGGAGCAGGTCGCGGCGTGGTACTGGACGCTGACCCATCCTGACCAGCCCGGCAGTGTGCGGGAACGCGCGAATCGTGCCGTCGCCGAAACGCCGGCCGTCGGCTACCGGGATGCGCTGGAAGCGGTGGCCCACCGTTACGCGCTGGCCAAGGGCGTCATCGACGAGTCCGGCTTTCCCGAGCCGGTCAGGTCGCACTGGCTCACGCCGGCGGAGAACGAAAGCCTGCGCCACGACCCGGCCGCCGTCTCGGCGCGCGTGATCACCCGCACGCTGTTCTTCGCCCGATCCCTGCCAGCCGAACAGCACTACCTCGAGCTGCTGCGCGAAGACCCGAGGCTGCCGAAATGGCGGGCGATGACGGCCCAGGCCCTGGCGATGCGCGACACCCTGGCGCGCCAGAAGCCGCATCTCAATCTGCGCCGGCCGGACCCGACGCTGCTGAAAACCCTGTTCAGTGCCCGGTGGCGCGCCCCGGTGGACCGCATCGAATTGGCCAGTCGAGGCTTGCTGAGTGACGGCGCCTTCTACACCGCGGCGACCATATTCGCCGTGGCGGCCGCCGATGGCCAACTGCCAACCATCGAAGTCGGCAGATTAGGTGCAGCAGAACAGGTTTCGCTGGTGGAGCCGGCACGCTAGGGCCCGTCGCAACGCCGGCCGTAGAATGGCGCTGATGCCAGAAAGCGCCGCGCCCGCCGACGACACATCTCCTCGGCTGCCACCCGGACGCCGGCTCCCGCGATGGATGCAGGCGGCGTTCATGTTCGGCCATGGACCGCATTTCATTGCCGCCTGCCATCGCCGCTACGGCGACGTCTTCACGTTGCGCATCACCTCGCTGGGCGCCCTGGTGTACCTGGCCAATCCGGCCCACATCAAGACGGTGTTCGCCGGCGACCCGGCGATTTTTCATGCCGGCGAAGCGAACTCGATGTTGCGCGGGATGTTAGGCGACAGTTCGCTGCTGGTGGTCGACGACGATGTGCACCGGGACCGTCGCCGGCTGATGATGCCGCCGTTCCACCGCGACGCCGTGGCACGCCAGGCCGGCCTGATGGCCGAGATCGCCGCGGCCAATATCGCCGTGTGGCCGGTGGGCGAACCGTTCGCGGTGGCGCCCAAAATGGCTGAGATCACCCTCGAGGTGATCTTGCGGACGGTCATCGGTGCCACCGACCCCGCGCGGCTGGCCGCGCTGCGCGCGGTGATGCCGCGGCTACTCCGCGTGGGAGTGTGGGAGACCCTCGCGATCGCCAACCCGGAACTGATCGGACAGCGGCCGTGGCGGGGGCTGCGGCGGCGAATTCAGGAAGCCGACCGGCTGCTTTACGCCGAAATCGCCGACCGGCGAGCAGATCCCGACCTGGAGACACGCACCGACACCCTGGCCATGCTGGTGCGCGCCGGGGACACGATGACCGATCGGGAACTGCGGGACCAGCTGATGACGCTGCTGGTGGCCGGTCACGACACCACGGCGACCGCGCTGTCCTGGGCGCTGGAGCGGCTCACCCGTCATCCGGCCGTCCTGGCCAAGGCGGTGCGCGCCGCCCGGGCAGGCGCCCCCGCCGGCGACGAGTTCCTCGACGCGGTGGCCAAGGAGACGCTGCGGGTCCGTCCGGTGGTGTCGGACGTGGGACGGTTGCTGACCGAGCCGGTCGAGGTGGCCGGTTACCTGCTGCCGGCCGGCGCGATGGTCGTCCCGTCGATAGCGCTGGTCCACGCGAGCGACTCGATATACGCCGATGCGGATCGGTTCGACCCGGATCGCATGCTCGGTGCCACGCTCACGCCGACCACCTGGTTGCCGTTCGGCGGCGGCAACCGGCGCTGCCTGGGCGCCACGTTCGCGATGACCGAGATGCGGGTAGTGCTCCGAGAAGTGTTGCGCCGCGCCGAGTTAGACACGACCACCGGCCCTGGCGAGCGGCCCAAGCTCAAGCACGTCATTCAGGTGCCGCGCGACGGCGCCCGCATCCGCGTCACCGCTATCAGGGACGTCCCGCAACCGAGCTTGGCAGTTTGAGTCCAGCGTCGGCGCCCAAATGGGTGGCCGCGGTGACGACGGCCCGTTCGATGCGGCGCAGCGAGTGCAAGGCGCTGAGCAGCCGTCGGGCATTGTCCTCCAGCTCGGCCCGACCCGACGGGTCGTCCTGCTGCCTGGTCAGGGCCTCGGCGGTGTCCAGGGAGTCCGACGCCCCGACGATGGTCACCTCGCGGGCTCCCTCGAGCGCGGCAACCAGCGCTTCGATGTTGCGCTGAATCTGGTTCGCCGCGGTGGTGACGGCGTCGGACAACTCGTCCGAGCAGTGCGGGTCGTGGTACTGCTCGCTGCGGCGAGCCAGATTTCGCCCGTAGCGGTCGCAGGCGGTGAACAGCCGCAAGCTTTTTTGAATGTTGCGCCGGCCGGCGAAGCCGGCCACCCCGGCCAACAGCGGCTTGGCGGTTTCCCGGAACTTCTGCATATCCCGGTCGAGCTGACGGGCCTGCTCGGTAGGGCTCATGGTCTCGTCGTCGTCGAACATGGTCGCGACCGACGCCTGGATGAGAGCGGACAACGACGTCAGGAAGGCCCGGGTGTCGTTGCGGATGGTCGTTCGAATGTTGGTGGGCAACACCAGGATTGCGACGGTGACACCGATGACGGCACCGATCGCGGTCTCTTCGATGCGCAGCATCAGCACCCCGAAGCTGAACTTGCCCAGTAGCCCGTACAACAGCGCCAGCATGGTGGTGATCCAGAAGGTCATCAGGCTGTAGGTGACCTTCATGAAATAGAAAGCGCAGAACAGGCATACGAAGATCAGCACCAGCGACTCGACCTTGTTGCCGGCCACCAGTGTGGCGATGAGCATGCCGCTGGGTACGCCCAGCACCGTGCCGAGCAGACGCTGCCAGCCCTTGGTCAGGGTTTCGCCCCACGAGTTGGTGCCGGCGAAGATGACGAACGCCGCGATCACCGCCCAATACCAGCGTGCCGGCGACACCAACTCGCCGGTGATGATCGCAAGTGCGGCGGCGATGGAAACCTGGATGGCCTGCCGTGTCGTCGGCAACAACCCGCTGGGGGATTGACCATCGGAGTCCGCAGGATGCGGTTCTGACGCGGGCTCAGCGGGCTCACCTGGCTCATCTAGCTCACCCGGTTCGCCGTGTCCGGCGTGCTCGGCGTGCTCGACTAGGGCCCGGACTTCGGCGGTGGCATTGGCCGCCGCGACGATCGCCAGGGCGAGGCGGCGAATGAGGGTGCTTTCGTCGTGTTGAGCCGCTGAGGCCGGACTGGGCTGAGTGTCCAGGATTCCTTGCGCTCGGCCGGCGGCCGCGCGCAGGCCCCGGGGTTCGGGTAACCGGATGGCCCAGGCCAACTGGGTGAGGGCGCCGGCCAGTTCGGCGCGCGTGTCCGCCGGAATTCGCGCGCCGTTCAATGCAACCCGCTGTCCGGCGATCGCCACCCATTCGACGGCGAGTTCGGCGTCGAACAACCACGGCGCCAGATGCTCGCCGCTAACCCCGGGCCACAGCGTGGCCGGGTTGTACTTGTCCTCGATCTGGCTTTGCACCATCAGCGCGGTCGCGTTGAGCCGGGCGATCCGCGTGTGCATGCGCCGACGCCGCCGATGGTCAAGATGCCCGGCCCGGATCGCGTCGGCGGTGGTGTCGACGCCGATGGCCATTCGCGCCCGCAGTGAGCGAATTGTGGCCCGCAGCACGCGTTCTGGCCGATCGGGCAGCACGTAGGTGCTCATCACGAAGGTGCACAGCGTGCCCACCAGCACCGCGCCGATCATCCACGGGAGCTCGGCCGGGCCGGCCCGCAGGTACAGGGTGAAGAAGTAGGCCATGAAGGCGACCATGCCCAGCGCCCGGCCGCGGGCATCGAAACGGCGGATATACACCGCGACGAACACGATGACCACGAACACGAGGTCGGCGGCGATTTGGTGGGGGGCCAGCAGCGCCGCGGCGGTGATGGAAAGCGCGGCCGGCACCGGCAGCAGCGCCATCGTTATCCGTTGCTGACGAGGGTCGGGTTCGGTGACCGAACGTGCGGCGATCATCGTGATGACGACGCCGAGCAGCGCAACGGTCAGCGGCTGCCCGGTCGCCCGGGTCAACAAGTACAGCGCCAGCATCGAGCAGGCCAGCGCGGCCGTCGTGCGACTGGCCATCCGCAGCCGCAGCAGTCCCGGGTCCGAGCCGATCGTCCAGATGCGCGCCCGCTGGTACAGCGCGGCGAACCAGGTGAAAGGCGTTGTTGCTGAACGGGTTTCGGCAGGGCGAAGCGGAATTGGTGAAACGTCGTTCATCACGGCCCGGTGCTCAGGGAACGCTGAACTTCGGCATGTTGGTGTACGCGAGACAGGACTGATCGACGTCGCGACCAGGGTTGTTGAGGTAGGCCGTCATGATGGTCTGGGCGCAGGTGGACGTCGGCAACACTCCGTGGCCCACCCCCGGGACCCGCAACGCCACGGCGTTGCTGAGCCCGGGCGTGATCTCCCTGACCCACTGCGGGGCGGTGCTGGAGTCGAATGAGCCCGAAAGGATCAGGGTCGGAACCTTGCTCAGCGCCGGAAGGGTGTCGGCGGTGTCTGATCTGCCGAGTTTCCACGCCTCGCACTCGCGGAAGATCCAGCCGCCGGTCGGGGTGACCCGCAGCACCGAATCGGGCAGCCCGGGCATCGCCAACCGGGCCTGAGCCAGGGCCTGATCCGGCGTGGTCCAGTTCGCCATCTCCTGGCAGTACGCGCCCAACGCCAGGCCGGCACCCAACAGCCCGCGCTGTGGCGCAGGCGGGACACCGGCGGCGATCCCCGCGCCGGCCAGACTGCCGTCCCCTTTGGACAGCGCGAAGATCATTCGCGGAATGTCGACGACCTTGGCGGGATCGGCGCTCCAGTCGAGCACCAGCGGCACCACCTTGGAGCCGTCAATAGTGACCTGCACCGCGTCACCGGCCGGGCCGGTGGTGGTGACCTGCAGCGGCGTCTGGCTCAACTTGTTGACGGTATCGAGGAAAACCGTCGCCAGGTTGGGAAAGGCGGCCGCGCAGGGCGGCTGGTCGGCACACGCCTGAAATATCCCCGCCAGGCCGCTCGCGGGAGCCTCCCACCAATGATCGACAAGGTTCATCTGGGGTGGCACCACCGAATCCAGGACCATCGACCGGATGCCCTTGGGATGGTCGCGCAGCAGCTGCAGGGCCAGGTCGGTGCCGTAGGAGACGCCGTAGACGTTCCATTGATCGATGCCCAATTTCACCCGCAGATCGGCGATATCGGCCGCATTCTCCCGGGTGCTGTAGGCCGCGAAATCGACGCCGCTGGGGGCCAGACGATTCCGGCAGGCGGCGACGGCAGCCGCGTCCAGATCCGCGGTCGACGCGGACTCGAACACCAAATTCACTGCGCGCGCGGTGAAGTCGTCCATTTCCGGGCAACTCAGGTGCGGATCGCTGTGTACCGTGCCGCGCTGGTTGACGAAGATGACGTCGCGATCGGTGTTCATGCCGCCGGCCACCACGCCAGGGGCACTGAGGGTGCCCGCACCCCCGGGACCGCCGGCCAAGAAGACGATGGGGTCGGGCTTAGGTGTAGCGCTGGCCGCCCTCACCCGGGCGACCAGGATTCTGATGGTGCGGCTCTTGGGGTTGTCCCGGTTCTCTGGCACCGTCAGATAACCGCAGCTGTAATCGGGACCCAAGTCGGCTTGCGGCATGCCCGGGAAGTTCGGCGCCGGACATGGCGCGCCCACGTAGGAGGTCCGGTCGGCCGGCCCGCGCGAACATGCCACGAGCAGGCCGGCAATGGTGACCGCGACTAGCAGATACGCCATGCCGGCGCGCAATGAAGTTGTGATGATCGCGACCGCTACTTCGCCGCAGTCAATCGCACCGCCGCCAGTTTCAGCCGCTCGATCGCCTCGGCGAACTCGTCGCGCGTCGGCGTACGGTTTTCGCGGAATTTCAGCCCCATCATGCGCTGAGCGTGCTTGACGTCATAGGACTGCGCACACCGCAGGTACAGATCGGGAAGGACAGCGCGGTCGGTGATGAGTTCACCGCGCATCGGCGACGTCTTGCCGTCGTAGACGACTTGTGCGTCCCCGCCGCCGCGGAAGTTGGCCTTCCACACCGCGCCGGTCAGCGCATAGAGATCGCGGTCAATAACGTGAGCGCTCAAGGGAATTGAAAACTCGCGGCCCGACTTTCGCCCCGTGAATTTCAGCACCATCAGCTGCTTGCGCAGCGGCCCGGCCAGGGGTGTGCCCAGCAGGAAGCCCAGGACCGGGTTGATCACACGAAGGAGGGCAGAGGGTGGATGCCCGACGTCTACCGCATACGACTGTTCTGTCATGACAACACCGTAAGACACCGTAAGGCCAATCGGCAGCGCCGCGGAGCGGGATCGGCTCCGCGGCGCTGCCGGCGGTTACGGACTTAGGGCGCGATGGTGGTCTGGTCGTCGATGACGTTGGTGGCGTCCATCAAGACCGCCTGCTCGCTGTCCAGCGAGTCGGCGTCGAGCTGCAGCACGAACAAGCCGTTCGGGCTGGTGATCACGACCGTCTTCTGCGCGACCGCGCGCTTCTTGCCGTTCTTGGTGTAAGAGCCACCGAGCTGCCAGGCCTGGAAGCCGCCGAGCGTGGATGCGCTGCCGTCGCCGCTGCCCTCGTAGGCGGGCAGGTTCTTCAGCTCACCGGGAGCGTATTGGATGATCTTGGCCGGGTCGACGTCACCGGTGAGCTTGGAGACCAGGGCCACGATCGTCGGCGGGTCGTTGGGGTCGGTGGGCTTGCTGTAAACGATGCCGCCATATGGGGCGCCAGAGCCCTCGGGGATCAGCGTCCATCCCTCGGGCACCGGCAGATTGATGGTCGGGGAGCCCGGGTCGCCGTGGTGAACGGGGGTCTCGGTGATGTGGTTCTCGATGATGTAGTCGGCGATGGTCTTGTTGGCCTGCTGACCCGGGGCCGTGCTGGTTGACGTGGTGGTCGACGTCGAGGTCGAGGTGGACGTCGACGTGCTCGTGGACGTCGACGTCTTGGTGTTGCTCTTGTTGTCAGAGCCGCAACCAACCAGCGCCAGGCCCAACGCCACGGTCGCGATTGCGGCAGTGAAGTTCTTCATGTATTCGCATCTCCCGAGAAATGGGCCGGTACCTGCGACCGGCAACGTCGGACTGAGACTAGCCGAAATGGCCCCCTAACGGCCGCTACAAGAGATGGACGCATTTCGGCCAAGTTAACGATCTGACTGATTAGATCCGCAAAAGACCCGCGAGAAGAGGCGCCTTGCAGTAAGAGAAGCTATGCGGTCACGACGTGCACTCATCGCGCTGATGGGAGCGGGAGTGCTTTTCGTGGCGTTCGTGGCCGCGCTTTCGCCCATCACCTATGACGGTGAGCCCGGGCTGGTTACCAATCCAGTGGAATATGTCGACACGCTCAACGGCACCGGTACCGGTGGTGAGACGGTAGGAGAAATCAACAATTTCCCGGGCCCCTCGGTGCCGTTCGGGATGGTGCAATACTCGCCGGACACCGTCGACGATTACGCCGGATACGACCACGACAATCCCCACTCGACCGGATTCAGCATGACCCACGCCTCGGTGGGTTGCGCGGCTTTCGGCGACATTTCCATGCTGCCGACCACCACGCCCATCGGCGCCTATCCCTGGATGGCCTGGGAACGGATTTCCCATAAACACAATGAGCGCGGCGTGCCCGGCTACTACACGGTGCGGTTTCCGGGCACCGGAGTGCTCGCCGAACTCACCGCTACCACCCGCACCGGTGTGGGCCGGTTCAGCTACCCGCATAACGGCCGGCCCGCGCTGTTGCACGTGCGTTCCGGCGCTTCGCTGGCGGGCAATTCGGCGGCAAGCCTGCAAATTGTCGACGACACTACAATCACCGGATCGGCGACCAGCGGCCGCTTCTGCGGCAAGAACAACACCTACACGGTGTACTTCGCGATGAAGTTCAGCATGCCGTTCACGTCTTACGGCGCCTGGGACGGTCAAGCGGTGTATGCCGGTGCCAACAGCGTCAATTCGCGTCGCAGCGGGGCATATGTGGAATTCCCGGCCGGCTCGGTACTCGAGGTGCGGACCGCGATCTCCTACGTGAGTGTCGAGGGGGCCCGGGCGAATCTGACGGCCGAGGGCGGAACGACTTTCGACGAGGTCCGTACCGCCGCAACCAACGAATGGAACACGGCACTGTCGCACATCGCGGTGGCCGGCCGCGACCGCAACCAGCTGGAGACCTTCTACAGCAGTCTGTACCGATCCTTGCTGCACCCCAACACATTCAACGATGCCGACGGGCGCTACATCGGGTTCGACGGCGCCGTCCATACCGTGGCGCAGGGACGCACTCAGTACGCCAACTTCTCCGACTGGGACACCTATCGGGGTCTCGCGGCCTTACAGGGATTGCTGTTTCCCCGGCAGGCCGGTGATATGGCCCAATCATTGGTCAACGATGCGGAGCAGAGCGGCTCGTATCCCCGCTGGGCCCTCGCGAATTCGGCCACCGGCGAGATGAGCGGCGACAATGTAGTGCCGCTCATCGCGAATATGTACACCTTCGGCGCAACGGATTTCGATGTCAAAACGGCACTGCGATACATGGTCGACGGGGCCACCCGCGGCGGTGTCGGGCTCAACGGCTATGTGGAAAGGCCGGGTGTCGCAACCTATTTGCAGCTCGGCTACGCCCCGCAGACCGAGGAGTTTCGCACTGGCGGCCGGATCGCGGGTGCATCGATCACGCTGGAATGGTCAGCCGACGACTTCGCCATCTCCCGGTTCGCCGAGTCGCTCGGCGAGAGCGCAATCGCCGCCGAATTCCAAAACCGCGCACAGTACTGGCAGAACCTGTTCAATCCCAGCACCGGTTACATCTCACCGCGCAGCTTGACCGGGTTCTTTCGCAACGGTCCGGGTTTCACCAAGTCCCCCTTCGGTTTCGGTCAGGACGGATACGACGAGGGCAACGCCGAACAGTACGTGTGGTGGGTGCCGCATAACGTCGCCGGTCTGGTGACCGCTCTCGGTGGCCGCGCCGCAGCCGCCGAGCGGCTGGACCGATTCACCAAGAAGCTGAACGTGGGTCCCAACGAACCCTATCTTTGGGCCGGCAACGAGCCGGGGTTCGGCGTGCCGTGGCTGTACAACTACCTCGGTCAACCGTGGAAAACTCAGCGCACCGTCGACCGGGTGCGAGGGTTATTCGGCCCTTACCCGGACGGCGAGCCGGGCAACGATGACCTCGGCGCGCTGTCCAGCTGGTACGTCTGGGCCGCCCTCGGCATGTATCCGATCATCCCGGGCACATCGATATTGTCGGTCAGCACACCGCTTTTCGAGCGCGCCGTCATCACGCTCCCGGCTGGCCGATCCATCCGGATATCCGCGCCGGGTGCTTCTGCGCCCATTCGGATGAAGTACATAAAGTCGCTGAGCGTCGACGGCCGGCCCACCGATCACACGTTTCTTCCGGAGTCGATCATCCGAACCGGTGGCGACCTGAGTTATGTGCTTTCCGGCCGGCCGAACAAGGACTGGGGCGCCGCGGAGTCGTCCGCGCCGCCATCGTTCGGGACGGGCAGTTCGGCTGTCACCGTGAATGTTTCGCAACCCATCGTCACCATCGCGCCGGGTGGTAACGGCACCGTGACCCTCGATGCGCAACGGATGATCGATGGCGCCGGCGACTACACCATTACCGGCGTGGGCTCCCACGACGGGATCACCGCCGCAGCCAAGTCCGGGCGGTTCTCAGACCGGGGTTCGGCCAAGGTCGCGATACCGATTACGGTGGCACAGTCGGTGCCCGACGAGTACTACCTGCTTTATCTGACCACCACGGTCGGCAATAGCAGCAGGCGGTCGATCGTGCTCGTCGTGGTCTCCGACCTGGCCGAGGAATAAGCGAGTTCGGCCGGCTGCCGTCAGATCATCTCGCGCTTGGTGAGCCAGCGCATGACCTGCCAGCCGGCGAAGACCGGCAGCCAGCAGGTGAGCACCCGATACAGCAGCACCGACGGGACGCCGATGGCAGCGGGCACACCGAAGGCGGCCAGCCCACCGATCAGCGCCGCCTCGACCGCACCCACCCCGCCGGGGGTAGGGGCCGCCGAGGCCAGGGTTCCGCCGACCATGGTCACCACGGTGACGGTGACGAAGGTGGTGCCCCCGCCGAACGCCTCGATGCTGGCCCACAGCGCCAGCGCTGCGCCGAGAGTTGTTCCGGCGCAACCGAGCAGGATCAGTGCGAGTCGTTTGGGTTCGCGGGCAAGCTCGATGAGGTCGCTGGTTACCTCCTTGAGCCTGGGCCGCACCGCCGTGGCAAGCCAGCGCCGCAGATTGGGCACCAGCAAGACGGTGCCGACGATGCCCAGCGCGGCTCCCGCGATCAAATACAGCACCGTGGCATTCGGAACGAAGTGCGACAGGTCGGTCGATGTTCCGGCAACCGCGCTGAAGAAAATCAGCAGTGCGAGGTGGACGATCACCTGCACGGTTTGCTGCAGCGCCACCGCCGCAGTGGCCCGCAACGGGCTCAGTCCGGCCTTCTGCAGGAAGCGCGTGCTGAGTGCCAGACCGCCGACGCCCGCCGGGGTGGTCGTTGCCGCGAAGGTATTGGCCACCTGCATGAGCGACAGCTTCCAGAAGCTCACCAGCCCGTCGGCGCAAGCCCATAACGCCGCTGCCGCACCGATATACGTCAGCACCGACACCGTCAGACCCAGCAGCGCCCACCACCAGTTCGCAGTGCGCAGTTCGGAGAAGAACGTCGGCACCGTGCTGATGAAGGGGTACGCGACATAGACCAGTGCGCCGATCAGCACCAGTTGAACGACCTGGCTACGGCTGAACCGGGTGATCGTCTGGGTCTCGATCTCGTCGGCGCCGGTTTGGCGCTTCACCTCCGCACGCGCGGCGGCGATGACGTCTGGCGCATTGGCGACCGATGCGCGAATACGTTTGGGCACAGCAGATTTGGTGAGCCGACGGGAGGCGGTCAGGATGGCGTCTTTGCCGAACACCTCGATCGCTGCGCCCACCGCGGATTCGGCGTCGTACAGGGCGGTTGTGGTGACCAGCAATTGGGCGATGTCGGATTGCAGCTGGGCGTCGGTGGCGCCGTATTCGGCATTGCCGAAGCCGCCGAAAAGCACGGTCCCGTCGGCGACCGTGATGTCGTGGCTGCGCAGGTTGCCGTGCGAGATCTGATGTTCGTGCAGGGTCTGCAGCGATTCCCAGACCTTGGTGACCGGTGTCTTGCTTGCGCATTCGTCCAGGGGAACACCGCGAACGGGCTTGTGCGCGTACAGCGTCCAGCCCCGGTCGAGCGCGGCGAAGGCGATCGAGGACGTGTTGGCCACGCCCGCGTCGCCGATCGCGATGGTCATCAGGGCGCGATGCTCTACGGCGCGGCGCATCGAGGTTTGCAAGGGTGCGGTTTCCGAGCCGCGCAGCCGCAGCTTCCACCAGAGCTGGCGCAACGCACCGCCGCTGCGCTGGTGTGGGCCGTACAGCTCGACGGCCGCTCTGGATTCGGAATCCGTTGATACGGCCGCCAATACGAGTGGCCCGGGTCCGCCCGGCCGGACCACGGCCAGCATCGACACCACGAATCCGCGTCTGGCCAGGGCGCGGACCGCGGCGTCCAGCGGCACTTCCAGCGCCGGTGTGCCGACGACCAGGACCACGAAGGCGCCGATCAGCCAGCCCACCGCGAGACCCACCAACGAGCGGGCCGGCACGATGGCACTGATGACCAGATGGATCGGCACGAAAGCCAGTAGCAGCGCCCACCACCAGCGTCGCCAGCGTGCGGGCAGCCACGGACCCGACACGGTCAGCACCGCCGCCAGCATGGCGATCCACCGCGGGTCGTCGAGGAACTGGGCCGGCAGCGTGGTGAGTTTGTCGGACAGGTCGAAGTGCCATCGCGGCGCGGCGATGCGGTTGCTGTTGATGGACAGCAGCAGCACGGCCGTCAGCCCTGCGGCGGCATATGCGCCCAACAGCTTCCATTGCCGGGACAGGATCAGGCCGATCAGAATCACGAACGGCAGGGCCAGGATCGCGATGCCGTAGGCCAGATAGACCAGATCGGACTGCGTGGGCGTGAGCACCCCGACGATCTGGGAGACGGACTTTTCCAGCGCCACCCAGCGCGGCCGGGTGATCAGTGAACTCGTGACGACCAGCACCAGGAAGAACGAGGCCAGGACGAGCCGGATGATGTCGTTGGTGCGCCGCATCAGCGGTTGCAGCAAGTCTCCGGAAACGGTGATGTCGCGCCCGTCAACTCGCATGTCGCAAACTTAACCCGCGTCTTACCCGGATTTGCTCGCATCCGCCTCACGTAGGGTCGGTTTATGGTGCGAAGCGATAACGACAGCTGGGAAATCACCGAGAGTGTGGGTGCGACGGCCCTGGGTGTCGCCGCGGCCCGGGCCGCGGAAGCCGAGAGTGAGAATCCGCTGGTCAGCGACCCGTACGCGCGGATTTTTCTGGACGCAGCCGGCGAGGGGGTATGGAGCTGGTGGGCCGCTCCCGACCTGCCGCAGGAGATTCTGGACGCCGAACCCCAGCTTCCGGTGCAGATGCGGTCGATGGTCGGTTATATCGCGTCGAGGACGGCGTTTTTCGACACCTTCTTCCTCGATGCGGCAAGGGCCGGGGTGCACCAGGCGGTGATCCTGGCCGCCGGCCTGGACGCGCGGGCGTGGCGGCTGCCGTGGCCCGACGGCACCACCGTTTATGAGCTCGATCAGCCCAGGGTGCTGGACTTCAAGTGGTCGACGCTGGCCGAGCGCGGGGCCGAGCCCAGCTGCAACAGAGTCGCCGTTGCCGTAGATCTGCGCCACGATTGGCCGGAGGCGTTGCGCCAGGCCGGATTTGACGCTTCGGCACCGAGCGCGTGGTCGGTCGAGGGGCTGCTGCCTTATCTGCCCGCAGCGGCACAGGAGTTGCTGTTCGACCGCATTCAAAGTCTAAGTGCGCCCGGGAGCCGGGTCGCCGTGGAAGCCAACGGACCGGACTGGCTGGATGAGGCCGTCCGGGAGCAGCGGCGCGAGCGGATGGAACGGGTTCGCGCGCTGATGACCAAGGTGGCCCCGCAACGGGAGCTGCCGCGCACCGACGAGCTGTGGTATCTCGAGGAACGCGAAGACGTCGGCGACTGGTTGCGCCGTCACTGCTGGGCCGCGACGGTGACACCCTCGCCGGTGTTGATGTCCCGTTATGGACGCGGGGTACCCGACGGAATCGAGGACACCTCGCCGCGCACTCTGTTCGTGTCCGCCGTGCGCGGTTAACGGTCGCGCCGCACTGAATTTTGTTGCGACACTGCCTAATTGGTGGGTGGAAGTCGGTTAGTTGGCGTCAGCGCCCGCCGCTGCCCCCAGCATTTCCTTCCATCCGTCGTCTCCCGTCTTGACGGAGTTGTCGACGGAATATTTCACTCCGTCGGGTCCGACGAGCTCCCCGCTCTGGGGAAGGTAAACGGCGGCGGCAAGCCCGCCCGGCGTGTAGACACAGGGGTTGGGTTGTTGTCCGTTGCATTGGACGCTGCCCGAATTGGGTCGTTGCAGCGGGTTGCTCAGCGGTGGGGGAGAGCCGCCCGGCGGCAGCCTGTCGGCCGGCGCCGGGTTCATGCCGTTGTTCACCGACGGGCCGGGGATCACCTGACCCGGCTTCACCGGCTGATCGCAGCGCGCGCCCGGCGCGGGGCAGGTGAGGATCTGGTTCGGATCGCCGAACCAGGGGTTGGCGCCCGCGGGAACGTAGGGTTTGGGATCGCGACATTCGCGCGGGCTGGCCGCCCGCTTTCCCGGCACGTCGACACAGGGGATGTTCCGCGAACCGCGGACATTGTTGGCGGGGGTGTCCATCGGAATCTTGCAATAGTTTCCGCTGGGCACCGGAATCACGCTGGTGTCCGCCGGCGAGCGCCACTCCGATGGCGGAATGAAGCCACTCAGACACGGCGGCGGCTGATTGATCGACAGGGCGATGTCGAGTGCGGCTTGGTCGGGAAACGGCGTGGCGATCGTCTGGTCGATCGAAGCGCCCTGCGGCATGTAGACCAGATACTGCTCAACGCCTTTGTGATAGCGCTTGAACAAGTCCAGCACCACTTCGATGTTCGCCAGGGTCTGTGGCAGTGCGTCGCCCACGTCGGTGAAGACGGACTTCACCTGATCGGCCGCTGGAGCAGCTTGGGACAGAACGCTTTTCAGGTTGTGGTCGCGCTGCGCGGCCTGTGCGGCCAGCACGTCGAGGTTGTGCGCCCATCGCTCGATGGCGGCCGCCGAGCCGACCTGACTGTTCAGGATGGGTCCCGAGTGCGCGATGATGTCGTCGATGTCGCTGAGTTGCGCATGAAAATCGCGGGCGGTTGCCTGGGTCGAATCGACCAGTCGTTGCAGTGCCGGGCCCAAACCCCCGACCGACTGCGCCGTCTCATCGAGCAGCGAACCGATCTTGTCGGTGGGCAACGCCGCAAGTCCCCGGTTGGCGCTGTCCAGGGCCGGCCCGATTTCGCTGGGCACGGTGGCTTTGGTGATCGTCTGCCCCGGCTGGAAGAACCCGCCCGGATTACCAGTCGAAACGAGGTCCAGGTATTGCTCACCGACCGCCGACACCGAGTGCACATTGGCTGTTGCGTCGATCGGGATCTGGTAGCGCGTGTCGATGCTCATCGTGACCCGCACGCCGTCCGGCGTCGGCTCGACGTCGGTGACTTTGCCGATCGTGATGCCCCGGTAGGTGACGTTGGCCGTGGGATACAGGCCCCCCGAGACGGGCAGCTGCGCGGTGAGTGGATAGCGATCGACACCGAACATGCTTGGAATCTCTAGGTAATACACGCCCAGCACCAGCAAAGCGACCACGGTCAGGATGCCGAGCACCACCAACTGGCGTATCTCGAACCGGGTTATGACCATTCGTCGGCTCAATCCCTTCCGCCAGGCCCTTGCTCGGGGTCGCGACACTGTCGGAAAGACCGGCCCCCGAGATTGAACAAGCCGCCTGTAGCGATCTCAAGTGAGAGAGCTTGCTGTGGTGCACTTTTGGCGCAACTGTGTGCGGTTTGAACAGTGCTATGTCAACTTGTTCGACACTGCGCCGCTAGCAGACGAGGCCTTTCACCACGCGGCCGTCCTTGATGATGGCGGCGAAGGCCTCGTCAGGTCGGGCGATGAGGGAGATGTCGGCTACCGGGTCGCCGTCGACGAGGATCAGGTCGGCCAAGGCTCCTTCGGCCACCACCCCCAAGCGTCCGGGGTAGGGGTTGCGTGGGCCGGACAAGGCCAGTAGCTCCGCGTTGCGAAATGTCGCTTGCTGCAACACTTCTGCCGGTGTGAACCAGCGGGTGAGTTTGGTCAGCATCGCGCCCTGCCTGCTGGCGAGGCCGGGGGCGAACAAGATGTCGGTGCCGAATGCGATCTTGACTTGATGCTTGATCGCGAGCCGGTATGCGGCGTCGGTACCGGCGGTCATCTCCTGCAATTTGGCTTGGTTCTCCGGCGGCAGCGGGACGGTGTCCTCGTCGCCCAGAAACGGTTGCAGTGACCACCAGATGTCTTTTTCCGCGAGCAGTGCGGCGGTGTCTTCGTCTATGAGCTGGCCGTGCTCGATGCACCGGACACCGGCGGCCACCGCGGTGCGGATCGCGCGCGGCGTATATGCGTGCACCGTGACGTAGGTGCCCCAATTTTCGGCGGCCTCCACGGCCGCGCGCATCTCGGCCAGGGTGAACTGGGAGACGTCGAGCGGGTCATAGCTCGAGGTCACGCCGCCGCCGGCCATCAGCTTGAGCTGTGATGCCCCGCGGCGCAGCATCTCCCGCGCACCACGCAGCACCTCGGCCTCACCGTCGGCGATCACCGCGGCACCGATGATTTCGGTGTAGCTGAGGTGGCCGCAGATACCTCGCGGCACCTCGTTGGGCATCCGGAAGTCGCCGTGCCCGCCGGTCTGGGAGATGAAGCCGCCCGCGGGGTAAATGCGCGGGCCCGGGACCAGGCCTTCGTCGATGGCCTGCTTCATCCCGAATACCGGGCCGCCGAGGTCGCGCACTGTGGTGAAGCCGCGCAACAGCGTTTCACCGGCGCTGACGATTGCGCGGGCGAAGACGTAGCCGATGTCGCTGGTCTGTGCGAGGAGGGCGGGGATGGTGGTGAACATGGCGTGCCAGTGGGCGTCGATCAATCCCGGCATCAACGTCTTGCCGGTGCCGTCGATGGTTGGCCCGGTGAAGTCACTTGCCCCCGGCGGGGTGAGCGATGCGATGAGATTGCCCCGAACGGTGACGTCCATCGGCCCGATGATCCGGGCCTGGACGCTGTCGAAGACCTTCGCGTTCGAGATCCGCATCTCGTGTGTGTCCATGACGGCTCCTCGCTCAGACTGCACGAACGTAACGTTTGTTGCCGGCTGAAGTCCAGTGGCGTTGGCGCTTATTACTTCAGGGGTCCCGCCCGCATGAAAGTCCTTGCAGCGCTTGGTGTTTCGTTGTGTGCCGCGGGCCACAGACGACATGCGCGGGCCCGGATCAGCTATGTGGAGACGGGTTCGGATCTAGGTCGCTTACGTAGCGGCGGCGGTCTTTTGCAAATCGGAACGGGCCGACGAGGTCCGTGGAGACACTGCGTTGATCGCGGCGCCGCAACAACGGCTGACCAATCACCCGTGACGCTCCTTGTAAAGGTTGGGCCGTCCGTCGTTAGGGGTGTACATGTAATGGTCACGCACCTGAAGGACCGATGACCACCGCGGAAAGCCGGCAATTATTTCCGCATCGGATAATTCTGTCATGTTCGGTGGTGCGCCGTCGAGTCCTTCGACATGTCCAATGTAGATTCGAGCGGTTAATCCCGATAGGGAAAGCCAGTCGAACTGCAAGATGTACTCCGCAGTTTTCTCCGTAGGAGGCGCGGTGGTCAGATAAGCGGCTGCAAGTTCATCAGCGTCGTTTGCCCACATATCCTCATGGTCCGGAATCATTGGCTGAGAAGATTCACTCGCAGTCGGTGTCCAATAGCCTCGCGTTGAGTACCACGGGTAACGTCTACTGGCGTCGTTTAACCAGGTGGCCTTCCCGACGCCGGTTAACACAACAAGTGCGGTGTTCGATCCTTTGAAATTGCACCAGCGAATATCGAATATAACGCCAGCGCGCGAACGCTGCGGAGAAAGGCGCATATCGATAAATTCGGCTTCGTTCAGGGCGCCCTGCTCAATCAACGGATTTGGACGCGAGGATATTGTCAACCCCACGTCCGGGGTGAACTCGTAGAGTTCGTTAATCGGGTAATCGGGCATGTGAATGATCAATTTTGAAGTTCGCCGCCGGATCGATCCATAGCGATAGCTTTGCTGGGGACTTTTATCGGAACTGCAACGGTGCCGGGCTCTTACAAGGTTACTGTCGCGACATCAATACCGACGGTCAGCCAGCGTTCACGAACCGCGTCAAGTTGATCGGCAGGAGCTGTGAGGATTAAGGCAAAGGCCGCTGGCGGCCTCGCCTCATCGCGATAATAGTTTCGATAAACCGGCATTTTACTGGCGAACCAAAAGAAATCCTCAGGTTGGTCAACCAAGAATAAGTGTGCATCAGTAATGACGCTCAGATAGCCGCGGGCGGGGGGCTTGCCTGTCGCTGTATTAAGCATATTGTCCAGATCGCGGATAAAGTCATTGAACGCATCCTTATTGCGTCCAAACCATGGCGGGAAGTGCCAAGCGGCGGCGAAGGCGTCGAATAGCGCATCTACACTATTGACACGTGCACCGTCGATAGCCCGTACCTCGATATCAGGCGGGACCGCCCACGTCGATGGTATCTCGGCCTGAATACCCACACAGGGTCCTTGGGCGGCTGCCGCCAACAAAAACTCGTTTAGGTTCACAGTTCAGTGCACCGCTATCGAATCCGATGAAATGTTCGGTAGTGATCGGTTGTGTACCACGCTGACCCGTCGCTGCCGGTCACAATGCGCTCGGTGTCCCGATCGTGGTTCGGTAGTCTTGGGTTGACATCCCACTCCTTGTATGTGATGGGGTTTCCAGACGCGTCTCTGGTCGGGAGGGTCTGATTGTCATTGTCGAAATTGCTGCCACCTTTAGTGCCGGGCGCATTTGCCGCTCCTGGCCATTTTCCAGCATCTATCTGATTCATCGTGTCCAGTACATTTTGCGGTACTGGCGGTTCTCCTGTAGTGGGAGGGGTTGGCTCGTCGTCGCCGACTGGTACGTCCAGTTCTGCCAGCCGGTTTCTAATCGCGGCCTGCCTCTCGAGGAGCGGTCCCCGGTCGGCAACACAGGTTTCGTAGGCTGCTTGCTCGTTCGGCAGCAGAAAGGTGCGTCCGCATCGGGCGTTGAATTGAGCGATGTCGGCGTTTACCGCCTCCCAGGCTGCGCGGGCCTGGGCTGCTGTCATGTCTTTTGGGTTGTCGGGCGTCGGTAGTGCTGGGTCTCGTTTCCAGGTGCGGTAGACCGCCTGAATTTGAGATTTGTGGCTATGTGGTGTCTCCCGGAAGGCGGTGGATGCCATTCCGGCCGTCGCGGTGGTGATCTTGGAGGCCACTTCGTGTTCGAGTCCGATGAATTGTGTTGCGTGCTGGCGGATGTCGCCGGCAAACGCTTGGGCTTGGACTTTGCGAGCGCTAAGTAAGGCCGTGCTGCGGCTAATTCGGGTGTCGGTGACCGACAGGTCTTCGTCAACGGCGAAGCCAGCGTGATGAGCATCTTGGATGCGGTAGATGACCCGGCGCTGGGCGGCGCCAATAGCTCCGGCGCCGTCACGGGCAATGGCCGCGGCCTGGCGCAATTGTTCGGCTTTGGCGCTCACGAGCGCCAAGTCGGCAGCGGTTCGTTGCCGTAGCCGATCACCACCGACGCCTTCCCAGGTGAGAATGTGGGATTGGGTGCGCACCTCGAGGAACACGTCTTCCCACTCATCGGCAGTTTTGGTCCAGCGGGTAGCCGCCTCGATGAGATGTTCGGTGTCCCAGGTGTGGAGTTCCGACAAGGTCGGCAGCACCTAGACCCTCCGCGATCGCACGGCGGCAATCGCGGCCGCGGCCGTCGTCTCGTTGTTGGTGTATCCCGCAGCCCCGGCGTCTACCGCGCTGCTAGTCGCCTGCGTCCGGATGGTCAGCGCCCCTGCTGCCAGGTCAACCGCTGCGTGCACACTGCTCACCGCCGCCGCGGTGGGTTGACGCGGCTGGCGCGGTAGGGGTGGTGCCGCGATGTCAAGTCGAGCGCTTGACTGACGCCATTGGTTGGCGGTGGCCCTTAGCTGGTGGATATCGACGCGCAGCTGACCAGATTGCATTTCGGGAAGTGTAACGGCACAGTAAGGATCGGCAACTCACCACGGGCCTGCAGTGTGCCACGACGCCTGCGCCCCGCCGACCCCTCACGGCACGGCGAACTGGCCACCCTGCGGTGGTAGTGGGGGCACCGCCCCATAGGCCATCTTGAACAAGAAACCGTGGTTGATTCGCGGCGCTACACTTCCAGAAAGTGCCTGGTGGGCGGGTCGGCGCGGACGAAAAGGGTGGTCGCCATTACGGCAGACGCTGCAGCCGAAATTTCACCGTTCGTCGGGGACAGCGAGATGGCGCTTCGCATGTCCGAATTCGACTGGGCGGCTTCGTCTTTAGGCCCGGTGCACAGCTGGTCGCGAAGTCTGCGCACGGCGGTAGGCATCTGTCTGAGTTCGCGCTATCCCATGGTCATCTGGTGGGGGTCGGGGTTGGTGCTTCTCTACAACGACGCGTGGATCCCCATCCTCGGCCCCGAAAAGCATCCGGCTCTTGGACAAATCGGTCGGCAGGTTTGGCCCGAGATGTGGCACATCATCGGCACGCAGCTGGCAGGTGTGCTCGCCACGGGCGAAGCCACCTGGTCTGATGATCAGTTGCTGCCGGCGATGCGCTTCGGATACCTCGAGGAAGCCTATTTCACCTACTCTTACAGCGCGATCCATGACGAGATGGGCTCCGTCAGTGGCGTTTTCACCGCCGTGACAGAGACTACGCAGCGGGTGCTCAGTGAGCGGCGACTGAGCATGCTGACTGCATTGGGCGAGGCCACCGGTCTGGCGTCGGCCGGTAGCAGCGCCAGCGTTGAAGACGTCTACGAAGCCGCGATGACGGCGTTGTCGCGCAATCGAGCCGACGTTCCCTTCGCCGCGGTGTACCGGCGTTCCGCCGGTGAGAGGCCAGGCGGGTTGGCGGCGGCAATGGGAGTGGCGGATCGCTCCCTGCTGGAACCGGAAACCGACCTGTGGCCCGGTCTATGGTCGATTTCGGCGCCGACCATTGCGTCGGTATCGACTCGATGCGCGCAGGCCATCGCGCCGGGGGCCAGCCCAGTCGGGGACTGGCCTCCCGCGAGTGCGTTGTTGTTGCCCTTGCAGAGCGCTGGGCAGAATGCGCCCGCAGCTGTACTGGTGCTGGGCATCACCGTTTACCGTGAATTCGACGAGCAGTTCCGGGGTTTCCTCGACTTGACAGCAGCTCAAATCAGCCGGGCTGTCAGCGATATCGTGTCCTACCAGGCCGAGCGGAGCCGCGCGCAGGCGCTGGCCGATCTTGACCGCGCAAAAAGTGAGTTCTTCGCCAACGTGAGCCACGAGTTTCGGACGCCGTTGGCCTTGATCGCCGGGCCTAGCGAGGACGGGCTTGTCGACGCGACTGAGCCGCTTGGTCCCAGGCAGCGCGAACGGTTCGAAATAGTCAGTCGAAACGCAGCTCGCCTGCGCCGCCTCGTCGACGACTTGTTGGATTTCTCGCAAATCGAGGCCGGCCACCGACAGCCCGAATGGCAGCTAGTCGACCTCGGCGCCGTCACACAGGAGTTAGTGCTGTCGTTCCAGCCGGCTGCCAGCCGCGCCGGACTGGCGCTTGGCACCGACATCTCGTTGTTGAATCAACCGGTATTGGTCGATATCGGTATGTGGGAAAAGATCGTCCTCAACCTGTTGTCCAACGCGGTCAAGTACACCATGGCTGGGCACATCGACGTCGAGTTCGGCGAAACGGCTGACCGGCTGACCCTATCGGTCAGTGACACCGGCATCGGGATCCCAGATAGCGAGCAGCCCAAGGTTTTTGAGCGTTTCCATCGTGTCCGCGGACACGACGGACGCAGCCACGAAGGGGCTGGCATAGGGCTTGCGCTGGTCGCCGAGCTGGTTCGCCTGCACGACGGCGAAGTCTTCGTGACATCGCAGAAAGATGTCGGTACCACCTTTACCGTCCAATTGCCGAAACGATCCGGTTGCGCTGAAGCCGCCACCGGTTCCCCGCGTGAGCGCCGGTCCGGCCGGGCCGCCGCCTATGTCGATGAGGCACTGCAATGGTCAGACGCTGCCGGGGGTGAGGGCGGTCCGGAGCGCGATGATGATTCGGCGAGCAAAGACGCGTGTGTCCTGATCGTTGAGGACAACGCCGACATGCGCGCCTTCATCCGGAACGCGTTGAGCCCGCACTGGCGTGTGCTGGAGGCCACGGATGGCCGCGAGGGCCTGCGGTTAGCGCACACCGAACACCCCGATCTGGTGCTGACCGACGTCATGATGCCCAAAATCGATGGGTTCGGACTACTTTCAGAGCTGCGCGCAGATTCGCGTACCGCCTCGGTGCCAGTGATATTCCTGTCCGCCCGGGCAGGCCAAGAAGCGGCTGTGGGTGGTTTGAATGCCGGTGCCGACGACTATCTCGTGAAGCCGTTCTCGACCATCGAGCTGGTCGCACGGGTGCGATCCAATTTGGAGATGGGCCGGTTTCGCAACCGGGAAGCCGACTTTCGACGAGCGCTCATCGATTCGATGCAGGAGGGGTTCTTCGTCGCCGACGACAAGGGCACGATCACCGAGGCCAATCATGCATTCTGCGACCTCACCGGCTACTCCGCAGACGGGCTGCCCTATCCCTGGCCACAACCCTGGATCCCGTCTCGCCGGACCGATGCCGAGGGCTGGGCCGTGCACCGCGAGGCATACCGTCGCTACCTCGCCGAAGGTGGCGGCAACTATACGGTCCCACTGCACCGGCCCGACGGGCGAGTGGTGTGGATTGCCTGCTCGACAGCGCGGGTTAGCGAACCGCACACGCGGCAACCCCGGTATGTCGGTACCGCGCGTGATATCACCGCCGAGTACCGCGCACGTCAGCGCGACGCCACCCTGGCGCGATTTGCCGGCGCACTGACACCACACGGTTCCAGCACCGCGCTGTTGCGGGCGGGCGCCCGGCAATTGCAGGAGGAATTTCGCGCCGCGCGAGTCATTGCGGGGCTGTGGCCGGTACGAGAAACCACGCCGCAGTTGTTCATGTGGCCGGATACCGAAATCTCGTACGAGCAGTGGCAGCGGCTGTGTTCGGCGCTTGATGAATCGCGGTATCTGAGCAGCTCGGTCGCTGAGCGTCGCGCCGACGACAACACCGTCGTGTATTCCGTGCCGCTGGCTGGTGTCGCTTCGGCAATAGCGATGGAAGTGGCTGTCTATCAAGGAGATACAGACAACCGCGAGCTGTTCGGATTATTGACCAGCCACCTGGCGCAGGCGCTGGCCACCGCACGCGAACTTGAGCAAGCCCGAGCGGTGGCCCTGACCTTGCAGCATTCGATTCTGGGTCCAACGGATCTGCCGCATGGCTTCGCGGTGCGCTACACACCAGCGGTTGAACCGCTCGAGGTAGGCGGTGACTGGTACGACGTGATCCCGTTGGACATCACCCACATTGGAATCGTGGTGGGAGACTGCGTCGGCCGTGGTTTGTCGGCTGCGGCAGTGATGGGTCAGCTCCGATCGGCAGCACGCGCGCTGCTGCTGCAAACGGCCGATCCGGCACGTGCTCTCGACGGGCTGGACTACTTCGCCCGGACCCTTCCCGATGCCCGATGCACGACCGTATTCTGTGCCGTGATCGATACGGCGGCTTGTACTGTGAATTACAGCAGCGCAGGGCATCCTCCCGCCGCGATCGTCGACGATGCCACCGGCCCCGTCCTACTCGACGCGGCACAGCAACTCCCGCTGGCGACTCATCCGACGAACCAGCCGCGGCCGCAGGCCACAACCCGGTTACCCCCGGGCGCGACGCTGATGGTCTATACCGATGGACTCATCGAACGGCGCGGGGAGCCGCTTACCCAGGGAATTCTGCGTGCGGCGGCCGTCGTGCGACTCATGCATGAGCAGCCCCCAGAGGCAATCGCCGACAGGGTCATATCTGAGCTGGCGCCCTGCGGCGGCTACGACGACGACCTCGCTTTGCTGCTCTTTCGCCAGCCGCCCGCGCCGCTGATCTTCACGCTGCCCGCGGCGCCGAAAAGCCTGGCCGACATACGTTCCCAACTTCGCCGGTGGCTCTCGACCGCGGCGATCGACCACGCCATTGCACACAAAGTGTTGCTGGCGGTGGGAGAGGCGACGTCCAACGCAGTCGAGCACGCCGGCGGCCCAAGCGACCTACCGGTCAAGTTGACGGTAACCGCGCAAATCTTGGCAAACCAGCTCACACTGACCATCGACGACACTGGCCAATGGCGACCAGCGGCGGCGAGCGCCAACCGAGGACACGGGATGCACGTAATGGAAGCACTAGTGGACACCATGCAACTGCGCTGCGGCGCCGACGGCACCAGCGTAGAACTCGGTATCGAGCTATGAACGCTCAGCAGTTCCATTTCGCCCCTGGTGAAGGTGACCGGGCGCCGGTCGTAACCGCCTGTGGCGACATCGATTTGGCCAACGTCGGCGAACTGCAAGAAGTGATCGCCTGCGCGATGGTTGCGGCCAACGCCGTCACCCTCGACCTCACCGCGGTGACCTATTGCGACAGCAGCACCGTTCGTGCGCTATTTGATGCCGCGGCGACCACTCAAGTCACCATTGTCATCGCAGACGACAGTGCGGTGAGAACGCTGTTGTCCATCTCTGGACTGGACCGCGTCGCCAACGTCATCACTGCGAATCGCGGGCAATCACCGGCGTAGTTCCGAGTCGCTTACCGGCGTATTCATCAACACATATAACGGGTGTTGACGCCGGGCTTTCTGCCAATTTCGCATCGTCGAACTCCCATACGACTGCGGCCGGCCCGATCTGCACCTCGGCTGCGCCCGGTTGCCGCACCATCTGACGATCGATTCGGGTGATAGCGAAGCGCGCAGGCCCTTGCATACGCAAGTACTACGTCCCGTTACGAATGCGAACCCTTCGGCGAATTCAAGCGGTCTCACAAGGTTACTGTCGCGACATCAATACCGACGGTCAGCCAGCGTTCACGAACCGCGTCAAGTTGATCAGCGGGAGCGGCGAGCAAGAGGCCGAACGCTGCTGCTGGACTGGCTTCGTCACGGTAGTAATCACGGTAGAACGGCATGCATGTGGCGAACCAGGAAAACGCTTCGGGTTGGTCGATTAGGAGCAAGTGTGCATCGGTTACCAC
Organism: Mycobacterium angelicum; assembly: GCF_002086155.1. GTDB lineage: Bacteria > Actinomycetota > Actinomycetes > Mycobacteriales > Mycobacteriaceae > Mycobacterium > Mycobacterium angelicum. Next base: position 103,993 of record NZ_MVHE01000010.1, on the reverse strand, counting down.
AGTCAGGTAACCGCGAGCAGGGGGCCTTCCGGTAGCGGTATTGACCATGGTGTCCAGGTCGCGCATGAAAGCATCAAAGGCATCCATATTTCGGCCAAACCACGACGGGAAGTGCCAAACCTCCGCAAAGACATCAAACAAGGCAGCCCGAGTTTTGGCACGCGCCCCATCGACCATTCGCGCCTCGACACCGTCTGGGGAGACAAGCGGTGAGGATAATTGCGGGTATGCGCCTACGCACGGACCATAGTGAGCGGCTTGTGAGACGAATTCTTCTAAATTCACGTTCTGTGTCATTGCTATCGAATCCGATGGAATGTTCGGTAATGATCAGTTGTATACCACGCTGACCCGTCGCTGCCACTGATGATGCGCTCAGGCGTCACGGTCCTGGCCAGGCACCCTTGCGCCGGTCGACGCCCGCAAAATCTCGCTAATGTCACACGTATTCATCAACAGATATAACGAGTGTTGACGCCGGGCTATGGATATAGTCTATATAGTGATGCACCGCGTGGCTTGCGTTGATCATGGAAACGTTTTTCGCAGCAATTTCTGCCAATTTCGTATCGTCGAACTTCCATGTAATAGCGCCTGACCCGAGCTGCACCTCGGCCGCGCCCGGTTGCCGCACTATCTGATGATTAATTCCGTTGATGGTGAAGTGCGCTTGCCCTTGCATCCTTGCTGTCAATACCGCTGACTGGAAGGCGCGAAGCCCATCGCGATCCGCAACAGCAAGTACTACGTTCTCGTTGCCTAATGCGAACCCTTCCGCAAATTCAACCCGAAAGATACTCATCTTTCCTCATCATTTGTGCGTCTGAAAATCGCCGATGGAGATATTTTGCCACCCAGAGTTCGGTGTATCGTGCGGATTATAATCCCAATGCGGGTAGTGCCATCTATCATTACCAGGATCGAACCGCCATTCTCCGCCCCGATCGTCCCACAGACTTGAGCCTCCCCGAGCTTGTTCGCTAGGACGGCTGGGCTGTCCAACCGTTAGGTTGCCTTCGACGGGCGGGGTTATACCTGCTGGGGGTAATCCCCGGCCCGGCGGTTCGCCGGCGGGATCCGGAGAAGGTGGAAGCACACCTTCTACGGAGATACCCAGTTCCTCTAACCGAGCTCTGATCGCGGCTTGCCTCTCAAGGAGCGGTCTCCGGTCGGCAACACAGGCTTCGTAGCCTGCTTGCTCGTTCGGCAGCAGAAAGGTGCGTCCGCATCGGGCGTTGAAGTCAATTCACGCCTGGCGGTTAACCCTCACTCCTGCAGCCGCATCCGTAATCCCGTCGCGCGCAGGGCTCGTCGCTCAACCGCGTCCCGAACTTGCTGCTCGGATCCGACCACCCGTACCTTGTTCTTCGCCCGGGTGACCGCGGTGTAGAACAGCTCTCGCGTCAGTAACCGCGAATCGAGCTGTGGCATAAGAACCGTCACCTCATCGGCCTGGCTGCCCTGGCTCTTGTGGATCGTCATGGCATGCATGGTCTCGACGTCGGACAGCCGCCCGGTCGCGAAGTCGAGCCGCTCGGTAGCCCCGGCGATGACGGCCCGCAGCCCCTCAGGACCGACCACCGCGATGCCGGTGTCGCCGTTGTACACCCGCAGCCCGTAGTCGTTGGCGGTCACCAGCAGTGGCCGGCCGGCATACCACTGCGACCACGGCGGCTGACCCGTCTCTTCGGCAAGCCAGTTCTCCACTTGCCGATTCCAGTGCTGCACGCCGAACGGCCCGCGCCGGTGCGCGCATAGCAGACGATGTTCGTCCAACGTAGCCAGCGCGACCTCGACCGCACCCAACAGCGCCGCCTCGCGCAGCCGCAGCGCATGCGGCAGCAGAATGGCGCGCAGTCGCGCACCGGGGTCCTCGTCTTCGACGAACTCAATGTGATCGTCGCCCGTCCGCAGCAGGGCGATCACCTGATCTCCGTCGCCCGCGCGAATCGCTTCGGCCAGTGCCCCAATCGATTTCCCGAACCGGTGTGAAGTGCGCAGCGCCGCCACCCGCACGTCGGTGCGCGCCGACAGGCCGTCCACCAGATCCGCCAGCACCGCACCCGCCTCCACCGACGCCAGCTGGTCGGCGTCGCCGACGAGGATGAGCCGGGCTCCCGGACGCACCGCTTCCAACAACCGCGCCATCAACGTCAGGGAAACCATCGAGGTCTCGTCGACGACAATCACGTCGTGCGGCAACCGGTTTGACCGGTCGTGCCGGAACCTTGCCGAAGTGTCCGGTTTGCGGCCCAGCAGACGGTGCAGCGTTACCGCCGGCAACGGGCCCAGTCGCGCTTGATCGGCGGCGTGCAGTCCGCGAACTTCGTGCTGCACCGCCTCGGCCAGCCGCGCCGCCGCCTTACCCGTCGGCGCTGCCAGGGCGACCCGGGGCCGCGCCCGTCCGGCGAGCGCCGCCTGATCGGCGACCAGGGCCAGGAGGCGGGCCACGGTCGTGGTCTTTCCGGTTCCGGGGCCGCCGGTGAGGACGGTAACACCCTGGGAGAGTGCGGTTTCGGCCGCTGCGCGCTGTTCCTCGTAGCCGGGCGGGAAGAGTCGCTCAGAGGCGGGCATTTGAGTGGTTGGTCTGCAGGACAGCAACGCCAGCAGGTCGTCGCACACCTGCTTTTCCTCGCGCCAGTACCGGTCGAGGTACAGCAGCCGGTCGTCGTACAGGTGCAACACCGGTGGGGTGCCGCACAGTTGGCTCGCCCGCACCGCCGAGAGCCACGGCCCGAACGAAGGCCACGGCAGTTCGGCGCCCGCCTCGGCGACCGTCGACAGATCAACGCACACCGAGCCGGCCCGCAATGCGCGCACGGCCAACGCTAATGCCAGCGCCACCCGCTCATCGGTCTCCCGGCCCAATGCGCAAAGCCGCTGCGCTACATGAACATCCGCCAGATCCAGCACCTCGGCCTGGTTGAAAAGCTGCAACAAGCCGGTGGCCGCGACGGCCACTTCGACCTCGGTAACCGTCATGGCGCCCCCGCGTCTAGCAGATCCGATACGGCCACCACCAGTTCCGCCGGCGGAAGCCAGCTGAACACACCAGCCGGATGCCCGTCGGTGACCGGCGTCTGGGCACCGCACATACCCCGCACAAAGAGATACAGCACCCCACCGACATGGCGCGCCGGCTCATAACCGGGCTGGCGCCAGCGCAGAAAACGGTGCAGCACAACCGTATACAGCAATGCCTGCAGCGGATAATCCGAATGCAGCATCGCCTCGACCAGCCGCGGAAAACTGTAATCCGCGGCAGTAGGACCCAGGTTGTTGGTCTTGTAGTCCACCACCAGATAGTGCTGGCCGGGCAGCCGCAACACGACGTCGATGGAGCCTGCCAGGTAGCCTCGCAGCGATTGGCGGCCCAGTGCGGCCGAACTCAGCCGATCGGCATAGGAGAACAGCGGGTCATCGGCCGGCAGATGCAACCGCAGCAGCGAACCAACGTCGGACAGTGAAACGTCGGGAAGCTGGGCCCGCAGATCACCACCGGCTAAAGGCATCTCGAAATCCAACTCCCGCAACCGGTCTCGCGCCCCGATCTGCCGCAAGGTCATCCCTGCGGCCAGCGGCCCCAGCGAAGTGTCCTGCATCGGTACCAGCGCGGCACCGAGCACGGGGCCCGGGTCGGGCGCGCCGGTATCGATAGGCCACCACCCGATATGTCGCCGTACCTGCTCCGAGAGTTCGCCGGCCAGATCGGGAGCGTGCGGATCCGCGGTTTCCAGCACCGCATGCACCAGCGAGCCGAATGTCGCGCCCGACGTCATGTCCGCCAGCGGCGAGACGACGTCGGCACCCGCGCGCGGCGCGGTCACCACCGTGGCGTCCACCTCGTCGTCGCGGACTTCGACCTCCGGTTCGCTGACCACGTCGACGGCCTGGGCGTCGCGCACCAACGCCGAATACGACGTGCGCCGCCAAGCGGTGTCGATCGTCCGGTGAAAGTGCCGCACCGCCAACCCTGTTGCCGGCGCGACGGTATCGGGCGCAGCTGAGGGCACAATCTCCGACACTTCTACCGACGGCCCGCCCGCTGCTTCCCACTGCGCGAACACCGCGCCGGCATCCTCATCGCTGACGCGCGGGTTGCAGCTGTCAGGTACCTGCGAATCGCCGATGCCGCGACCACGCAACAGTCGCGACAAGCCGCCGTTGACTTCGTCTTTGGTCGGTGCCCACCACGCCACCAGCTGTGACTGGGCCCGGGTTAGCGCGACGTAGGTCAGCCGGATGTTGTCGCGCGCCGCCTCGACGCGATTGAGCTCCTCGACCTCCCGGCGGGCCGGACTGCGTCGTGAGCCGCCGATATACAGACAGCGGGTGTCCGTCTCGTCGTGGTAGAGCAGGATGTCGTCGCTGCGCACGTGCCGATTGAACATGAACGGCAAGTACACGATGGGGAATTGCAGACCCTTGGCCACGAACACCGTCATGATCTGCACGGCAGCGGCGTCGCTGTCCAGCCGGCGATTGTGCTCTATTGCACCGCTGCGGCCGTCGCACTGCTTGCGCAGCCAATCACGCAGTGCCGGAAGGCCATACCGCTGCTGATGCGCGATCTCGTGCAGCAGCTGGGCGATATGCGCCAGGTCGGTCATATGACGCTCGCCGCCGCGTTGCGCCAACACGCGGCGCCCCATGCCGGCCAGCTGGGCCGCTTCGAACACCGCCGCGACACCGCGCTGACGCGCCTGATCGGTCCATTGGCGCAGTGTGCCGGCAACGCGGTCGGTAAGCGCATTGCCCTGAGCGGCAAGGGTTTCAGCCGTCTCACCGAAGAACATGGTGCAGGCCGCCGCGCGGACCAGTCCGCTGCGCTGCGGCGCATCGAACGCCTCCAGCACACACAGCCAGTCCTTGGCCGCCTGCGATGCGAACACATCGGTGTCACCGGTGTAGATCGCCGGTATCCCCGCTGCGGCCAGGGCATCCCGACAGGCCCGCGCGTCTCGGTGGTGCTCGACGATCACCGCGATGTGCCCGGCCGCAACCGGCTGCCCGTCAAATGTCGCGCCGCTGGCCAACAGCGCCGCGATATCGGCGGCCAGGTCGGTGGGAATGTGGCGGCGCAGTACCTCGATCGGAACATTGGCGGTGCCCTCATAGCCGACCGCCGGCCGCGTGACGATACGCAGCCGAAACGGCTGTCCATGTGGCGCGCCGGCCAGGCGGTGCCCGCCGTGTCGGGCGTCGATGTCGTGAACGACGATCTCGGGATGGCCCAGGGTGGCACCGCGCAACACGGACTGCAGGCTCTGGACAAGTACCTTGTCGCTGCGCCAGTTGACGCCCAGTGTGTAGCGAGCATCGGCGGACCGGGCGGCCTTGAGATAGGTGTGGATATCTCCGCCGCGAAAGCCGTAGATGGCCTGCTTCGGGTCGCCGATCAGGATCAGCGCCGAATGACCGTGGAACGCGCATTCGAGTACCCGCCACTGAATGGGGTCAGTGTCCTGAAATTCGTCGACCAATACGATCCGCCAGCGTCTGCGCATCCGCTCGCGCGCCGGAGAATCCTCTGCCTCGAGGGCTTTGGCCAACCGGGTGAGCAGGTCGTCGTAGCCCAGGATGCGCAACCGGCGCTTGCGCTGTTCCAGCTCGTCGACCACTTCGGTGGCAAAGCGCAACCGGACCGCGGCTTCGCTGTCGGGTTCCGGGTCAAGCGGGCGCAGCTGCGCGCACGGGTCGTTCACGACCTCGCGGGCCAGGCTGAGGGCTTGAGCGTAGGACAGCACCGGATCGTCTTCGCTGCGACCGAAGTGTGCCAGGTAGCGGTCGTCGACGATCTCGGTGACCAGGTCGTCGAGGTCCTCGACCAGGGTCAGGCCGGTGTCCGTATCGCCGGCCACACCAAGTGATTTCAGCACCGAACCGCAGAACTCGTGGGTGGTGGCAATGGTAGCCGCATCGAAATTCGCCAGCGCGTCGCGCAGCCGGACACGCCTCGCGGCAAGTTCGGGGCCGCTGCCGCACACCAGATGCTCCACCAGATCGCTGGCCGGCGGCAGTCGACCATCGAGGGCAGCCACCGTCGCCACGATTTGGTCGCGAACACGTTCCCGAAGTTCGCGGCTGGCTGCGCGGTTGAAAGTGATGAGCAGCATCTCGTCGAGGGTGACGTCGGTTTCGGCGAGATAGCGGGTCACCAGTCCGGCCAGCGCGAATGTCTTGCCGGTGCCGGCACTGGCTTCCAGCACTGTGGTGGAACCGATTGCGGGCAGCGCACCCTGGAGATCGAAGCGTTCCATCAGCCGGGCTCCCGTTCCGAGCGCAGCACCGGTCGCCACAACCGCATCGCCAGCGCGCCCAGCCGGGTGTTTTCGCCCGGGATTTCTTCGCCGGCCCGCGGTGGGCCCAGCAGCGCATCGAGGGCGGGCCGCTCGCCCCAGACCCGCACATGTGCGGGTTCGCTGTCGTCACCGGGGCGGTAGTTGTTGGACTGCCAAGTTTGCAGTGCGGCCGCGTACGGGTCCTCGTCGTCGCGGCGCGCCTGTGCCCAGGCGCAGGACGTCTTCAGCGGCAGCGGTAGCGGCTCGCGACGGCCCGCGTCGTACAACGAAACCAGGTCTTGTAGCACGGCCGGCGGATCCGGCGGCGGCGCGAACAGTCGCTGGGCGATGCGGTTTCGGCTCTTGCCGCGCCCGATACACAGTGCGGTCCACTGCTGGCCCGGCGACTGCGCCGCCAAGGCGACCAACGCGATCCAGGCGGCCAGCACATGCTTGGGCGCCAGTTTCGAGTAGGTCACCGCCACCGTGTGCGCGCCGAACACCGGCGCGACCGTTCCGGTGAGCCGGCGCCCGCTGCCGAGGTCCACGTCGATGTCGTACGCGTCGCCGTCGCCCACGCGATGCCGCAGCGCGACCAGCGCGAGATCGCGTGCCAGGTCGCGGATTTCGGTTGCCTTGCGCATGCCGAGACGTCCGGGTGGCAGCGTGCCACGACGCCACTCGGCATGGGCGGCGGTATCGGGATGCATGCCGGCCAGCATGTCGCGCAGCATCCGGTCGCCGACGGTCCACGCCTCGAGGGCATCGATCTCGACGGGCATCGCGTCCTCGACGGTGTCGACGTCCCAGGGCAAGGTGTAGTCGAGCGCCCGGAAGAACCCCTTGACCGGGTCCTTGAAGAAGTCGAGCAGATCGGCCAGGGTCACGTCTTGCGGCGGTTCCGCCGGCAGCAGATCGGTGATGAAAGCCTTTGGGGTGCAACGCAGCCCGCTCACCGATTCGGCGGCGGCCAACGCGGCGGGGTCGAAGGTGAACGGCTGGCCGGGCAGCAGAGCACCGGGTGCGACGTTCTTGCGGTCGAACGGCTGCAGTGGGTGGCGGGTGACGACGTGCTCGCGAGCCGGCGCCTCAGTTGTGCCGTCCAGCGCGTCGAGCAACTCGGCCAGCGGGACCGACGGCGGCCGCGGCTGACCGCTGTGCTCGTCGGCGCCGGTATAGGTGATCACCAGCGTCTCGGTGGCAGCACCGATGGCGTCGAGCAGCAATTGGCGGTCCTCGGCGCGGATGTCACGCTCACCGGTCATCGGTTCCAGCGCCAGCACGTCGTCACCGTCGGGGATACCGTGCCGCGGGAAACGCCCGTCATCCAGCCCGACCAGGCACACCACCCGGTGCGGGACCGAGCGCATCGGCACCATCGTGCAGACCGTCAGCGTTCCGGTGCGGAAGTTGGCGCGGGTTGGGCGCCCGGCGAGGTGGCCGTCCAGCAATGCCGACACATCGGACAGGCGTAGTCGTGCTGACGCGCGGGGGCCGGCCTGGGCGACGACGGCGGCGAACTCGCGCTGCAACTGGGCGCGCGGCCAATCCTCATCGGTGCGGGCCAGCAGGCTCACGCCCGCGGCCAGGGCATCGAGCCATTCGGTCAATGGCCTGGTGCCGCTGAGGTTTTCGGTGACCAGCCGCAGCCGCTCGACGTATTCGGCCAGCCGGCCGGCCAATTGCACCCGATTGCTGCCGACGTCGTCGAGCGGCAGTGCGGTGTCCAGCCAGGCCCGCGAATCGTCGGACATCGCCACCCCGGTCAGGATGCGGTCGAGGCCGAAACGCCAGGTGTTGTGCACGAAATGGTCCAGCCCGTAGGGCAGGCGATGGCGCGAGTCGAAACCCCACCGAACGTTCGACTGGCGCACCCAGTCGGTGATCGCGTCCAGGTCGTCGTCGGTGAACCCGAAGCGGGCCCGCACCGGCGGGGCCTGGGCGAGGTTGAGCACCTGGCTGGCGGTGGCGCGGGTGCCGGCGATGGCGAGCAGTTCCGCGGCGACGCCGAGCAGCGGGTTGGTCTGGATGAGCGCCCGGTCGGCGAGCTTGACCCGCAATCGGTGCGCGGGGTGGCTGTCGCCGCTGACCTCGCCGAGCCCGAAGCCGGCGACGATCAGCGGCGCATAGGTTTCGATGTCGGGACACATCACCACGATGTCGCGAGGGTGCAACGTCGGGTCGTCCTCGAGCAGACCGAGCAGTACTTCGCGCAGCACATCGATCTGCCGGGCCGGTCCGTGACAGGCATGCACCTGCACCGTCCTGTCGCCGACGGCCAGTACCCGTCCGTCGGGACGGACTGCATTGGCGGCGATGTCGGACTGCAGCCAGCCGAGCAGGGTTTCGGGTTTGGTTGTGCCGCCGATGAATTCGTCAGTGGCGGGGGAGCCGGGCAGCGCTCGTTGCAGCTCGCGCAGGTCGCGGCCCAGCGTCTCGAGCAGCGGATGCCGGGCGGCTTGCCGGCTGGTGTCCATGCGTCGCGGAACCGCGCCGTGCAGGCCGCTGAGCGCCCGCCACACTTCGTCGCTGGGGTGCGGCAACCACAGGTGCAGATCGTGGTGGGTGGCCAGCGCGTCGAGCAACTCGATGTCGGTGACCGGCAGCCGGGTGTGGCCGAACAGCGACAGTCGGGAGGGCAGATCGGCGGGGGAGGCGTGCAGCCGGGCCACGGTGTTGGCGTGGCGGACGTGCGGCGGATCGGCCGATACCTGCGCGACCAGCGACCGCCACAGCGATGCCTGCCAGGCCAAGTCGCCATCGAGGCCGTCGCCCACATCGCCGTCCAGCCAGTCGGCCAGCAGCCGGGGCCGTTGCCGGGCATAGGAGGCGAACAGGCCGGCAAGCCGGCGGGCCACCGCGTAGCGACGGCCGCTGCGTAGCCGCGCCTCAGCCCCAGTGTCGAAGTGTCCCAAGTGTTTTGCCAGTGTGTGGCACCACGGCTCGTTCAGGCCGGCGTCGATCACTTCCAGCAGCGGCCACGTCATCGCTTCCGGCGACCACGGGTCTTCCTCGACGGTGCCGGTGATCTCGGCGATAAGCGACGCGGGACTGCGGAACGTCACGCCCGCGCATACGCCGTCACCAAGGCCACTGCCATGTGCCGCGCCCAAGACGTGCGAAAGCCGCTGACTTAGCCAGCGTTCGACCCCGCGCGCCGGCACTAGCACGAGTTCCTCGGCGAACGGGTCGGCCTGCGGTTCGGCCAGCAGCGCGCCGAGCCCATCGGCAAGTAGATCGGTGCGCTCGGCACGGTGGAGATGAAGCGCCATCGGGCGCCACCATAGACCGCCCCACCGACAGCGGTGGCACGATGGTCAAGACGAGGGAGGGGTGCGATGGAGACGTGGGACGCGATCTGCGCTCGGCGCAATGTCCGCCATTACGGGTCCGAACAGGTGTCAGGTGCCGGTGGCCTTCGTCCCTCGGATGGCGCATGTGGTGCGGCGGACCTTCGTTTTGCACGCGGCTGGTCAACGCCACGAAACCGCGGTGATCGGTGACCTGTAAACGGCATATCCCGTTTGCAGTGTGTCTTATGGGGTCTGTATGGGTCTGAAAATCGGCCGTAAACGGGCATGCTGGGGCAATGAACAGAAACGAGATCACCGAACAGATCGTCGTGGCCCGGCTGACCAAGGGCCTGAGCTGGCAGCAACTGACCGACGCCATCGACAAGCCGGTCATGTGGACCACTTCGGCGCTGCTCGGTCAGCATCCGATACCCGCCGAGCTCGGCAAGATCCTGGTCGAGATGCTGGGTCTCGACGATTCCGCGGTGCCGGTACTGGCGGCGTCACCGATGCGCGCCGGCCTGCCCAGCGCAATCCCCACCGACCCCACGATCTACCGCTTCTACGAAGCGCTTCAGGTCTACGGCGGCGCGATCAAGGAGCTGATTCATGAAAAGTTCGGCGACGGCATCATGAGTGCCATCAACTTCAGCGTCGACATGCAGAAGAAGGCGCACGAATCCGGTGACCGTGTGGTGGTTACATTCGACGGAAAGTTCCTTCCCTACCAATGGGTTTCGGCGGACAGCTGAGAGGGCGGTCCATGGCAGATCAGCGTTCCCCGCGGCCCAAGCCAGTGGACTTTGTCCTCTCGGGTGGGGGCGTCAAAGGTGTTGGCCTGGTCGGTGCCGTCGTCGCCGTCCTGGACGCCGGATACGCGGTCAAGCGGGTGTCGGGCGTCTCGGCCGGTTCCCTGGTCGGATCGATCCTGGCGGCCGCCTCCAACGGCGATCAGCTGACCACCGCGGACATCAAAGAAATCGCACTCACGTTGCCGTACGAGAAGTTTCGCGACGCCGGCCCCATCGGCCGGCTGCCGGTCCTGGGCCAGACCTGGGGACTGTTGCGTGACAACGGAATCTACCGCGGCGACTTCGCGCACGAATGGGTCCGCAGCGAACTGAAGAACCTCGGCGTGAGCACCTTCGGCGACCTCGCCCTTACCGACAAGCAGATTCGCGCGGAGCGTCGCTACCGTTTGGCGGTCACCGTCACCGACATCACCACCGGCCAGCTGGTCCGGCTGCCCTGGGACTATCAGCGCGTCTACGGACTGGATCCCGACGAGCAATCGGTTGCCGACGCGGTTCGCGCTTCGATGTCGATTCCGTTCTACTTCCGGCCGGTCACGCTGACCAGTGCCACCGGACTCACCTCCACCCTGGTCGACGGTGGAGTGCTGTCGAATTTCCCGATCGACTCGTTCGACCGGCCCGACGGAAAACCGCCGCGCTGGCCGACTTTCGGCGTCACCGTGCTGCCGAACCTGCCCGAAGGCAACGACCAGCTGATCCCCGGGGTGGGTGCGCTGCGTCTGCTGGGCCCGCCCTCGGTGCTGCTTGAACAGCTGATCACCACCATGTTCGTCGGGCGTGACCAGACTCATCTGAACCAGCCTTGGGTCAGCGCCCGCGCGATCCGGGTCGACTCAACCGCGGTCAACTTCCTCGATTTCGGCATTTCCCGCAAAGACGCCGAAGCGCTCTACCACCAGGGCTACCAGGCGGGACAGGAGTTTCTCTCGACCTGGAACTGGGTCGAATACCTCGAACGGTTCCGCCAGTACCACTAGCGGCGCAGCGCTAACTCGTCAACACCTGCGGCGAAAGTTCCTTGAGCATCGCGTTGGCCCAGCGCATCTGGCGCAGCGTTTCGGGATGACACCGGGACGTCAGCGCGACGAGCTCCTGGTCCTTGGCGGCCTGCGCGGCCTGCCCCAGCAGCTCCCAATCCAGCGACACGCCCGCGGCCAGCCGGTGTGTCCGGCGCAAATCGGCGAGCAACAGCAGCGCCGGTTCCGGGCGGTTGCGCAACAGCCCACTCGTTCGCGACCACACAATCCTGGCCGTGGCCCCCGTACGCGGATTCTCCGACAGCCGGAGCCCGTAGTTGCTGCCGTGGCTGGCCAGTTCGGACAGGTGGTGCTGTGACCACTGCGCCAGGTCGTGTGCGATGTGACAGATGTCCTGGTCGCTGTGATGCCGTGCGGCGATCACGTTGAGCCGGTGGGCCAGTTTGCGTTCGGAGCGATGCAGTTCGCGGATCGCCAATTTGAGCTTCATCGCGGGCCCTCCGCCCGCACGCGCGCGGCGGCCGTCTTGAAGATCGGCTGCTTGGACACCGGATCCCAATCGGTAAGGGTCAACTCGTTGCCGGCCCGGTGATGACCATCGTCATACCCGGTGTCCCAATAGCCATAGTGGAACGGCACGAACAGCACGCCGTCGCGGATGCCGTTGATGCGCACGGCGCAGGTGATGCTGCCCCGCGGTGTGCTCACGCTGACAAGATCACCTTCGGCTATCCCGAGCCGGCGGGCATCGCTCTTCGACATCTCCACCCACACTTCCGGAGCGGCGTTCTGAAGTTGGGGCGCCCGAGCGGTTTTGGTCCGGGTGTGAAAGTGATACACGGTACGGCCGGTGATCAACGCGAACGGATAGTCGCTGGACGGCTGCTCGTGTGGCGGGACGTACTCGGCGGCCTTGATGATCGCCTTGCCGTACGGATTCATTGCGCGGTACTCGGTGGGCTCCAGCGGTGCGCCGGTGATCAGGTCCTTGCCGTACGCCTCGCAGTAGTCGGGGGCCGACCAGAACTTCCCGTCCGCGTAGAGCCGCTCGGTTCCGTCGGGATGCTCTGCGTTGCAAGGCCATTGGATTCCACTGCCACGCAGTTTCGCATAGCTCAGGCCGGTGTAGTCACACGGCCGGCCGGCGCTGCATTTCTGCCATGCCTTGAACGCCGACTCGGGATCGGTCCACGGTGGCAGCGGCCGGCCGTCCTTGTCGCGGAAGTCCATGCGCCGCGCATAGTCGAGGAAGATGTCGAGGTCGGACCGCGCCGAACCCGGTGGCGCCACTGCCTTTTCGGACAGATGCACGGTCCGGTCGGCGTTGGTGAAAGTGCCCGTCTTCTCACCCCATGCGGCCGCCGGCAACACCACATCCGCCAGTTCCGCGGTCTCGGTCAGGAAGATGTCCTGGACGACGAGGAACAGCCGGGGCTGGGCGAGGATGTCGCGGATCCGGGACAGCTCCGGCAGTGACACCGCCGGGTTGGTTGCGGTGACCCACAACATCTTCAGGCTTCCCTCTTCGGCGAAGCGGAACATCTGCATGGCATGCGTCGGCGGTGCGTAGTGTGGAATCTGTTGCATCTCAAGGTTCCACAGCTTTGCGAGCTCGGCAATATGGTCGTCATTGGCCCAGTTGCGGAAGCCCGACAAGTCGCCGTCCGCGCCGCACTCGCGGGTGTTCTCCGCGGTGGGTTGCCCGTTCATCTGCAACAGCCCGCAGCCCGGCTTGCCGAGCATGCCGCGCAGCAGATGAATGTTGTTCACTTGCACACTGGCCGCCGTCGCCTGGTGTGACTGGTAAAACCCCTGCAATACCGTGGACAACAGCCGCTTAGCGGTCCCGAGAAGCCTTGCCGCACAGCGGATGTCGTCGGCGTTCACATCGCAGATCTGTGCCGCGCGCTCCGGCGGAAATTCCGCGACGCGACTGCGCAGTTCGTCGAACCCGACGGTGTGCTTGCCCACATACTCGTGATCGACCCAGTCGTTGGCGATGATCTCGTGCAGTAGCCCGTTCATCAAGGCGACGTTGGTCCCCGGCAGTGGCGCCAGGTGAACGGTCGCGTGCTGGGCCACCGGCGTCAGCCGCGGGTCGACACACACGATGGCCGGCGGCCGGTCACCGGCCAACCGGTCCAGCATCCGCATCCACAACACCGCTTGCGTCTCGGCGACGTTGTGCCCGAAAAGCGCGATGACGTCGGCGTGGTCGACATCGGTATAGGAGCCCGGCTGCCCGTCGCTGCCGAACGTTTCCTTCAGCGCCTCAGCCGCGGTGGCCGTGCACAGCCGGGTGTTGCCGTCGACGTGATTGGTCCCGATCGCGCCGTGCGCAATGACGGCCTGGGTGTAGTACTCCTCGAGGAACAGCTGCCCCGAGGTGTAGAAGCCGATCGAGCCGGGGCCGTGGCTGTCCAGCAATTGCTTGCTGTGCGCGACGATGCGCTCCATGGCGGTGTCCCAGTCGCACGGCCGCAATTCGCCGCGCACCCGAACCAGCGGCGAGGTGAGTCGGTCCTTGGCGGCGTTGGCCTGCCAGCCGAACATGTCCTTGGGGTCGAGGCGACCCCGGTTGACCCGGTCGACGCTGCGCCCGCGAATCCCGACGATGCGGTCGTCTTTGACCGCGATGTCCAACCCGTCGCCGTTGGAATGCAGTACCGCCGCCGACTGAACCCACCGGTCCACGGCCTCGGCCCGAACACCTTCGGCCAAATACATGTCGACCCGTTCTGGCCACATCTCGCCGGGGCCGTACGCGGTCCGGACGCCCCACGGGTCGGCGATGCGATCTATCGCCACCATGTGAGTTACGTACCCGGGGCCCGCCGGGCAAAACGTTTACAGGCCGAACTCGGCCTCTATCCCGTCGATACCGGCGCGAATCGCCTTGAGCGCGTCGGCGCGGGCACGCAACTTTGTCGCGGCATGGGCCTGTTGATGGAGGTTGGCGAATTCGTGCGCGGCCTCTTCGGCCCGGCTGACCAGTACCTCGGGCAGCGCAATCTCGTCGACAAAGCCTGCCGCGATGGCGGTTTCGCCGAAGAACGTCTTGGCTAACCCGGCTGCCTGCTGATAGGCCGACTGGGTCAGCCGCAGCTTCAAGATCTCCATTGCCGCCCACGGAATGGTCATGCCGATCGCGACCTCGTTGGCCTGAATGTTGTACGCGTGGGCCGCAATTCGGTGGTCACCGGAGCACAGCAGAAACGCTCCCATCGCGATGGCGGGCCCGGTGCAGGCGATCACCACCGGCTTGGGGTAGGACAGCAGGCGGTAGGACAGCTCGAAGCCGCCGCGCAGCATGTCGATCGCGGGCTGCGCCTCGCCGGAGGTCAGGATCTTCAGGTCGAAGCCGCCGCTGAACACCCGATGGTTACCGGTGATCACGAGCGCCCCGACATTGTCGCGGTCGGCGTTGTCGATCGCCTCGTTGAGTGCCTGCTGCATGGTCGGCCCCAGCGCGTTCACCTTGCCGTCGTCCATCCGGATGACCGCGATGTGCTCGTCGCGGGTATACGTGACCGGACCGCTCATTGCATATTTCCCTTCGATAGTCAGACGCGCTGGCTGCGATGTTTGCCTAGGTCGGCTTCGCCGTCACCCCAGCGCAGGCTGACGTCGGTGGGCTCGTCGAGCTGCCGGGTGCGCCATCTGTCCTGTGTTTCGGTCACGGCGCGGTTGATTCGGTCGATCTCGGCGCGAAACACGTCGGGGCGTGTTTCCTTGCTGGCGTAGTGGAAGTAGGTCAGCAGGCTGCGCAGCAGCTCCAGCTTCTGCTTCTCGCGTTTCGCCAGGTCGTGTGTGGTCATCAGCTCGATCCGCTGAACCGGCGGCAGGGCGTCCCAGTCCAGCACCACTTTGGTTTCCAGCGGACGCCGGTCCCGCTGCCAGAACCGCCAGCCCCGGGGCTGCGCGGGCCGGTCGAAGTAGGTCACCGTCCCCTCGAAGCGGGATTCCACGCTACGTCCGATTTCGGCGCGATCGAGTGCCGAGTCCCACACCATGCGCCATTCCTGGCCGGGCGCCAGTGTCGGCAGCTCGCGGGGCAGCTGCAGTTCGACGACGTCGGCGTAGCCCTCGGACGCATTCTCGTATTCGGCCACCGTCGGAGGATTAGGGAAGGAGAACCGGACGTCGTAGGCCGCGGTGCGGCCGAAATTGCGGACGACCAGCTCGATCACATGCCAATCGGCGACATGTGGCTCCATCAGCATGGCCACGTACGGACGGACCTGTTCTGCGGCCAGTTGCCGGTTGCGCTGGATCTGCCGATTAGTGACGACGAGCGCAACGACGCCCAGTGCGATTGCCGCCCATGCCGCCCACGCTAGCCAAGTGCTGGACTCGACGCCGGTGACCCCATTCCAGCTGCCTTGGACCCACCCCATCGAATCCACCCTCCGCTTATACCACAGTGGTTGCGAATGACCTCGGACCCGAACTTAGCCCCTCAGCCGCCCATCAGCATTCGCCACTGATCGAGATTGGTGGCTCGATACACGTAATTGGAACGTTTCACCGCAGAAAGAGCAGCGCTGGGTTCGGCCGAATACCAGTGCCCCGGAAACACCGTCGGATCACCGGGCAGCGCGGCCAGCTGCTGCAGGCTCCGGTAGATCTCGTCGGAATCGCCACCGGGAAAATCCGTGCGTCCGCAACCTTCCAGGAACAGCGTGTCACCGGCCACCAGCCGGCCGTCGAGCAGAAAGCACTGACTGCCCGGAGTGTGGCCCGGTGTGTGCAGCAGCTCTATCTCGATATCGCCGATGCTGACCGTGTCGCGGTGCTCGTGGGTGGTCAGGTCCCCGATGGGGATGCCGGTGATCCGCGAAACCCACAGGGCCTCATGGACATTCACGTGTACGGGGACGGTTTTCCGTTCCAGTAACTCGGTCAGCCCCTTGAGTTCGAAACCCATCATCGACCCGCCGACGTGGTCGGGGTGATGGTGGGTCACCAGGACTCCGGACAGGTGCATGCCGTCGGCCTCAAGTGCGTCCACGAGGTCTCCGGCGGCATAGGCCGGGTCTACCACCACGGCGTCCCCGGTTTGGCGGTCACCGATCAGGTAGGCGAAATTGCGCATTTGCGCCGCGATCATGTCGTTGGCGGCGAAATCGCGGCCGGAAAGCAGTTGGCGGAAGTACAGCCGGTCCGAATCTGACACGTCACCAGAGTATGGCGCGGCCACAGTCGGTCCAATCGGGCCTCACGATCCAGCGCGCGGTGCGGGCACCGAAGGAAACCTCGCGTAACGTTCGCGCCTTTTTTGGGTGCTCGGTATTGTTGGCCCATGCTCAAGAGGGTCGAGATCCTCGTCGACAATGACCTGCTTCAAGCGGTCATTCGTCGGTACCACCTGGCTGACGCACGCGAGGCGGTCCACCTTGCTCTCAAGGCGCTCCTCGACGAGGTCGATGGCGCCGAAAATGGGTCGGAAGAGGAAGAGTACGACGAGTTCAGCGATCCCAGTGCCTGGCTGCCCCGGCGCAGCAGCAGCGACACCGGATGACACGACCACACTCAGTAACGCGAGTGGTTTTGTGACGCTGCCGGGCACGCTGTAACCTCTTTTAGGCCCTTAAGAGCGCACCTGCACGACTGGTCGCTACGGGTGAACGGCCCCCTTAGCTCAGTCGGTAGAGCGTTTCCATGGTAAGGAAAAGGTCAACGGTTCGATTCCGTTAGGGGGCTCGGGCGGACGCCGAGCAGGCGGACGGCCCCGCTCCGCAAGGGGTGGGCCAGAGGCGATGTAGCTCAGTCGGTTAGAGCGAACGACTCATAATCGTTAGGTCGCCGGTTCGAGTCCGGCCATCGCTACAACACAACAACGAGACGTATAGAGAGACGGGCATGGCTTCCAGTACCGACGTGCGGCCGAAGATCACTTTGGCATGCGAGGTGTGCAAGCACCGTAACTACATCACCAAGAAGAACCGCCGCAACGACCCCGACCGGCTGGAACTGAAGAAATTCTGCCGCAATTGCGGCAAGCACCAGGCGCATCGCGAAACGAGGTAGGTCTAGAACCGTGGCGTTGACCGAAAGAATCGTCGGGATGCACTACCGGTACCCGGACCATTACGAGGTAGAACGCGAGAAAATCCGCGAGTACGCGGTAGCTGTGCAAAACGATGACCCTATTTTCTTCACGGAGGACGCGTCCGCCGAATTGGGCTACCACGCCGTGGCAGCACCGCTGACATTCATCAGCGTGTTTGGCTACAAGGCGCAATTGGCGTTCTTTCAGAACGCCAATATCGCGGTCCAGGACGCGCAGATCGTCCAGGTTGACCAGACGCTGAAATTCACGAGGCCCATCGTCGCCGGTGACAAGCTTTACTGCGACGTGTACGTGGATTCGGTGCGTGCGGCCCACGGCACCGAGATCATCGTGACCAAGAACATCATCACCAACCAAGCCGGTGAGCTTGTGCAGGAGAGTTACACGACCCTGGCGGGCCGCGCCGGCGACGACGGAGAAGAGGGATTTTCTGATGGCTCTGCGTGAGTTCAGCTCAGTGCAGGTGGGTGACCAGCTTCCGGAGCGGACCTACCCACTGACTCGCCAGGATCTGGTCAACTACGCCGGGGTGTCGGGTGACTTGAACCCGATCCACTGGGACGACGAGATCGCCAAGGTTGTCGGGCTGGACACCGCGATCGCGCACGGGATGCTGACCATGGGTATCGGCGGCGGCTATGTCACTTCGTGGGTTGGTGACCCCGGTGCGGTCACCGAATACAACGTGCGGTTCACCGCGGTGGTACCGGTGCCCAACGACGGCAAGGGCGCCGAGCTCGTGTTCAACGGCCGGGTCAAGTCGGTCGATCCGGACAGCAAATCGGTGACGATCGCCCTCACGGCCACCACGGGCGGCAAGAAGATCTTCGGCCGGGCCATCGCGTCGGCGAAGCTGGCCTAGCGGATGGCCCTCAAAACCGATATCCGCGGGATGACGTGGACCTACCCCGATTACTTCGAGGTGGGCCGGGAACAGGTTCGCGCATTCGCTCGCGCCACGAAGTGCAAGGATCCCGCCAATTTCGACGAACAGGCCGCGGCCGAACTCGGCTACGACAACATCATCGCCCCGCTGACCTTTGTGTCGATCTTCGCCAAACTCGTCCAGGACGATTTCTTCCGCAATGTCGACGTGGGATTCGAAACGATGCAGATCGTCCAGGTCGACCAGAAGTTCGTCTATTTCAAACCGGTGAGCGTCGGTGACAAACTCTTCGCCCGAATGGACGTTCATTCGGTGGACGAGCGTTTCGGCGCCGACATCGTCGTCACCAAGAACACCTGCACCAATGCCGATGGCGACGTGATTTTGGAGGCCTACACCACCTTGATGGGCCACGAGGGGGACAACTCCATCCAGCTCAAGTGGGACAAGGAAACCGGCCAGGTCGTCCGAACCGCGTAATTAGTATCTGGCTCGTGCGCCCATGTACACTCGGGCCTCGGGGTTTCCCAACATCAGCGCGCTTTCCGGGTTCGCGATCACCGAACGGGGAGCGCGTGTGTTGTGTAAGCCGCGACACGAGAGGGTTGGCCTGCCAACCGCGAAGGGGCGTAGCTCAACTGGCAGAGCAGCGGTCTCCAAAACCGCAGGTTGCAGGTTCAAGTCCTGTCGCCCCTGCTGTAAGGCGCAACGGTATCGTGCCATGGAGGACACTGGGAGTGTTCCCCATCACAGCGGGACGGCTCGCGGGATAGCTAGCGAACAAAGGAGCATGCGGTGAGCGACGAGGGCGACGCTGCCGACGACGCTGCCGCCGGCGGCGGCGACACGCAGGACGACCGCAACAGCGGTGGTCGCACCGCCCTGGTGACCAAGGCGGCGCGGCCGCAACGGCCGTCCGGCAAGCGTTCCCGGCAACGTGCACTGAGCGCCGACGACGATGAGTCGTCGACCGACGAATCGTCGGCAAAAGCCGAGGTCGCCAAGAAAGACTCGGCCAAGAAGGACACCTCGAAAACGGCCAAGGACAAGGCAGCCGCCAAGTCGAAGAAGGCCGGCAAGCCCGGCACCCGCAGCGTCAACCCGATCGCATTCGTCTACAACTACCTCAAGCAGGTCGTAAGCGAAATGCGGAAGGTGATCTGGCCGTCCCGCAAGCAAATGCTCACCTACACCTCGGTGGTGCTGGTGTTCCTGGCCTTCATGGTGGCGCTGGTCGGCGGCACCGACCTGGGCCTGAGCAAGCTCGTGCTGCTGGTGTTCGGCTGAGGTTCGAGAGTTACAGAGAGGACTGAAAACCGTGACTACCTTCGACGGTGACACGTCCGCGGGTGAGGCGGTCGACTTGCAAGAGGCGAGTCCCGCCCCGGAGGCAGCGGCCCCGGCCGAAGAGGTCGACCCCGCCGCGGCGCTCAAGGCAGAGCTGCGCAGCAAGCCGGGCGACTGGTATGTCATCCACTCCTACGCGGGCTACGAGAACAAGGTGAAAGCCAACCTCGAGACCAGGGTGCAGAACCTGGATGTCGGCGACTACATCTTCCAGGTGGAGGTACCCACCGAAGAGGTCACCGAGATCAAGAACGGCCAGCGTAAGCAGGTCAACCGCAAGGTGCTGCCGGGCTACATCCTGGTGCGGATGGATCTGACGGACGACTCATGGGCCGCGGTGCGCAATACGCCCGGCGTGACCGGGTTCGTCGGTGCGACCTCGCGCCCGTCGGCGCTCTCGCTCGATGACGTGGTGAAGTTCCTGCTTCCGCCGGGCGCGACGAAGAAGGCCGCCAAGGGGACGGCCGCCACCGCTGCGGCCGCCGAGACGGGTGGTCTGGAACGTCCGGTTGTCGAGGTCGACTACGAGGTCGGCGAATCGGTAACGGTCATGGACGGACCGTTTGCCACATTGCCGGCCACGATCAACGAGGTCAACGGCGAGCAGCAGAAGCTCAAGGTGCTGGTCTCCATCTTCGGCCGCGAAACTCCGGTGGAACTGACCTTCAGCCAGGTCTCCAAGATTTAGCCCGCTGGGCACTCAAAAGCAGGAAGGAACATAGACATCTCATGGCCCCGAAGAAGAAGAAAGTCGTTGGGCTGATCAAGCTGCAAATTACGGCGGGGCAGGCCAACCCTGCGCCGCCGGTTGGCCCCGCGCTCGGTCAGCACGGCGTCAACATCATGGAGTTCTGCAAGGCGTACAACGCCGCGACGGAAAACCAGCGCGGCAACGTCATCCCGGTGGAGATCACGGTTTATGAGGACCGTAGCTTCACGTTCGCGCTGAAGACTCCGCCGGCCGCCAAGCTGCTGCTCAAGGCCGCCGGCGTGGCCAAGGGCTCGGCGGAGCCGCACAAGACCAAGGTCGCCAAAGTCACCTGGGATCAGGTCCGCGAGATCGCCGAGACCAAGAAGACCGACCTCAACGCAAACGACATCGACGCGGCCGCCAAGATCATCGCCGGCACCGCTCGGTCGATGGGCATCACGGTCGAATAGCTCGACCCCGATAAAGCGTGGGAGGGCCAGCTTCGGCCCGTTCCTAACCACGAACCCAACCTGGATTGGATATTTCAATGAGCAAGAACAGCAAGGCATACCGCGCCGCCGCCGAGAAGGTGGACCGGACCAACCTCTACACCCCGCTGCAGGCGGCCAAGCTCGCCAAAGAGACGTCATCGACCAAGCAGGACGCGACCGTCGAGGTGGCGATCCGGCTCGGCGTGGACCCGCGCAAGGCCGACCAGATGGTCCGCGGCACGGTCAACCTGCCGCACGGCACCGGAAAGACCGCCCGGGTGGCGGTGTTCGCGGTGGGGGAGAAAGCCGATGCTGCCGTCGCCGCGGGAGCCGACATCGTCGGCAGCGACGATCTGATCGAGAAGATCCAGGGCGGGTTCTTGGACTTCGACGCCGCGATCGCCACCCCCGACCAGATGGCCAAGGTAGGCCGGATCGCTCGCGTGCTGGGTCCCCGCGGTTTGATGCCCAACCCCAAGACCGGCACCGTCACCCCCGACGTCGCCAAGGCCATCACCGACATCAAGGGCGGCAAGATCAACTTCCGCGTCGACAAGCAGGCCAACCTGCACTTCGTCATCGGCAAGGCCTCCTTCGACGAGAAGGCGCTGGCCGAGAACTACGGCGCGGCGATCGATGAGGTGCTGCGGCTCAAGCCGTCGGCGTCGAAGGGCCGGTACCTGAAGAAGATCACCGTGTCCACGACGATGGGCCCGGGCATTCCGGTCGATCCTTCGGTCACCCGCAACTTCGCCGCGGGGGAGTGATTTGTCCTCCGCCAATTGAGGGAGAGCGATTCGTCCATCAGCCTCTCCAATTGGCGGAGCGAGTTCCATCCATCACATGGGTAAATTCATCGGCTAACGGCCGCGACTGGCGCCGGAGTTTTCAACCCTGATTTCGCGTTGGATGGAATTTGCGCTGCAATGACGCAACTTGACGAAGCACTGGAACGATCCGCGGTTGCGCGCCGTGGTCCGCATTTGCGCAGCCATATCGAGGCCGCCGCCGATCACTTGCGCAACGATTCGGAAGAGATGCGCCAATGCTCGCCGGAACAGCTGCTGTACCACGAGTACCTGCAGGCCGGCGCGCCGCACGGGCCGGCGCTGTACGCCGTCAAGGGCGAACACTGGAACGGCGTCAGCCCGAAGTTCCTCGAATTCGTGAATGCCTTCCAGTTCGACCGCGCCACCATGGGGTACGCCGAATCCGGCTACGGCATCCAGCGCCACCGCAATTTCCTGCGCGGCCTGATCGTCGGAGAGCATGACCTGACCGGACGCGAGCCTGCCGCGGGTCTGGACATCGACGTGGGTTGCCTGGCGATGACGACCCGGATGGCCATGTATGACATGGCGAAAGTGGCGATGCGCCAAGCAAAGCAGAACTTTCCCGGGACGACTCCGGTGGCGCTGGTGCCGACGCCAGCATGGGACTACCGCGGCATCTTCAAGGACGTCGGGTTCGAAGTCGTGTTCCTGCCGCTGACACCCAAGAACGGCTGGCTGCCCGACCTCGAGGCGTGGGATGCGATCGTGCGCGACACCGTCGCGGACGGTACCCGTCATGTCGCCATGGCCGTGACCAACCCGCAGCACAATCCGACCGGCATGCAGTGGCCGGTCACGGTGACGCAATACCTGCTCGAACTGACCGCACGGCAGGGCGGCTTCCTGCTGCTCGATGACGCTTACTACTGCGTGCACGATCCACGGGTGGCCCGGGTGAACCACCTGAAGGCGATGCTCGATGCGTTCGACCGCAACGACGGAGACAATGAGCTCGTCGCCTCCGGCATGTTCGATCGCTGGGTGGCCACCCGTCCGTTCGGCAAGCAGTTCTCGTGCAACACGATGGGCGTGGCCGCCATCACTACGTCGCCGAAAATGCTGCGCCACCTCAGCCGCGAATCGTGGATCAACCGGTACCACACCAATACTCACAACGCCGAACTGATGTGCGCATGGCTGGCCACACCCGAGGCGGCCGCCTGGACGATCGAGACCGGTCTCTTCTACACCCGCCAAAAGGAATTGGTGCGGACCCGGCTGAAGGCACGGATGGGCTGGCCGGATACCGGGCTGTGCGTCGGTCCATCGACTTCCTACATGCTGATCGAAATACCGAAGGTGTACCAGCGCGCCGAGGGTGGTATCGACTGCTTCCGAGACGATCTGTTCTTTGCGACCGGAACGCTGGTGTCGGCGTCGCTGTTCAACCAGACGGCGCCGGTACCGTTCGTGCGCCTGCATCTCGGCAGCCATCCGGACGTGATCGAGGAATTCCTGCGCCGCTGGCAAGCTGCCGGTTTGCATTACGACATGCCAAAGCCGTTCGGCGGCAAGGCAGCGCTGGCGAGGCCGCTGGTGTTCTGATGTTAGGTCGTCTATCCGCCGCACTCGGCGATGCGCCGCCGCATAAAGTCACGGCCCGGCTCGGAGCCGTTGGACTCCAAGGCAATTCGGTACCAGTGAACGGCCTCGGGCCGGCGTCCAGCGCGCCGTAGCAGGTCCGCGCGCACTGACGCCACCAAATTCGACCGGGACAGCCGCGGATCGTCGGCGACTTCGTCCAGTGCGGTAAGGCCGGCGTCGTACCCATCGCGGAAGCCGACCGCCAGCGCGCGGTTGGCCAGCACCACCGGCGAGTCCGTCAGCTGTAGCAGCCGGTCGTAGGCGGCGCAGATGGTGGTCCAGTCGGTCTGCTCCCATGACGGCGCCGTGGCGTGCACCGCCGCGATCACCGCCTGCGGCAGGTAGGGGCCGGTCGACCCCTCGGCCTGCCGCAGCCGGTCCAGTCCCCGGGCGATGCGGCCGCGATCCCACCGGCGACGCTCCTGATCCTCGAGCGGCACCAACGCACCCGCGCCGTCAACGCGGGTTGCTCGCCGCGAATCATGTAGCAGCACCAGGGCTGTCAAGGCGTGGGCCTCAGGCTCGTGCGGCATCAGGGCGCACAATTCCCCGGCGAGCCGGACCCCTTCATCGCAGAGTTCGTCCCGGATGGCCGACGGGCCCGCCGTCGACCAGTAGCCCTCGGTGAAAACCGAGTAGATGCAGCCCAGCACGTGCGGTGTGCGCTCGGGTAACAGCTCGGCCGGTGGTACCCGCAGCGGGATATTGGCATGACGAATCTTGTTCTTGGCCCGCGTGATTCGCTGACCGATGGCCGCCTCGGTCTGTAATAACGAGCGGGCGATCTCGGCGACGGTCAGCCCCGACACCAGTCGCAGGGTAAGCGCCAATTGCGACTGCCGGTCCAGCGCCGGATGCGCGCAGGTGAACATCATTCGCAGTTCGTCGTCCCGGACCGGATGCGGTTCGGTGTGATCGGTACGCGCCCGGATGTCGTCCAGCACAGCGGCCAATTCCCTTCCAGGACGCACGGATTCACGGCGCAGCCGATCCCGGGCGCGATTGCGCGCGACCGTGATCAGCCACCCCCCGGGACGATCAGGCACCCCGTCACGCGGCCAGCTGCGCAGCGCCTCGGCGCAGGCTTCCTGGACGGCATCCTCCGCGACGGTCAGGTCGCCGGACCACCGCGCGATAGCGGCAACGGCGGGTCCCCACTCCCGGCGAAAGATGCCGTCCAGGTTGGTCATTGGCCCCAACTACAGCCCGGACACCCCAGCCAGCTGCCGCAATTCCACGGCCGATGCGGGAATCATGGCGGCGATCTTGACGGCCTCATCACGGTCGTCGGCGGCCAGCAGATAGAAGCCGCTGGCAACTTCCGCACCTTCCGCATACGGTCCGTCGGTGACGATCACTTCGCCGTTGCGCACCCGCACCGTGGTCGCCGCGGAGCGTTCATGCAAAGCGGCGCCACCGATCACGTGGTTGCCCGCGGCGGTCATGAACTCCCCGTGGCGCGCAGCCGCCGCCTCCCATTCCGGCGTGCCCGGCGTGTGCGCGGACCCCGGTGGTTCCAACAGCAGCGCGAGCCAGTCGTTGCCGGTCAGCAGGCGGGCCGGTTCAAGCGAGTGGACCGTCGGCCAGACCTCGACCGCGCCGTACTTGGCCAGAGGAATATCGCGGGCCAAAGCCAGTGCCTCGTCGAGGTTTTCGGCTTCGAATACGTAGTAGCCGCCGGCTACTTCGGCCCCTTCGGCATAGGGGCCATCCGTGATCATCGGCGCGTCCGGACCCCCGCCGACGCGCACCGCGGTTGCGGCGGATGCCAGGGCGTCACCACTGAGAATCGCCGACGCGGCTTTGGCGTGAAAGGCGCCATAGGCCGCCATCTCCGCGGCGCCCTCCTCAGGCGTGCGCTCTTGCTCCGTGCCGATCAACAACGCGAAGTACTGCATTTCTCGTCACCTCCGGTAGTGAGCGAAGCCGTCTGCTCCACTCTCTACCCATTCGACGAACGGCGCAGCCCCGATCCGACAGTCAGGCGGCAGCACCCGGTTTGAGGTAGGTCACCAGGCTGACGTCGAGCATCTCGTCGGTGAAGTAGTGCTCGCAGCCGCGCAGGTATTTCATGTACCGGTCGTAGACCTCTTCGGAGGTGATCGCGATGGCCTTGTCCCTATTGGACTCGAGCGTGTCCCCCCAGATGTGCAGCGTCTTGATGTAGTGCGGCCGCAACGAAAGAGGCTCGGGGACAACAAAACCAGCTTTTTCGCCGCGCTCGACCATCATCTCGGTGGACGGCAGCCGGCCACCCGGGAAGATCTCGGTGACGATGAACTTGATGAAACGCACCGTGTCGAAGGTGATCCGCTTGCCGCGGGCCGCCATCTCATAGGGGTGGTAGCTGACGCTGCTCTGGACGGTCATGCGGCCGTCCTCGGGCATGATGTCGAAACACCTCTTGAAGAAGTCGTCGTAGTTCTCGTGCCCGAAGTGTTCGAATGCCTCGATAGACACGATCCGGTCGACGGGTTCGTTGAAATCCTCCCAGCCGTGCAACAGCACCCGGCGTGAGCGATCGGTGTCGAGTGACTCCAGCACCTGTTGGGATCGCGCGTGCTGGTTCTTGGACAGGGTGAGCCCGACGACGTTGACGTCATACCGCTCGATGGCGCGCTTCATGGTGGTGCCCCACCCGCAGCCGATGTCCAGCAGTGTCATCCCCGGCTTGAGGTCCAGCTGGTCCAAGTTCAGATCGATCTTGGCGATCTGGGCTTCCTCGAGCGTCAGGTCCGGCGGCTCGAAGTAGGCGCAGCTGTAGGTCCGAGTCGGGTCCTGGAACAAGGCGAAGAAATCATCGGAGACGTCGTAGTGTGCCTGGATGTCTTCGAAGCGCGTCCGCGTCGGCGTGGTGCCGATCGGCTTTTCGACCATAATTGTTGTGTTCTCCTGATGATGTGCGTTGCCTAGTCGCACGCGTGACTGCGCCTGGTACCCGTGAGTGGCATCGAAAGTCTACTTCTGCAGCGTGAACTGGTGGCAGCCGACGTAGCCGACCCGGAATGACTTGGCGCATCCGGTCAGATACTTCATATACCGCTCGTAGACCTCTTCGGATTGAATCGCGATGGCATCTTCCTTGTGCGCCTCTAGGGCCTCGGCCCAAAAGTCGAGTGTTCTGGCGAAGTTCAGCTGCAGCGGATGAACGCGGGCCACGGTGAAGCCCGCCTTGGCCGCGTGGTCTTCGACCTTCTCAATCGACGGCAACCGGCCGCCGGGGAAGATCTCGGTGATGATGAACTTGATGAAGCGAGCCATCTCGAACGTCACCGGCATGCCGCGCTCGACGATCTGACCGCCGGTCAAGCCGGTGATCGTGTGCAGCATCCATACCCCGTCCGGCGGCAGGGTGTTGTAGGCCCATTTGAAGAACTCGTCGTAGCGCTGAAAACCGAAATGCTCCAGCGCTTCGATGGTGATGATCCGGTCCACCGGCTCGGTGAAGTCCGCCCAGTCGCTCAGCAGTACGCGGTACGAGCGGTCTGTGTCCACGCCGGCAAGCAGCTGCTGGCAGTAGGCGTGCTGATTCTCCGACAGTGTCAGCCCGATGACATTGACGTCGTACTTCTCCAGGGCGCGCTTCATGGTCGAGCCCCAGCCGCAGCCCACGTCGAGCAGGGTCATCCCCGGCTCGAGTCCCAGCTTGTCCAGTGACATGTCCAACTTGGCGATTTGGGCCTGCTCGAGGGTCATGTCCTCGCGTTCGAAGTACGCACAGCTGTAGGTCCGAGTCGGGTCCGTGAACAACTCGAAGAATTCGTTGGAGATGTCATAGTGCGCCTGGACATCGTCGTACTTCTTTCGCGTGTCCGTGGCGCCCGATGAGTTCTCAGACATATGTCCTCCCAATGGGACAGCACCCCCACGGGGCAACCATCTCCGGCACCCTACACGGACTAGGGCGCAACCCTGGCATTTGCGCTCGGTAGATCCGCACTTTCTGAACCGCCACTCACCTAGTGCGCACTCGGCGCTGCGGAGTCACTACTTTTCCAGCGTGAACTGGTTGACGTCGATGTAACCGGTGCGGAACGAGTTGGCGCAGCCGGTCAGGTACTTCATATAGCGCTCGTAGACCTCTTCGGACTGGATCTCGATGGCCTCGTCCTTGTGCGCCTCCAGCGCCTCGGCCCACAGGTCGAGCGTCCGGGCGTAGTGCGGCTGCAGCGACTGGCGGCGGGTCAGCGTGAAGCCCGCCTTCGCCGAATGCTCGCCGACCATCTCGATCGTCGGCAACCGGCCGCCCGGGAAGATCTCCGTCACGATGAACTTGATGAACCGGGCCATCTCGAAGGTCATCGGCATACCGCGTTCGGCGATCTGCGGCCCGGTCAAGCCGGTGATCGTGTGCAGCAGCATCACGCCATCGGCGGGCAGGATGTCGAAGGCGAACTTGAAGAAGTCGTCGTAGCGGTCGTGACCGAAGTGCTCGAACGCGCCGATCGACACGATCCGGTCGACCGGCTCGTCGAACTCTTCCCAGCCATTCAGCAGCACCCGCTTGCTCCGGGGGCTGTCCATCTCGTCGAAGGCCTTCTGGACGTGAGTGGCCTGGTTCTTGGACAGGGTCAGGCCGACGACGTTGACGTCGTACTTCTCGATCGCCCGCCGCATCGGGGCACCCCAGCCGCAGCCGACGTCTAGCAGCGTCATGCCGGGCTGCAGGCCGAGCTTGCCCAGCGCCAGGTCGATCTTGGCGATCTGCGCCTCTTCCAGCGTCATGTCGTCGCGCTCGAAGTACGCGCAACTGTAAGTCTGGGTCGGGTCCAGAAACAGCCGGAAGAATTCGTCGGATAAGTCGTAGTGCGCCTGCACATCGTCGAAGTGCGGTGTCAATCCCTGAGCCACGAGGTTGTATTGCCTTTCTGGACCTAGCGGCCCCACGGTGCATGCAACATGTAGTCAAGCCCCCCGGCATGCACGTTGCATGCTAGCCGACTTGGCGGGGCATCTCTAAATTGCGAAGCAATTTCCGCTGGTCAGAGTGGGTGCGTTGGGAACGGCAGGCTATTTGATGAGGGTGTACTGCGCGACGTTGGAGAGGCCCTTGCGAAAGAGTCCCGCGCAGCCGGTCAAATAGCGCATGAAGCGGTCGTAAACCTCTTCGGACTGAATGGCGATGGCGCTGTCCCGATTGGCTTGCAAATTGTCCGCCCAGATGTCCAAAGTGCGTACGTAGTGCGGCTGCAGGTATTGGATTTCGTCGACCGAGAATCCGCTGGCCTTCGCGTTGTCGACGATGTCGGATTCGCCGCACATCCCGCCGCCGGGGAAGATCTCGGTTGCGAGGAAGCGAAAGAACCGCAGATCGCTCATCGTCACCGTGATCCCGTGGTCCCGCCAGTAGGTCTGCGGATGCGTGAAGATGCTGTGCAACAGCATCCGCCCGTCGGCGGGAAGGATGTCATAGGAGCGCTCGAAGAACGCGGGCCAACGCTCCTTTTTGAACGCGTCGAAAGCCTCGAAGCTGACGATCCGGTCGACCTTCTCGTCGAACTCTTCCCAGCCCTGCAGCCGGGCCTCCGTGTGCCGGGTGGTCGGGATCGCCTCCAGTCGTGCTTTGCTGCGCTCGTAGTGATTTCGGCTGAGCGTTATGCCGACGACATTGACGTCGTATTTCTCCACCGCTCGGACCACCGCCCCGCCCCACCCGCAGCCGACGTCGAGCACCGTCATCCCGGGCTCGAGGTTCAGCTTGTCGAGGGCAAGGTCCAACTTCGCGGTTTGCGCCTCTTCGAGGGTCATGTCGTCGTTCTTGAAGTAGGCGCAGGTGTAAACCATATTGGGGTCCAGGAACAGCGCGAAGAATTCGTCCGAAATGTCGTAGGTCGCCTGTGATTCTTCGTAAAACGGTCTCAGTTCGGCCATTTTCGACAACCTCCTCGCGTCGTGCCGGTCATTTAAGTCTTAGGCTCGCCGAGCGACCGCTTCAGCCGGCCGCGGCGAAATTGGTTTTCAGCTCGCCTATCACTCGATCCCACAGCTGCCTGGGCAGGTCATGGCCCATACCGTCGACCAGCACCAACCGAGCACCGTCTATGGCGCGAGCGACGGCGCGGCCGCCGAACGGCCGCATCAGCTTGTCGGCCCGCCCGTGAATTACCACAGTCGGGGCGACGATTTGACGATCGTAGTGCAGCAGGCTGCCACTGCCCAAAATTGCGCTGAACTGTCGGGCCATGCCCCACGGGTGGAAATTGCGGTCGTAGCACTCGGCGGCATCGGCGCGAACCTGCTCGTCGGGTATGCGGTACTGCGGGCTGCCGATGATCCGGCTGACCCGTACCGCGTTGTCGAGGATGACGTCTCGCGGGGAGTCCGGAGCCGGGCCGCTGATGAGCGCAAGCAGCGCACGCGGCGCCGGCGGCGGCAGGAACCTGTGATTGTTGCTGGAGAAGATGACGCCCAGGGTTCTCGTGCGCTCGGCGAACTGTGCCGCGAAGATCTGGGCGATCATGCCGCCCATCGACGCCCCGACGATATGGGCGTGCCGGATGTCGAGATGATCGAGCACGGCCGCGGCGTCGCGAGCCATGTCTTCCAGCGTGTAGGCCGCCTTGCTGGGCAGGCCGAGCCAGGACCGGGCCAATCGGGTAACCAGCGGCTGCGCATCGCGCGTGGGCGGGGTCTTGCTGGACAGTCCGACGTCCCGGTTGTCGTAGCGGATGACGCGCAGGCCGTGCCTGACCAGTCGCTCGCAGAAGTCCGTCCGCCAGAGCAGCATCTGGGCGCCCAGGCCCATGATCAGCAGAACGGGCGGATCATCGAGGTTGCCCATGTCCTCGTAGTGCAGCTTGACGTCGCCAGATTCCGCTCTGGATATGGCAAAGCCGCTACGAACGTCCAACTAGGCCCCCTTACACCTCAACATCAGATTGATGCTCACGACTGACTTCGACCATAAAGTTGGCGAAGTAGCCGGTCAGCTGCGGGTCGGACATCATTTGCCATTTCGGCGCCAGCAGCTTCATATACCGCTCGACGTAGAGGAACTGCTTGCCGATCAGCACCAGCTCGCGGGGCAGCTTGACGTCGTATGCATCGGCCAGCGCCGACAGCTGGCGGCCGATGTCGGCATACGACATGTCGCCCAGCGTCTGCATGGTCAGCGGAGTGGCGAACTTCTCCAGGTCCTTGGCGGCTTCCGCCTCAGGCTTCATGGTCCCGACGGCGCCCATCAACACGACGATCTTGCCGGCCGCGGCATGATCCTTCTTGACCAGCAGCGCGTACACCAGCTCGCGCAGCAGCCAGCGGGTCCGCGGATCGATGCGGCCCATGATTCCGAAGTCGAAGAACACGATGCGGCCCTGGTCGTCGACGTAGAGGTTGCCCGCGTGCAGGTCGCCGTGAAACAGCCCGTGCCGCAGACCACCTTCGAAGACCGAGAACAGCAGCGCCTTCACCAGCTCGGTGCCGTCGAACCCGGCCCTGCGGATGGCGGCGGCGTTGTCGATGCGGATGCCGTGCACCCGTTCCATGGTCAGCACCCGCTCACCGGTGAAGTCCCAATGCACATGCGGCACCCGGATGTTCTTGCCCAGCGGCGAGGCATGCAGGTGCGAGACCCAGGCTTCCATCGACTGAGCCTCGAGCCGGAAGTCCAGCTCCTCGGCCAGGTTGTCGGAGAAGTCCGCCACCACATCTTGGGCCGAGAGCCGGCGGCCGACTTTGGCCAGCTCGACGGCTTGGGCGAAGCGCTGCAGGATCTGCAGATCGGCGGCTACCCGGCGGCGGATGCCCGGCCGCTGGATCTTGACGACGACTTCCTCGCCCGTCTTGAGGGTCGCGAAGTGGACCTGGGCAATGGACGCCGAGGCAAACGGTTCTTCGTCGAAGCTGGCGAACAGGTTGGCCGGCTCGTCGCCGAGTTCCTCGATGAATAGCTTGTGCACTTCGTCGGTGTCGGCGGGCGGCACCCGGTCGAGCAGGCCGCGGAATTCGCGCGACAGCGATTCGCCGAATGCGCCGGGACTGGACGCGATGATCTGTCCGAATTTGACGTAGGTCGGCCCCAGGTCGGCGAAGGTCTGCGGGATCTCTTTGATCACTTTCTGCTGCCATGGGCCTTTGCCCGGCAGGTTGGTGACGACGCGGGCGGCGGTGCGGGTGACCTGCCATCCGGTGACGGCTACCCGGGCCGCTTCGACCGGCAACGGCACCCGATCCAGCTTGGCCACCTCACGGTGTTTGGTGGAACTCATTCAAGCAGTGTGCCAAATCCGGGCAGTCAATTCCCAATTCGCGTGAGCCCACACACGCCCGAAATTCGGGGCGATTAGCCGTTCGGATTAGCGTTTCTGCCAGGGCGTGAGCCACGGCCGCGGTTCCCAATTCTCCAGGCCCGCGATCAATTCGTACATGGTGGCGCCCGCCGGCCGCTCGCCGAGATTGCCGTGAGGGCCGTGATTCGGGCGTCAATCACAACCTTGGTGGCAATCTCGGCGCGGCACGTGTAAGTACAGGTCGCGAAGACAGGCGATTTCGGCGCCGTGGTGGATCGCTTCGCGGTTGATGTGCAGGATCAGTTCGCTCAGCGAGTGCTCGGCGTAGGGGCCTTCGGCGGGGCCGCACGGCCGGTCGAGATCGGCCGCCGACAAGGACCGCACGCCGGCAATCCAGGCCGCGTAGCTCTCGTCGAGTTGCTGCAGCGCGGTCGCCGCGTCGGTGGCGTACTGCCAACTCTGATAGTCGGCGGGCGGTCCCGCGAAATGGTTGTGGTTGCGCATGGCGAACACGCCGACGATGACATGCGCCAGCCGCCAGGCGATGGTGGTGAACGGCACCGGGCTCGGTGGTGGGAATGCGAAGTCGATCGAGCCGTCGGGATGGATGGTCCAGCAGTTGGGCACCGGCTGCCAGAAGTACTCGTCATCGGTGAGCCCGTCCAGGCGGGGGCGCAGTTGCGCGCGCCAGTGCCAATCGAGCTGGTCGGCCAGTTGGTTGATCAGATCCGCCATAACCCGAGCGTAAGGTGCTGGCATGCAGGTGGTTTCGGCCGAGTCGACCGAACTGTTCGTTGGTCCGCCGCAGGCTCCGGTGCAGCTGGCGCGGGTGACGATCACCGACTGCACCGAGCCGGCAGCCATTCGCGTCGAAGGTGACGGTCTGCGCGGCGAGGCGGTCGCCGCACCCGGGACTGCGGTCGTCGAGGTCGCTGTCGTCGTCGATCAACCGCTGGTCGGCCAGCGGCGGGCCGCGGTCGTGCACGCGGGCGACAACGGCACTGAAACCAAGCCGTTCGAGTTCACCGTGGCTGAGCCGGGGTGGACCATGTTCATGGTCAGTCACTTCCACTACGACCCGGTGTGGTGGAACACCCAGGGCGCCTACACCAGCGAGTGGACCGAAGACCCGCCGGGCCGTGCCCGTCAGACCAACGGCTTCGAGCTGGTGCACGCCCATCTGGAGATGGCGCGGCGCGAACCCGAGTACAAATTCGTGCTGGCCGAAGTCGACTACCTCAAGCCGTACTGGGACACCCGGCCCGAAGACCGCGCCGACCTGCGCCGGTTCCTGGCGGAAGGCCGCATCGAAGTCATGGGCGGCACCTACAACGAACCCAACACCAACCTGACCAGCCCGGAGACGACGATCCGGAACCTGGTGCACGGCATCGGTTTTCAGCGCGACGTGCTGGGCGCCGATCCGGCCACCGCGTGGCAGCTCGACGTGTTCGGCCATGACCCGCAGTTTCCCGGCATGGCCGCCGATGCCGGGCTGACGTCCAGTTCGTGGGCCCGCGGGCCGCACCACCAATGGGGGCCCGGGCAGGGCGGTGATATCGACCGCATGCAGTTCTCCAGCGAGTTCGAGTGGATATCGCCATCCGGTCGGGGCCTGCTCACCCACTACATGCCGGCGCACTATTCAGCGGGCTGGTGGATGGACTCCGCAGCCTCGCTGGCCGAGGCCGAGCAAGCCACCTTCGAGCTGTTCTGCCAGCTCAAAAGGGTCGCGTTGACCCGAAATGTGCTGTTGCCAGTGGGCACCGACTACACCCCGCCGAACAAGTGGGTCACCGCTATCCACCGCGACTGGGCAGCGCGGTACACCTGGCCACGTTTCGTGTGCGGGCTACCGAAGGAGTTTTTCGCGGCGGTGCGCGCCGAGTTGGGGCAGCGCGGTCAGGAGCCGTCGCCGCAGACGCGGGACATGAACCCGATCTACACCGGCAAGGACGTGTCCTTCATCGACACCAAACAAGCCAACCGCGCCGCTGAGAACGCGGTCCTGGACGCCGAGCGCTTCGCCGTGTTCGCCGGGGTGATCGCGGGAGGCGAGTACCCGCAGGCGGCGTTGGCCAAGGCCTGGGTGCAGCTGGCCTACGGCGCCCACCACGACGCCATCACCGGCTCGGAGTCCGACCAGGTTTACCTCGACCTGCTGACCGGATGGCGCGATGCGTGGCAGCTCGGCTGCGCCGCCCGCGACAACGCGCTGCAGCTGCTGTCCGGTGCGGTTGCCGGCCCGCATGACTCGGTCGTCGTGTTCAACCCGCTGACTCAGCAGCGCACCGACATCGTCACGGCCCGGCTCGACCCGCCGCTGCCAGCCGGGGTGCGGGTGGTAGATGCCAACGGCACCGAGCTGCCCGCGCTCGTCGAGCACGACGGTCGGTCGGTCACCTGGCTGGCGCGCGATGTGCCGTCACTGGGCTGGCGCGCTTACCGGCTGGTATCGGGCGACGCCGGCGCGGGCTGGGAACCGGCGCCCGGATCCGAGATTGCCAACGAGCATTACCGGCTGGCTGTCGACCCGGCACGCGGTGGGGCGGTGGTGTCGTGGCTACACGGTGGACGCCAGCTCATCGCGCACGGCCGGGTAGGCAACGAGCTTGCAGTCTACGAGGAATACCCTGCGCACCCGACGCAAAGCGAGGGACCGTGGCACCTGCTGCCCAAGGGGCCGGTGGTCGGTTCTTCGGAATCGCCGGCCCGGGCGCAGGCGTACCACAGTCCGCTGGGCCAGCGGCTCGTCGTGAACGGCCGAATGGGCGACGTGCTGCGCTACACCCAGACCCTGACCCTGTGGCGCGGCATCGCGCGGGTGGATTGCCGAACCACCATCGACGGGTTCACCGGGCAAGACCGGTTGGTGCGACTGCGCTGGCCGTGCCCGGTGCCCGGCGCGATGCCGGTCAGCGAGGTGGGGGACGCCGTCGTCGGCCGCGGTTTTGCTCTGCTGCACGACGGAGATCGTTCGGTGGACACCGCGCAGCACCTGTGGACCCTGGACAATCCGGCCTACGGCTGGTTCGGGTTGTCCAGCGCGGCGCGCGTGCGCGCCGGAGACGCTTGGCGCGCAGTTTCGGTGGCCGAGGTGGTCACGCCGGCCGAGGCGGTGTCCGGCCCGATCGCGCGCGACCTGATGGTCGCGCTGGTGCGGGCCGGAGTGACGGCCACCTGCAGCGGCGCGGAAAAGCCGCGCTACGGCCACCTCGACGTCGACTCGAATCTGCCGGACGCCCGGATCGCCCTGGGCGGGCCGGCGCGCAACGCGTTCACCAAAGCCGTACTGGCACAGGCTGATCCGGTCTATACCGCGGAACTGGAGCGTCAGCTGGCCGAGACGGGCCGGGCCAGGGTATGGGTGCCGGCTGGCGCCTCGCTGGCGGCGGTCTGGCAGCCCGGTGCCGACCTGCGTGCGGCGCTGGCGCTGCCGGTACTGGTCATCGACGGCCGCGACGACAGGACGCTGGCGGCCGCGATCGCCGCGGTGGCCGATGATCTGGGCGACGCTGAAATCCACCTGGACCAACAGGTGCCGGCCGGCATGGAACCGTCCGAAGCGCGCACTGTCGCGCTGCTCAACCGCGGCGTGCCGAGCTTCGCCGTCGACTCCGAGGCCACCCTGCATACCGCGCTGCTGCGGTCGTGCACCGGCTGGCCGTCGGGGATCTGGATAGACGAACCGCGCCGCACCGCACCCGACGGCTCGAACTTCCAACTCCAGCACTGGACACACGATTTCGACTACGCACTGATCAGCGATGAAGGCGACTGGCGGGCGGCCGGCATTCCGGGCCGCAGCGCGCAGTTCTCCCAGCCACTGCTCGCGGTGACTCCGCGGCAGCGACAGTCAAAGCTGCCGCCGATCGGTTCGCTGTTCTCGATCGAGCCGGCCGACCGCGTGCACCTGGGCGCGCTGAAGGCGGCCGGCAACCCACTCACGGCAGGCAGCTCCGCGCCCGTCGACCCGGCCGCGGTGGCACTGCGGCTGGTGGAAACGACCGGCGCGCCGACGCGCGTCACCGTCACCTCCGACTTGGGCAAGGTGGGCGCATTCCGGTCAGCCGACCTGTTGGAACAGCCTCAGCACCGCAAGAAGACCATCGACCTGCACGGCTACCAGGTGGCCACCGTCCTGGCCCGGCTCGACGTCCCGGCAGTGCTGGCCGGAGATGGCTTTGCTCTTGCTCCACAATCCGAGCCGGCCCAGCCCCTGTACGCGCGTTACTGGTTGCACAACCGCGGTCCTGCGCCGCTGGGTGGGTTGCCGGCGGTTGCTCATCTGCAGCCCCACCAGGCCAGCGCCGAGCCGGGCGGCGATCTGGTGCTGCGGCTCACCGCGGCCAGCGACTGCACCGATTCGCCGTTGAACGGCTCGGTAGAAGTCGTGTGTCCGGACGGCTGGTCGCTAGCGCCCACCGAATGGCCGTTCACGCTGTGTGCCGGGCAATACCTGGAAACCGATGTGGTGCTGGCGGTGCCCGCCCGCACCCGGCCGGGGCTGTACCCGGTTCGGGCGCAGCTGCGGATCACTGACGCGGGCCTACCGGCCGCGTGGCGGCAGGTCGTCGAGGATGTGTGCGTGGTGGCAATCGGGGTGGACCACACCGAACTCGTCTACCTCGTCGACGGGCCGGCCGAGGTCGAGGTGGACGCCGGCCGCTCGGCGCGCCTGGCCGTCACCGTGGGCAACCGTGCCGGCGCCGACTTGGCCGTGGAGGCGCACCTGATCAGCCCCTGGGGTACCTGGGAGTGGATCGGTCCCGCGGCCGTCGGCGCCGTTGTCCCGGCGCGCGGCACGGCCGAACTCGTCTTCGACGTAAGCCCGCCGGCCTGGCAGGAGCCCGGCCAGTGGTGGGCACTGATCCGGGTGGGCTGTGCGGGCCGGCTGGTCTATTCGCCCGGGGTAAGGGTGAGCGTGACGTGACTAGTCAGCTGGTCGCCACCGTTGCCGGCACGCCGATCGCTATCGGGGAAGTTGACGCGCGGGAAGCGCGACTGCGCGCCGGCCCGCGGGCCGCTGCGCTGCCGGCCGGCGGCACCAGCGAGGGCCGGCAATTGCGGCGCTGGCTGACGCAACTCATCGTTACCGAGCGCGTGGTCGCCGCCGAGGCGGCCGCGCGCGGGCTGACCGCGGCGCACGCCCCGAGCGAGGCGGAGCTACTGCCCGATCTGACGGCCCGGCTGGAGATCGGCAGCATAGCCGCGGCGGTCCTGGCGGACCCGTTGGCGCGTGCGCTGTTCGCCGACGTGACCGCCGACGTCGCGGTGTCCGACGCCGACGTGACGGGCTATCACACCCGCAACCCGATGCGCTTCGCCGCGGCGCGTTCCGGCGGCCACGGTTGGCGCACCGCGCCGCTCGCCGGGCCGCCACTGGACCAGGTGCGTGTGGTGATAACCGAGCACCTGCGCGGCGCCGCGTGCCGCCGCGCCTTCCGGACCTGGCTGGACGCCCGACGGGCCGTGCTGGTGCAATTGGCTCCCGGCTACGAGCACCCCGGCGATCCCCGTCAACCCGATAACACCCACCGACACTGATGCTGACCCTCTGCCTCGACATCGGCGGCACCAAGATTGCCGCCGGCCTCACCGATGACGATGGCGCGCTCGTCCACAAGGCCACCTGTCCCACTCCGGCGGGCGGTGAAGCCGAACAAGTCTGGGCCGCCGTCGCCGCGATGATCTCCGACGCCCTGCGCGCGGCCGGCGGAACCGTCGCCGCCGTGGGTATCGCCTCGGCCGGGCCGGTCCATCTGGACAGTGGGACGGTCAGCCCGAT
Organism: Mycobacterium angelicum; assembly: GCF_002086155.1. Lineage (GTDB taxonomy): Bacteria > Actinomycetota > Actinomycetes > Mycobacteriales > Mycobacteriaceae > Mycobacterium > Mycobacterium angelicum. The sequence continues at coordinate 66,706 of NZ_MVHE01000010.1, read as the reverse complement.
CAACGTCAAATGCTGGCGCGGTTTTCCGCTGCGGGACAGGGTCGCGGCCGCGGTGCCCGGCGTGCCGGTGCGCCTGGGCGGCGACGGCGTGTGCATGGCCCTCGGCGAGCACTGGCGCGGGGCCGGACGGGGTGCGCGGTTCATGCTGGGCATGGTGGTGTCCACCGGTGTCGGCGGCGGGCTGGTGCTCGACGGCGTTCCCTACGACGGGCGCACCGGCAACGCCGGCCATGTGGGCCACGTGGTGGTCGAACCGGGCGGCGAACGTTGCTCGTGCGGTGGCCGAGGCTGCGTCGAGACCGTGGCCTCCGGGCCGTCGATGGTCCGCTGGGCGCGCGCCAACGGCTGGGCCGCAGCGCCGGGCGCGGGCGCCAAGGAGCTGGCCGACTCCGCCGGGACCGGGAACGCGGCGGCGCTGGCCGCTTTTCGCCGCGGCACCACGGCGCTGGCGGCGATGATCGCGTCGGTGGCCGCGGTGTGCGACCTCGACCTCGTCGTCATCGGCGGGGGAGTAGCCAAGTCGGGATCGCTGCTCTTCGACCCGCTGCGCACGGCGTTGGCCGACTACGCCGGACTGGACTTCTTGACGGGACTGCGCGTGGTGCCGGCCGGGCTCGGCGGCGACGCGGGTTTGATCGGCGCCGCCAAGCTCGTGCACGGTGCAGCCCGTTTTGGCTGATCGCGGCGGCCACGCTATTGTGATTGCCGATCCACCGAAGACCGTCGGTCACCGAGCAATCGGTTGAAGGTCCGGGAACATCCCGGCGGCCCACGCAGGAGGACGAGGCAGCAACGCCGGCGTACGCGCCGGCCCATCTTTACGCCCCGGCCTATTCCTGCGCCGGGGCGTTCGTCGTTCTCAGGCGTTCTCACACTTTTCAGGAGGCATGCATGGCCAGGGCTGACAAGGCCACCGCCGTTGCAGATATCACCGAGCACTTCAAGGCCTCGACCGCGACCGTCATCACCGAATACCGGGGCCTGTCGGTTGCCAACCTGGCCGAGTTGCGCCGGTCGCTGGGGGAGTCGGCCACCTACGCGGTAGCCAAGAACACCCTCATCAAGCGAGCGGCCTCAGAAGCCGGTATCGAGGGGCTCGACGAGCTGTTCGCCGGGCCCACGGCGATCGCGTTCGTCACCGGGGAGCCGGTCGATGCGGCCAAGGCCCTCAAGACCTTCGCCAAGGAGCACAAGGCGCTGGTCATCAAGGGCGGCTACATGGACGGTCACCCGCTGACCGTCGCCGAGGTCGAGCGCATCGCCGACCTGGAATCCCGCGAGGTGCTGCTGGCCAAGCTGGCCGGTGCGATGAAGGGCAACCTCGCCAAGGCCGCGGGGCTGTTCAACGCGCCCGCATCGCAGATGGCCCGACTGTTGGCCGCCCTGCAGGAAAAGAAGCAATCAGAGCCAGCCGCAGCAGCACCGGCAGTCGAGACGCCGGCCCCCGAAGCACCGGCTGCAGAACCAGCATCAGCCGAATAACCCGTAAGAACCAGGAAGGACCCACACCATGCCCAAGCTCTCCAGCGACGAACTGCTTGACGCTTTCAAGGAAATGACCCTGTTGGAGCTCTCTGACTTCGTCAAGAAGTTCGAGGAGACCTTTGAGGTCACCGCGGCCGCTCCGGTCGCCGTTGCCGCTGCGGGTGCCGCGCCGGCCGGCGGTGCCGCCGAGGCCGCCGAGGAGCAGTCCGAGTTCGACGTGATCCTCGAGGCCGCCGGCGACAAGAAGATCGGCGTCATCAAGGTGGTCCGTGAGATCGTCTCCGGCCTGGGCCTCAAGGAGGCCAAGGACCTGGTCGACAGCGCGCCCAAGCCGCTGCTGGAGAAGGTCGCCAAGGAAGCCGCAGACGAGGCCAAGGCCAAGCTCGAGGCCGCCGGCGCCACCGTCAGCGTCAAGTAGCTCAACGACACGAAAGCCCCCGGGGCCCCCGGGGGCTTTCGTGTACTCAACGAGAGCCCGCCGCCGCGCGCAGCGACTCGTGTGCCCGCTCGGGTGAATCGCCCAGGGCCACCAGCAGATTCGTGACCATGGCGGCGCGTACCGGTCCGACGGACGCCGCGTCGTCGTCGCGGATGAAGCCGGCCAGCTCGAGCATCACAAACCCGTGCATGGTCGCCCAGAATTGGCACGCCGTTGCCACCACCGCTGCGTCGGAATCCGCCCCGGCGATCCGGCCCGCCAGCATCGAGCGATGCACCCCGCGCACCACGTGCGCAAAGCTCGCGTGATGCTCCTCGATCTCGGCGATCGACAACGTCAGCACATTGCGGGTCGGTGCATTGATGCCATGCGCGCTGGTGCTGCCGAACATCAGCCGGTACATGTGCGGGTGCTCGATGGCAAAGCGCCGATAGGCGAGGCCGACGGCCAGCAGGTCGGCAACCGGATCGGCGGACTGCGGCACGCTGAGCGCGGCGTCGAATTGCCGCAAACCCTGCTCGGCGACCTCGGCGATCAGCTCGCGCATCCCACCGAAATGGGTGTAGACGGCCATGGTTGAGGTACCGGCGGCGCCGGCCACCTTACGGGTTTGCAGGGCGTCCGGCCCGTGCTCGTGCAGCAGGTTCACGGCCGCATCGAGCATGTCGTCGCGAACGCTGCGCGGGGCCAACGCGGTCGGGTTCGCAGGCGTCTTCCCAGTCATCTCACCAGACATCATTGCCATCTTCTCATCGGCGGCGTACCGTGCCAATAACAGCGTAATAACAATGTTATAGGAGCTCAGCCATGACGGCCACGCATACCGCTGCATCCGCGAACCCCTATCTCGACGGCTTCCTGGCGCCGGTCAGCACCGAAGTAACCGCCACCGATCTGCCGGTCACTGGGCACGTTCCGGACCATCTCGACGGACGCTATCTGCGTAACGGTCCCAACCCGGCCGCCGAGGTGGACACGGCCACCTACCACTGGTTCAGCGGCGACGGAATGGTGCACGGCGTCGCGCTGCAGGACGGCCAGGCGCGCTGGTACCGCAACCGCTGGGTGCGCAGCCAGCCCGTCTGCACTGCGCTCGGCGAGCCGGCGCCGGCACGACTCAACCCGCGCGCGGGCATGCTGTCCCTGGGCGCCAACACCAATGTGCTGACGCACGCCGGACGAACTCTGGCGCTCGTCGAGGGCGGCGTCGCCAACTACGAACTCACCGCTGACCTCGACACCGTCGGAACCTGCGACTTCGACGGCACCCTCACCGGCGGCTACACCGCCCACCCGCACCGCGACCCCCGCACGGGCGAACTGCACGCAGTCTCCTACTCATTCGCCCGCGGGCGCAGCGTGCAGTACTCGGTGATCGACACTCAGGGGCGCGCCCGTCGCACGGTGGACATAGAGGTGAGCGGGTCGCCGATGATGCACGACTTCTCGCTCACCGACAAATATGTGGTGATCTACGACCTGCCGGTGACCTTCGACCCGGTGCAGCTGCTGCCGGTGCAGGTGCCGCGCTGGCTTGGGCTGGCCGGCCAGCTGGTAATGCGGTCGCTGGTCGGGCGCGTGCGGGTACCCGACCCCATCGCCGCGAGAGTCAACCGCAACATCAAGCCGTCCGACCGCATGCCGTATGCCTGGAACTCCGACTACCCGGCCCGGATCGGGGTCATGCCGCGCGAGGGTGGCAACCGGGACATCCGCTGGTTCGACATCGAGCCCTGCTACGTCTACCACCCGCTCAACGCTTACTCCGAGCTGCGTGACGGCGCTCGAGGGAGCTCTGAGGTGCTGGTCCTCGACGTGGTTCGCTATGCGCGGATGTTCGACCGCGACCGGCGCGGCCCCGGCGACACCCCGCCGTCGTTGGACCGCTGGACCATCAATCTGGACACCGGCGCGGTGACCACGCAATGTCATGATGACCGGTCGCAGGAGTTCCCGCGGATCAACGAGACGCTGTTGGGTGGCAAACACCGGTTCGGCTACGCGCTGGGCTTCGACGGCGGCTACTTGTCCGGCGGCGCGTCCGAGATGTCCACCTCGCTGTACAAGTACGACTACGCGACGGGATCCAGCCAAACCGCCGCGCTCGATCCGGCCCTGCTGCTCGGCGAGATGTCATTCGTCCCGAATCCGGAAAGCCGGGCCGAAGACGACGGCGTCCTCATGGGCTACGGCTATCACCGTGAGCAAGACGAAGGCCAGTTGCTGTTGCTGGATGCCCAGAGTCTGGAGCCGGTTGCTACGGTGCATCTGCCACAACGAGTCCCGATGGGCTTCCACGGCAACTGGGCGCCCGCGGGCTAACGGACCAACAGATCGTTACCTCGGCAACCCTGATGTGGGGCCCCACCCGTGCGCTACAGTGACTCAAGCCACAAAAAGGGGCAGGTGGCGGATACGCGCGACGGCGGAAGGATTTCCCATGGGCGTCAGCATCGAGGTCAACGGCCTCACTAAGTCGTTCGGCTCCTCGAGAATCTGGGAAGACGTCACGCTCGAGATCCCCGCCGGGGAGGTCAGCGTGTTGCTGGGCCCCTCGGGTACCGGCAAGTCGGTGTTCCTCAAGTCCCTCATCGGTCTGCTGCGGCCGGAGCGCGGCTCGATCATCATCGACGGCACCGACATCATCGAATGCTCGGCCAAGGAACTGTACGAGATCCGCACGCTGTTCGGTGTGCTGTTCCAGGACGGCGCGCTGTTCGGTTCGATGAACCTCTACGACAACACTGCCTTCCCATTGCGTGAGCACACCAAGAAGAAGGAAAAGGAAATCCGTGACATCGTCATGGAGAAGCTGACCATGGTCGGTCTTGGTGGCGACGAGAAGAAGTTCCCCGGCGAGATCTCCGGCGGTATGCGCAAGCGTGCCGGCCTGGCCCGCGCCCTGGTGCTCGACCCGCAGATCATCCTCTGCGACGAGCCCGACTCGGGTCTGGACCCGGTACGTACCGCCTACCTGAGCCAGCTGATCATGGACATCAACGCCCAGATCGACGCGACCATCCTGATCGTGACGCACAACATCAACATCGCCCGCACGGTGCCCGACAACATGGGCATGTTGTTCCGCAAGCACCTGGTCATGTTCGGGCCCCGCGAAGTGCTGCTGACCAGCGATGAGCCGGTGGTTCGGCAATTCCTCAACGGCCGGCGCATCGGGCCCATCGGCATGTCCGAAGAAAAGGACGAGGCCACCATGGCCGAAGAGCAGGCCGCGCTCGACGCCGGTCAGCACGCCGGCGGTGTGGAGGAAATCGAGGGCGTGCCGCCGCAGATCGTCGCGTCGCCCGGTATGCCGGAGCGCAAGGCGGTCGCCCGCCGTCAGGCCCGGGTCCGCGCGATGCTGCACACGCTGCCCAAGGATGCCCAGGCGGCCATCCTCGACGACCTCGAGGGCACGCACAAGTACCAGTCCCACGAGTTCTAAAAAAACTTCGCTCAGCGTGATTGTGTGGGGGCCCTGACGGTTCAGCGCGCCCGTCACCAGATGATTTTTCGAATAACTCGCAATAACTTGGTGTAACTCGCCGCCCCTCCCCTTGACGCCGGAGCCTAAACGGGTCAATCTGTTGGGCAGCATGTGTCGCACGTGTCCGGGGCGATTCGAGATCGCCAGCCAGCGCCGGTCCCCGAGCACGGCTACCTGTCGTGGGTATTTGAGGAATACGCGCGTCTGCGCTATTGTTGGACGTTGCGCTGGCTACTTCCTGCCCACCTCACCCGCCACTTGACACCGTGGTCCTAGCCTGAGCCCATTTCCAGGCTCAGCTATCGGTTGCGTGCGTGTGATCCGGACAGTTCGTTCGCCGGCCGAACCGATAAATTACCTGCGGCGAACAGGCCCGGCGGGCACCGGCTCCTCATAGGGCTCCCGTTAGTCGCACGAGGTGCTGGAAGGACGCATCTTGGCTGATTTCCGCCAGAGCAAGACAGACGCTAGCCCCCCGCAAAGTTCTTCAAACAGCTCCGTACCGGGAGCGCCCAACCGAGTTTCCTTCGCCAAGCTCCGCGAACCGCTTGAGGTTCCGGGGCTGCTTGACGTTCAGACCGATTCGTTCGAATGGCTGATCGGCTCGCAGCGCTGGCGCGAATCCGCCGCTCGACGCGGCGACGTGAAGCCGGTCGGCGGCCTCGAAGAGGTGCTCTACGAGCTGTCGCCGATCGAGGACTTCTCCGGGTCGATGTCGCTGTCTTTCTCCGACCCCCGTTTTGACGAAGTCAAGGCCCCGGTCGACGAGTGCAAAGACAAGGACATGACGTACGCGGCCCCGCTGTTCGTCACGGCCGAGTTCATCAACAACAACACCGGCGAGATCAAGAGCCAGACGGTGTTCATGGGCGACTTCCCGATGATGACCGAGAAGGGCACCTTCATCATCAACGGGACCGAGCGTGTGGTGGTCAGCCAGCTGGTCCGTTCGCCCGGTGTCTACTTCGACGAGACCATCGACAAGTCCACCGAGAAGATGCTGCACAGCGTCAAGGTGATCCCCAGCCGCGGCGCATGGCTGGAGTTCGACGTCGACAAGCGCGACACCGTTGGTGTGCGTATCGACCGCAAGCGTCGCCAGCCCGTCACCGTGCTACTCAAGGCGCTGGGGTGGACCAGCGAGCAGATCACCGAGCGGTTCGGCTTCTCCGAGATCATGATGTCGACGCTGGAGAAGGACAACACCGTCGGCACCGACGAGGCGCTGCTGGACATCTACCGCAAGCTGCGTCCGGGCGAGCCGCCGACCAAGGAGTCCGCGCAGACCCTGCTGGAGAACCTGTTCTTCAAGGAGAAGCGCTACGACCTGGCCCGCGTTGGCCGCTACAAGGTCAACAAGAAGCTCGGCCTGAACGTCGGCGCACCGATCACCAGCTCCACGCTGACCGAAGAGGACGTGGTCGCCACCATCGAGTACCTGGTCCGCCTGCACGAGGGCCAGACCACGATGACCGTCCCCGGCGGCAGCGAGGTGCCGGTCGAGACCGACGACATCGACCACTTCGGCAACCGCCGGCTGCGCACCGTGGGCGAGTTGATCCAGAACCAGATCCGGGTCGGTATGTCCCGGATGGAGCGCGTCGTGCGCGAGCGGATGACCACCCAGGACGTCGAGGCGATCACGCCGCAGACCCTGATCAACATCCGGCCCGTCGTCGCCGCGATCAAGGAGTTCTTCGGCACCAGCCAGCTCTCGCAGTTCATGGACCAGAACAACCCGCTGTCGGGTCTGACCCACAAGCGCCGTCTCTCGGCGCTGGGGCCGGGCGGGCTGTCCCGTGAGCGTGCCGGGCTGGAGGTCCGTGACGTGCACCCGTCGCACTACGGCCGGATGTGCCCGATCGAGACGCCGGAGGGTCCGAACATCGGTCTGATCGGGTCGCTGTCGGTGTACGCACGGGTCAACCCGTTCGGATTCATCGAGACGCCCTACCGCAAGGTCGTGGACGGAGTCGTTACGGATGAGATCCATTACCTGACCGCCGACGAGGAGGACCGCCACGTCGTGGCGCAGGCCAACTCGCCGATCGACGCCGACGGACGGTTCGTCGAGGGACGCGTTCTGGTCCGCCGCAAGGCGGGCGAGGTCGAGTACGTGCCCTCGTCCGAGGTGGACTACATGGACGTGTCGCCGCGCCAGATGGTGTCGGTGGCCACCGCCATGATTCCTTTCCTCGAGCACGACGACGCCAACCGCGCCCTGATGGGTGCCAACATGCAGCGCCAGGCGGTTCCGCTGGTGCGCAGCGAGGCGCCGCTGGTGGGTACCGGTATGGAGTTGCGCGCGGCCATCGATGCCGGCGACGTCGTCGTGGCCGAGGAGGCGGGCGTCATCGAGGAGGTGTCGGCCGACTACATCACCGTCATGCACGACGCCGGCACCCGGCGCACCTACCGGATGCGCAAGTTCGCCCGGTCCAACCACGGCACCTGCGCCAACCAGTCGCCGATCGTGGATGCCGGTGAGCGTGTCGAGGCCGGCCAGGTGATCGCCGACGGACCCTGCACCGAGAACGGTGAAATGGCGCTGGGCAAGAACCTGCTCGTCGCGATCATGCCGTGGGAGGGCCACAACTACGAGGACGCCATCATCCTCTCCAACCGGCTGGTTGAAGAGGACGTGCTTACCTCGATCCACATCGAAGAGCACGAGATCGACGCCCGCGACACCAAGCTGGGCGCCGAGGAGATCACCCGGGACATCCCGAACGTCTCCGACGAGGTGCTGGCCGACTTGGACGAGCGGGGCATCGTGCGCATCGGCGCCGAGGTTCGCGACGGCGACATCCTGGTCGGCAAGGTGACCCCCAAGGGTGAGACCGAGCTGACCCCGGAGGAGCGGCTGCTGCGGGCCATCTTCGGTGAGAAGGCCCGCGAGGTCCGCGACACCTCACTGAAGGTGCCGCACGGTGAATCCGGCAAGGTGATCGGCATTCGCGTGTTCTCCCGCGAGGACGACGACGAACTGCCCGCCGGCGTCAACGAGCTGGTCCGCGTCTACGTGGCCCAGAAGCGCAAGATCTCCGACGGCGACAAGCTGGCCGGACGCCACGGCAACAAGGGCGTGATCGGCAAGATCCTGCCCGTCGAGGACATGCCGTTCATGCCGGACGGTACCCCGGTGGACATCATCCTGAACACCCACGGCGTGCCGCGACGTATGAACATCGGCCAGATTCTGGAAACTCACCTCGGGTGGGTGGCCAAGGCCGGCTGGAACATCGAGGGTGCCCCCGAGTGGGCGGTCAACCTGCCCGAACAGTTGCGGCACGCGCAGCCGAACCAGATCGTGTCCACTCCGGTGTTCGACGGTGCCAAGGAAGAGGAGCTGCAGGGCCTGCTGTCCTGCACGCTGCCCAACCGCGACGACGATGTGATGGTCGACGCCGACGGCAAGGCGGTGCTGTTCGACGGGCGCAGCGGTGAGCCGTTCCCGTACCCGGTGACGGTTGGCTACATGTACATCATGAAGCTGCACCACCTGGTGGACGACAAGATCCACGCTCGCTCGACCGGTCCGTACTCGATGATCACCCAGCAGCCGCTGGGCGGTAAGGCGCAGTTCGGTGGCCAGCGGTTCGGTGAGATGGAGTGCTGGGCCATGCAGGCCTACGGCGCCGCGTACACGCTGCAGGAGCTCTTGACCATCAAGTCCGACGACACCGTCGGCCGGGTCAAGGTCTACGAGGCGATCGTCAAGGGCGAGAACATCCCGGAGCCGGGCATTCCGGAGTCGTTCAAGGTGCTGCTCAAGGAGCTGCAATCGCTGTGCCTCAACGTCGAGGTGTTGTCGTCCGACGGCGCGGCGATCGAGCTGCGTGAGGGTGAGGACGAAGACCTGGAGCGGGCCGCGGCCAACCTGGGAATCAACTTGTCGCGCAACGAATCCGCCTCTGTCGAGGATCTCGCTTAAGTATTTGGTCACTAAACCCGTTAGGGGAAAGGGAGTTACGTGCTAGACGTCAACTTCTTCGATGAACTCCGTATTGGCCTGGCTACTGCGGAGGACATCAGGCAATGGTCCTACGGCGAGGTCAAGAAGCCGGAGACCATCAACTACCGCACGCTCAAGCCGGAGAAGGACGGCCTGTTCTGCGAGAAGATCTTCGGACCTACTCGGGACTGGGAGTGCTACTGCGGCAAGTACAAGCGGGTGCGCTTCAAGGGCATCATCTGTGAGCGCTGTGGCGTCGAGGTGACCCGCGCCAAGGTGCGCCGTGAACGGATGGGCCACATCGAGCTGGCCGCACCGGTCACCCACATCTGGTACTTCAAGGGTGTGCCGTCGCGGCTGGGCTACCTGCTCGACCTGGCGCCCAAGGACCTGGAAAAGATCATCTACTTCGCGGCATATGTGATCACCGCGGTCGATGACGAGATGCGGCACAATGAGCTGTCGACGCTCGAAGCCGAAATGGTGGTGGAGCGCAAGGGCGTTGAGGACCAGCGCGACGCCGACCTGGAGGCCCGGGCGCAGAAGCTGGAAGCCGACCTGGCCGAGCTGGAGGCGGAGGGCGCCAAGGCCGACGCCAAGCGCAAGGTTCGCGACGGCGGCGAGCGCGAGATGCGTCAGCTGCGCGACCGTGCCCAGCGTGAGCTGGACCGGTTGGAGGACATCTGGACCACCTTCACCAAGCTGGCGCCCAAGCAGCTGATCGTGGACGAGAACCTCTACCGCGAGCTGCAGGACCGCTATGGCGAGTACTTCACCGGCGCCATGGGCGCGGAGTCGATCCAGAAGCTGATCGAGAACTTCGACATCGACGCCGAGGCCGAGACGCTGCGCGAGGTCATCCGAAGTGGCAAGGGGCAGAAGAAACTTCGCGCCCTCAAGCGGTTGAAGGTGGTGGCGGCGTTCCAGCAGTCGGGGAACTCGCCGATGGGCATGGTGCTCGACGCCGTGCCCGTGATCCCGCCGGAACTGCGCCCGATGGTGCAGCTCGATGGCGGCCGCTTCGCCACCTCCGACCTCAACGACCTGTACCGCCGCGTGATCAACCGCAACAACCGGCTCAAGAGGCTGATCGACCTCGGCGCGCCCGAGATCATCGTCAACAACGAGAAGCGGATGCTGCAGGAGTCGGTGGACGCGCTGTTCGACAACGGCCGTCGCGGCCGGCCGGTCACCGGACCGGGCAACCGTCCGCTGAAGTCGCTGTCGGATCTGCTCAAGGGCAAGCAGGGCCGGTTCCGGCAGAACCTACTCGGTAAGCGTGTGGACTACTCGGGCCGTTCGGTCATCGTGGTCGGCCCGCAGCTCAAGCTGCACCAGTGCGGTCTGCCCAAGCTGATGGCGCTGGAGCTCTTCAAGCCGTTCGTGATGAAGCGGCTGGTCGACCTCAACCACGCGCAGAACATCAAGAGCGCCAAGCGGATGGTGGAGCGCCAGCGTCCGCAGGTGTGGGACGTGCTCGAGGAAGTCATCGCGGAGCATCCGGTGCTGCTGAACCGCGCACCAACCCTGCACCGGCTGGGTATCCAGGCCTTCGAGCCAATGCTGGTGGAAGGCAAGGCAATTCAGTTGCACCCGTTGGTGTGTGAGGCGTTCAACGCCGACTTCGACGGTGACCAGATGGCTGTGCACCTGCCGCTGTCCGCGGAGGCGCAGGCCGAGGCTCGCATCCTGATGCTGTCGTCCAACAACATCCTGTCGCCGGCATCCGGCCGCCCGCTGGCCATGCCCCGACTGGACATGGTGACCGGGCTGTACTTCCTGACCACCGAGGTCGCCGGCGAAAAGGGTGAATACGAGCCGGCGGGTAAGGACAGCCCTGAGGCAGGCGTGTATTCCTCGCCGGCCGAAGCGATCATGGCCTCCGACCGTGGTGTGTTGTCGGTGCGCGCCAAGATCAAGGTGCGGCTGACCCAGCTGCGGCCGCCGGCCGAGATCGAGGCCGAGGTGTTCGGCGCCAACGGCTGGCAGCCGGGCGATCCCTGGGTGGCCGAGACCACGCTGGGCCGGGTGCTGTTCAACGAGCTCCTGCCGCTGGGCTATCCGTTCGTGAACAAGCAGATGCACAAGAAGGTGCAGGCCGCGATCATCAACGACCTGGCCGAGCGCTACCCGATGATCGTCGTCGCGCAGACCGTCGACAAGCTCAAGGACGCCGGTTTCTACTGGGCCACCCGTAGTGGTGTCACGGTCTCCATGGCCGACGTGCTGGTGCCGCCCCGTAAGAAGGAGATCCTCGACCACTACGAGGAGCGGGCCGACAAGGTCGAAAAGCAGTTCCAGCGTGGCGCTTTGAACCATGACGAGCGCAACGAGGCGCTGGTGGAGATCTGGAAGGAAGCCACCGACGAGGTCGGTCAGGCGCTGCGGGAGCACTACCCCGCAGACAACCCGATCATCACGATCGTCGATTCGGGCGCCACGGGTAACTTCACCCAGACGCGAACACTGGCCGGCATGAAGGGTCTGGTGACCAACCCGAAGGGTGAGTTCATCCCGCGTCCGGTCAAGTCGTCGTTCCGTGAGGGCCTGACCGTGCTGGAGTACTTCATCAACACCCACGGTGCTCGAAAGGGCTTGGCGGACACCGCATTGCGTACGGCAGACTCGGGCTACCTGACGCGTCGTCTGGTGGACGTGTCCCAGGACGTGATCGTTCGCGAGCACGACTGTCAGACCGAGCGCGGCATCATCGTCGAGCTGGCCGAGCGTCAGCCTGACGGCTCGCTCATCCGTGACCCGTACATCGAAACCTCGGCGTACGCGCGGACTTTGGGTGCCGACGCGGTCGACGAGGCGGGCAATGTCGTCGTCGCGCGTGGTGAAGACCTGGGTGACCCGTCGATCGAAGCCCTGCTGGCTGCGGGCATCACGTCGATCAAGGTGCGTTCGGTGCTCACCTGCACCACCGGCACCGGCGTGTGTGCGACCTGCTACGGGCGGTCGATGGCCACCGGCAAGCTGGTCGACATCGGCGAGGCCGTCGGCATCGTCGCGGCCCAGTCCATCGGTGAGCCGGGCACGCAGCTGACCATGCGTACCTTCCACCAGGGTGGTGTGGGTGAGGACATCACCGGCGGTCTGCCGCGTGTCCAGGAGCTGTTTGAGGCCCGCGTCCCGCGTGGCAAGGCGCCGATTGCGGACGTCACCGGTCGCGTCCGGCTCGAGGACGGTGAGCGCTTCTACAAGATCACCATCGTTCCCGACGACGGCGGCGAGGAAGTGGTCTACGACAAGCTGTCCAAGCGTCAGCGGCTGCGGGTGTTCAAGCACGAGGACGGTTCCGAGCGAGTGCTGTCCGACGGCGACCACGTCGAGGTCGGGCAGCAGCTGATGGAAGGCTCGGCCGACCCGCACGAGGTGCTGCGCGTGCAGGGCCCGCGCGAGGTGCAGATCCACTTGGTCCGCGAGGTCCAGGAGGTGTACCGGGCTCAGGGTGTGTCGATCCACGACAAGCACATCGAGGTGATCGTGCGCCAGATGCTGCGCCGGGTCACCATCATCGACTCGGGTTCGACGGAGTTCCTGCCCGGCTCGCTGATCGACCGTGCGGAGTTCGAGGCGGAGAACCGCCGGGTGGTGGCCGAGGGCGGCGAACCCGCTGCCGGCCGTCCGGTGCTGATGGGTATCACCAAGGCGTCGCTGGCCACCGACTCGTGGTTGAGTGCGGCGTCGTTCCAGGAGACCACGCGAGTGTTGACCGATGCGGCGATCAACTGCCGCAGCGACAAGCTCAACGGTCTGAAGGAGAACGTGATCATCGGCAAGCTGATCCCGGCCGGTACCGGTATCAACCGCTACCGCAACATCCAGGTTCAGCCCACCGAGGAGGCACGCGCCGCGGCGTACACGATCCCGTCCTACGAGGACCAGTACTACAGCCCGGACTTCGGCCAAGCCACCGGTGCCGCGGTTCCGCTGGACGACTATGGGTACAGCGACTATCGGTAGTTAGCTCACGAGAAAGCCCCGGGCCAACCAAAGAGGCCCGGGGCTTTTTCGTGCGCGCCGGCCGCCGCCGTCGTGCCGCCCGCGCGCCGAACGCGCGGCCAGCTTCACGTTCGCGACCGAACGTGCGGCTAGCTTCACGTACGTGCCTAAACTGGCCAGCGTGCCCATCGGTTCGGAATGCGACCAAGACGATCCCTGGGGCGACGGTGACGACCTGCAACAGGCCATACGCCAGTTGTTGCTCGCTGCTCCGCCACTTGAGACGGTCGTCGATCGTGTTGCGCTGCAACGTTATCGGGACGTCGCGATAGTGACGCTGAGTCATCCGCAGGCGCAGAACGCGCTGAACTTGGCGGGCTGGCGTCGGCTCAAGCTGGTATTCGACGGTCTCGCGGGCGAATCCGAGCTGCGAGCAGTCGTGGTTCGTGGCGCGGGGGATGAGGCGTTCGCCGCGGGCGCCGATATCAAGGAGTTTCCGGATACCCGGATGACCGCAGCCGACGCCACCCACTACAACGAGGCCGTGGCCGCCTGCCTCAGGGCGGTGGCCGCGGTTCCCGTTCCGGTGATTGCGGCGATCCACGGGCTGGCCGTCGGCGGCGGTTGCGAGCTGAGCACCGCCTGCGACGTCCGCATCGCGACCGAGGACGCGCGATTCGGCATTCCGATCGGCAAGCTGGGGGTAATCCTCGGGTTCACCGAGGCCGATTCCGTCGCACGGCTCATCGGTCCGGGGGCCCTGAAGTATCTGTTGTTCAGTGGGGAGTTGGTCGGTGTAGCCGACGCCGCGTGCTGGGGGCTGGTCCAAAAGGTCGTCGCCCCAGCGGATTTGGCGGACGCAACGGCACGCCTGGTGAGCCAGATCTGCCGCCAGTCCGCGGTGACCATGCGCGCCTCCAAAGCGGTTGCCGACATGCACGGGCGAGCGCTTACCCCGGCCGATACCGACGCCCTGCTGCGGTTCAATGTCGAGGCCTATGAGGGTGCGGACCTACGCGAAGGCGTGGCGGCCTTCAGTCAGGGCCGCCCACCCAAGTTCGACGGCAGCGGCTGACATGGCGGCGCTGGACGGCGTACGTGTGCTGGACCTGACTCGATACTTGTCTGGTCCCACGCTCACCATGTTGCTCGCGGACTTGGGGGCGGATGTCATCAAGGTGGAGGCACTGCCGGCTGGCGATCCGGCTCGCGAATCTGGGCCATTCCACGGCACCGAGAGCGTCTTCTTCCTCGCGTCCAACCGAAATAAGCGCAGCGTTGCCCTGGATCTGCACACCGCCGAAGGCATGGCGGCATGCCAAGCGCTGATTCGCGATGCCGATGTGTTTGTGCATAACTACAAACCCGGCACCGCCGAAGCCATGGGGCTGGGCGCAGAAGGGCTGCGGGAGCTATATCCGCGGTTGGTGTACGTCTCGGTGAGTGGCTTTGGTCAGCGTCCACCGGGGTCGGCATTGCCTGGGTTCGACCAGACCGCACAAGCGATGTCGGGCTTGATGAGCATCACCGGCACGCCGGAGACCGGGCCGTTGCGGGCAGGTATCGCCGTAACGGACTCGGCGACCGGTGTGTTCGGCGCCATGGGAGTAGTTGCGGCCCTTTATGAACGGGAGCGCACGGGTGTCGGTGCGGTGGTGGAAGCATCGTTGATGCAGTCGATGCTCACCATGCTGTCCTATCAGGCGCAGAAGTACCTCAGTATCGGCGTGGTGCCCGGCCAGGACGGCAACGACCATCCGATCCTGTTTCCGCAGGGCACTTTTAAAACCGGCGATGGCGCGATGACTTTGGCGTGCGGCAGCGACAAAATGTGGCAGCGGCTGTGTGCCGCGCTCGGAACACAGGAATGGACAAAAGAAGAGCGCTTCCTCGACAACAGCGCGCGGATGCAGCATCGCGGTGAGCTGCGCCGACTGATCGAAGGTGTGCTGGCGGCCAAGACGACCAGCGAATGGCTGGAAATCGTTGGCGCATTCGATGTTCCGTGTGGGCCGGTGCTCACGGTTGACCAGGCTTTGGAGCACCCGATCACCGCGGGCCTCGATATGGTCGCCACCGCTCAGCACAGTTCGCTGGGCGCACTGAAACTGCTTGGGCAGTCCATCAATATCGGCGGAGGAGACGAGGGATGGTTGCGATATCCGCCGCCGATGCTTGGCGAGCACACGTCTGAAGTCCTTCGAGAGGCGGGCTATGACGATTCGGATATCGATGCACTGATCGCAAATAAGCAAGCGGTGCAATGGCATTCGACAAAGTAGCCGACCTGTCGCAAGACGGGGGCGAAATCTGGAAGCTCGAGCTCACCGAACTCGCCGGACTTATTCGTACCCGGCAACTCACCTCGGAAGAGGTGACGGACTCGACGTTGCGGCGCATCGAGTCATACGATTCCCGGCTCAAGAGCTATGCGTGCGTCGCCGCGGACGCTGCGTTGCGCGCCGCGCGGGCGGCCGACGCGGACATCGCCGACGGCCGCTACCGTGGTGTGCTACATGGGGTACCGATCGGTGTGAAAGATCTCTGCTACACGGTCGACGCTCTTACCGCGGCCGGCACCACCATCTTTCGGGATTTTCGACCTGACTACGACGCAACGGTTGTCGCGCGGCTGCGCGCCGCCGGCGCGGTGATCATCGGCAAGCTGGCCATGACGGAAGGCGCCTATCTCGGCTATCACCCCAGCCTCCCGACACCGGTCAACCCGTGGGATCCGGACACCTGGGCCGGGGTGTCATCGAGCGGTTGCGGGGTGGCCACCGCGGCGGGATTGTGTTTCGGCTCGGTCGGATCAGACACCGGGGGATCGATCCGGTTTCCGGCCAGCATGTGCGGCGTGACGGGAATCAAACCGACCTGGGGCCGCGTCAGCCGGCACGGAATCGTGGAACTAGCAGCCACTTTCGACCATGTCGGACCTATTGCCCGAAGTGCCCGGGATGCCGCGGCCTTGCTGACGGTTATGGCGGGATCCGACGTCAGCGATCCCACGTCATCGCTGGAGCCGGTACCGGACTACGTGGCTGACCTCGCGCTGCCGCGGCCACCGCGCGTCGGTGTGGACTGGCCGCAGCTGGATTCGTTCGACGGGGACACGAAATCCATGATGGCTGAGGTGGTTACGACGCTGGAGGGTCTTGGATGGCCCGTCGTCGAAGTGGCGCTGCCCGCGCTGGGTCCGATCGTGACCGCGTTCGGGAAATTGCGCGCGGTCGAGACGGCGGTCGCGCATGCCCGTACATATCCGGCGCGTGCCGAGGAGTACGGGCCGACGCTGCGCGCGATCATTGAGGTTGGCCGTGGGCTGAGCGCTGTGGAGTATCAGACGCTGGTCAGGCAGCGTCTCGAATTCACCGGGCGGCTGCGGCGGGTGTTCGAAGACGTGGACATTGTGCTGATGCCCAGCTCCGGAATCGGTTCTCCGACAGTAAAAACCATGCTGCGGCTGGGGCAGGACGCGGAGCTGACCGCCAAGTTGGCGGCACCGACCGCGCCGTTCAATGTCAGTGGTCACCCTGCGATATGCCTGCCCGCCGGAGTCACGCCACGCGGAACACCGCTCGGGGTGCAGTTCATCGGCCGAGAATTCGACGAACAGTTGCTCGTTCGCGCGGGCCACGCATTCCAGCAGAGCACCGCGTTCCACCGCCGGAGGCCAGCGGTGGCTGCATCTCTAGACTGAGCCGCGATGTTCGTCGGCAGGGTGATCCAGAGTTGAAGGGAGGAGGTGAGAGAGCGATGGACGAACCAGGCGTTGTCGAGACTGGTGCGGTGCCCGCCGAAGAGCTGTTGGTTTACCAGGGCGAGGTATTCATCAACTTCCGCAATCACACCTACCAATGGGTGAGTATAAAGCTGTTCGCACTACACGCCGACGCCGATGATGATGCCGTGTTGCAGTTGTTGATTCGTCACGTGCGTTATCGCGCCAGCTACAACGGCACCGGCGACAAAGACATGGAGAACACTCACGGGCCCTACTGGCTACGGGCTATCACGCCGAAATCGTTCTCGCCAGTGTCTGCGACCGATGCCGAACCGTTATTACGAACCTGGGCCGAATACGCGGCGCCGCTACCGGATGCGCGCCGCGACGATATGGAACGCGAGTTGTACCCGCGGATCCGTAGCGCGACTAGTTGCTACTTGTTGCCCGACCTGCGGGACACCGCGCAGCACGACGAAGGATGGGGCTCGTCGGTCGGTTCAGTTACAGGCTTTTTCGAATTCGTATTAATCGATCGGGCCGCCGCGAGTGTCGCATTGGTAGTCGCCAGCGATGACTAGCTCGGCCGGAACTCCTTGAGAACTGTGGCAATGAACCCCTGATACACCGCATCGCTGAGTTGGATGATGTCCTCGGCGAGCCGCGCGCGAGACGCGGCATCGACGAACAGAGTGTGCACAATCAGCCTGCTCGCGTGAAGAGCCTCTGAACCGGCCAGGTAGTGGCTCTGCTGGATCCACACACTTTGATCATCAGTCAGGACGGTACCGCTGCTCCGCATCGCGGCTGTCCGTTCAATTGGAGGCACGGGCAATGCCTTGACGGTGATACCGGTGGCTGCGAGAGCACGTAGCATGCCGTCCGCGTGGTGGAACACGTCATAGAAGACTGGCCAGCCGGTGTAGCCGAATACGCTGATCGAGTCGGCGGCCTCCCACTCGCCATCACCGCGTAGACCGCGTACCGCCATCCGCGCCATTGGCTGTTCTGCGTTGTCGGGCAGCTGAACCAATTGCCACTCCGCGGGAACGCTTAACTGCCGCAACCATTCCGGTATCTCAGCTCCAGATAGCGCGACCACATCTCGAATGTATTCATCGTCGCCCTTCAGTGCATCGACGAGTGAGGATGACGGTAGGCGTTGCCCGTTCGGCGTTGGAGACGATGCGCTCATGGCACGGATGCCTCGCCGCCCTGTCCGCCGGAAAGGATCGTCCACACCAAGACACCCCCGACTACCACCCATCCGAACACTTTCTTGCCTCCTTCGCTGAGGTCGTGGCTAATTTCCGGCAGCAGCGATGAGCTACTTGGCGGTGGAGGCGCCGGGTGGGGCATCAGAGGGTTTGGTTGGTCCGGTTGATCCCACTCAAATAGCGGCGGAGGTTGCACCGGGCCGACTCGAAACCCCGGCGGCGAGGGATCTACTAACCACTGCGGTAGGTCCGTTGGGTCAGTGAACTGCGTCGGGTAAAGCGGGGCTGGGAGAGGATGCCCGGTCTGTGGTGGCGCGGGTGCCATCGGAGGGTGATCAAGCAGCGGCGGAAGTATAGGAGGATCGTCGACAAATGGTAGCGGCAAGTGCACCTTCGGCCCTTGTTTGGCGCCAGGGGGTTTCACTTCGATGACGGGTCCTCCCGAGCCGGAGTTGGGGCGCATTTCGATTACGGTACCGTCCTCGAGCTCTCGTCGCGGGAAGCCAAACGGCGGAACCTCACGGACAGAACCCTTGGTAATCCACTCATAAAACCTTCGTACCTCTTCGGGGGTATCCAGTTCTCGAACGGTCTTGTTTCTGCCGCGGCGCAGTTGCCGCAACACGTCTCGCACGTCGTCCAATGTCTTTGGCGCAGGCCGGCTCTCCCATGGATCGGGCGGACCAGGCGGTGGAGCTGGGTCTCGTTTCCAGTGGTGGTCGACGGCTTGAATCGTGGGTTTTGGCGGCGGCGCGTCAAGCACGGGATTAAGTGGGAAGGCGTCGCGAATCCCGGCGACGGCTGCGGTGACGTTGCCGGCAATTTGCCGGTCGAGGGCGACCAACTGTGCGGCACGCTGGCGGATGTCGGCGGAGAGGGCTTGGGCTTGGGCGTGTCGGGCGGTGCGCTGCGCAGCCGAGCCGCCAACGAGGCGATCGTTAACCGAAAGGTCTTCGTTCACAACGAATTCCGCCGAGTGGGCATCCTCAACCGCGTAACGAATCCGGGAGCGGGCCGCATAGAGGTCCGAGGCCCCGATGCGGGCTACTTTGGCGGCTTCGTGCAGCTGGTCTGCAACCGCGCTGGTCGTCAGCATGTCGGCGTGCGTCGCGCTGCGCAGCGCGTCGGCGGCTTCGCCTTGCCAATCAACCGATAGGGCGTCGCGCCAGACCTGGTTGGCCAGCCCGAAGTTACGTTCGCCGGTGGCCGCCCAGTGGGCGGCTGCTTCGGTTAAGTGTTCGGTGGGCCAGGCCAACAATTCCGACAGGCCCGGAAACCCGGCGACCGCTGACATCGCTACTAGCCGATCACCGGGCGGGTCAGGTCGCCCAGCTGCTCGGCAGAGTGAGCTTCATTGGCGACATAGCCCATACCGGCTTCGGCCACAGCGGTTGCGCGGGTCCCGATCCGCCCGGCCAGCGCTGCCGTAAAAGCAGTATGCCGACGTGGGCGGCAGCGACTGCGGCCGCACTGGCCTGGCTCGACAACCCCAGCCCCACCGGAGCCGATGCTGCCGGTAACTCACCTGCCGAAGCACCCCAACGCCCGGCCATCGCTTGCACACCAGCGTTGTCGATACGCAGTTCTTGCTGCACGCAGCGCAAGTGTAGTTGGACTGTCAGCCAGCGAAAGTCACTCAGCGCGCAGCCTGCGTCGGCGCCACTTACTAAACTGGCTGACGTGCTCATCGGTTCGCATGTCCACCAGGACGATCCCCTGGCCGCCGCCCAAGCAGACGGCGCCGACGTGGTGCAGTTCTTCCTCGGCAACCCGCAGAGCTGGAAGAAACCCAAGCCGCGGGACGACGCCGACAGGCTGAAGGCGTCCACCGTGCCGCTGTACGTCCACGCGCCATATCTCATCAACGTCGCGTCGGCCAACAACCGCATCCGCATTCCATCGCGAAAGATCCTGCAGGACACCTGTGATGCTGCCGCGGAAATCAACGCGACGGCCGTCATCGTGCACGGCGGGCACGCCGACGACGATGACATGGAAGCCGGCTTCGAGCGGTGGGTCAAGGCGCTGCAGTATCTCGAAACCGACGTGCAGGTCTACCTGGAAAACACCGCCGGCGGCGAGCACGCGATGGCCCGTTACTTCGACACCATCGGCCGGCTGTGGGATCACATCGGCGATACCGGCATCGGCTTCTGTCTGGACACCTGCCACGCCTGGGCGGCAGGGGAGCAGCTGATTGACGCCGTCGACCGCATCCGGGCGCTAACCGGACGTATCGATCTGGTGCACTGCAACGACTCCAGAGACGCGGCGGGATCCGGTGCGGACCGGCACGCCAACTTCGGCACCGGTCAGATCGATCCGGAGCTGTTGCTGGCCGTCGTCACCGCCGCCGACGCGCCGGTGATCTGCGAAACCGCCGACGAGGGCCGCAAGGATGACATCGCGTTTCTGCGCGAAGGAACAAGCGGCTGATTTTAAGGCGTGTTCAACCGGGGCCTCGCAGCCTACGGTTAACGCATGCTTCATCGGGTCTTCACCTTCTTGGGCGTTGTACTCGTGCTCGTGGGCTGCGCACACCGGAGCGCGCTGCCACCGGCGGGTTTCGGGACCGGCACCAGCTTCCACACGATTAATGTCGGCGGCGTCGACCGCACCTACCGGCTCTATAAACCCGCTGGCTTGCCCGCGTCGGCGCCGCTGGTCGTCATGCTTCATGGTGGTTTTGGCAGTGCCAAGCAAGCCGAAAGGTCTTACGACTGGGACGAATTGGCCGAGTCGGAGAAATTCGCCGTGGTATATCCGAATGGCTTCCACCGCGCCTGGAACGCCAACGGCGGCGGTTGCTGCGGCAGGTCCGCCCGCGACGGTGTCGATGACGTTGCATTCATCAGCGCGACCGTCGCAGAGATCGCTAAGAACGTCCGCATCGATACCGCCAGGATCTATGCCACCGGGATGAGCAACGGCGCCATCATGTCCTACACGCTGGCGTGCAACACCCAGATTTTCGCCGCGATCGGCCCTGTTTCAGGAACGCAGCTGGATCCGTGCCGGACCCCGCATCCGACGTCCGTCATGCACATACACGGCACCGGGGATCCCCTTGTCCGATACACCGGCGGCCCCGGCGCGGGTATGGCCCATATCAACGGGCCATCTGTTCAGCAGCTGAATGCCTTCTGGCGCAACGTCGACCAGTGCGACGCTCCGTGGGGCAGTACCAACGGTCTGGTCACCACATCGACCGCGGCATGCCCGAACAACCGCAGCGTCGTGCTCGTCACCGTCGACGACGGAGGCCACGAATGGCCCGCGGTGGCCACCCAGATGTTGTGGAAGTTCTTCGCCGCCCATCCGCGGTAGTATTACAGCCCTTGTGCAGTTGTAGAAAAAATGTAACATTGGTGGCATGCCGGATACCCATGTCGTGACCAACCAGGTGCCTCCGTTAGAGGACCACAA
The DNA here is from genome assembly GCF_002086155.1 of Mycobacterium angelicum. Taxonomy (GTDB): domain Bacteria; phylum Actinomycetota; class Actinomycetes; order Mycobacteriales; family Mycobacteriaceae; genus Mycobacterium; species Mycobacterium angelicum. The sequence goes on along the minus strand of NZ_MVHE01000010.1, from coordinate 45,022 downwards.
TCCTGCATCATCGGCGGTGCTCATCGAGGCGCTGATCCGCGAAGGCGGGCAGTGGGGCCTGGACGAGGTGAACGCGCTCGGGGCGATCTCGGGCAGCCGGGAGGCGCAACGCTGGGGCGAGCTGGCCGACCGCAATCGGCCCATTCTGCATACCCACGACCGCACCGGCCATCGCGTGGACGAGGTCGAATACGACCCGGCGTACCACGAGCTGATGCGCACCGCGATCGAGCACGGCCTGCACGCCGCGCCGTGGGCCGACGAGCGGCCGGGGGCTCACGTGGTGCGGGCTGCCAAGACATCGGTATGGACTGTCGAACCCGGCCACATCTGCCCGATCTCGATGACATATGCCGTCGTCCCCGCATTGCGTTACAACCCCGAACTTGCAACCGTCTATGAGCCGTTGCTGACCAGCCGCGTCTACGACCCCGAGCTGAAACTGGCCGCGACGAAACCCGGTATCACGGCAGGCATGTCGATGACCGAGAAGCAGGGCGGTTCCGATGTGCGCGCCGGAACCACGGAGGCGACCCCTAACGCAGCCGGCACGTACAGCCTGACCGGTCACAAGTGGTTCACCTCGGCGCCCATGTGCGACATCTTCCTGGTGCTCGCGCAGGCTCCAAAAGGGTTGTCCTGCTTCATGCTGCCCCGCATACTGCCCGACGGCACTCGCAACCGGATGTTCCTGCAGCGGCTAAAAGACAAGCTCGGCAATCACGCCAACGCTTCCAGTGAGGTCGAGTACGACGGCGCCACCGCCTGGCTCGTCGGCGAGGAAGGCCGCGGCGTCCCCACCATCATCGAGATGGTGAACCTCACCAGGCTGGACTGCACGCTGGGCAGCGCCACCAGCATGCGCACCGGCCTGACCCGCGCCGTCTATCACGCTCAGCACCGAAAGGCGTTCGGCGCCTACCTCATTGACCAACCGCTGATGCGCAATGTGCTGGCCGACCTGGCTGTGGAGGCCGAGGCCGCCACGATTGTGGCGATGCGGATGGCCGGTGCCACCGACAAGGCGGTGCGCGGCGATCAGACCGAGGGGCTGTTGCGCCGCATCGGTCTGGCCGCCAGTAAGTACTGGGTGTGCAAGCGTTCGACGCCACACGCGGCCGAAGCGCTGGAGTGCCTGGGCGGCAACGGGTATGTCGAAGACTCCGGTATGCCGCGGCTCTACCGTGAGGCGCCGCTGATGGGTATCTGGGAGGGTTCGGGCAACGTCAGCGCGCTGGACACGTTGCGCGCCATGGCAACTCGGCCCGAATGCGTCGAGGTGCTGTTCGACGAGCTCGCGCACAGCGCCGGTCAAGACGCCCGCCTGGACAGCCACGTCGAAAATTTGCGGGCCCAGCTGACCGATCTGGACACTATCGCCTACCGCGCCCGCAAGATCGCCGAGGACATCTGCCTGGCGTTGCAGGGGTCCTTGCTGGTGCGGCACGGGCATCCCGCGGTCGCCGAGGCGTTCCTGGCCACCCGCATCGGCGGGCAGTGGGGCGGGGCATTCGGCACCATGCCCGCTGGGCTGGATCTGGCGCCAATCCTCGAGCGTGCTCTAGTTAAGGGATGACGCACTCGATCAGGCCGGTCGATTTCGACAACCTGAAGACGATGACTTACGAGGTAGCCGATCGGGTTGCCCGGATCACCTTCAATCGGCCGGAGAAAGGCAACGCGATCGTCGCCGACACTCCACTGGAGCTGTCGGCGTTGGTGGAGCGGGCCGACCTTGATCCCGAGGTCCACGTCATCCTGGTGTCCGGTCGCGGCGAAGGTTTCTGCGCCGGCTTCGACCTTTCCGCCTATGCCGAGCAGTCGTCGTCGGCCGGCGGCGACGGCGGTTACCGGGGGACGGTGCTGGACGGCAAGACCCAGGCCGTCAACCACCTGCCCAATCAGCCGTGGGACCCGATGATCGACTACCAGATGATGAGCCGCTTCGTGCGCGGCTTCTCCAGCCTGATGCATTGCGACAAGCCGACGGTGGTCAAGATCCACGGCTACTGCGTGGCCGGCGGTACCGATATCGCGCTGCACGCCGATCAGGTGATCGCCGCCGCCGACGCGAAGATCGGCTACCCGCCGACGCGGGTTTGGGGCGTACCGGCCGCGGGACTGTGGGCGCACCGGCTCGGCGATCAGCGCGCCAAACGCCTACTGCTGACCGGGGACTGCATTACCGGCGCTCAAGCCGCCGAATGGGGGCTCGCGGTTGAGGCGCCGGATCCCAAAGACCTCGACGAGCGCACCGAACGCCTGGTCCAACGGATCGCCGCGATGCCGGTCAACCAGCTGATAATGATCAAGCTCACGCTCAATTCCGCTCTGCTGCAACAGGGTGTGGCCACCAGCAGAATGGTCAGCACGGTGTTCGACGGCGTTGCTCGGCACACCCCCGAGGGGCACGCGTTCGTCGCCGACGCGGTCGAGCACGGCTTCCGCGATGCGGTCAAGCATCGCGACGAGCCGTTCGGCGACTACGGCCGGCGGGCTTCGCAGGTTTGAGCCGAGTCTAACCATGCCGAGCATGACAGCCCGCTCAGTCGTTCTCAGCGTGCTGCTCGGTGCCCATCCCGCGTGGGCCAGTGCCAGCGAATTGATTCGCCTGACAGCCGATTTCGGCATCAAGGAGACGACGCTTCGGGTCGCGCTGACCCGCATGGTCAGCGCGGGCGACCTGGTCCGGTCCGCCGACGGCTACCGGCTTTCGGATCGGTTGCTGGCCCGTCAGCGCCGACAGGACGACGCCATGCGCCCGCGGACCCGGGCCTGGAGCGGACACTGGCACCTACTCGTCGTCACCAGCGTCGGCACGGACGCCCGCACCCGCGCGGCATTGCGAACCACCATGCACCACAAGCGTTTCGGTGAGCTCCGCGAAGGGGTGTGGATGCGGCCGGACAACCTCGACCTCGAATTGGGCGCCGACGTCGAAGCCCGGGTGCGGCTCCTCAATGCGCGCGATGACGACCCCGCGCAGCTGGCCGCGCAGCTGTGGGATCTGCCCGGATGGGCAAGCGCCGGATACCGCTTGCTCGACGAAATGGCGCAAGCTACGGGGGTTCCCGAGCGATTCGTGGTGGCGGCGGCCATCGTGCGGCACCTGCTCACCGATCCCGTGCTACCCGACGAATTGCTGCCCGCCGACTGGCCCGGCGCGCGGCTGCGGGTGGCCTACCACGACTTCGCCACCGAACTGGCGGAGCGCCGCGACTTGGCGCAACAAGACGGGACCCAACTCCTGGAGGTGACATGAGTGACCTGGTGCGTGTGGAGCGCAATGGCCCGGTGACCACGGTGGTCATCAACCGGCCGGCGGCACGCAACGCGGTCAACGGCCCAACGGCCGCCGCGTTGTATACGGCCTTCGAGCAATTCGACCGCGATGACGCCGCTGCGGTCGCCGTGCTGTGCGGAGCAGGCGAAACTTTTTGCGCCGGAGCCGATTTGAAGGCGATGGGCACACCGGAGTCCAATGCCGTGCACCGCACCGGACCGGGTCCGATGGGCCCGTCGCGAATGGTGCTGTCCAAACCGGTGATCGCCGCCGTCAGCGGTTATGCCGTCGCCGGCGGTTTGGAATTGGCGTTGTGGTGCGATCTGCGGGTGGCCGAGGAGGACGCGGTGTTCGGTGTCTTCTGTCGCCGGTGGGGGGTACCGCTCATCGACGGGGGCACGGTGCGGCTACCTCGGCTGATCGGACACAGCCGGGCGATGGACATGATCCTCACCGGCCGCGCGGTCAAGGCTGACGAGGCGCTGCAAATGGGCTTGGCCAATCGGGTCGTTCCCAAAGGCCAGGCCCGGCAAGCGGCCGAGGAGATGGCAGCGGAACTGGCAGGGCTACCGCAGCAGTGCCTGCGATCGGATCGGCTATCGGCGTTGCATCAGTGGGGTCTGCCCGAATCCGCTGCGATTGACCTCGAGTTCGCCAGCATCTTCCGGGTCGCCGGCGAGGCCCTGGAAGGTGCCGGACGGTTCGCCGCCGGGGCCGGCCGGCACGGCGCCCCGACGAGTTAGCGGCTCAGCCGCCCTTCTTGATCTCGTTGCCCGAACCGAGGTTGTCGATGGTGGGGTCGCCGTTCTTGTAGGTGATGGTGTTGTTGAGCCCCACCACGCTCAGGCGCTGGTCGATCTTGTCGAAGGTGATCTTGTTGTTCGCTCCGCCGATGGTCACCGATTGGCAGGTGCCGTTGACCGTCAGGGTGTTATCCGAACCGGCCACATTCAGTGACTTGCCATCGGCGCAGTCAAGTGTCGCCGTCGTTCCCAGCGAGCCATAGGTCAGCATGTTGCCGATCTCGATGGAAGCGGTTGTGGTTATCCCACCCGAGGATGTGGGCGCCGCGGTTCCGCTGCTCGACGTCGTAGTCGAGGGCTTGGTGGAGGTGGTGCTCGAGCCTCCGGGCGGGCTGGCGGTCGAGCTGCACGCGGCCACTCCGACGGCTGTCAGGGCGGCGGCCAGGCCGGCGACGAGCCCGGCCGGGCGGGCTGTAGTGGCGGACAGGCAGAAGCGCATGTTTCCTCGATTCAGGTTCGGGTGGCTCACGGGCCTACTCGTTGGATCCGGTTGGTCATGCCTAGTTCGCGGCCTCGATCCCAGATGGCCGGATCGCCGTTTTTGAAGAACACCGTTCCGTCCCAGCCGTAGACGGTGATGTCGTTGATGACGGTGTCGGCGATGACGGTGTTCGACGAGCCCATCATCGTCACCGCCCAGCAGGTGCCCTTGGCGGTGATGATGTTGGCCGTGCCGTTGACGATCAGGGTGGACTCGTTGCAGTCCAGCGTCTGCTCGAGGCCCTGCCCGGTGATGTGCGTGTCGCCGTTTTTGGCGTAAGCGGCCTGCGGCGGGGCTGCGAGTGTGCCAGCGATGGTGATCGCACAGGTAGCCAGCGTTCTGGCAACGGTTGTCCACCTCACTGCGGGTCCCCTTTGTTGGCAGGTGATCTGCTCACTCGAACCAGGTTCGAACCAGGTTCGAACCAGGTTTGAGATTACGTGCATTCACCTGAGCGGCGACAGACCCAAGTTCAACTAGAGTCATTAGTTGATCCCGCAACCGAAGGGCGAATCGCCATGCCAGCTCAGCCGGAACCAACGTCGGCGGGCAGCCGCCCGCGCAGCGGGAAAACGGCGAAGTCGATGGCCCGCCCGGGCAAATTGAGCCGCGAGGGCATCATCGAAGGGGCCCTGACCTTCCTGGATCGCGAGGGCTGGGACTCGCTGACCATCAATGCGCTGGCCACCCAGCTCGGGACCAAAGGGCCGTCGCTGTACAACCACGTGGACAGCCTGGAGGACCTGCGCCGCGCGGTGCGAATCCGGGTTATCGACGACATCATCACGATGCTGAACCGGGTCGGCGAGGGGCGCGCCCGCGACGACGCGGTGTTGGTCATGGCCGGCGCCTACCGCAGCTATGCCCACCACCACCCGGGCCGGTATTCGGCGTTCACCCGGATGCCACTGGGCGGCGACGACCCCGAATACACGGAAGCGACCCGGGGCGCGGCCGGCCCGGTGATCGCGGTGCTGCTGTCCTATGGACTCGACGGCGAGGAGGCGTTCTACGCGGCCCTCGAATTCTGGTCGGCGTTGCATGGCTTCGTGCTGCTGGAAATGACCGGAGTCATGGACGACATCGATACCGACGCGGTGTTCACCGACATGGTGCTGCGACTGGCCGCGGGCATGGAGTTACGCACCACAAACGGCAAAACGTAACCGCTTTGACCTGCCAGACCGCCGACAGGTATTGTGGTACCTCGTGCCTGGCGGCTTGGGGCGCCTGAAGTAAGGGCGTAAATGCCGGGCCAATTCGCATGTCCACGATGCAACTGATCAGGTCGCGGGGTGCATGCATGCGACACGCCCGGCCGTGGGGTGACCCGGCTGAGCAAAACCGCAGTACAAGAAGACTTCACAGGGAACAAAAGAGAAAGCCGGTAGATGCCAACCATTCAGCAGCTGGTCCGCAAGGGTCGTCGGGACAAGATCGGCAAGGTCAAGACCGCGGCTCTCAAGGGCAGCCCGCAGCGCCGTGGCGTATGCACCCGCGTGTACACCACCACCCCGAAGAAGCCGAACTCGGCGCTTCGGAAGGTCGCTCGTGTGAAGCTGACGAGTCAGGTTGAGGTCACGGCCTACATCCCCGGTGAGGGCCACAACCTGCAGGAGCACTCGATGGTGCTGGTGCGTGGTGGCCGGGTGAAGGACCTGCCCGGTGTGCGCTACAAGATCATCCGCGGTTCGCTCGACACCCAGGGTGTGAAGAACCGCAAGCAGGCTCGCAGCCGTTACGGGGCCAAGAAGGAGAAGAGCTGATGCCGCGCAAGGGGCCCGCACCCAAGCGTCCGCTGGTCAACGACCCCGTCTACGGGTCCCAGCTGGTCACCCAATTGGTGAACAAGGTGCTGCTGAAGGGGAAGAAATCGCTGGCTGAGCGCATTGTTTATGGAGCGCTCGAACAGGCCCGCGACAAGACCGGTACCGATCCCGTCATCACCCTCAAGCGCGCTCTCGACAACGTCAAGCCCGCACTTGAGGTGCGCAGCCGCCGCGTCGGTGGTGCCACCTACCAGGTGCCCGTCGAGGTGCGGCCGGACCGGTCGACCACGCTGGCATTGCGCTGGCTGGTCAGCTTCTCACGGCAGCGCCGGGAGAAGACGATGGTCGAGCGTCTGGCAAACGAGATCCTGGATGCCAGCAATGGCCTGGGCGCCTCCGTCAAGCGGCGTGAGGACACCCACAAGATGGCCGAGGCCAACCGCGCCTTCGCGCACTATCGCTGGTGACAAGCCTGCCGGTGATTCCGGCGGGGCGCGTGCGATAGCGAACTAACTGAGCAACGAAAGAGTGGGAAGACTTCTGTGGCACAGAAGGACGTGCTGACCGACCTGACGAAGGTCCGCAACATCGGCATCATGGCGCACATCGACGCCGGTAAAACCACGACGACCGAGCGCATCCTCTACTACACCGGCATCAGCTACAAGATCGGTGAGGTGCACGACGGCGCCGCCACTATGGACTGGATGGAGCAGGAGCAGGAACGCGGCATCACCATCACCTCCGCGGCCACCACCTGCTTCTGGAATGACAACCAGATCAACATCATCGACACGCCGGGGCACGTCGACTTCACCGTCGAGGTGGAGCGCAGCCTGCGTGTGCTCGATGGCGCCGTCGCCGTCTTCGACGGCAAGGAAGGTGTCGAGCCGCAGTCCGAGCAGGTCTGGCGGCAGGCCGACAAGTACGACGTTCCGCGCATCTGCTTCGTCAACAAGATGGACAAGATCGGCGCCGACTTTTACTTCTCGGTGCGCACGATGGAGGAGCGGCTCGGCGCGAACGTCATTCCGATCCAGCTGCCCGTCGGCTCCGAGGGCGACTTCGAAGGCGTCGTCGACCTGGTCGAGATGAAGGCCAAGGTATGGCGCGGCGAGACGAAGCTGGGCGAGACCTACGACACCATCGACATTCCCGAAGAGCTGGCCGAGAAGGCCGACGAGTACCGCACCAAGCTGCTTGAGGCGGTCGCCGAAACCGACGAAGCACTGCTGGAAAAGTACTTCGGCGGCGAGGAACTCACCGTCGCGGAGATCAAGGGCGCGCTGCGCAAGTTGACCATCAGTTCCGAGGCCTACCTCGTGCTGTGTGGCAGTGCGTTCAAGAACAAGGGCGTGCAGCCCATGCTCGACGCCGTGATCGACTACCTGCCGTCGCCTCTCGATGTGCCGCCTGCCGTGGGACACGCTCCGGGCAAGGAAGAGGAAGAGGTCACCCGCAACCCGTCGACCGACGAGCCGTTCTCCGCGCTGGCGTTCAAGGTCGCCACGCACCCGTTCTTCGGCAAGCTCACCTACGTCCGGGTTTACTCGGGCAAGGTCGACTCCGGCAGCCAGGTCATCAACGCCACCAAGGGCAAGAAGGAACGTCTGGGCAAGCTCTTCCAGATGCACTCCAACAAGGAAAACCCCGTGGAGACGGCAAGCGCGGGCCACATCTATGCGGTTATCGGACTCAAGGACACCACCACTGGTGACACCCTGAGCGACCCGAACCAGCAGATCGTGCTCGAGTCGATGACCTTCCCGGACCCGGTCATCGAGGTGGCCATCGAGCCGAAGACCAAGAGCGACCAGGAAAAGCTGAGTCTGTCGATCCAGAAGCTCGCCGAAGAGGACCCGACCTTCAAGGTGCACCTGGACCAGGAGACCGGCCAGACCGTGATCGGCGGCATGGGCGAGCTGCACCTGGACATCCTGGTGGACCGCATGCGCCGCGAATTCAAGGTCGAGGCCAACGTCGGCAAGCCGCAGGTCGCGTACAAGGAGACCATCAGGCGGCTCGTGGAAAAGGTCGAGTACACCCACAAGAAGCAGACCGGCGGCTCTGGCCAGTTCGCGAAGGTGCTGATCAACATCGAGCCGTTCCACGGCGAGGACGGCGCCACTTACGAGTTCGAGAGCAAGGTCACCGGTGGGCGCATCCCGCGCGAGTACATCCCGTCGGTGGACGCCGGCGCGCAGGACGCCATGCAGTACGGCGTGCTGGCCGGCTACCCTCTGGTGAACCTGAAGGTCACCCTGCTCGATGGTGCCTTCCACGAGGTCGACTCGTCGGAGATGGCGTTCAAGATCGCCGGTTCCATGGTGCTGAAAAAGGCTGCGCAGCAAGCGCAACCGGTGATCCTGGAACCGATCATGGCCGTCGAGGTCACCACGCCCGAGGACTACATGGGCGATGTGATCGGCGACCTGAACTCTCGCCGTGGCCAGATCCAGGCCATGGAGGAGCGGGCGGGTGCGCGCGTCGTCAAGGCGCACGTGCCGCTGTCGGAGATGTTCGGCTACGTCGGGGACCTGAGGTCCAAGACTCAGGGCCGGGCGAACTACTCCATGGTGTTCGACAACTACGCCGAAGTACCGGCGAACGTGTCGAAGGAAATCATCGCGAAGGCGACCGGGGAATAGACGGAAAAGCCTACGAGTAAGCTGGCCCGGTTAGCACCGCGGCAAAACCGAAAACATCAACACTGCTTTTTTAAGCACCAACAGTCCAGGAGGACACAGAAGTGGCGAAGGCGAAGTTCCAGCGGACCAAGCCCCACGTCAACATCGGGACCATCGGTCACGTTGACCACGGCAAGACCACCCTGACCGCGGCTATCACCAAGGTCCTGCACGACAAGTTTCCGGACCTGAACGAGTCCAAGGCGTTCGACCAGATCGACAACGCTCCCGAGGAGCGTCAGCGCGGTATCACGATCAACATCGCGCACGTCGAGTACCAGACCGACAAGCGGCACTACGCCCACGTCGACGCCCCCGGTCACGCCGACTACATCAAGAACATGATCACCGGTGCCGCCCAAATGGACGGCGCGATCCTGGTCGTGGCCGCCACCGACGGCCCCATGCCGCAGACCCGTGAGCACGTGCTGCTCGCGCGTCAGGTCGGTGTGCCCTACATCCTGGTCGCGCTGAACAAGGCCGACGCCGTGGACGACGAGGAGCTGCTCGAGCTCGTCGAGATGGAGGTCCGCGAACTGCTGGCCGCCCAGGAGTTCGACGAGGACGCCCCGGTGGTCCGGGTATCGGCGCTCAAGGCGCTCGAGGGCGACGCGACCTGGGTCAAGTCGGTTGAGGACCTGATGGACGCGGTCGACGAGTCGATTCCGGACCCGGTCCGCGAGACTGAGAAGCCGTTCCTGATGCCCGTCGAGGACGTCTTCACCATCACCGGCCGTGGCACCGTGGTGACCGGTCGTGTGGAGCGCGGCGTGGTCAACGTGAACGAGGAAGTCGAGATCGTCGGCATCCGTCCGACCACCACCAAGACCACCGTCACCGGTGTGGAGATGTTCCGCAAGCTGCTCGACCAGGGACAGGCCGGTGACAACGTCGGTCTGCTGCTGCGTGGTGTCAAGCGTGAGGACGTCGAGCGCGGCCAGGTCGTCATCAAGCCCGGCACCACCACGCCGCACACCGAGTTCGAGGGTCAGGTCTACATCCTGAGCAAGGACGAGGGCGGCCGGCACACGCCGTTCTTCAACAACTACCGTCCGCAGTTCTACTTCCGCACCACCGACGTGACCGGTGTGGTGACGCTGCCGGAGGGCACCGAAATGGTGATGCCCGGCGACAACACCAACATTTCGGTGAAGCTGATCCAGCCCGTCGCCATGGACGAAGGTCTGCGGTTCGCGATCCGCGAGGGTGGCCGCACCGTCGGCGCCGGCCGGGTCGTCAAGATCATCAAGTAGTTCTCTGCAGCACAAAACCCGGACTGCCGAAATCGGCAGTCCGGGTTTTGCGTTTGTTGTGATCGGTAATCGCCAGTGGCGGGCGCTAATCTGACACGAGCAATCCAGCCCCAGCAAAGTTAAGGAGCAGGCCCGTGTTGGCGCGCTATATCAAGATGCAGTTGCTTGTGCTGTTGTGCGGTGGCCTGGTGGGCCCGATCTTCTTGATCGTCTACTTCACCCTCGGGATGGGCAGCCTGATGGCGTGGATGTTCTATGCCGGCCTCATCGTCACCGTGGCTGACGTGCTCGTCGCGCTCGCGCTGACCAACTGGGGGGCCAAGACCGCCGCCAAGACGGCCGAACTCGAGCAGAGTGGGGTGCTGGCACTCGCGCAGATCACCGGGCTCACCGAAACCGGCACGCGGATCAACGAGCAACCCGTGGTCAAGGTCCACCTGCACATCTCGGGCCCCGGAATCATGCCGTTCGACAGCGAAGACCGGGTTATCGCCAGCGTGACCCGGCTGGGCAACCTGACCGCGCGCAAACTCGTCGTGCTGGTCAATCCCACGACGCAGCAATATCTGATCGACTGGGAGCGAAGCGCTTTGGTCAACGGTCTGGTGCCCGCCCAGTTCACCCTTGCCGAAGACAACCGGACCTACGACCTGAGCGGCCAGGCCGGCCCGTTGATGGAAATCCTGCAGATCCTCAAGGCCAACGGCATCCCGCTCAACCGCATGGTCGACATCCGGTCGAACCCGGCGTTGCGGCAGCAGGTCCAGGCCGTGGTTCGCCGCGCCGCTGAACAGCAGGCTGGGCCAGGCGCTCAGCCCGCCGCCTCGCAGGCGTCGATCTCCGACCGGCTGCAGGAGCTGGAGTCGTTGCGAGCCAGCGGCGCGGTCAACGACCAGGAATACGCCAGCCGGCGCGCCCAGATCATCGCCGAAATCTGACCCGCCCCCGGCCCTCCGGCTCTCCGGCCCTTGCGGCCCCGCGGCCCCCCGGCCGCGACGAGCGTAACGCCACTGCGAGAAATCGCCCCGAATTTCGCGGTGGCGATACGCTGGCGGGCTCCGGCCGCACCGCCCTGCCCGAGGCCAACTAGAACACGTTTCAGTTTCGCTGCTAGCCTAGGCCGATGGCATCACTGCAAGGACGGGTCGCATTCATCACCGGCGCCGCCCGTGCCCAGGGCCGCTCGCACGCGGTGCGGCTGGCCCGCGAAGGGGCCGACATCATCGCGTCGGATATCTGCGCGCCGGCGTCCGACACCATCACCTACGCGGCGGCGACCCCCGAGGACCTCAGCGAGACCGTGCGCGCGGTGGAAGCCGAGGGCCGCAAGGTGCTCGCTCGCGAAGTCGACATTCGCGACGACGCCGCACTGCGGCAACTGGTGGCTGACGGCGTCGAGCAGTTCGGGCGGCTCGACATCGTCGTTGCCAACGCCGGAGTGCTGGGCTGGGGCCGGCTCTGGGAACTCACCGACGAGCAATGGGACACCGTCATCGACGTCAACCTGACCGGCACCTGGCGCACCCTGCGTGCCACCGTGCCCGCGATGATCGACGCCGGCAACGGCGGCTCCATCGTGATCGTCAGCTCGTCGGCGGGCCTGAAGGCCACCCCGGGTAACGGCCACTACTCGGCCAGCAAGCACGGACTCACGGCACTGACGAACACCCTGGCGATCGAGGTCGGCGAATACGGAATCCGGGTCAATTCCATCCATCCCTACTCGGTGGAGACCCCGATGATCGAGCCCGAGGCGATGATGCAGATCTTTGCCAAGCATCCCCGCTTCGTGCACAGCTTCCCGCCAATGCCGTTGCAGTACAAGGGCTTTATGACGGCTGACGAGGTATCGGATGTCGTCGTGTGGCTCGCTGGTGACGGGTCGGGCACACTGTCCGGACAGCAGATCCACGTGGACAAGGGCGCGTTGAAGTACTGATTGTCGACCGTGCTATGAACTCCACGTGAGCAAAGACGGAATCGTGATCGTCGGTGGCGGCCTGGCCGCGGCCAGAACCGCCGAGCAACTGCGCCGGGCGGGCTATGAAGGCCTGCTCACGATTGTCAGCGACGAGGTGCATCTGCCCTACGACCGGCCGCCACTATCCAAAGAGGTGCTGCGCAGCGAGGTCGACGATACGGCCCTCAAACCGCGTGAATGGTACGACGAGAAAAACATCACGCTGCGCCTCGGCGCGGCAGCCACCGGGATCGACACCGCGGCCCAGACCGTGACGCTGGCCGACGGGACGGTGCTGGGATACGACGAGCTTGTGATCGCGACCGGTTTGGTGCCACGCCGCATTCCCAGCTTCGCGGACCTCGACGGCATCCGGGTGCTGAGGTCGTTCGACGAATGCATGGCGCTGCGCACCCATGCTTCGTCTGCCAAGCACGCGGTGGTCGTCGGCGCCGGCTTCATCGGCTGCGAAGTCGCGGCCAGTCTGCGCGGGCTTGGTGTGCAGGTGGTGCTGGTCGAGCCGCAGCCCCAGCCGTTGGCGTCGGTGCTGGGCGAGCAGATCGGCGCGCTGGTTACGCGGCTGCATCGCGAGGAGGGCGTCGATGTGCGCACCGGCCTCGGGGTGGCCGAGGTCAAGGGCCAGGGGCATGTCGACACCGTGGTGCTGACGGACGGTGCGGAGCTGCCCGCCGACCTGGTGGTGGTAGGCATCGGGTCCAAGCCGGCGACCGATTGGCTCGACGGCAGCGGCATCGCGGTCGATAACGGTGTGATCTGCGACGAAGCCGGACGCACCAGCGCGCCCAATGTATGGGCGCTCGGCGACGTCGCCTCGTGGCGCGATGCCACCGGACATCAAGCGCGCGTGGAACATTGGAGCAATGTCGCCGACCAGGCCAGGGTCGTGGTGCCGGCCATGCTGGGCAGCGACGTGCCGTCCAACGCCGTCGTGCCGTACTTCTGGAGCGACCAATACGACGTCAAGATCCAATGCCTCGGCGAGCCGGAGGCCACCGACATCGTGCACTTGGTCGAAGACGACGGCCGCAAGTTCCTGGCCTACTACGAGCGCGACGGTGTGCTGGTCGGCGTGGTCGGCGGCGGGTTGCCCGGCAAGGTCATGAAGGTGCGCGGCAAGATCGCCGCCGGCGCACCGATCTCGGAAATGCTGGAGTCGACTTAGAACTCGCCCAGATAAAACCGCGCGCCCTGATTGTCGGCGCACTCGGCGCTCACTCCATACGGCTGACGGGCCGGTTCTTGCAACACCGTGCCGCCTGTTTCGCGCACCCGCGCAACCGCGACATCGATATCGGCGACCGTCCACATCGGCACGGTGACCGAACCGGCGTTTCGCGGGCCCCGCTGCAATGCAGTGTCGGTGTCGGCCACCTGCAGCATCAGGCTGACCGAAACAGCTTGCGGTGCAGGAGCTTTCAATCCCAGTTCGGGATACTCGTCGGCCAGGTACAGTACCCCGCCGGCCAGCTCGAGCTCGGCGTGGCCAATTCGCCCGTCCTCCATCACTATCGGGTCCCCAACCACGACCGCGCCGAAAGCGTCGGCATACCATGCGATGGCCGCCCGGGCGTCGCCGACACACAGGTAGGGCAGTGCGGCCGGGCGCGGGATTGTGTCGGTTGCTTCGGTCACGAGAATTCCTTCCGGGAGAGGACGAGAAACTACTGCCAGCGCACCGGCGGCCCGTGCGGATGGCACTCACCCAAGACCTGGACCCGGCCACCCGGCCAGCAGGCGGCGCGCACCAGGAACCTGATCGGGGTGCCAGGCCCATTGCGCGCGGGCTCGAGGGTCAGGTGCGCGAACGGCGAGCGAGCATCGGCTCGTTCGAGCAAACCATTGACCGCGTCGCGGATCGCGGCCCGCTCACCGACGGACAGGTATTGCCACGTGATCGAATGCCACAGCACCGTGAGCGCGCCCTCGGCCAGCTTCAGTTCCCCGACCGCTTCGGCCGCCGACCGCTGCTCGAGGCGAGCCGGAACATCGCGGGCCACCGCGATGGCACCGCGCAACCGGTTCAGCCGGGCAGCCTGGTCCGGCCAGACGTAGCTCAGCACGCTCAGCTCGCCGTCGGCGCCGGTGACGTCGATCGGCGCGATGTCATACCCGTGCCGTTCGACGATCTGCACCACGCCGGGCGGCGGCGCGGCACCGTGCCACGCGTCGTCGATCGCCACCGGGGAATCCGGCGGTCCCCACTTGCCCCCGGTGTAGCGATAGTGGTAGCGATCTGCGCGCAGGTTCAGTCCGGCGCTGGATCCGATCTCGAAAAGCCTTATAGGAAACGCGAATTCGCGATTGACACGCAACAAACCGCCGATCAGCGCCGCGGACCGGCCCACCTCGTTGGTCTGTGGGGGCTGTTCGAGTGCGCCGCGCAGGGAGTCGGCGTGGGTGGTAGCGGTGGCAAGGATTTCGGGCCAGGCGGCTTCGGCGTCCCAACGGCCGCCGGTGCTGGGATACCAACGGCGCAGGGCCGGCGCCCGGCCGTCGAGCACCAGCCGGTGCAGCCCGCCGAGCAGCCGCAGCGGCATCGCTTGGCGGGCCGGAGCATCCTGCTGACCGGACAGAATCCTCCCGAACACGCCGCCCGCTTCGATGTCGCGGGCCACCAACTCGAACAGCTCGCCATACATCGGCGAACCGGAGGAGGCGCAGAACCGCCCCTGCGCGCGCAGGGTGTGCAGCAGGTGCTCGGCGTTCATGCTTCGAGCCGGTCCAGTCCGGAGCTGACGACGTCGAATGCGTCGCCCAGTGCCTGTTCCAAGGTCACGCCTTCGTCGCTCAGCCAGTGTTCGTAAGCGCTCAGAGCGACCCCGAGCAACGTCCACCCGACCGTCTGTGGAATCAGGCCGGTGGTCTTGGCGCCGGTTCTGCGCGCCACGAACTCGGCGATCACCTCCCGCCAGCCGGCATACATGGTCATCGAATATGCCTGCAGCTCAGGGGTTTGCAGGATGACCCGCATGCGCTGGCGGTGCCGGATGGTCTCGCACGCATCGAAGGTGTTGAACGCCAGCAGTGCGTCGCGCAGCGCATCGCTCAGCGCAACCTGGGGGTCGACCTGGTCCAGCAACTCCCGCAGGTGGGTCAGGTGGGTGTCGAAGTCACCCCACGGGATGGCGTTCTTGGAGGCGTAGTAGCGGAACAAGGTGCGCCGGGCGATGCCGGCGGCCTGGGCGACGTCGTCGGCGCTGACCTCGTCGAACCCCCGGGCGGCGAACAAGTCGATGGCGACGTTGCTGATGTGGTGCGGTGTGGTCGAGCGCCGCCGGCCCACCCGCGACTCCTGCAGCATCGGACCCGCCCTTCCATTTCGGCACTGGATGCCATATCCTGACGACGATTGTGACCGGAACCACCCTTCATTGTCGAGACCCCGTCACGAAAGGCAATCCACATGGACCGCGAGAACGAGACCGACACCGAACTCGTCACCGAAACCCTGGTCGAAGAAGTCTCCATCGATGGCATGTGCGGGGTCTACTGAGCGGGACGGCGTGTTCGACGCTGATCGCGGCTGGCGGTTGCATGCCCAGGTGGCGGTTCGGCCCGAGCCGTTCGGGGCGTTGCTGTATCACTTCGGAACCCGCAAGCTGTCGTTCTTGAAGAACCGCACCATTCTCACAGTGGTGCAGTCGTTGGACGATCACCCCGACGTCCGGTCCGCATGCCGGGCCGCCGGGGTGAACGACTGCGATCAGGACCCCTATCTGCACGCCCTGGGTGTGCTGGCCGATTCCAAGATGCTGGTGCCCAAGGAGGCTTCGTGACGGTACCCCGGCTGATCGAGCAGTTCGAACGCGGTTTGGACGCCCCCATCTGCCTGACCTGGGAACTGACCTACGCCTGCAACCTGGCGTGTGTGCATTGCCTGTCGTCCTCGGGCAAGCGCGATCCGCGTGAGCTGTCCACCCGGCAGTGCAAGGACATCATCGACGAGCTGGAACGCATGCAGGTGTTCTACGTGAACATCGGTGGCGGCGAACCGACTGTGCGTCCGGACTTTTGGGAGCTGGTGGACTATGCCACGCAGCACCGCGTCGGGGTGAAGTTCTCGACCAACGGTGTGCGGATCACTCCCGAGGTGGCCGCGCGGTTGGCCGCCAGTGATTACGTCGACGTTCAGATCTCCCTCGACGGCGCCACCGCGGAGGTCAACGACGCGGTTCGCGGACCCGGGTCGTTCGCCATGGCGGTGCGGGCGCTGGAAAACCTCGCTGATGCCGGATTCCGTGATGCCAAGATCTCGGTGGTGGTCACCCGCCACAACGTCGACCAGCTGGACGAATTCGCCGCGCTGGCAAGCCGTTACGGTGCCACCCTGCGGATCACCCGGTTGCGTCCGTCCGGGCGGGGTGCCGATGTCTGGGATGAGTTACACCCCACCGCGGCCCAGCAGGTCCAGCTGTACGACTGGCTGGTCGCCAAGGGGGAGCGGGTGCTGACCGGTGACTCCTTCTTCCATCTGGCGCCGCTGGGTCCGTCCGGCGCGCTGGCCGGCCTGAACATGTGTGGCGCCGGGCGGGTGGTCTGCTTGATCGACCCGGTGGGCGATGTGTACGCGTGCCCATTCGCCATTCATGACCGCTTCCTGGCCGGAAACGTATTGTCCGACGGCGGATTTGACCAACTATGGAAAAACGCCCCGCTGTTCCGCGAACTCCGCGAACCCCAGTCCGCGGGTGCGTGCGGCAGCTGCGGGCACTACGACAGCTGCCGGGGTGGCTGCATGGCCGCCAAGTTCTTTACCGGCCTGCCCCTCGACGGCCCGGACCCCGAATGCGTACAAGGCCACGGCGCGCCGGCGTTGACGAAGGAACGGCAAACCCCCCGGCCTCGCGTCGACCACTCCCGCGGACGGCCAGTATCGCTGACCCTGTCGATGAGACCGCCGGCGCGGCTGTGCAACGAAAGTCCGGTGTAGTTGTGGCCGAAGAATGGTTCGAAACGGTCGCCATAGCGCAGCAACGCGCAAAGCGCCGGCTGCCGAAATCGGTGTATTCCTCTTTGATTTCAGCAAGCGAAAAGGGAATCACGGTCGCCGACAATGTCGCAGCTTTCAGCGAACTCGGCTTCGCGCCTCACGTCGTCGGCGCGACGGAAAAGCGTGACTTGTCGACCACCGTTATGGGACAAGATATTTCATTGCCGGTACTCATTTCACCGACCGGCGTCCAAGCCGTCGATCCAGATGGCGAAGTCGCCGTCGCGCGGGCCGCGGCCGCCCGCGGCACGGCGATGGGGTTGTCCTCGTTCGCCAGCAAGCCGATCGAGGAGGTGATCGCCGCCAATCCCAAGCTCTTCTTTCAGGTCTACTGGCTGGGCGGCCGCGATGCGATCGCGCAGCGGGTCGAACGGGCGCGCCAAGCCGGTGCCGTCGGTCTGATCGTCACCACCGACTGGTCCTTTTCGCACGGGCGGGACTGGGGCAGTCCCAAGATCCCCGAAGAGATGAACCTGCGGACCATGCTGCGGATGTCTCCGGAAGCGATCACCAAGCCGCGCTGGCTGTGGAAGTTCGGCAAGACGCTGCGCCCGCCGGACCTGCGGGTGCCCAACCAGGGCGGGCGTGGCGAACCGGGCCCGCCCTTCTTCGCCGCCTATGGCGAGTGGATGGGCACGCCCCCGCCCACCTGGGAAGACATCGCGTGGCTGTGCGAACTGTGGGGCGGACCGCTCATGCTCAAGGGCGTGATGCGGGTTGACGATGCCAAAAGAGCTGTGGACGCAGGTGTTTCGGCGATATCGGTGTCCAACCACGGCGGCAACAATCTGGATGGCACACCGGCCTCGATTCGCGCGCTGCCCGCGGTGGCGGCAGCCGTCGGCAACCAGATCGAGGTTCTGCTCGACGGCGGCATCCGGCGGGGGAGCGACGTGGTCAAAGCCGTCGCGCTGGGAGCGCGGGCGGTGATGATCGGCCGGGCTTACCTGTGGGGTCTGGCCGCGGCCGGCCAGGCCGGCGTCGAGAACGTGCTCGACATTCTGCGCGGCGGTATCGACTCGGCACTCATGGGCCTCGGCCACGCCTCGATTCATGACCTGGCGCCCAGCGACATTCTGATTCCGGACGGTTTCGCCCGCGAGTTGGGCGCCTAATACCACAGAGTCGCTCGCGCTGGAATGACGTTTTTGAAAACACTGATACGGGCGTGGCACCCGTGGCGGACGAGCAGAGTTTTTGCCCGCGATTCAACAGCGTGGAAAAAAAATTCGGTAGATAGGGCAACAATCGGTGCACACCAGGTGAATTCGTCCTACCATCGGCGAGTGCCCGTACTCGGCGAACTGGGGAGTGCGACGTCGAGGCAACTAGAAATTTTCACCTCGCCGTCAATAATGATTCCGCTGGGGTCCACCGAACAGCATGGCCCCCACCTCCCGCTCGATACCGATACCCGGATCGCGACCGCAGTCGCCCGGGCCGTCTCCGCGCGCCTCGACTGGCCGGTGGCACCCGCCATCGCCTACGGCGCCAGCGGCGAGCACCAAAGTTTCGCCGGAACGATCTCGATCGGCACCGAAGCCCTGACGACGCTACTGGTGGAGTACGGCCGGTCGGCCACCTGCTGGGCCGAGCGCCTAGCGTTCGTCAACGGTCACGGCGGCAACATCGCCGCCCTGAGCCGCGCGGTCGCCCTGCTGCGGTCCGAGGGCCGCGATGCCGGATGGTGCCCCTGCACGTCGGCGGGCGCGGACGCCCACGCCGGACATACCGAAACATCACTGCTGCTGCACCTTTCGCCGGCGTACGTGCACGCCGACCGATCGCTGCCGGGTAACGGCGCGCCGCTGTCGGATTTGCTGCCGTCGATGCGCCGCGGGGGAGTCGCGGCCGTCAGCCCGATCGGAGTCCTGGGCGACCCGACCACCGCGACCGCCGCCGAGGGCGAACGGATATTTGCGGAGATGGTCGACGATTGTGTGCGTCGAGTCGCCCGGTGGGCGCCCGGCGCCGACGGGATCCTGAGATGACGGTGACCCGGCTTCCGGACGGGTTCGCAGTGCAGGTCGACCGTCGCGTGCGAGTGCTTGGCGACGGGTCGGCGCTGCTCGGTGGCTCACCGACGCGGCTGCTTCGGTTGGCCCCGGCCGCCCAGGGCATGATCTGCGACGGCCGCCTCAAAGTCCGCGATGAAGTCAGCGCCGCGCTGGCGCGCACCCTGCTGGATGCGACGGTTGCCCATCCACGGCCGGCCAGTGGTCCGTCCCATCGGGACGTGACCGTCGTTATACCGGTCCGCGACAACGCATCTGGGCTACGCCGATTGGTGACGTCGCTACGCGGACTCCGCGTCATCGTGGTCGACGACGGATCGGCGTGCCCGGTGGAGCTGGACGACTTCACCGGTGCGCACTGTGACATCGAGGTGCTGCACCACCCCCGCAGTAAGGGGCCGGCCGCTGCGCGCAACACCGGGCTCGCGGCCTGCACCACCGACTTCGTGGCGTTCCTGGATTCCGACGTGGCGCCGCGGCGCGGTTGGCTGGAGGCGCTGCTGGGCCACTTCTGCGATCCCACCGTCGCGCTCGTCGCACCCCGCATCGTCGGCCTGTCACAAGGCGAGAATGTGGTAGCTCGCTATGAGGCGGTGCACTCGTCGCTCGACCTCGGCCAGCGGGAAGCGCCGGTGCTGCCACACAGCACGGTGTCCTACGTCCCCAGCGCGGCCATCATTTGCCGCAGCTCGGCCATTCGCGGGGTCGGCGGCTTCGACGAAACGCTGCATTCCGGTGAAGACGTCGATTTGTGCTGGCGGCTCATTGAGGCAGGGGCACGATTGCGCTACGAGCCGATCGCGCTGGTCGCTCACGACCACCGCACCGAATTGCGCGACTGGCTGGCCCGCAAGGCGTTTTACGGCGGTTCGGCGGCCCCGCTGTCGGTGCGCCACCCGGACAAGACGGCGCCGGTGGTGATTTCCGGCTGGGCCTTGATGGCGTGGATACTCATGTCCCTCGGTACCGGTCTGGCGCGGGTGGCATCGGTGGTCATCGCGGTATTGACTGGTCGCCGGATCGCCAGGGCCATGCGCAGTACCGAGACGTCGTTGTGCGACGTTCTCGTCGTCGCGACCCGGGGGTTGTGGGCGGCGGCGCTGCAACTGGCATCGGCGCTGTGCCGGCACTATTGGCCGCTGGCACTGCTCGCGGCGATTCTGTCCCGCCATTGCAGACGGGTCGTGTTGATCGCGGCTGTCGTGGACGGGGTGGTGGACTGGCTGCGCCGCCGGGATGCCAGCGACGGCGACACCGAACCGATCGGGGTGCTGACCTTCCTGTTGCTCAAGCGCGTCGACGACCTGGCCTATGGCATCGGCCTGTGGTACGGGGTGCTGCGCGAACGCAATGTCGGTGCGCTCAAACCGCAGATCCGGACGTAACCGCCGCCTTGACCGCAGCCGCCCGGCACAGCGATGTCCTGATCGTCGGTGCGGGAAGCGCTGGTTCGGTTGTTGCCGAGCGCCTTTCGGCCGATCCTGAGTGCGCGGTGACGGTACTCGAGGCGGGCCCCGGGTTGACCGATCCGCAGTTGCTGGCACTGACCGCCAATGGGCTGCAGCTGCCGATCGGCATCGGCAGCCCGCTGGTGCAGCGTTTCCGTACACAACTCACCGATCGACCGGTGCGCCGGTTGCCGATCGTGCGCGGCGCAACGGTCGGTGGTTCCGGGGCAGTCAATGGTGGTTACTTCTGCCGCGCGCTGCCGCGCGATTTCGATCACTATTCGATCCCCGGCTGGGAATGGTCGGATGTGCTGCCACATTTTCGGGCAGTCGAGACCGACCTGGATTTCGACGGACCGGCCCACGGCGACAGCGGCCCCATACCGGTTCGCCGGACAGGGGAGATGACCGGCACCACGGAGCGGTTCATCGCCGCCGCGCGGCGCGCCGGATTTCCCTGGGTAGCTGACCTCAATGACCCTGAGCCCGAACCGGTTTCAGGCCTGGGCCCGGTTCCGCTCAACATAGTCGACGGCGTGCGCACCGGCGCTGGTGCCGGCTACCTCATGCCCGCGGTGGGGCGCCCCAATCTGACACTGCACGCACAGCGGAGGGTGGTGCGCCTGCGGTTCTCCGGTAGTGCCGCAGTGGGCGTCGACACGGTTGGCCCGGCCGGCCCCGAGACCTTCACCGCGGATCGAATTGTGTTGTGTGCGGGCGCGATTCAAACCGCGCAGCTGCTGATGCTCTCCGGTATCGGTGATGCCGCACTGCTTCGGGCCGTCGGAGTGCCAGTGGTTTCGGCGCTGCCGGTAGGGCGGGCCTGCAGCGATCATCCCGAGTGGGTACTGCCTACCACGTGGCCGGTGGCCCCGGGCCGGCCGGTGCTCGAGGTGGTGCTGTCCACCGACGATGTCGAGATACGGCCATATACCGGGGGTTTCGTCGCAATGACCGGCGACGGTGCCGCGGGACATCCTGACTGGCCGCATATCGGAGTGGCGCTCATGGCGCCGCGGGCGCGGGGGCGCATCACACTGGTCTCGGCTGATCCCGGTGTGCCGCCGCGCATCGAGCACCGCTACGACAGTGCGTCCGAGGATGTGACGGCGCTGCGCCGCGGAACGGAATTGGCACGCGAATTAGTAGACGTGACAACAAATGTCGGCGAGCACGCATGGTCGACATCCCAGCACTTGTGCGGTAGTGCCCCAATGGGCGCCGACGGCGACCCGCGTGCCGTCGTAGACCACCGCTGCCGGGTGCTCGGGGTCGACAACCTGTGGGTGATCGACGGGGCGATCCTGCCCGTGGTTCCCAGCCGCGGTCCACACGCAACCATTGTGATGCTGGGCCACCGTGGCGCGGAATTCGTTGTGTGACAGGTTATGTGCCGAAGGGCCCGTCTTCGCCGAACAAGGACCCGCCCACGCCGCCGGCCCCGGGAGCCTTATGGGTGACGCCCGTGCCGGCGTTACCGCCGTTGCCGCCACTTCCGATCAGCTGGGCATCGCCGCCTTTTCCTCCACCGCCCCCACTGGCCGCAACGGTGAACCCGTCGCCGCCGGCGCCGCCCGTTCCACCATCGCCAATCAGCCCGCCTTTACCTCCCGCGCCGCCGTCGCCGCCGGCGCCCTGGCCGGCATTTCCGCCGCCCCCGGGACCGCCGCCACCGCCGTCGCCGCCATGGCCGAACAAGAAGCCGGCGTTGCCCCCGGCGCCGCCGTTTCCGCCGAGCCCGCCGGACCCGCCGATCGCCGTGCCGTTGGTGCCGCCCTGACCGCCGCGGCCGCCGTCCCCACCGTCCCCGGCGAGGATGCCGCCCTTGCCGCCGTCCCCGCCGGCGCCACCGATTATTCCGCCGCCGCCGGCCCCGCCGGCGCCGCCGTTACCGCCGAGTATGCCGGCATTGCCGCCGGCCCCGCCGTTGCCGCCGAAGTTACCGTTTGGTGCGGAATTTCCGCCCGCACCGCCGGCTCCGCCGTTGGCGAAGAGCCCGCCATCGCCGCCCCGGCCGCCCACACCGCCGCTGCCCAGCAGTCCGGCTATACCACCGGCGCCACCGGCTCCGCCGGGCGCGAAGAGTCCACCCGCGCCTCCGTTACCGCCGGTCCCTGCCGTGCTGAAGAAGGTGTTGGCGCCGGCTCCGCCGGTACCGCCCGCTCCTCCGGCCCCACCGAGTAGTCCGCCGGCGCCGCCGTTACCGCCCGCGCCCGCAACGTTTGCCGCGTTTGCCCCTCCGCCGCTTCCGCCGGCGCCGCCAGCGCCGCCGAATAAACCGCCGGCGCCGCCGTTGCCGCCGCTCTTGCCGAGTGCACCTGACCCGCCGGCGCCGCCATTGCCGACTAGCCATCCGCCGTCACTGCCGCTCGCTCCAGAACCCGATACACCGTTGGCGCCGTTGCCAATTAGCGGGCGGCCCGTCAACAGCACGCTGGGCGCATTGATTGCAGCCAACAGCTCGGTCTCGAGCGCTTTCAGTGGCGAGGTGCTAGCCGCCTCGGCACTGGAATAAGAACCCGCAGCCGCGGCCAGGGCACGCACAAACTGGTCGTGAAACAACGACGCTTGTGCGCTGAGGGATTGGTACTGCTGGGCGTGCGACCCGAATAACGCTGCGACGGCCAGCGAAATCTCATCGGCGCCCGCCGCAATGACCTGGGTGGTTGTGCTCGCTGCCGCGCTGCTTACCGCGCCGAGTGTCGACCCGATGCCGGCGATATCTTGTGCGGCCACTGCTATTGCATCCGGCGCCGCGATCATGAATGCCATTTCGCCCTCCCGGGTCGGCTCGGCTTTCGGAGCAAATCGTATATCGATTTCAGCTGGACCATTGCGCGTATCTGCTATTTGCCGACAGCAGACCGCACTACGGCCAGCTGACGGCCGTCGCGTCCCGGGGCCCATAGGGCGATCACGACCGCGGCGACGGCCGAGATCACCGCCATAGCGGTGGTCGATGAGTGCATCGCCGTCAAGAACGCGGTCTTGCTGATCTCAGCCAGCTGCTTTCCCTGCGGCCCAAGTTTGTCGGCGATTTCAACCGCCTTGGCCAGCGAGTCGGAGGCGGGGCCGCGCACCGCCGCCGGGAATTCGGTGAGCCTGGGCGCCAGCTCATGGGTGTAGCGCCCAGCCAGTATCGAGCCGGCCACGGCGATGCCCAGCGCCCCACCCATCTCCCGGGTGGTGTCGTTGACCGCGGAGGCCACCCCCTGTTTCTGGTCGGGGACCGCTGCCATGATGGCTGAAGTCGTTGGCGCGGTGCAGAATCCGATACCCGTAGCCAGAATCAGCGTGGGCCATGCCAAGTCCAGATATGTCGAATGGACGTCCAGCCATTGCATGCACAAAAAGCCGACCGCCGTCAGGGCGGTGCCCAGCGACAGCACGACTCGCAATCCCAATTTCGGTACATACCAGAAGGACAACGCAGAGAAGATGCCCAGCGGCACCATGAACGGTCCGAAGGCCACCGCCGTCATCAACGGCGAATAGCCCATTATCTGCTGCACATACTGCATGCCGAGGTAGAAGAATCCGAAGGTGCCGCCGAACATCACGACAATCGTCGCCACCCCGGTCGCGAACGCCGGGTCATTGAACAACCGCACGTCCAAAAGTGGCTGCCGCTTGCGGAATTCGACCACACCGAAGATCGCGGCGATAAGTGTGCCGGCGACGAGCCCGCCCCAGACCACATAGTCGCTCCAGCCGCGATGGGGTGCTTCCAAGATGGCGAAGACCGCAATCGCAACCGCCGCGCCGATCAATGCCGCGCCGAGCCAGTCGACCTGGGGTGCCTCGGTGTCCCGGGACGGGGCGACGGTGCAGGCCATGGCGAAGATCGCCAGCCCGCAGGCGCCCAGTGCCCAGAAGATGGAGTGCCAATCCCAAAAGTGCAGCAGCAAGCCAGAACCCAGCATGCCCAACACTCCGCCCGAACCGGCAACGCCTGCCCAGATGCCGACGGCCTTGAGTCGCTGTTCTTTTGGGTAGGCCACGGTGAGCAACGACAGCGTCGCGGGCATGACGAACGCCGCACCGACGCCTGCCACCGCACGACCGGCGATGATGTGCGTCGGGTTGTGCAGCATCGCGGGGGCGATGGAGCCCAGTGTGAAGATCAGCAGGCCGGCAAGTAGTGCACCGCGGCGGCCATAGCGGTCGCCGATCGCCCCAGCGGGCAGCAGCAGGCAAGCCAGTGCCACGGTGTAGCCGTCGACCACCCATGTCAACTGCGTCTGTGTCGCCGACGTAGCTACGGCTAGATCACCCAGCGCCGTGTTCAGCGCCGTCATCGACCCGACAACCAACCCCACGGCCATGCATGCCACGGCCAGGGTCCAGACACGTGCCGTGCGCCGATCGCCCGTCGGACCGGCATGCTGTTCAGGCCGATCAAGAAGATGGACCATTAGTGGTGCGCCTCCTCCCCGGGGCGTACTAATTTACGAGACTAACAGTCTCGTACATAGACCAATAGTCTTGTTCTGAAACCATCTGAAACCAGGAGGTGTCTCACAATTTCCGACGCGAACGCCGATCCGCGTCCCGCACGGTCGCGTGCTCGTTTGCTCGAAGCCGCCGCCGCCTTGTTGCTGGAGGGGGGCCCGGGGGCGGTGACCGTGGACGCGGTCACCCGTACCGCCAAGGTAGCCCGGGCCACCCTGTATCGCCACTTCCCAAGCGGCAATGATCTGTTGGCGGCAACCTTCAACAGTCTGATACCGCCGGCACCCATGCCGCCGGATCGCGGCTCGCTGCGGGACAGGTTGCTCGCGGTCGTGCTGGCCCAGGGCGAGTTCATCGCCGAAGCGCCCGCCGTGATGACCGCGATGTCCTGGCTGGCCCTGGGGCCAGACCTGCAAGAGTTGCCGGAGCCACGCCACAATCAGGGCGCCGACAGTGCGATCAATACGCTGCGGGAGCGCATCGCCCGGCAGTACGCGGCGCCTTTCGATGCCCTGTTCGACAGCGCCGCGGCGGCCGAGCTCGGTGAGGTGGACCGGCCCCGGGCGATTGCGCTGCTGATCGGCCCGCTCGTACTAGGACGGCTGAGCACCCTGCCGAACTTCGACTATCGCGAATGCGCACGCGCCGCTGTCGACGGCTTCCTCTATGTTCAGCGCGGACTCAGCGCAGCGAGTATCGAATCGGCAGGTGCTTGAGTCCCCCGACGAACGTGGTGGCGATGAGTTCCGGTTCGCCGTTGAGTTCAATGGATTTCAGCCGCGGCAACAATTCGGTGAAGAAGCTGCTGACCTCCATGCGGGCCAGTGCAGCCCCCAGGCAGAAGTGCACGCCGAAGCCGAATGCCAAGTGTTTGTTGGGGTTTCGCCCGACGTCGAAGCGGAACGGATCGTCGAACACCTCCTCGTCCCGGTTGGCCGAGACGTAGGACAGATATACCGATTCGCCTTTGGCGATGGGCACCCCGCGCACCGTGGTGTCCGCGGCGGCGGTGCGCATGAACTCCTTGACCGGTGTGATCCAGCGGATCATCTCGTCGGTGGCCAGCGGCATCAGGTCCAGGTTGGCGGTCAGCCGAGTGAGCTGGTCGGGGTTTTCGATCAGTGCCTGCAGCCCGCCGGCGATCGTCGCGCTGGTGGTGTCGTGCCCGGCGGTGGCGATGATCACGTAGTAGGACGCCGTGTCGATCTCGGAGAGCGGCTCGCCGTCCACTCGGGCGTTGGCGATCGCCGATGCCAGGTCCTGCGTGGGGTTTGCCCGACGGGATGCGGTCAGATCATTGAAGTAACTGAAGAATTCGAGCAGGACGGGCAGTTGTTCTTCCGGTGTGGTGCCGCGCTGGAACTCGGTGTCGTCACCGCCGAACAGTTCCTGGGTCAGGCTGAGCATCCGGGGAAAGTCGGATTCCGGCAGGCCGAGCAACGACATGATCACGAAGAGCGGGAAATTCTTGGCGACCTCGGCAACGAAGTCACATTCGGTCCCGGCCTCGAGCATCTTGTCGACATGGATCTTGGCCAACTCGTCGACGCGGACCTTCAGCGCCCGCATCGCCTTGGGCCGAAACCAGTCGGCTCCAATGGCGCGCACCACCCGGTGCTCGGGGTCGTCCATGTGGACCAGCGTGCGCAGCCCCATACCCGCGTTCAGCAGGGATTGCGACAGGTCGTCGGCCTCGGCGGGGGCCAGCAGCGGCCGCGGGGCGCTGAGAAACAGGTCGTTGGCCCGCTCGATCTCCATGACGTCGGCGTGTTTGGTGATCGCCCAGAACGGCCGGAACGGGGGACGGTCGACCCAGGACACCGGCGCGTGCGCGCGCAGGTGCGTCAGCGCGGCGTGCAGCCGTGGCTCGTCGGTGTAGGCAGCCGGTATCGCGAAGACTTTCGCTGCCGGATCCACGATCGGTGTGCTCACTGTGCTCCTAGGGCCCGGGCCGAGCCTACGGCGCCGTAATGGTCGCGTCAGTGGGTTCGCCTGAGATTTGGCCCAAGCGGTGATCTGAGGCATACTGTTCAGGTTGTCCTGCGCCGGGTTTGCGCCTGGCAGGGCATACGACCAGCGCCCAAATGGGCGCGTCCGGTCCCAACCTTGGAGAGCGACCAAATTTCGGCCGCGACCAAGGCTGCGTGCGGGTGACACGCCCGAGCGCGGGGGTCGGTGGACCACGACTAGTAAACAGCGGCGCAGTAACCGGCGCGACGCTACTCGGCCCGGAAAAGGGCCGGGGCGACCGGCGCGCTGGGGGCACCAGGCCCAGACGGGCCTCAAGTGGAGATGAGGTAGGAAAAGCGTGGCGGGACAGAAGATCCGCATCAGGCTGAAGGCCTACGACCATGAGGCTATTGACGCTTCGGCACGCAAGATCGTCGAAACCGTCGTCCGCACGGGTGCCAGCGTCGTAGGTCCGGTGCCGCTGCCGACCGAGAAGAACGTGTATTGCGTCATCCGCTCCCCGCATAAGTACAAGGACTCGCGGGAGCACTTCGAGATGCGTACTCACAAGCGATTGATCGACATCCTCGATCCCACGCCGAAGACCGTTGACGCCCTCATGCGTATCGATCTTCCGGCAAGTGTCGACGTCAACATCCAGTAGGAGCTCGGCTAGCAATGGCAAGAAAAGGCATTCTGGGCACCAAGCTGGGCATGACGCAGGTGTTCGACGAGAACAACCGAGTTGTCCCGGTGACGGTGGTCAAGGCGGGGCCGAACGTGGTGACCCGCATCCGCACCCCCGAACGCGACGGATACAGCGCCGTGCAACTCGCCTACGGCGAAATCAGTCCGCGCAAGGTCAACAAGCCGGTGACCGGTCAGTACAGCGCCGCCGGTGTGAACCCGCGGCGCCACCTGGCCGAGCTGCGGCTGGATGACGCCGACGCGATCGCCGAGTACGAGGTCGGCCAGGAGCTGACGGCGGAGATCTTCGCCGACGGCACCTACGTCGACGTGACGGGCACTTCCAAGGGCAAGGGCTACGCCGGCACGATGAAGCGACACGGTTTCCGCGGCCAGGGCGCCAGCCACGGTGCCCAGGCGGTGCACCGCCGTCCGGGTTCGATCGGCGGCTGCGCCACTCCGGCCCGGGTGTTCAAGGGCACCCGGATGTCTGGCCGGATGGGCAACGACCGGGTGACCGTGCAAAACCTGTTGGTGCACAAGGTCGATGCCGAGAAGGGCGTCCTGCTCATCAAGGGCGCGGTTCCCGGCCGCACCGGCGGACTCGTGGTTGTCCGCAGCGCCATCAAGCGAGGTGAGAAGTAATGGCCAACAGCCTCAAGATCGACGTCAAGACGCCCGCCGGCAAGGTGGACGGCTCCATCGAACTGCCCGCTGAGCTGTTCGATGTCCCGGCCAACATCGCGCTGATGCACCAGGTGGTTACCGCGCAGCGCGCGGCGGCCCGCCAGGGTACGCACGCGACGAAGACGCGCGGCGACGTCAGCGGCGGTGGCCGTAAGCCCTACCGGCAGAAGGGAACCGGTCGCGCCCGGCAGGGTTCGACGCGGGCCCCGCAGTTCACCGGCGGTGGCGTGGTGCACGGTCCGCAGCCGCGCGACTACAGCCAGCGCACGCCCAAGAAGATGATCGCCGCGGCATTGCGCGGGGCGCTGTCCGACCGGGCCCGCAACGGGCGCATCCATGCGGTCACCGAAGTGGTGGAGGGCCAAACACCTTCCACGAAGAGCGCCAAGGCTTTTCTGAGCACCATCACCGACCGCAAGCAGGTGCTGGTGGTCATCGGGCGGGCCGACGAGGCCGGCGCCAAGAGCGTGCGCAACCTGCCCGGCGTGCATCTCCTGGCACCCGACCAGCTGAACACTTATGACGTGCTGCGCGCCGACGATGTGGTGTTCAGCGTCGAGGCACTCAATGCCTACATCACGGCGAACACGGCTAGCCCCGAGGAGGTAACGGCGTAGATGGCGACCATCGCTGACCCCCGCGACATCATCCTGGCTCCGGTCATCTCGGAGAAGTCCTACAGCCTGCTCGACGACAATGTGTACACCTTTGTGGTGCACCCCGATTCGAACAAGACGCAGATCAAGATCGCTGTCGAGAAGATCTTCTCGGTCAAGGTCGCATCGGTGAACACCGCGAATAGGCAGGGCAAGCGCAAGCGCACCCGCACCGGATACGGCAAGCGCAAGAGCACCAAGCGCGCCATCGTCACTCTGGCCCCGGGCAGCAAGCCGATCGACCTGTTCGGAGCACCGGCCTAGCCCGGGCTGGCCGCGCGCGAGAGAGAGATCTGATTAGACATGGCAATTCGTAAGTACAAGCCGACGACCCCGGGTCGCCGTGGCGCCAGCGTGTCCGATTTCGCCGAGATCACGCGGTCGACTCCGGAGAAGTCGTTGGTGCGGCCGTTGCACGGTCACGGCGGGCGCAACGCGCACGGCCGGATCACCACTCGTCACAAGGGTGGCGGCCACAAGCGCGCTTACCGGGTGATCGACTTCCGCCGCAACGACAAGGACGGCGTCAACGCCAAGGTCGCGCACATCGAGTACGACCCGAACCGCACCGCGCGTATTGCGCTGCTGCATTTTCTGGACGGCGAGAAGCGGTACATCATTGCGCCGAACGGACTTTCGCAGGGCGACATCGTGGAGTCGGGAGCCAACGCCGACATCAAGCCCGGCAACAACCTGCCGCTGCGCAACATCCCGGCCGGCACCTTGGTGCACGCCGTCGAGTTGCGCCCCGGCGGTGGGGCCAAGCTCGCTCGCTCGGCGGGCTCCAGCATCCAGTTGCTCGGCAAGGAAGCCAGCTACGCCTCGCTGCGTATGCCCAGCGGTGAGATCCGCCGGGTCGACGTTCGTTGCCGCGCGACCGTCGGCGAGGTAGGCAATGCCGAGCAGGCGAACATCAACTGGGGCAAGGCCGGCCGGATGCGGTGGAAGGGCAAGCGCCCCTCGGTCCGTGGCGTGGTGATGAACCCGGTGGACCACCCGCACGGTGGTGGTGAGGGTAAGACCTCCGGTGGCCGTCACCCGGTGAGCCCGTGGGGTAAGCCCGAGGGCCGCACCCGCAATCCGAACAAGGCCAGCAACAAGATGATCGTCCGACGCCGTCGCACCGGCAAGAAGCACGGGCGCTAGGAAGTCTGGGGAGTAGCCAACAATGCCACGCAGCCTGAAGAAGGGCCCGTTCGTCGACGACCATCTGCTCAAGAAGGTCGACGTGCAGAACGAGAAGAACAGCAAGCAGGTCATCAAGACCTGGTCGCGCCGTTCGACCATCATTCCGGACTTCATCGGTCACACCTTCGCCGTGCACGACGGCCGCAAGCACGTCCCGGTGTTCGTCACCGAGTCGATGGTCGGCCACAAGCTCGGTGAGTTCGCGCCGACGCGCACCTTCAAGGGGCACATCAAGGACGACCGGAAGGCGAAGCGGCGATGAGCACCACCACTGAGTTTCCGTCGGCGACGGCCAAGGCACGCTTTGTGCGGGTGTCGCCGAGAAAGGCGCGCCGGGTCATCGACCTGGTGCGGGGGCGTTCGGTTTCCGACGCGCTCGACATTCTGCGCTGGGCGCCGCAGGCCGCCAGCGAGCCGGTCGCCAAGGTGATCGCCAGCGCAGCGGCCAACGCGCAGAACAACAATGGGCTGGACCCGGCCACCCTCGTGGTTGCCACCGTCTACGCCGACGAGGGGCCGACGGCCAAGCGCATTCGTCCGCGGGCCCAGGGCCGCGCGTTCCGGATCCGCCGTCGCACCAGCCACATCACGGTGATCGTGGAGAGCCGCCCGAGCAAGGACCAGCGCTCGTCGGCGTCCTCGCGGGCCCGCCGCGCCGAGGGCAGCAAGGCCGCCGCGAAGGCTGGACCTGGGTCCGCCGCCAAGAAGGCACCGGCCAAGAAGGCGCCTGCCGCCAAGAAGACTGCTACCAAAGCGCCGGCCAAGAAAGCTGCTTCTGGTTCGGGCGCGAAGACTTCTGAGGCTTCTGAAGCGAAGGGAGGCTCAGACTAGTGGGCCAGAAGATCAATCCGCACGGCTTCCGGCTGGGCATCACCACCGACTGGAAGTCGCGCTGGTATGCCGACAAGCAGTACGCCGAGTACGTCAAGGAGGACGTCGCGATTCGCCGGCTGCTGTCCAGTGGTCTGGAGCGCGCCGGTATCGCCGACGTCGAGATCGAGCGGACCCGCGACCGGGTCCGGGTCGACATCCACACCGCCCGCCCCGGCATCGTCATCGGCCGCCGTGGCACCGAGGCCGACCGGATTCGCGCCGACCTGGAGAAGCTGACCAAGAAGCAGGTTCAGCTGAACATCCTTGAAGTGAAAAACCCTGAGTCCCAAGCACAATTGGTGGCCCAGGGCGTTGCCGAGCAGTTGAGCAACCGGGTGGCGTTCCGCCGCGCGATGCGCAAGGCCATCCAGTCGGCCATGCGTCAGCCCAACGTCAAGGGCATCCGGGTGCAGTGCTCGGGCCGTCTCGGCGGAGCGGAGATGAGCCGCTCGGAGTTCTACCGAGAGGGCCGCGTCCCGCTGCACACCTTGCGGGCGGACATCGACTACGGCCTGTACGAGGCCAAGACCACCTTCGGCCGGATCGGCGTGAAGGTGTGGATCTACAAGGGCGACATCGTCGGTGGCAAGCGGGAGCTGGCCGCCGCCGCGCCGGCGGGCGCCGAGCGTCCGCGTCGCGAGCGCCCGTCGGGCACCCGCCCGCGCCGCAGCGGTGCTTCGGGCACCACGGCCACCGGTACTGACGCGGGCCGCGCCGCCGGCGGCGAAGAAACAGCGGCTCCAGAAGCAGCCGCGCCCGCTGAAACACAGAGTGCAGCGCAGAGCACGGAGAGCTGAATCATGTTGATTCCCCGCAAGGTTAAACACCGCAAGCAGCACCATCCCCGCCAGCGTGGCATCGCCAGTGGCGGTACGACGGTGAACTTCGGCGACTATGGCATCCAGGCTCTTGAGCACGCCTATGTCACCAACCGGCAGATCGAGTCGGCTCGTATCGCCATCAACCGGCACATCAAGCGTGGCGGCAAGGTCTGGATCAACATCTTCCCGGACCGCCCGCTGACCAAGAAGCCCGCCGAGACCCGGATGGGTTCGGGTAAGGGCTCGCCGGAGTGGTGGGTGGTCAACGTCAAGCCGGGCCGGGTGCTGTTCGAGCTGAGCTACCCCAATGAGCAGACCGCCCGGGCCGCATTGACCCGTGCGATCCACAAATTGCCGATCAAGGCACGCATCGTTACCCGAGAGGATCAGTTCTGATGGCAGTGGGAATTTCGCCTGGCGAACTGCGTGAGCTCACCGACGAGGAGTTGAACGAGCGCGTACGCGAGTCCAAGGAAGAGCTGTTCAACCTGCGCTTCCAGATGGCTACCGGGCAGCTCACCAACAACCGCCGGCTCCGCACGGTGCGTCAGGAAATTGCGCGCGTCTACACGGTGCTGCGCGAACGAGAACTGGGTCTGGCTGCTGGGCCCGATGGTTCCGACGAGAAGGATGCGTGATGGCTGAGGCGAAGACTCCCGCCAAGAAAGCGGCTGCCAAGGCAGCTCCTAAGTCGGCCGCTGCCAAGGATGCTGCGGCAAAAGACAAGGGCCCCAAGCACACTCCGGCCAACCCGAAGACTCGTGGCCGTCGTAAGACGCGCATCGGGTACGTGGTGAGCGACAAGATGCAGAAGACCATTGTGGTCGAGCTGGAAGACCGTATGCGACACCCGCTGTACGGCAAGATCATTCGGACCACCAAGAAGGTCAAAGCGCACGACGAGGAGAGCATCGCCGGCATCGGCGACCGCGTGGCGCTGATGGAGACCCGTCCGCTGTCGGCTACCAAGCGCTGGCGGCTCGTCGAGATCCTGGAGAAGGCCAAGTAGCCCCAATCCGCTCAAAGCCCCAGCAGCTGTTCGGCGTTGCCGTGGGCGATTTGCGCGCGGTCCTGCGGGCTCACCGGAATGCCGGCCAGGAAGGCTGTCGCCTCGGGCATCGGTGAATACGGGTAGTCGGTCGCGAACATGATGCGGTCGACGCCGACCTGCAGCAGCAACGCCAAAAACTGTGGGGTCCAGTTGAATCCGGCGAAGGTGTAGTACACGTTGTGGCGCAGGTAATGCGACATAGGGTAATTGAGGTTCGTCGCGGCGGCGGTCAGCACAACATCCAGTCTCGGGAGCATGGCCGGCAGCGCTTCACCCATATGACCGATGATGACCTGCAGCCGCGGGAACCGATCGAACGCGCCGCTGAGGATCAGCCGTAACAGGTGCGTCGCGGTTTCGATGTGCCAGCCCCATGCAGCAGTCGAGAGCAGGAACGCGACCGACGCCGGGTAGTTGCCCGCGTAGAGCGGCTCGAATACCGAGGCCGGCGGTGGAGTCGGATGCAGGTAAAGCGGAGCCCCCAGCTCCTCGGCCCGCTGAAGAATCGGCCAAAAGAATTCGTCATCGAGGCGGCGTCCTTGGCAGTGGCCGTTGATGATGGCGCCCACGAATCGGTATTCGCGTACCGCCCGCTGCAACTCGTCGGCTGCGGCAACCGGATCTGCAGTGGGCAGCGCGGCAAAACCGGCGAACCGCTCCGGATGGCGCTGAATTGCCCGCGCGAGTTGATCGTTGACCTCACGCGCCGCGGCGATGGCGTCCGGGGCGCGCAGCTGCTCGAGTCCGGGTGAGGTCAGCGACAGCACTTGAACATCGACCCCCGCCGCATCCATCGCGGCAATGCGCCCGTCGGACAGGTCGTATAACCGTTCGACGAGCTGCGACGGACTGGCGGGGAAGGTCTGCGACGTCGACGACGCCAAGTGATCGACGAACTCCCGGCCGGGCCCTTCGAAAGTGCCGGGAGTCGCAAAATGCTCTTCCAAAGCGATGATTCGCACGATTCCGGCCCTTTCGGATGCCACGCCAGTACTTCTTGGTCGCTGACCGTCGATGCTATGCCAGCTTGGCATGCAGCCAGCGGGTGGTCTCGGGATCAGCCGTTGTCAGCACCAGCCCAGCGCGGTGCAGTTCGTCACGTACTGTGTCGGCGCTCAGCTTTTCCGCCGTTATCGACTGGCGCCAGCGACGGCCGTCGGCCTCCAGGGTGAACTCACCCTCGGTGATGCGCCCCGTGTTGGAGTGAATGGTCAGGGTCGTTGTTACCGCGCCGAAGGTGAGCGACTGGATGAAACCCGCCGGTCGCGACGCGATCAACGCCGGTGGTGCCCAATTCAGTATGGCCTGGCCGTTAGGTGCCAGATGACGGGCAACCGCGGCCAACACCGACCTGCGCGGCTGGGTCCCCGGGTAGTTGATGATGCTGCCGATCAACAGCACGCAATCGAACTTTTCGGCCAACGCCAGATCCTCGAAAGATGCTTGCACTTTTCGCGCGTGTTGGACGTGCACCAGCATTGCGGCCGAACTATCGACGGCGGTGACCCGGTGACCAAGCATGACAAGAGGGTCGGCGATGCGGCCGGTGCCCGCGCCTAGGTCCAGTACTGAGCTGTTGGGCCCCAACTGAGCTGCGATGTATTCGAGCTCTGACGTCGACGGCAGCCGACGATAGATTTCGACCGCGGTGCCGTCGGCTGCGAGCGCGCTGGGATCGGGTGGTGTCGCCCCGTCATCCATCGGGTTGTCCCTTCTGGCGCGAATTGCGCCCTTCGGCAGCCCGTGTCTCAGGTGATTCTGAGGCGGGCTCATTACCCTGTCGGCAGGTGTAATCTGCACGCGATGTCCAGGTAAGTCCACTATGGGAGTGAGGCCTGCGAAGGTGACCGAGTTTAACGGGAAGATCGAACTCGACATCCGCGATTCGGAACCGGATTGGGGCCCCTACGCTGCCCCGACGGCACCGGAGAACTCGCCGAACATCCTCTATCTGGTTTGGGACGACACCGGCATCGCGACCTGGGACTGTTTCGGCGGCCTGGTCGAGATGCCCGCCATGAGCCGAATCGCCGAGCGCGGGGTGCGGCTTTCGCAGTTTCACACCACCGCGCTGTGCTCGCCGACCAGGGCGTCGCTGCTGACCGGCCGCAACGCGACCACCGTCGGCATGGCCACCATTGAGGAGTTCACCGACGGATTCCCCAACTGCAACGGCAGGGTTCCGGCCGACACCGCGCTACTGAGCGAGGTGCTCGCCGAACGCGGTTACAACACCTACTGCGTCGGAAAGTGGCACCTCACGCCGTTGGAGGAATCCAGCATGGCCGCCACCAAGCGGCACTGGCCGACTTCGCGGGGTTTCGAACGCTTCTACGGCTTCATGGGCGGTGAAACCGACCAGTGGTACCCCGACCTGATGTACGACAACCACCCGGTGAACCCGCCCGGCACGCCCGAGGACGGCTATCACCTGTCGAAAGACATCGCCGACAAGACAATCGAATTCATTCGCGACGCCAAGGTGATCGCTCCTGACAAGCCGTGGTTCAGCTACGTATGCCCCGGCGCCGGGCATGCCCCCCACCACGTCTTCAAGGAATGGGCCGACAAGTACGCCGGCAAGTTCGACATGGGCTACGAGCGCTACCGCGAGATCGCACTGGAAAAACAGAAGTCGATGGGCATCGTGCCGCCGGACACCGAACTGTCGCCGATCAACCCCTACCTCGACGTGAAGGGCCCCAACGGCGAGGCCTGGCCGTTGCAGGACACGGTGCGGCCCTGGGACACCCTCAATGACGAAGAGCGCAAACTCTTCAACCGGATGGCCGAGGTGTTCGCCGGCTTCCTCAGCTACACCGACGCGCAGATCGGCCGAATCCTGGACTATTTGGACGAATCCGGCCAACTGGACAACACGATCATCGTGGTGATCTCCGACAACGGGGCCAGCGGTGAGGGCGGACCGAACGGATCGGTCAACGAGGGCAAGTTCTTCAACGGCTATATCGACACCGTGGAGGAGAGCATGAAGCTCTTCGACCACCTCGGTGGCCCGCAGACCTACAACCATTACCCGATCGGGTGGGCGATGGCCTTCAACACCCCCTACAAGCTGTTCAAGCGCTACGCCTCGCACGAGGGCGGCATCGCCGACACCGCAATCATCTCCTGGCCCAACGGAATTGCCGCGCACGGCGAGGTCCGCGACAACTACGTCAACGTCTGCGACGTCACGCCGACGGTTTATGACCTGCTGGGCATGGCTCCGCCGGAGACGGTCAAGGGCATTCGGCAGCGGCCGTTGGACGGCGTGAGTTTCAAAGCGGCCCTTGCTGATCCGGGCGTTGACACCGGCAAGGAGACCCAGTTCTACACGATGCTGGGCACCCGCGGAATCTGGCATAAGGGCTGGTTTGCCAACACCATTCACGCCGCAACACCGGCAGGCTGGTCGCACTTCGACGCCGACCGGTGGGAACTGTTCCACATCGAGAAGGACCGCAGCCAGTGCCACGACCTGGCCGCCGAACATCCCGACAAGCTCGAGGAACTCAAGGCGCTGTGGTATTCGGAGGCCGACAAGTACAACGGGCTGCCGCTGTCGGATCTCAACATCGTCGAGACGATGATGCGGTCGCGACCGTATCTGGTCACCGATCGATCCAGCTACCTCTATTACCCCAATTGCGCCGATGTCGGCATCGGCGCTGCCGCCGAAATCCGTGGCCGCTCGTTCACCGTGGTGGCCGATGTAACCATCGACACCACCGGCGCCGAGGGTGTGCTGTTCAAGCAGGGCGGTGCCCATGGCGGCCACGTGCTGTTCATCCAGGACGGGCGGCTGCACTACGTCTACAACTTCCTGGGTGAGCGCCAACAGCTCATTTCGTCGAACGGGCCGATCCCGCTCGGCAGGCACCTGCTCGGCGTCTGTTACACGCGGACGGGAACCGTGCCCAACAGTCACACCCCGATCGGTGACGGCGCGCTGTTCTTCGACGAGCATGAGGTCGGCTCGTTGACCGAGATCACGACGCATCCCGGAACATTCGGACTGGCCGGTGCCGGCATCACCGTCGGACGCAACGGTGGCTCGGCGGTATCCAGCCGCTACAAAGCCCCGTTCAGCTTCACCGGCGGCACCATCGCCCAGGTCACCGTGGATGTGTCCGGACGGCCGTACGCGGACGTGGAAAAGGAACTCGCGCTTGCGTTTTCGCGCGACTAGGGGTTTCGCGAGGCCGTTGGTTGCGCTTCTCGGCGCGGCGATCCTGCTGTGCCCAGGTGCCACCGGCTGCGCGCGGGTAACCGGTGGCTCTGCGGCATCCACACCGGCTTCCGACCCCGCGGAGCCGGTGCCCGGCATCGCCCCGACGATGCGCGACCACATTCCGCCCAATGCGGTGTCGTGCGTCGCGTCGCCGATTGGTAGCGGCCACCCGACGGTGGCTACCGGTTCCGACCCGGCGGCTCCGCGCATCACGATCGTCGTCCCCGATGGGTGGGGGTCGGCCGCCGGCAGCGGGGACACGGCATTGACGTTGACCGGGCCGGCCGGCATGTCCGCGACGGTGACCATCGCCCCGACCGAGCTGACCCCGGACAGTGCGTTCCTGCGCTACACGGCCGGCCTCGGCGGGTCGATGACGCGTCAGAAATTCGCTGTCCACGGTTCCCCGTTCTGCGGCTACAGCAGCCAGCAGCTGACCGGCACGCTGCGTGGGCCCTCCGGTGGGATCGACTTCGCCGACCGCATCACCCACATCTGGACCAACACCAAGCAGTACTTGGTGAGCATCCACTTGGAAGCGCCTAGCGGCGCCTCGGGATTCGACACGGCGAAATCGACGTTGACACAGGACTTCACCGTCGTCATACCCTAAAGGGCTATGACTACTCAGCCTCCGTCACCACCGGCGCCGACGGGCGAGGCCCGGGCGCACGCACGCCGCGTCGCGATCGGTTTGGCCATCCTCGTGGGTGTGGTCGTTGTCTACACGCTGTCGCTGGTTGCGGTTCACCTGCTTGCCAAGTCCGCTCCTGCGCTGCCGCCGGTGGACCTGAGTAAGCACGAGGCCGAGGACACCATTGTGCAGGTGCGCCTGGACGAGCTGAAGACGGTCGCGAATCGGCTCAAGGTGAATGTTCTTGTCTATCCCAAGGATTCGCTGTACGACAAAGACTTCGGCGTACTGACCGCCAATGCCGCGGTGCGGCTGTACCCCGAAAACGATCTGGGTGACCTGCAGTACCCGGTCGGGAAGGCGCCGGCACAGGTCGCCACCACGATTGTGGCGCACGGCGACCCGGGTAACTGGCCATTCGATTCGTACAGGACGGAAGTGATCGCTTCCGACGTGTTCACCGGTTCGGGCCAGAGCCGCGAAAAGGTAAACGGCCGCATCGAAGTGAGCGGCTCATTGGACGGCTGGGATGCAACCGTCACGCGCGTGCACGATCCCGACGAACAGGATCCCGAAGTCAAGGACGACGTGGTCATCACGTTGCAGCGGTCCAAGAGCTCGCTGATCTTCGATGTCGGAATCTGCCTGGTTTTGCTCGCCCTGCCGGCTTTGGCGTTGTGGGTGGCCATTCCGATGGCGCTGGGCCGGACGTCATTCCTGCCGCCGTTCGCGACGTGGTATGCCGCGATGCTGTTCGCCATCGTCCCACTGCGCAATATCTTCCCGGGGTCGCCGCCGCCCGGCTCGTGGATCGACCAGGCGTTTGTGCTGTGGGTGTTGATCGCGCTCGTGGTCGCGATGTTCCTGTTCGTCGTTGCCTGGTCCCGGCAGCGAGATAGAAGACCGCCCGGCTAGCTGATTGCTTCCACCGCGGCGGGGTGTCGCTCGGCGGTCAATGGCGAGGCCGATCCGGCGAAGTCGGCTTCCCGGTGAGGAATTCGTTGATTCCCGCGCATGTCGACATTTACGGCTATCGAACTGACCGCTGGATAAACATGAGATG
The DNA here is from genome assembly GCF_002086155.1 of Mycobacterium angelicum. Taxonomy (GTDB): domain Bacteria; phylum Actinomycetota; class Actinomycetes; order Mycobacteriales; family Mycobacteriaceae; genus Mycobacterium; species Mycobacterium angelicum. The sequence goes on along the minus strand of NZ_MVHE01000010.1, from coordinate 6,016 downwards.
AACGCTGCGCGGGCGGCACGGGTTCGTTTACCATCTGTCGATGACCACCGAGGCTCCGCCGACACCGCCGTCTCCGCCGTCTCCGCCACCCCCGTCGACACACGCAGCGCCGTCGTCCGACAAGCGAGGCAAACGCCTGCTGCTCGGGATGGGCATCCTGGTGGCGTTCATCATCGTCTATGCCCTGTCGCTATTCGGCGTGCACTGGCTGGCGAGATCGCATGGGCCGCTCAAGGCCCCGGACCTGGGTACCACCGATGACACCGTGGTGCTGGTCCGGCTCGAAGAACTCAAGACCGTCGCGAACCGACTCTCGGTGAAGGTCCTGGTGATCCCCGAGGACAACATGTTCGACAAGCGTCTCGACGTGCTGACCACCGACACGTCCGTGCGCTTCTACCCGGAGAACGACCTCGGCGACCTCGTCTACCCGGCGGGTAAATCGCCCGCGCAGGTCGCGACCACGCTCGAGGCGCACGGCGATCCGGGCAACTGGCCCTTCGACTCCTACACCACCGACACAATTTCCGCCGATGTGCTTGTCGGACAGGGCAACGACCGCAAGTACATTCCGGCCCGGGTGGAGGTGACCGGTTCGCTGGAAGGCTGGGACGTGAGCGTCCAGCGCGTCGGCGAAGCCAGCCAGGACTCGGATCGTCCGGACAACGTCATCATCACCCTGCACCGGTCCAAGGGCCCGCTGATCTTCGACCTGGGAATCTGCCTGGTTCTCTTCGCGCTGCCCGCTCTGGCGTTCGCGGTGGCCATTCAAATCGCCTTGGGCAAGCGGAAATTCGTGCCGCCCTTCGTGACCTGGTTCGCCGCCATGCTGTTCGCCGTCATACCGATCCGCAACTTCCTGCCGGGCGCTCCGCCGCCGGGTGCGTGGGTCGATCAAGCACTGGTGCTGTGGGTCTTGATAGCGCTGGTGGCCGCGATGGCCATGTACATGATCACCTGGTATCGACAATCGGATTGACCCGCACGCTCACCGAGCTGGTCGAGCTGCCGGGCGGATCATTCCGCATGGGCTCGACCAGCTTCTACCCGGAAGAGGCGCCGATCCACACGGTGACCGTGGGTCCGTTCGCGGTGGAGCGGCACCCGGTGACCAACGCGCAATTCGCCGAATTCGTCGCCGCCACAGGCTATGTGACGGTTGCCGAGCAGCCCATGGACGCCGCGCTGTACCCCGGGGTAGACCCCAACGACCTGTCGCCCGGCGCCATGGTTTTCCGTCCCACATCCGGCCCGGTCGACCTCCGTGACTGGCGCCAGTGGTGGGACTGGGTGGCGGGGGCCAACTGGTGCCATCCTTTTGGACCGGACAGCGATATCGCCGACCGGCCCGATCATCCCGTCGTGCAGGTGGCCTATCCCGACGCTGCCGCTTACGCGCGATGGGCCGGGCGGCGGCTGCCGACCGAGGCCGAGTGGGAGTACGCCGCCCGCGGCGGAACTACGAGCACGTATTCGTGGGGCGAGCAGGCCATGCCCGACGATCAGCTGATGGCCAATACCTGGCAGGGCCGGTTTCCGTACCGCAACGACGGCGCACTGGGATGGGTGGGCACTTCTCCGGTCGGAACGTTCCCGCCCAACGCATTTGGGCTCGTCGACATGATCGGCAATGTTTGGGAATGGACGGCTACCGAGTTCACCGGGCATCACCGGCTCGATCAGCCGCCGAAAGCGTGCTGCACACCGCAGGGACCGGCGAATCCGGCCGTCAGCCAGGCGTTGAAGGGCGGGTCGCACCTGTGCGCGCCGGAGTACTGCCATCGCTATCGGCCGGCGGCGCGGTCACCGCAATCACAGGACACCGCCACCACCCACATCGGATTTCGCTGCGTGGCCGATTCGGCGTCCGCCGAACGCTGAGGCGACCGGAGGGTTACCGCCGCGTTGCCCGCGGATGACGGGTTTGCTGTACCCGCGCGGTGGCCGGCGGCTGGCTAGAGTAGCCGAGCGAAAAGCGCGACCCGCGAGCTATGCCGGTTGCTACCATCTGACTCCGTGTCTTCAGAGGGCCCGACGCCGCCTGCGCCCGAGCCCAAACGCATGTCGCGAAGAAAACACCTTGTGCTCGATGTTTGCATCATCGTCGGTGTTGCCATTCTCTACGTGCTGTCATTGGTTGGTTACCACTGGCTGGCCAGCTCGCCGGGTCCGTTGCCCAAGCCCGACGTGGGGACCACCGACGACAGCGTCGTGCTGATCCGATTCGAGCAGCTGCACACGGTGTCCAATCGACTTGCCGTGAAAGTGCTTGTGATGCCGGATGATTCGATGATCGACAAGCGTCTAGACGTGTTGACCGTCGACACATCGGTGCGCCTGTACCCGGAGAATGACCTGGGCGATCTGCAGTATCCGGTAGGTAAGTCTCCGGCACAGGTGGCCACCACAATCGAGGCGCACGGCGACCCCGGCAACTGGCCGTTCGACACCTACACCACCGACACGATCCAAGCGGACATCCTGGTCGGGGCCGGGGAAAACCGTCGATACAAACCCGCCCGGGTTGAAGTGACCGGGTCATTGGAGGGCTGGGACATCAGCGTTCAGCGCGTGGGGGATACCAGCCAAACCTCGGACCGCCCGGACAACGTGATCATCACCCTGCACCGCGCCAAGGGCCCCCTGGTCTTCGATCTCGGGATCTGCCTGGTGCTGTTCACCCTGCCGACGTTGGCGTTGTTCGTCGCCATTCAGATGCTGACCGGCCGCCGAGAATTCCTGCCGCCGTTCGGCACCTGGTATGCCGCGATGCTGTTTGCCGTGGTGCCGCTGCGCAACATCCTTCCCGGCTCGCCGCCGGCGGGTTCTTGGATCGATCAGGCCGTGGTGATCTGGGTGCTGATCGCGCTGGCCACGGCGATGGTGGTGTACATCATTGCCTGGTACAAGCACTCGGCCAAGCCAAAGTAGCAACGGTGTTAAATGCGTGTAGCGGTGCTGTTTTGCCGCTGCCAGCAAACACTGCCATTGCTAACATCTGGCTTCGTGCCGGTTCAAGAGCTTGCCCTGCCCGAGGTCATCTTCGGTGAGTCGGCGCGCAAACCTCGGCGACGACACCTCGTGGTCGATGTCTGCATCATCGTGGGTGTCGTCGTTGTCTACCTGCTGTCGCTGGTCGGCTATCACTGGCTGGCCACGGCTCCGAGTCCGCTCGCCGAGCCGGACCTGAGCACGGCCGATAACAGCGTGGTACTGGTAAGGATTGAGCATCTGCACCCGGTCGAGCATCGACTCGACGTGAAAGTTCTTGTGATGCCCGATGATTCGATGCTCGACAAGCGCCTCGGTCTGTTGGCCGTCGACACCTCCGTGCGCTTCTTCCCGCAGAATGACTTGGGCGATCTGCAGTATCCCAAGGGGAAATCGCCGGCGCAGGTGGCCACCACCATCCAGGCGCACGGGGAACCTGGCGACTGGCCGTTCGACACCTACCGAACCGACACCATCCAGGCCGACATGCTCGTAGGGGCCGGTGATAGCCGCGACTACAAGCCCGCCCGGGTGGAAGTGACCGGGTTGCTGGAAGGCTGGGATGTGGCCGTCACCCGAGTCGGGCGCAACAGCAGCGACCCCGCTCGCCCGGACAATGTCATCATCACCTTGCAGCGGGCCAAAGGACCGCTGGTCTTCGATCTGGGCATTTGTCTGGTCCTCATTACGTTGCCGACGTTGGCGTTGTTCGTGGCCATCCAAATGCTCACTGGCAGAAGGAAATTCCTGCCGCCGTTCTCCACCTGGTACGCCGCGATGCTGTTCGCCGTGGTGCCCCTGCGCAATATCCTTCCGGGTGCACCACCGGCGGGGTCCTGGGTCGACCAGGCCGTCGTGATCTGGGTGCTGATCGGTTTGGCGACGGCGCTGATCCTCTATATCGCCGCGTGGTACCGAAGCGCGGACTAGCTGTTTCGAGGTTGCCGGCGTTTGTCAGACCCTTGTGGCAAGATCGCACATATGTTCGATGAATCGTCGGGTGGGTCTTCGCCGGAGGTGCTGGCTCGTTTTGACGAGATGTTCGAGCGGTGTTATCCGTCGAAGACGGCGCGGTCGGCGGGGTTGATCGATCGGATCTGTGCGGGCGCGCGTGCGGAGAATCAGGCCGCGGCGGCGCAGTTGGTGGCCATTGGGGAGTTGTTCGGGTACCGGTTGTCGCGGTGTGGCGAGACCGAGCTGTGGGCGGTGGACACCGAGGCGGCTTTGACTGCGGAGTTGGCTGCGGCGTTGCGGATCAGCCAGGGTCTGGCGGCCAGTCAGGTGCGCTATGCCCGGGCGTTGCGCGAGCGGCTGCCGCGTACCGGGGCGGTGTTTATCGCCGGGGAGATCAGCTATCTGGTGTTCCGCATGATCGTGTATCGCACCGATTTGATCACCGATCCCGCGGTGCTGGCCGCCGTGGATGCCCAACTCGCGGTGGGGGTGGGGCGCTGGCCGTCGATGAGCAAAGCGCGGTTGGCCGGGCAGGTCGACAAGATCGTGGCCAAGGCCGATGCCGATGCGCTGCGGCGGCGCACCCAACGGCAGCACGACGAGCGCGAGATCGTGATCGAGGACCGCCTCGAGGGCGGTATTTCAGAGATCCGCGGCCAGCTGGCCACCCCGGATGCCCGGGCGCTGGATCAGCGGTTGAACGCGCTGGCGGCCACGGTGTGTGAGCACGATCCGCGCAGCCACGCCCAGCGTCGCGCCGATGCGCTGGGCGCGGTCGCCGCTGATGCCACCCGGCTGCGGTGTCGGTGTGCGCGCGCGGACTGTGCTGCCGGCAAGCGCCCGGCGGCTTCGCCGGTGGTGATTCATGTGATCGCCGAACAGGCCACCCTGGACGGCATGAGCAGCGCGCCGGCCTCGCTGCTGGGCGCTGACGGGTTGATCACCGCGCAGTTGATCACCGAGTTGGCCGCCTCGGCCAAACAGGTGCCGCTGATCCACCCGCGTGATGCCGCCCCCGAGCCGCACTACACCCCATCGAAGGCGCTGGCCGACTTCGTGCGCTGCCGGGACTTGACGTGTCGCTGGCCCGGCTGCGATCAACCCGCCACCAACTGCGATGTCGACCACACCATCCCCTATGCCCAAGGTGGGCCCACCCACGCCTCAAACCTCAAGTGCTACTGCCGCATTCATCATCTGGTCAAAACCTTCTGGGGCTGGACCGAACAGCAACTGCCCGATGCCACCTTGATCCTGACCTCGCCCACCGGGCACACCTATGTCAGCACCCCCGGCAGCGCCCTGCTGTTTCCCAGCCTGTGTGCCCCTACCGCCGAAATCACCCTGCCCGACACCGACCCCACCACCGGCTACTGCCCCGAACGCGCCGCGATGATGCCTCAACGCCGCCGCACCCGCGCCCAAGACCGCGCCTACCGCATCGCCACCGAACGCCGCCACAACCACCAAGCCCGCACCACCCCCCGCACCACCGGTCGCGCCGACCCCGACAATTACTTCGGCCTACCCGCACCCAACCCCGACGACGAACCACCGCCCTTCTAGACGGCGGCGGGCCGACGCCGCTCGCCCATAACTTCAGGCGGCCGCCAGCGCAGAACTGCACCGTTCAGCGTCGGGTACGCACCACCGTTACACTCTGCGCGTGACCGACAAATTGCGGGTCGACCCTGGTGATCTTCGGGTTGCCGGCACCGCCTGGGACACGGAGTCGTTCGGGCTACACGCTGCACCGCCATCGGTCGACACCTCCGGTGGCTGGCCCACAATGTTCGGTGTCGCCGGCGTGACGGGTGCGGCCCAGGCCTGTACTGCCGCACTGCACACCCAGATCACCGCCACCGCCGCGGCGACCCAGATCGCCGCCACCGGCTACCAGGCCACCGACTCAGACGCGGCGCACACGCTGAAAAACGTGGTCACCACAACGATCAACGCGACTGCGCGGTAGCGCAGGAGTTGATCCCCACCCAGTCGGCGCTGCGCGCCTACGACGGTCAAGTCCAGGGGCGTGGTGTACGACGTCGTCGCGTGATTCCTCGATGTCGTG
>NZ_MVHE01000109.1 GCF_002086155.1 Mycobacterium angelicum | reverse complement strand
GAACAGGAAGCCACCCCGGCCGCCCGCACCGCCGTTGCCGCCCGATCCGCCGGCACCACCCGCGGCGCCGACCCCGCCGGCGCCGCCGTCCCCGCCGTCGCCGCCGAGGGTGCTGCCCACAAAGTGAATGGCCTGGCCGCCGTCACCGCCGGTGCCGCCTGTCGCACCGATCCCACCGACCCCACCGGTACCACCGTGACCACCCTGGCCAGCGTTAGCCTCCGCGATGCCACCGGCGCCGCCGGTGCCGCCCGCACCACCCGGGCCACCGGCTCCGCCGGTCCCACCGGCCCCGCCGGTGCTCGGGTTATAGGAATAGACCGCGCCGCCGGTGCCCCCATGGCCTCCCGGGGCACCGGGGCCACCCGTACCACCGGTTCCGCCGGTGCCGCCGGTGACAGGCGAAAAGGACAGATTGCCGGGGCTTCCGATAGCGCCGGCATTGCCGCCGTTGCCACCGATCTGGCCGAATTCGGTGCCGTTTTGCCCCTCGATTCCAGCACCGGTGATCCCGTCGGTACCACCGCTGGGCGCCTGAGTGAACGTGGTAGCCGCGGTCGGATTGACTCCCGGCGCACCGGCAGCAGCGTGAGCGCCGAGCCCGCCGGCCCCGCCGTTGCCCCACAGCCAGGCATTGCCGCCGGCCCCGCCGCTAGCGCCGTTGCTGCCCGGGGTGATCGCGGCGCCGCCGTTGCCGCCGATGCCGCCATTGCCGCGCAGGAAGCCGCCCGCGCCGCCACTGCCGCCATTGCCGCCGGCTCCACCGGCCGCGCCGTTGCCGCCGTTACCCCACAACCCGGCGGCTCCACCGCTGCCGCCGGCCTGACCGCTATTGGTGCCGGGAGCGCCGTTGCCGCCGTTGCCGTAGAGGATCCCGCCGGCGCCGCCGTTCTGGCCGGGCGTGGTGCCATTGGCGCCGTCACCGATCAAGGGCCGGCCCAACAGCAGCTCGGTAGGGGCATTGATCGCGCCCAGCAGCGCCTGCTGGGCATTCGTGGCCTCGGCGGTGGCGTAGGCGCCGGCACCCGCCGTCATCGTCTGCACGAACTGGGCGTGGAACTCGGCTACTTGCGCGCTCAGCGCTTGGTACGCCTGAGCGTGCGACCCGAAAAGCGCCGCCAGGGCGGCCGACACCTCGTCGGCGCCGGCGGCCAGGACCCCGCTGGTCGGGGCGAGGGCCGCCGCGTTGGCGGCGCTGATGCTCGAACCGATGTTGGCGAGGTCCGTGGCCGCAGCCGAAAGGAACTCAGGAGCCGCCACCACATACGACATTGGGCACCTTCCGCGACGTCAGGACTGTCGCGACAAATGTTGCCCAGCGCATATTGCCTAATTCATGAATATGCAGCTCAAACGGCTATTGCGGATCCGACCCCTGGCTGTGGGCGCCGGCCTTGGCCAGATCCGTCTCCGCCGGCGGCTTGCGGGTGCCGGTGAAGGTGAAGACCGCCTCCTCGCCGGCGCCTTCGCCGTCCCAGTTGTCCACGTCGACGGTGACGACCTGTCCCGGGCCGACCTCCTCGAAGAGGATCTTCTCCGACAGCTGGTCCTCGATCTCGCGCTGGATGGTGCGCCTTAGCGGACGCGCACCCAGCACCGGGTCGAAGCCGCGCTTGGCCAACAGGGACTTGGCTTTGTCGGTCAACTCGAGCGCCATGTCCTTGCTCTTGAGCTGGTTGGCCACCCGGCCGATCATCAGGTCGACCATCTGGATGATCTCGTCGCGAGTCAGCTGGTGGAAGACGATGATGTCGTCGATACGGTTCAGGAACTCAGGCCGGAAGTGCTTCTTCAGCTCGTCGTTGACCTTCTGCTTCATCCGCTCGTAGTCGTTCTCGCCACCGCCCTTGGTGAAGCCGAGGCCGACCGGCTTGGAGATGTCGGAGGTGCCCAGGTTCGACGTGAAGATCAGCACGGTGTTCTTGAAGTCGACCGTGCGGCCCTGCCCGTCGGTGAGCCGGCCATCCTCGAGCACCTGCAACAGGCTGTTGTAGATCTCCTGATGCGCCTTCTCGATCTCGTCGAACAGCACCACGGAAAATGGCTTGCGGCGCACCTTCTCGGTGAGCTGGCCACCCTCCTCGTAGCCGACATATCCAGGCGGAGCACCGAACAGCCGCGACGCGGTGAACCGGTCGTGGAACTCGCCCATGTCGATCTGGATAAGCGCATCGTCGTCGCCGAACAGGAAGTTGGCCAGCGCCTTGGACAGTTCGGTCTTACCGACACCGGACGGGCCGGCGAAGATGAACGAACCCGACGGGCGCTTGGGGTCTTTCAACCCGGCGCGGGTACGACGGATCGCCTTCGAGACGGCCTTGACGGCGTCCACCTGGCCGATGATCCGCTTGTGCAGTTCGTCTTCCATGCGCAGCAGCCGAGTGGTTTCGGCCTCGGTGAGCTTGAAGACCGGGATACCGGTCCAGTTGCCCAGCACCTCGGCGATCTGCTCGTCATCGACTTCGGCGACGACGTCGAGATCACCTGAACGCCACTGCTTTTCGCGCTCAGCTCGCTGTGCGACGAGTTGCTTCTCCCGGTCGCGCAGGCTGGCCGCCTTCTCGAAGTCCTGGGCGTCGATCGCCGATTCCTTCTCCCGGCGCGCCTCGGCGATCTTCTCGTCGAACTCGCGCAGGTCTGGCGGCGCGGTCATCCGGCGAATCCGCATCCGCGCGCCGGCCTCGTCGATCAGGTCGATGGCCTTGTCCGGCAGGAAGCGGTCGTTGATGTAGCGGTCGGCCAAAGTGGCTGCGGCGACGATCGCGGAGTCGCTGATCGAAACCCGGTGGTGGGCCTCGTAGCGGTCGCGCAGACCCTTGAGGATCTCGATGGTGTGCTCCACCGTCGGCTCGCCCACTTGCACCGGCTGGAAGCGGCGCTCGAGGGCGGCGTCCTTTTCGATGTACTTGCGGTACTCGTCGAGGGTGGTGGCACCGATGGTCTGCAGCTCGCCACGGGCCAGCTTGGGCTTGAGGATGCTGGCCGCGTCGATGGCGCCCTCGGCGGCACCGGCACCGACCAGGGTGTGCAGCTCGTCGATGAACAGGATGATGTCGCCGCGGGTGTTGATCTCTTTGAGTACCTTCTTGAGGCGTTCCTCGAAGTCACCGCGGTAGCGCGAACCGGCGACCAGGGAGCCCAGGTCGAGGGTGTAAAGCTGCTTGTCCTTGAGCGTCTCGGGAACCTCGCCGTGCACGATCGCCTGCGCCAGACCCTCGACAACGGCGGTCTTGCCGACGCCGGGCTCGCCGATCAGCACCGGGTTGTTCTTGGTGCGGCGGGACAACACCTGCATGACCCGCTCGATTTCCTTCTCGCGGCCGATGACCGGGTCCAGCTTGCCTTCCATCGCGGCGGCGGTGAGGTTGCGGCCGAACTGGTCGAGCACCAATGACGTGGACGGAGAGCCGGACTCGCCGCCGCGACCGCCGGTACCGGCCTCTGCGGCCTCCTTGCCCTGGTAGCCGGACAGCAGCTGGATCACCTGCTGACGCACCCGGGTCAGCTCGGCGCCCAGCTTCACCAGCACCTGCGCTGCAACACCCTCACCCTCACGGATCAGGCCGAGCAGAATGTGCTCGGTACCGATGTAGTTGTGGCCCAGCTGCAGCGCCTCACGCAGGCTCAGCTCGAGAACCTTCTTGGCACGCGGGGTAAATGGGATGTGCCCGGACGGCGCCTGCTGGCCCTGGCCGATGATCTCCTCGACCTGGCTGCGCACGCCTTCCAGCGAGATGCCCAGCGATTCCAGCGACTTGGCCGCTACACCTTCGCCCTCGTGGATCAGACCCAGCAGGATGTGCTCGGTGCCGATGTAGTTGTGGTTGAGCATCCGGGCTTCTTCTTGCGCCAGCACGACGACCCGGCGGGCACGGTCGGTAAATCGTTCGAACATCGGTCGCTACCTGCTCTCCCTCAACATCGGTACGTACCTTTCTAGCGGCCTTTAAGCAGCCTGGCCGGTCCCTAGGGGCCCGAACTGCGTACCTGCAGTCCACTGTAATGGTCGGCCTGCCAGGGTTCCTAACCTTGCGGTCTCGGCCCGCTTACCGACGCAACAGGTTAACGAGGAAAAACACCGGCGCGTTTCCCGCAATGACGGGCGATCAGTTCGCCTGGAGCGAAAACACAAATCCGGCGCCCGGGCATTCAGCCCGGGCGCCGGATAAGAGACGCGATCGCAAGCGCGGTGAAGCGGGTCGCGACCATAGTGTGGTGCGGCTAGGTTGCCGCGTGGAACGCGTCGATGACGTCGGCCGGGATACGGCCGCGAGTCGACACGTTGTGCCCGTTGCGACGGGCCCATTCCCGGATCGCGGCGCTTTGCTCGCGGTCGATTGCACCGCGGCCGCGGCCCGAACCGGAACGCCCGCGCCGGCGACCGCCAACGCGGCGGCCCGCAGCCACCCATTGCTTCAAGTCGCCACGCAGTTTCGCGGCATTCTTGGAAGAAAGGTCAATCTCATAGGTCACCCCGTCAAGCCCGAATTCGACCGTTTCGTCAGCGGCGCCGGCACCGTCGAAATCATCGACCAAGGTGACGGTTACTTTCTTCGCCATGTGGCTTACCCTCGCGTTTCTTCCTGTGCAGTTACTGTCCAGTTTGGATGACTCCCCGGTGACTAATCTGCCATAGGAACGCAAAATGCACAATCCGACACAACATGGAGGAGTTCAGTTCGAGTGTGGCCGAACAATCGGGAACAAAACTGTCTCCCTAATTGACAGGCCAGTCAAAGACATCAACAACCGATCGATACCCATTCCAGTTCCCGTGCATGGCGGCATCCCGTACTCGAGAGCGGCGAGAAAATCTTCGTCAAGTAACATCGCCTCGTCATCGCCGGCTGCTGCCGCAAGGGCCTGATCTGCGAATCTATCCCGTTGCACGACGGGATCGTTTAATTCCGAGTATCCGGTTGCCAGTTCGACTCCGTGCAGGTAGAGGTCCCACTTCTCGGTCACCCCGGCGATACTGCGGTGTTGCCGGGTCAATGGAGTTGTCTCAACGGGAAAATCCTTGACAAATGTCGGCACGGTCAAGCTCTTGCCCACTGAGTGCTCCCAGAGTTCCTCAACGAGTTTGCCGTGACCAACACCACGGTTGTCAGGAATCTCCACACCCAGTCGATCTGCTATAGCACTTAAGCTCTCGAACGATGTGTCCGGTGTGATCTCTTCACCGAGCGCCTCTGACAGTGACGGGTACATTTGTATCGTTGCCCATTCTCCGTCGATGTCGTAGACACTGCCGTCGGGCATCGGCAGTTGTCTGGTCCCGATCGCCTCGTCGGCTACCTCTTGAATAAGTTCACGCGTGACGACTGCAGAATCTGCATACGTTCCGTAGGTCTGGTAGGTCTCCAGCATGGAGAATTCCGGAGAATGCGTTGAATCGGCGCCTTCGTTTCGGAACACGCGATTTAGTTCGAAGACCTTGTCGAATCCACCGACGATGCATCGCTTCAGGAACAGTTCCGGCGCGATGCGCAGGTAAAGGTCGATGTCGAGCGCATTCGAATGGGTGACGAACGGCCGGGCCGCGGCGCCACCGGCCAGCGTCTGCAAGATCGGCGTCTCGACTTCGAGGAACCCGCGCCTTTCCAGGCCATTGCGGATGGCGCGAATAACCGCAATCCGTTGCCGGGCCACATTGCGCGCCTGCGGGCGGACGATCAGGTCGACGTAGCGCTGCCGAACCCGCGCCTCCTCGCTCATGTCCTTGTGCGCGACGGGCAGCGGCCGCAGCGACTTGGCCGTCATCCGCCAGCAATCAGCCAGCACCGACAATTCCCCGCGGCGAGAATTGATCACCACGCCGTGCACGTAGACGATGTCGCCGATATCGACGTCGGCCTTCCAGGCGTCGAGAGCTTCCTGGCCCACCTTGTCCAGGCTGATCATCGCCTGCAGCTGGGTTCCGTCGCCGTCCTGCAGCGTGGCAAAGCACAGTTTTCCGGTATTGCGTGCGAACACGACCCGGCCGGCGACCCCGACGACGTCATCGGTCGCCTCGTCGATCGCCAGATCGGGGTGGGCGGCGCGGACCTGGGCCAGGGTGTGGGTGCGCTGCACCTCCACCGGGTAAGCCTCGTGCCCTTCGGCCAACAGCCGAGCGCGCTTGTCCCGGCGAATCCGGAACTGCTCAGGAAGCTCCTCGGATCGGGCTGGGTCAGCGGCACTCACGACGTGCCAGCTTAAATGACAGCGTTAGCGCGCGGACTTCAGCCGTCCGCGCTGTGCTTCCTGATTACGTTCGAAGACCAGCCGCAGGCCATGCAGGGTCAGGTGCTGGTCGTAGTGGTCGACGGTGTGCAGTTCGGGCAGCAGCAGTGGCGCGGTGTGGCCGGTGGCCACGACGGCCACGTCGTCGCCGCCGGAGAATCCCTTGACGTCCTCGCGGATGCGGCCGACCAAACCGTCCACCAGTCCGGCGAATCCGAACACCGCGCCGGCCTGCATGCATTCCACGGTGTTCTTGCCGACCACCGAACGGGGGCGGGACAATTCGACGCGGCGCAGCGCGGCCGAGCGGGCGGCCGCTGCGTCCGACGACACCTGCACACCGGGCGCGATGGCGCCACCGAGAAATTCGCCCTTGGCCGACACCACATCCACGCAGATCGACGAGCCGAAATCGACTACCACGGCGGCCTTTTGGAACTTGTGAAAGGCCGCCAGGCAGTTCACGATCCGGTCGGCGCCCACTTCTTTGGGGTTGTCCACCAGCAGTGGAATCCCGGTGCGCACACCGGGCTCGATCAGCACGTGCGGCACCGAAGGCCAGTACTGGTCGAGCATGATCCGCACCTCGTGCAGCACCGATGGAACCGTGGACAGTCCGACGGCACCGGTAAGCCGCTCGGAATCCTCACCGATCAGACCGTCGATCGTCAGGGCCAGTTCGTCGGCAGTGACTTCGGATTCGGTGCGAATTCGCCACTGCTGCACTACTTTTGCGTGGTCTTTGGCTCCGGATATCAGGCCGACGACGGTGTGGGTGTTGCGGACGTCGATCGCCAGCAGCACGGCTACCGCACACCGATCCGGGGGTCCAGCAGCTCCCCCATACTGGCCGGGACGCCATCGGGCACGAAGGCCGGGTCGTGGCCCAGGTCGATCTGCTTGTTGTCGGCGTCGACGAACACGATGCGCGGCTGGTAGGCGCGGGCTTCGGCGTCCTCCATGGTGCCGTACGCGATGAGGATGACCAGATCGCCGGGGTGGACGAGATGCGCCGCGGCACCATTGATTCCGATCACACCGCTGCCGCGTTCGCCGGTGATGGCGTAGGTGACCAGGCGGGCACCGTTGTCGATATCGACTATGGTCACCTGCTCTCCCTCGAGCAGGTCGGCGGCCTCCATCAAGTCTGCGTCGATGGTTACCGAGCCGACGTAGTGCAGGTCGGCTTGGGTGACGGTGGCGCGGTGTATCTTCGACTTGAGCATCGTCCGTAACATCAGTTCCTCCAATGTGTTTGGGCGTATTCGGCCCGAGATTCGTCCGGCCCAGCGGTGCCGGCGAGGTTTCCGATCTGGATTTCAACGTTGTCAAGCAATCTGGTGGTCCCCACCCTTGCCGCAATCAGCAGCCGGCCAGATCCGTTGGGCTGTAACGGACCAAGTCCGGGATCACGCAGCTCCAGGTAGTCGACCGAGACACTGGGTGTGGCGTCGAGCACCGCGCGGGCCGCGTTCAGCGCGGCCTGGGCACCGGCCGCTGCTGCATGCGCACCGGCCGTCAGCGCCGCGGACAAAGCCACTGCCACTTCCCGCTGCGCAGGGTCGAGGTAGCGGTTGCGCGACGACAACGCCAGCCCGTCGGCTTCGCGCACTGTCGGCACGCCGACCACCTGAACCTCGACGTTCAAGTCCGCGACCAGCTGCCGGATCAGCACCAGCTGCTGGTAGTCCTTCTCCCCGAAGAACGCCACATCCGGGCGCACGATCTGGAACAGCTTCAGCACGACCGTCAGTACGCCGGCGAAATGCGTTGGGCGCGAGCCACCTTCGAGTTCAGTGGCCAACGGGCCGGGCTGCACGGTGGTGCGCAGGCCATCGGGATACATGGCCGCCGCACTGGGCGCGAAGACGATCTCGACCCCTTCGGCACGCAGCATCGCCACGTCGTCGTCCAGGGTGCGCGGGTAGGCGTCGAGGTCCTCGCCGGCGCCGAACTGCAACGGATTCACGAAGATCGAAACCACGACCACCGAGCCGGGAACCCGCTTGGCCGCCCGCACCAGGGAGATGTGACCTTCGTGCAAAGCGCCCATCGTGGGCACCAGCATCACCCGCCGGCCGGTGTGACGCAGTGCGCGGGTGACGTGGCTGACGTCACGCGGCGCCGAGTACACATTGAGCTCGCCGGGCTTGAATACCGGCTTCTTCACCGGGTTCATGGTGCCAATACCTCGACGACGTCCTGGGGAGCGTGGGCGCGTTGCGCCGTCCGCAATGCGTTCACCCGATACGCCTGCGCCAGTTGCGGATCCACCTTCGCCAGTGCGGCCAGGTGCCCGGCCACCGCGGCCGCATCGCCCCGGGCGACCGGCCCGGTGAGCGCGGCCTGACCGCGCTGCAGCGTGTTTTCCAGGGCCGCCCGGGCCAGCGGCCCCACAATGCGCTCGGCGATGCCGCCGGGCTGGTCGTCGATGAGTTGTTGGCCGAGCAGCTCGGTACCGCGCAGTGCCGCGCGCAATGCCTCGACAGCGTCGGCCAGCACCGTCACCAGGTGGTTGCTCGCGTGCGCCAGGGCAGCGTGGTAGAGCATGCGGGCCTCTTCACTGACACTGAATGGCTCCCCGCCCATCTCCAGTACCAGTGACTGCGCGATCGCATACCCGACCTCGTCGGCCGCGGTGATGCCGAAGCAGGTGTCGGGCAACCGGCTGATGTCCTCGTCGGAGCCGGTGAACGTCATGGCCGGATGGATCGCCAGCGGTATACAGCCCTGCTGCGTCAGCGGCGCGAGTACGCCGATTCCGTTGGCGCCGGAGGTGTGCGCCACGATCGTGCCCGGCCGCACCGCCGAGGTCGCCGCCAGTCCCGACACCAAGCCGGCCAGTTCGCTGTCCGGAACCGCCAGCAGCAGCAGCTCGGCGCCGGCGGCGACGTCCTGCGGCGGTAGTACCGGGGTGTCGGGCAGGCGGCGCTGCGCCCGCTGCACGGACGCGCGCGAAATGGCGCTGCACGCCACCACCACGTGGTCGGCGCGCTCCAGTAGAACTCCCAGCGCGGTGCCCACCCGGCCGGCGGAGATGATGCCCACCTTGAGCCTGCCCGGGCGCAAACCGTCGAACTGCACCATCGCAGACGACCTCACATGTTTATTCGTTCGTTCCAGTCCCTTGTCGCGGGTACCGGACGGTCACTAAGACTGTAGTCGATTCGGGCGGCTGGACCCAGCCTCAACCATCGCGGCGGCGACGCCGCCCACCTCCGGAAGGCTGCACCTGCAGCCGTGCCATCAGGTCGGCGACCGATTGTCCGCCGGTTTGTGATGTTCGTCCCTCTGGCTCGTCCGGTACCTGAGCGGCTTCCTCTGGGCTGCGATGCCGGGGCGCGGGTTCGGGAGGCGGCGGTGGTGCCAGCCGCGGCGCTGCCGGCCCGACACCGCCCAGACCGGCCACGCCGTAGTCGCGGTAATCCGACGAATGGCGAGACCGGGAGCGCCGGCCGCCGTATTGCGGGGCGCCTTCCGGCCTCAGGTCGACGTCGCCCAACTGCGGTTGGACCTCGTCGTCGGGCTCGGCATCCCGGTAGCGCCGCCGCCGGCCCGACGGCGGGGCGGGCGGTTGCGGCGGTGGAGGCGCCACGGCGTCGGCCGATGCCCAGTGGCTGCCGGGCGAGCCAGGCGGCAACCACTGTCCTTCAGCGGCGACCGGCTGCCAACCCGACGGCTGGGGTGCCGCCGCCGGAGGGGGCGGCGG
>NZ_MVHE01000108.1 GCF_002086155.1 Mycobacterium angelicum | reverse complement strand
GGGGTGCGCCATAACCGGGAGGCGTGCCGTAACCGGGCGGGGGCGGATAGCCCGAGCCGTGATTTCCGCCCTGGGGGTCCGCCGGGTTGCCTTGATGTTCGGGGGGCTGGCTCATAGCCGTCCTAGTGGTCTCGGTCGCTATTGGTCGGTACGCGCGCTGAACTTAGCAAACCGGAACCTAACAAAGAAGAGTCGAAGGCGCGCGGGCCGAAGCGTGTTGGACGTGATCGAGTGGTATGCCTGAAGTCGTGTCCGACGGTCTATTCGAGGTCCCGGGCGCACCGACGACAAGCGGCCATGACCTGACTCCGCCGGCCGGTGCGCCGCTGGCGGTGCGAATGCGGCCGGCCTCCCTGGACGAGGTGGTGGGGCAGGACCACTTGCTGGCGTCCGGGTCGCCGCTGCGCCGTCTGGTCGAGGGGTCGGGCGTGGCGTCGGCCATCCTCTACGGCCCGCCGGGCAGCGGCAAGACCACCCTGGCGGCCTTGATCTCGCAGGCGACCGGCCGGCGGTTCGAGGCGGTGTCGGCGTTATCGGCCGGCGTCAAGGAAGTCCGCGCGGTCATCGATGTGGCCCGGCGCGGGCTGCTGCATGGCGAGCAGACGGTGCTGTTCATCGACGAGGTGCACCGCTTTTCCAAGACCCAGCAGGATGCGCTGCTGTCGGCGGTGGAGAACCGGGTGGTGCTGTTGGTGGCCGCGACCACCGAGAACCCGTCGTTTTCGGTGGTGGCCCCGCTGCTGTCGCGATCGCTGATCCTGCAGCTACGGCCGCTGACCGCGGACGACATTCGGACCGTGGTACAGCGCGCCATCGACGACCCGCGCGGGTTGGGCGGACGGGTCTCGGTGGCAGCTGATGCGGTGGAGTTGCTGGTGCAGTTGGCGGCCGGCGACGCCCGGCGCGCGCTGACGGCGCTGGAAGTGGCGGCCGAATCGACTGAGGCGGTGACTGTCGAGACGATCGAGCAGTCGTTGGACCGCGCCGCCGTGCGCTACGACCGCGACGGCGACCAGCACTACGACGTGGTCAGCGCGTTCATCAAGTCGGTGCGCGGCTCCGACGTCGACGCCGCGCTGCACTACCTGGCCCGCATGCTGGTCGCCGGGGAGGACCCGCGGTTCATCGCGCGCCGGCTGATGATCCTGGCCAGTGAGGACATCGGCATGGCCGATCCGACGGCGCTGCCGCTGGCCGTCGCCGCGGCGCAAACCGTGCAACTGATCGGAATGCCCGAGGCCCAGCTGACGTTGGCGCATGCCACCGTGCATTTGGCGACCGCGCCGAAGTCGAACGCGGTGACGACGGCGCTGGGTGCGGCGATGGGCGACATCAAGGCGGGCAAGGCCGGCTTGGTGCCGGCGCATCTGCGCGACGGGCACTATTCGGGTGCGGCGGCCCTGGGCAATGCGCAGGGCTACAAGTATTCCCACGACGATCCGGATGGCGTTGTGGCCCAACAGTATCCGCCGGACGAGCTGATGGGTGTGGATTACTATCGGCCCACCGGCCGCGGCGGTGAGCGCGAGATCGGCGGACGCTTGGAGCGGCTGCGGGCGATCATCCGCGGCCGCCGGCGACCGTGAAGCCAGCTTCACGTTGGGGGCCGAGCGTGAAGCCAGTTTCACGCTCGGCCGAGCGCCGGCTTCAGACCAGCTCGGGCACCCGCAGGTGGGCGATCGCCAGCTCGAACTCGGCCACGTCGACCATCTCGGCGCCCAGATCCCGCACCCGCCGGCTGCGCAGCTCGGTCGCCTCGTCGCGGTTGCGGGCCATGGCGTCCATGCTGTCGAACGTCGAGCACGACACCGCCCGCCGGCACGACGGGTGGTCGACCATCATGCTGGCGCTGCAGAACCCGTCGAGCTGCTCGAGCTCGGGAAGAATGCAAGTCCGGTAGAAGTCGAGGGAGCGGCTCAGCTGGTCGGGCACCACCTTCAGCCAGGTAGCCCGCACGCAGGCCCCCTGGTGTGAGCGGTGGTCGCGGTGCATCAGGGCGATGTCCCACTCTTCGACCTTGGCGCTGCCGTCGAACATCAGGCCCGCGTGGTCGCGAATGGGGGCCACCCGCTCGGCACTGGCGCGCATCGTGGCCAGTGACTCCCACGCGCTGGTGGCGATGCATCTGCCGGACTGCCGGTCGACGAGCAGCGACAATCCGACGCACCCGTCGATTTCCAGCAAGGCGGGCATGACGACATCGCGAACATGCGCAATCCCGATGTCCACCGACAAGGGTTGCGCCTGGATGGTGGTGGAGCGTGCGTACACGATCGGCCCCTCCTCTGTCGGGGCAGCGCCCCGGTGGCGCCACCGGTCTCACCGAATACCTTCCTCCTGCCGATTGGCCCTGGCAATGTTTGTCGCGACCTTCTGTTGCGACGGATTGGCCGCGCGATAATTGCCCACCGTAGGCTGGACCGGATGGAAACCGATGTGCTGGACGTGGACACCTCGCGTCGCCGAATCGTCGATCTGACCGATGCGGTGCGTGGTTTTTGTGCCCAGCACAGCGACGGGTTGTGCAACGTATTCGTCCCACACGCGACGGCCGGGGTGGCGATCATCGAGACCGGCGCCGGTTCCGATGACGACCTGGTGGAGACGTTGGAACGGCTGTTGCCGCGCGACGACCGCTACCGGCACGCGCATGGTTCGCCCGGCCACGGCGCCGATCACGTGTTGCCGGCGTTGGTGGCGCCGTCGGTGACGGTGCCGGTGTCGGGTGGGGAGCCGTTGCTGGGCACCTGGCAAAGCGTCGTCCTGGTCGACTTGAACCGGGACAATCCGCGGCGCTCGGTGCGGTTGAGTTTCGTTGACGGATAGGTTTACGGAACCCACGGACTAAGGAAGCGACGAGAGTGCAAACACACGAGATCAGGAAGCGGTTCCTTGATCACTTCGTGAAGGCGGGCCACACCGAGGTGCCCAGTGCTTCGGTGATCCTCGACGACCCCAACCTGTTGTTCGTCAACGCCGGGATGGTCCAGTTCGTGCCGTTCTTCCTGGGCCAGCGCACGCCGCCCTACCCGACGGCCACCAGCATCCAGAAGTGCATCCGCACCCCGGACATCGACGAGGTGGGCATCACCACCCGGCACAACACCTTCTTCCAGATGGCCGGCAACTTCTCCTTCGGCGACTACTTCAAGCGCGGCGCCATCGAGTTGGCCTGGGCGTTGCTGACCAACCCCGTCACCGACGGGGGCTACGGTATGGACCCCGAAAAACTCTGGGCCACAGTCTATCTCGACGACGACGAGGCCGCGGGTCTGTGGCAGGAGGTCGCCGGCCTGCCGGCCGAGCGGATCCAGCGCCGCGGCATGGCCGACAACTACTGGTCGATGGGCATCCCCGGGCCGTGCGGGCCGTCGTCGGAGATCTACTACGACCGCGGGCCCGAATTCGGCCCCGAGGGCGGTCCCATCGTCAACGAGGACCGCTATCTCGAGGTGTGGAACCTCGTGTTCATGCAGAACGAGCGCGGCGAGGGCACCAACAAGGAGGATTACGAGATCCTCGGGCCGCTGCCCCGCAAGAACATCGACACCGGCATGGGCGTCGAGCGGATCGCCCTGGTCCTGCAGAACGTGCACAACGTGTACGAGACCGACTTGCTGCGCCCCGTCATCGATCTGGTTGAATCGCGCGCACCGCGCGGTTACGACGTCGGAAATCATGCCGATGACGTGCGTTATCGCATCATCGCCGACCACAGCCGCACCGCCGCGATCCTGATCGGTGACGGTGTCAGCCCCGGCAACGACGGCCGCGGTTACGTGTTGCGGCGGCTGCTGCGCCGGGTGATCCGCTCCGTCAAGCTACTTGGCGTGGATGACTCAGACACCCCGATCGTCGGCGACCTGATGGCCAAGGTGCGCGACGCGATGGGCCCCTCATACCCCGAGTTGGTCACCGACTTCGAGCGGATCAATCGCATTGCCGTTGCCGAGGAAACGGCGTTCAACCGCACGCTGACCTCAGGCTCGAAACTGTTCGACGACGTGGCCGGCGCCACCAAAACCGCTGGCGCCACCGTGGTTTCGGGTTCGGACGCGTTCACCCTGCACGACACCTACGGGTTCCCGATCGACCTGACATTGGAGATGGCCGCCGAGGCCGGCCTCACGGTGGACGAGGCGGGCTTCCGGGAGTTGATGGCCGAGCAGCGCCGCCGCGCCAAAGCCGATGCCGCCGCGCGCAAACACGCCCACGCCGACCTGACCGCCTATCGCGAGCTGGTCGACGCCGGCCCCACCGAGTTCACTGGATTCGACGAATTGACTTCCGAGGCAAAGATTCTCGGCATTTTCGTGGACGGCAAGCGGGTTCCGGTGGTCTCGCATTCCGATAGCGCCGAGGCCGACCGGGTGGAGCTGGTGCTCGATCGCACCCCGCTGTATGCGGAGTCGGGCGGCCAGATCGCCGATGCGGGAACCATCAGCGGAACCGGTTCCGGCGGCAGTGCCAAGGCCGCCGTCACCGATGTGCAGAAGATCGCCAAAACTCTTCATGTACACCGGATCAACGTGGAATCCGGAGAATTCGTCGAGGGCGACACGGTGGTCGCGGCTGTGGACGCGGGCTGGCGCAAGGGCGCCACACAGGGACATTCGGGCACCCACATGGTGCACGCCGCGTTACGGCAAGTGTTGGGCCCCAACGCCGTTCAGGCCGGCTCGCTCAACCGGCCCGGGTATCTGCGCTTCGACTTCAACTGGCAGGGGCCGCTGAGCGAGGACCAGCGCACCCAGATCGAAGAGGTGACCAACGAGGCGGTGCAAGCCGACTTCGAGGTGCACACTTTTCTCGAGCAGCTCGACAAAGCCAAGGCGATGGGCGCGATGGCGCTATTCGGTGAGGCTTATCCCGAACAAGTGCGCGTGGTGGAGATCGGTGGCCCATTTTCGCTGGAGCTGTGCGGCGGTACCCACGTGCACAACTCCGCGCAGATCGGCCCGGTGACCATCCTGGGCGAGTCGTCGATCGGTTCCGGCGTACGCCGGGTGGAGGCCTACGTCGGGCTGGAATCCTTCCGGCACCTGGCCAAGGAGCGGGCGCTGATGGCCGGACTGGCGTCGTCGCTGAAGGTGCCGTCCGAGGAGGTGCCGGGGCGGGTGGCAAACCTGGTGGAGCGGCTCAAGGCCGCCGAGAAGGAACTCGAACGTGCCCGGTTGGCCAGCGCCCGGGCCGCTGCGACCAATGCCGCCGCGGGAGCCGAGCGCATCGGTAACGTCCGGCTGGTGGCCCAGCGCATGTCCGGCGGAATGAACGCGGCCGATCTGCGTTCGCTGGTCGGCGATATCCGCGGCAAGCTGGGCAGTGATCCGGCGGTGGTGGCGCTCATCTCGACAAGCTCAGAAGGCGACAGCGAAACTGTTCCCTACGCGGTCGCCGCCAACCCCGCCGCGCAGGACTTGGGCCTGAGCGCTAACGACTTGGTCAAACACCTCGCCGTCGCGGTCGAGGGCCGCGGCGGCGGCAAAGCCGACCTGGCGCAGGGCTCGGGCAAGAATCCCACCGGTATCGACGCCGCCCTTGATGCGGTACGCGCCGAGATAGCGCGGGTCGGCTGAGTGGTCGAAACACAGCGGGAACCTAGACGTGGGAGGCGCATCGGCATCGACGTCGGCAAGGTGCGCATCGGTGTGGCGTGCAGCGACCCCGATGGCGTGCTGGCCACCCCGGTGGAAACCGTGCGCCGCGACCGCACCGGCAAACACCTGCGCCGGTTGGCCACACTGGCCGCGGAGCTGGAGGCCGTCGAGGTGATCGTCGGGCTGCCGCGGACGCTGGCCGACCGGATCGGGCCGTCGGCGCAAGATGCGATGGATCTGGCCGGGGAACTGGCGCAGCGGATCGCCCCGGTACCGGTACAGCTCGCCGACGAGCGTTTGACGACGGTCAGCGCACAGCGGTCGCTGCGGGAGGCGGGCGTCCGTGCCCGCGACCAGCGTGCGGTGATCGACCAGGCGGCGGCCGTGGCGATACTGCAAGGCTGGCTGGATCAACACCGCGCCGGGGCGGGCTCCGATGTCTGACGGCGCACGGACGTCCGACGATCCGGAGCACCGCCGGGCCGAGCCGGTAGCGGTGGCACCGGCCCGGCACCGCAAGACCCGCGCCGACCGCAAGCGCGCCCAGCGGATGCGCCGGCGGCGGCGCGTCGCCGGCGGATTGGCGGTCGGGCTGCTCGTCGTGATCGTGGTGGCGGCCGTATTCCTGGGCTCGAAAGTGTGGCACCTGCTTTCCGGTTCCGATGACGACTACACCGGAAACGGCAAGCAGGACATCGTGATTCAGATACAGGCGGGCGACTCGACCACCGCGGTGGGGGAGACGCTGCACAACAAGGGCGTGGTGCGCACCGTGCGGGCATTCGTCGACGCCGCGCACGGCAACGCGGCGATTTCGTCGATTCAGCCGGGCTTCTACCGGATGCGCACCGAAATCCCGGCGGCCGACGCGGTCACGCGGCTCGCGGACCCCAAGAGCAGGGTGGGCAAACTGGTCATCCCGGAGGGTCGCCAGCTCGACGACACCACCGACATGAAGACCAACAAGCTCAACCCCGGGATCCTCACTCTTATCTCGCGGGCCACCTGCGTGGATCTCGACGGTAACCATCGCTGCGTGTCGGTGGCCGACCTGCGCTCCGCGGCGGGCAAGGCCACCCCGGCCATGCTGCAGGTGCCGCCCTGGGCGGTGCAGCCGGTGCTCGAGCTGGGCGACGACCATCGCCGGCTCGAAGGACTGATCGCACCGGGGACGTTCAACATCGACCCCGCCGCCTCGGCCGACACCATCCTGGCGACCCTGATCAGCGCAGGAGCCGTGGAGTACACCAAGTCGGAGCTGGTGGACACCGCCAAGGCGCTGAGCCTGTCGCCCTACGACATCCTGGTGGTGGCGTCGCTGGTGCAGCAGGAAGCCAACGTGCAGGATTTCTCGAAGGTCGCCCAGGTCATCTATAACCGGCTGCACGAACACCGCACCCTGGAATTCGACTCGACGGTGAACTACCCGCTGGATCGCCGCGAAGTGGCCACCAGTGACGCCGACCGGGCGCTGCGCACGCCGTGGAACACCTACGTGTCCGAGGGATTGCCGGCCACCGCGATCTGTTCGCCGGGGGTGGACGCGCTGCGGGCCGCCGAGCACCCCGAGCCGGGGGACTGGCTGTACTTCGTCACCATCGATGCCCAGGGGACGACGCTGTTCACCCGGGATTATCAGCAGCATCTGGCCAATATCGAACTGGCCAAGCGCAACGGTGTACTAGATAGTGCACGCTAGACGGGCAGCCGTTCTAGGCTCGCCGATCGCACACTCGCGCTCCCCGCAATTGCACCTGGCCGCCTACCGCGCACTTGGCCTGGACGACTGGACCTACGACCGCATCGAATGCAGCGCCGAGGAGCTGCCCGGCGTCGTCGGCGGGTTCGGACCGGAATGGGTGGGCGTTTCGGTCACGATGCCGGGCAAGTTCGCGGCCTTGCGCTTCGCGGGCGAACGCACCGCCCGCGCCGAGCAGGTGGGTTCGGCCAACACCCTTTTGCGTACGCCGCGCGGCTGGCGGGCCGACAACACCGACATCGACGGCGTCACCGGCGCGCTGGGCGCGGCGTCGGGACAGGCCCTGGTCTGCGGATCGGGCGGCACCGCGCCGGCGGCCGTGGTCGGGCTGGCCGAACTGGGCGTCACCGGCATCACCGTGGTGGCGCGCAATCCGGACAAGGCGGCCCGATTGGTCGAACTGGGTGCGCATGCCGGGGTGACGACCCGGTTCTGCGGCCTGGACGACCCCGGCCTGGCCGACGAGGTGGCGGCCGCTGAAGTGTTGATCAGCACCATCCCCGCCGACGTGGCGACGCGCTACGCCGATACCTTCTCGGCCGTCCCGGTGCTGCTGGACGCCATCTACAACCCATGGCCCACCCCGCTGGCCGAGGCGGTAGCGGCTGCGGGTGGCCGGGTGATCAGCGGCCTGCAGATGCTGTTGCATCAGGCCTTCACACAGGTCGAGCAATTCACCGGGCTGCCCGCACCGCGGGAAGCCATGACTTGCGCATTGGCGGAACTGGATTAGCCTGCCGCGCATGCGGATTGGGCTGGCCGGACTGGTCGTGGCGTGGTTTGCGCTGTTGAGTGGCTACGACATCCGGCAACGCCGGCTGCCCAACACGCTGACACTGCCGGGGGCGGTGCTGATTCTGCTCGGCGCGGCCGCCGCCGGCCGTGGCATGGGGGCGTTGGCCGGTGCGGCCGTACTGGGCGGGGTCTATCTGCTGGTGTACCTGCTGACGCCGGCGGCCATGGGCGCCGGCGACGTCAAGCTGGCGATCGGCGTGGGCGGGCTGGCCGGTTGCTTCGGTATCGAGGTGTGGTTTCTGGCGGCGCTGGCCGCGCCGCTGCTGACCGCGCTGGTGGGCGTGGGGATGCGATGGCGCGGCATGCGAACCGTGCCACACGGCCCGTCGATGTGCCTGGCCACCGCCGCAGCGGCGGCGCTGATCCTGCTGACGTGAGGGATTCGGCCTAACCGGGGTCCTAACCGGACTGGCCGGCCGCTCCCGCAGTGCCAGGGGTGCCGGCGATGCCGTTGGGGCCGGGCTGGCCCAGGAATATTCCGCCACCGCCGGCCTTGCCGCCCGCGCCACCGGTAGCTCCCTGGATTTGTCCCGCTGCGCCGCCGGCGCCACCGGCTCCGCCGGTGCCGGTCGCCGACGTGCCGCCGTTGCCGCCGTCACCGCCGTTGCCGCCGTCACCGCCGTCGGCGCCGGCGCCGCCGTTACCGCCCGGGCGGCCGTAACCGCCGTCGCCGCCCTGGCCGTCCGACGTCGCGGTGTTGGTGGCGTTGCCGCCGCTGCCGCCGTTGCCGCCGCTGCCACCGGCGCCACCATTGCCCGAGCCCAGGGCGTTACCGCCGGCACCACCGGCGCCGCCTTGGCCGCCGTCGCCGGCATCGCCGGCGTCTCCGCCGTTGCCACCAGGATGGTTGCCGCTGCCGGACAGGCTGTCTCCGGCGTTGCGGTGGTAGGTGACGTTGCTGCCGGGATTGCCGCCGGTGCCACCGGCCCCGCCGTTGCCGCCTGCCCCGCCGTTGCCCGTCCCGTGGGCAACGCCGCCGTTGCCGCCCGCACCGCCGTTGCCGCCGGTGCTCGCAGCGCCGCCATTGCCGCCGTTACCGCCTGAGCCGTCGCCCTGGGCGCTGACCCAGCCGCCTTGCCCGCCGACGCCGCCCCAGCCGTTGTATTGGTAGTCGCCGAGGGAGCTGTGGGCGATCGTTGCGGTTCCACCGCGGCCGCCGTTTCCGCCGTTGCCGCCATTCCCGCCGGTCGAGCCGCCTTCGCCGCCGGCACCGCCGGCACCGCCGGTGCCGTAATACGCCCCAGCCGAAGCGTTGCCGCCGTTGCCGCCGTTGCCGACTCCCAATGCGATGCCGCCGCCGCCGGCGATGCCGCCGGAGCCCGCTCCAGCCCTGAAGCCCGGGGCGCCGGCCTGCCCGCCGTTGCCGCCGTTGCCGCCGTTGCCGAAGACGGAGCCGCCGGCCCCGCCGCTGCCGCCGGCCCCGCCGTTGCCCCACTGCCCGACGGCACCGGCGTCCCCGCCGTTGCCGCCGTTTCCGGAAACCGAGCCGCCCCAGCCGCCGTTGCCGCCGCTGCTCGCGTTGCCGGCCCAGCCGCCGTAACCGCCATTGCCGCCGGTTCCGCCGTTGCCGGTGGCGCCACCAGCGCCGCCGTTGCCGCCGGCCCCGCCATTGCCGGCGGCTGCCGACGCGCCCGCGGTTCCGCCATTGCCGCCGTTGCCGTTCTGACCGGCAGAACCTCCGTCGCCAGCCCTATTGCCAAGGCCGCCGCCCCAGCCGTTGCCGCCGGTTCCACCGTTTCCGCCGTTGCCAGTGCCAAGGCCGGCTCCGCCATTGCCGCCGGCTCCGCCGTTGCCGCCGGCGCCAATGCTTCCGCTGGCACCGCCGTTGCCGCCGTCGCCGGAGACAGACCCGCCGGCTCCGCCGTTGCCGCCGCTACCGCCCACTCCGGGTGCGCCGCCGGTGCCGCCGATCCCGCCGTTGCCACCGGTTCCGTTGAGAGTGGCGGCCGCGCCGCCGGCACCGCCATTGCCGCCGTCGCCGCCGGCGCCGACGTTGCCACCGGCTCCGCCGTCACCGCCATGTCCGCTCGCCCCGCCATTGCCGCCGTTGCCGCCGTTGCCGCTGGAACCGCTGCCCAGCGTGGCGGTGCGCGTCTGACCGTGGGCGCCGATCCCGCCATCGCCGCCGGCTCCGCCGGTGCCACCGCC
>NZ_MVHE01000107.1 GCF_002086155.1 Mycobacterium angelicum | reverse complement strand
GCATGGCGCCCAGTTGCGCGGTGGCACCGGCGCCGATGGTGGCCGCCAGCGCGATACCGGCGATCACCGGCGCGACCACACGGACGTTGAGGAAGGCCGACAGGAAGCCCGTCAGCGCCTCGATGCCGATGTTGCCCAGCGACGAATAACCCTGCACCGCGATGACGCCGCCGGAGGCCAACGTCAAAAACGCGGCCACCCCGACCGTGCCGCCGATCATCACCAGCGCCCCGGCGCCCAGCGTCATCTCGGCGACGTTGCGGATCGTTTCCTTGCGGTAGCGGGTGAGCGCGTTGGGGACGTAGCGGATCGTCTCGCCGAAGAACAGCGCCTGCTCGCCAAAGTTGTCGACCGGTCCAGCGAACCTCGACAAGAAGCGCCTGAAGCGAAGGGTGGCGTCGTAGCTCATCGCATACTCACCATCGCTTCGCCGCCATCGATTGTTACCCCGCCGCTACTTGGCCGAGATTCGGACGCCGATGGCGGTCATCACCACGTTGATGACGAACAGACAGATGAACGCATAGACGACGGTTTCGTTGACGGCATTGCCCACGCCCTTGGGCCCGCCCTTCACGGTCAGCCCGCGGTAGCAGCCGACCAGCCCGGCCATCACCCCGAACAGCAGCGCCTTGACTTCGGCGAGGATCAGCTCGCGCAGCCCGGTGAGCACGGTCAGTCCGTTGATGAACGCGCCCGGGTTGACGCCCTGCAAGAACACCGAGAAAACATAGCCACCGGACAAGCCGATGGCGCAGACGAGGCCGTTGAGCAACAACGCGACCAAGGTGGACGCCAAAACTCTCGGGACGACAAGCCGTTGGATCGGGTCGATGCCCAGCACCCGCATCGCGTCGATTTCCTCGCGGATGGTGCGCGCACCCAGGTCGGCGCAGATCGCGGTGGCCCCGGCCCCGGCCACCACCAGCACCGTCACCACCGGGCCCAGCTGGGTGATGGTGCCGAATGCCGTTCCGGCACCGGACAAGTCGGCGGCGCCGATCTCCCGCAGCAGGATGTTGAGCGTGAATGCCACCAGCACCGTGAACGGGATGGACACCAGCAGTGTTGGGACCAGGGATACCCGGGCGACCATCCAGGTCTGATCTAAAAACTCCCGAAACTGAAGCGGCCGCCGAAAGGCGGCGCGAACGGTATCCATCGACATTTCGAAAAAGCCGCCGACGGCCCGGGCCGGGACGGCAAGTTGTTGCATCAACCTGGTTCCCCCCGTCTGCTGCATGCGGCAAAGGTGTACATCTGGTCAACGCCCACTGCTGATGGCGAGCCGGCTCATAGTAACTAGAACATGTTCGGGGTGTCGATGAGCTTCCGCAGAATTGACTGCTGGTATGCGCACCGGCGGATCGTGACACGCTCCGGTCACTTCAGTGCAACGATGATTCTCGCCAGTCGTGGCTAGGTCATCAGGCCGGTGGCCGAGAAGTTCCGTTCCGGATCCCGTCCGGCGAAGTAGTTGTGCAACGTCGAACTCAGCTGGTCGGGCTCCCAGGCCGGGCCGTCGGCGCTGAACTGACGCTCGGCCGTCGGCGCCGCAACGAGGGTCACGCGCGGGCCGTACACGATGAACACCTGCCCGTTGACCTTCGCCGCCGCCGGCGACGCCAAGAACTGGACCAGCGTCACCACATGCTCCGGCGACAACGGGTCGATTTCGCCGGCTGCGATTTCGGGCGCTTCGCCGAAGACATCGGCGGTCATCGCGGTACGGGCCCGCGGGCAGATCGCGTTGGCGCACACGCCGTACCGGCTCAGCGCTCGCGACGCGGACAAAGTGAGCGCGGTGATACCGGCCTTGGCGGCGCCATAGTTGGCCTGACCGACCGGGCCGACCAGCCCCGCCTCCGACGAGGTGTTGATGATCCGGCCATATATAGAGCCATCTTCGGCTTCTTTCGCCTTGGCGCGCCAATACGTCGCCGCGTTGCGGGTGAGCAGGAAATGCCCGCGCAGATGCACGGCGATGACCTGATCCCAGTCCTCGTCGGACATGTTGAACAGCATCCGGTCGCGGGTGATGCCGGCGTTGTTCACCACGATGTCCAGCCCACCCAAGCCGTCGGCCGTGGCGACGAGTTCGTCGGCGGTGGAGCGCTGGCTGATATCGCCGGCGACCGCTATTGCCTTGGCGCCCGCGGAGCTGATCTCGTCGATCACGTCGGAGTTGTCCAGGGCGGTGGCGATGTCGTTGACGACGACGGTAGCGCCGTGGCGGGCCAGGCCGATTGCCTCGGCGCGGCCCAGGCCCGCGGCCGCACCGGTGATGACCGCGACCTTGCCTGATAGATCGGTCGTGCTACTCACTTTATGAATACCTCTAGTTTCGGTTAGTCCTCGCGCAACAGGGCGGCACGCGGGCATTCGGCGATCGCCTGCTCGGCCAGGTCCTCCTGGTCAGCGGGAATCGGATCGGTCTTGACGACGGCGTAGTCCTCGTCGTCCAGGTCGAAGATATCCGGGGCAATCCCTAAGCACACCGCGTTACCTTCACACCGGTCACGGTCGACAATCACTCGCACGGCACTCTCCTCGGGCCTGGGCTGCGGCTTATTGAACAGTATCCAGCTCCCACCATAGGGGCTGCGGTATCCCTGACGATAGGCTCGCTGGATTCCCAGACTAGAACGTGTTACAACCGGGAATACGACTCGGTCGAGCGAAGGACGGCTGGAATGCGGATCAGTTACACCCCCGAACAGGAGGAGCTGCGGCGCGAGCTGCGGTCCTACTTCTCCCAGCTGATGACGCCGGAACGGCGCGAGGCACTGAGTTCGATCCAGGGCGAAATCGGGATCGGCAACGTCTACCGGGAGACCGTCGCGCAGATGGGCAAGGACGGGTGGCTCACCCTGAACTGGCCCAAGGAGTACGGCGGCCAGGACCGCTCCCCGATGGACTCGCTGATCTTCACCGACGAGGCGGCGCTGGCCGGTGCGCCGGTTCCGTTCCTGACGATCAACAGCGTGGCACCGACGATCATGGCGTTCGGTACCGAGGAGCAGAAGAAGTTCTTCCTGCCGCGCATTGCCGCCGGGGATCTGCACTTCTCGATCGGCTACTCCGAGCCCGGCGCCGGCACCGACCTGGCCAACCTGCGCACCACCGCGGTGCGCGACGGCGACGACTACGTGATCAACGGCCAGAAGATGTGGACCAGCCTGATCGCCTACGCCGACTATGTCTGGCTGGCCGTGCGCACCAACACCGAAGCGAAGAAACACCGCGGCATTTCGGTGCTGATCGTGCCGACCACCGCCGACGGCTTCTCCTGGACTCCGGTGCACACCATGGCCGGGCCCGACACCAGCGCCACCTACTACACCGACGTGCGGGTGCCAGTGAGCAACTGCGTCGGCGAGGAGAACGCCGGCTGGAAGCTGGTGACCAACCAGCTCAACCACGAGCGCGTCGCGCTGGTGTCGCCGGCGCCGATCTTCTTGTGCCTGCGCGAGGTTCGGGAATGGGCACAAAACACCAAGGACGACAGCGGAGCCCGGCTGATCGACTCGGAATGGGTACAGCTCAACCTGGCTCGGGTGCACGCCAAGGCCGAAGTCCTCAAGCTGATCAACTGGGAGCTGGCCTCGGCCTCCAGTGAGTCGTTGTCGCCGGCGGATGCTTCGGCGGCCAAGGTGTTCGGCACCGAGCTGGCCACCGAGGCCTACCGGCTGCTGATGGAGGTGCTGGGGACGGCCGCCACGCTGCGGCAGGATTCGCCCGGCGCGTTGCTGCGCGGCCGGGTCGAGCGGATGCACCGGGCGTGCCTGATCCTCACCTTCGGTGGGGGGACCAACGAAGTCCAGCGCGACATCATCGGCATGGTCGCCATGGGACTGCCCCGAGCCAGCCGCTGACCTCTGGAAGGGATCGGATAAATGGACTTCACGACAACCGAAGCGGCGCAGGACCTGGGCGGCCTGGTCGACACCATCGTGGACGCGGTGTGCACGCCGGAGCATCAGCGTGAGCTGGACAAGCTGGAGCAACGGTTCGACCGCCAGCTGTGGAGCAAGCTGATCGACGCCGACATTCTGTCCAGCGCGGCGGCCTCCTCGGTAGGCGGCGACGGTTTCGGCGGGCTGGAGCAGGTGGCCGTGCTGGTTGCGCTGGGCCACCAGCTGGCCGCGGTGCCGTATTTGGAGTCCGTGGTGCTGGGCGCGGGGGCACTGGCCCGGTTCGGCTCCGAGGAGCTGCAGCAGGAGTGGGGCGTGCCGGCGGTCAAGGGCGAGAAGATCCTGACCGTAGCGTTGCACGGCGAGATGGGCGAGGGTCCGGTGCAGGCCTCCGGCTCGCGACTCACCGGCACGCGCACCCAGGTGTCGTTCGGCCCGGTGGCCGACGGCTTCCTGGTACCCGCCGAAACCGATTCCGGCACAGCGGTTTTCCTAGTTGGTGCGAACGACCCCGGGGTTACCGTGACGCCGTTGCAGACCACCGGTCTGGGTAGCGTCGCGCATCTGAAGCTGGACGGGGTTTCGGTTGCCGCCGCGCGGCGGGTTGGCGGCAGCGAAGTGGTCGATTGGCTGCGCACGCTGGAGAGCTTGGGCCGCACCGCTTTTCAGCTGGGCGTGCTGGAACGTGGGTTGCAGATGACGGCCGAATATGCGCGCACCCGTGAGCAGTTCGACCGCCCGATCGGCAGCTTCCAGGCGGTTGGACAGCGGCTGGCCGACGGCTACATCGACGTCAAGGGTTTGCGGCTGACGCTCACCCAGGCGGCGTGGAAGGTCGCCGAAGAGGTTCCGGCCGATATCGACGTGGCCACCGCGGCGTTCTGGGCCGCCGAAGCCGGGCATCGGGTGGCGCACACCATTGTGCATGTGCACGGCGGCGTTGGCGTGGACACCGATCACCCGGTACACCGATACTTCCTGGCGGCCAAGGAGATTGAGTTTTCGCTGGGTGGTGCTACCGGGCAGTTGCGACAGATTGGCCGCGAGCTGGCGGAGACTCCTGCGTAGTTTGTTGCTCGAGCGTGACGCTGCAGTCGCGTTCGGCGCCCAACGTGACTGCAGCGTCACGCTCGAGACGAGAGGGCCGCGAAGTGACTGACCCGACCGTCAGCCGGCTGCTGATGCCGCTGGCCGAGATCGACGATCGGGGCGTCTACTTCGAGGACTCGTTCACCAGTTGGCGAGAGCACCTGCGCCATGGCGCCGCCATTGCCGCGGCGTTGCGGGCGCGCCTGGACCCGGCGCGGCCGCCACACGTCGGGGTGCTGCTGCAGAACACGCCGTTCTTCTCGGCGATGCTGGTGGCCGCGGGGATGTCGGGAATCGTTCCGGTGGGCCTGAACCCGGTGCGCCGCGGCGCGGCGCTGCTGCGTGATATCAACCACGCCGACTGCCAACTGGTGCTTGCGGATTCGGCTTCGGCGGGGCCGCTGGCGGACATCGAGCACGTGAACGTCGAGTCCACTGAGTGGTCCGACGAGGTTGCCGCGCACAGTGGTACGGAGTTGACGTTTCAATCCGCTTCGCCGGCAGACCTTTTCATGCTGATCTTCACCTCGGGAACCAGCGGCGAGCCGAAGGCGGTGAAGTGCAGCCACAGTAAGGTCGCGATCGCGGGCGTGACCATGACCCAGCGCTTCGGCCTGGGCCCCGACGACGTCTGCTACGTGTCGATGCCGCTGTTCCATTCCAACGCTGTGCTGGTGGGCTGGGCGGTGGCCGCGGCATGCCAGGGCTCAATAGCGTTGCGGCGCAAGTTTTCTGCGTCGGGATTCATCGCCGATGTCCGCCGCTACGGCGCCACCTACGCCAACTATGTGGGCAAGCCGTTGTCGTATGTGCTTGCCACACCCGAGCAGCCTGACGACTCGGAGAACCCGCTGCGGGCGGTGTACGGCAACGAAGGTGTGGCCGGCGACCTGGAGCGCTTTGCCCGCAGGTTCGGCTGTGTGGTGCAGGACGGGTTCGGTTCCACCGAGGGCGGGGTGGCTATTGCCCGTACCCCCGATACCCCGGCGGGCTCGTTGGGGCCGCTGCCGGCCGGCATCGAGATCGTCGACCCCGACACCGGGCGGCCGTGTCCGGCGGGCGTGGTCGGTGAGCTGGTCAACACGGCCGGGCCGGGCCGCTTCGAGGGCTACTACAACGACGAGGCCGCCGAGGCCGAGCGCATGGCCGGCGGCATCTACCACAGCGGCGACCTCGCCTACCGCGACGACGCCGGCTACGCCTACTTCGCCGGCCGGCTGGGCGACTGGATGCGGGTGGACGGCGAAAACCTGGGCACCGCACCCATCGAGCGGGTTCTGCTGCGCTACCCCGACACGGCCGAAGTCGCGGTCTATGCGGTGCCCGACCCGGTGGTGGGCGATCGGGTGATGGCCGCGCTGGTGCTGGCGCCCGGGACGCGATTCGATACCGACAAATTCCGGGTCTTCCTGGCCGAACAGCCCGACCTCGGGCCCAAACAATGGCCGTCGTACGTGCGGATCAGCGCGGGCCTGCCGGGCACCGTCACCTTCAAAGTGCTCAAGCGGCAATTGGCGGCCGAGGGTGTCGACTGCGGCGATCCGGTGTTCGCGATTTAGCGATTCCGAATAGGCCGGGGAGCACCGCGTATTCGACACACATATATCCGCGGAATGCCTCAATGAGCTGCCCAGAAGCGATACGATCCGCGCCTAGCCAGTTGCATCGATGACCGCCCGCCGAGTCGCGTCCAAACAGTGCGAGGTGCCGCATGTCGTATGTCGCCGCAGCGCCGGAGACGATGGCGGCGATGGCGACCGATCTGGCCGGCATCGGGTCGGCGATCAGTGCGGCCAACGCGGCCGCGGCGGCACCCACGACAGCGTTGCTCAGCGCCGCCGCCGATGAGGTGTCGGCGGCCGTCACCGCGCTGTTCGCCCAGCACGCCGCGGGCTATCAGGCGCTGGCCGGCCAGGCGGCGGCATTTCACCGCCAGTTCGTGCAGACGCTGAGCTACGGCGCCGGAGCCTACGCCGCGGCCGAGGCGGCTTCTGTGACGCCGCTGCAGGCGGCTGGGGCGCCGCTTCAGGCGGCTGGGGCGCCGCTTCAGGCGGCTGGGGCGCCGCTGCAGGCGGCTTCTGGGGCGCCGCTGCAGGCGGCGCTCAGCGCGGCGGCTTCGCCGGTGGAAACGTTCCTGTCGCGACCGCTGATCGGCAACGGCGCCAACGCCACAACGCCGGGCGGCCCCGGCGGCGACGGCGGCTGGCTGTACGGCAACGGCGGCGCCGGCGGAGCCGGCGCGCCGGGCCAGCCCGGCGGTAAGGGCGGTTCGGCCGGGCTATGGGGTAACGGCGGCGCCGGGGGCGCCGGTGGCAGCGGCGGCGCCACGGGCGGCGCCGGTGGCAACGGCGGCCTGCTGTTTGGCAGCGGCGGCGCGGGCGGGCTGGGAGGCGCCGGGAGCGCCGGCGGCGGCCTTGGCGGCGCCGGCGGTCACGGCGGCAACGCCGCGTATCTGATCGGCACCGGTGGCGTCGGCGGTGCCGGCGGTATCGGCGGCACCGGCGGCGGCACCGGTGGGCACGGCGGCGACGGCGGGAACGCCGCCTGGTTGCTTGGCACCGGCGGGACCGGCGGCGCCGGCGGAATCGGCAGCCCCGGCGCCGTGGGCGGTGGTTTCGCGGGCAGCGGCGGAACCGGCGGAAACGGCGGCGCCGCAGGCCTGTTCATGAGCGGCGGCAACGGCGGGGCCGGCGGCCAGGGCGGCGACGGTGGCGCCGGCATGGCCGCCAGCACCATCGGCGGCACCGGCGGCGACGGCGGCCTGGGCGGGCATGGCGGCGCCGGAGGCGCCGGCGGCGGCGGCCCGGTGATATTCGGCCACGGCGGTGCCGGCGGCCTCGGCGGACAGGGTGGTACCGGCGGCGCCGGCGGCATGGGCGGCAACGGTGACAACGTGACGGCGGCGGGCACCGGGGGCAACGGCGGGACCGGCGGCGCCGCCGGTCCCGGCGGTACGTCCGGCGCTCGCGGCTTCCTCACCAGCAGCGGCCTGCCGGGTGGCGTGGGCGCGGGCGGCACCGGGGGTGCCGGCGGGCAGGGCGGAACCGGCGCTTCCGGCGGCGACGCCAGCGTGCTCGGGACCAACGGTGACGGGGGTTTCGCCGGCGGCAAGGGCGGTTCCGGCGGGCAGGGCGGCGCCGCTGTTACCGGCGGTGTCGCCGGTAACGGCGGAGTTGGCGGCCGGGGCGGTCTCGGCGGCGACGGCGGCGACGGCGCCAACGGCGTGGCCGGCGGCGGTGCGGGTGGCAACGGCGGCGCCGCAGGCACCGGCGGGCAGGGCGGTGTCGGCGGCTTGGCCGGCACCGGAGGTGGCGGCAAAGCCGGCGCCACGGGTGCCGGCGGCGACGGTGGCCA
The DNA here is from genome assembly GCF_002086155.1 of Mycobacterium angelicum. GTDB lineage: Bacteria > Actinomycetota > Actinomycetes > Mycobacteriales > Mycobacteriaceae > Mycobacterium > Mycobacterium angelicum. The sequence goes on along the minus strand of NZ_MVHE01000107.1, from coordinate 2,244 downwards.
CGGCGGCGACGGCGGCAACGGCACCACTGGCGGCAACGGCACGGACAACACCGGCGTGTCCAACGCGGCAGGCGGAAACGGCGTGGTGGGCGGTGCCGGCGGGCTCGGCGGTGACGGCGGCGCCGCCGGCGGCCCGGGCGGAACGGGCGGCACCGGCGGGGCCGGCGGCGACGGCGGCACCGGCGGCAACGGCGGCCACGCCGGCAACAACAGCACCAACACACCCGTCGGCGGCGACGGTGCGGACGGCGGCGCGGGCGGCAACCCCGGCAGCGGCGGCGCCGGCAACGGCGGGACGCAAGGTGCGCAGGGCGTCGGCGCCAACGGCGGCAAAGGCGGCAACGGCGGGATCGGCGGCGCGGGAGCCAACGGCGGCAACGGCGGCATCGGTGGAACCGGGAACGCGGGCACGGGCGTGGCGCCCGTCGGCGGCACCGGCGCCAACGGCGGCGAAGGCGGCGGCGGGGGCGCCGGCGGAGCGGGCGGCAATGCCGGCGGGCCCGGCGGCATCGGCGGGCAGGGCGGTGCCGGCGGAACCGCCGGCAACGGCGGGGCGGCCGGTCAGGGCGGCAGCGGCTTCGTCCCCAACACCGGCGTAACGATCGCACCGAACGGCGGCATGGGCGGCACCGGCGGCGTCGGCGGTCTCGGCGGCCAGGGCGGCGACGGCGGTAACGCGGGCAGCGGCGGTGCGGCCGGTATCGGCGGTCTCGGCGGCAACGGCGGCAACGCCGGCGCCGGCGGACAGGGCGGCAACGGTGTGCAGGGCAATCTCACCGCGGCCGCCGGAGCCGGCGGCGCGGGCGGCAGCGGCGGCAACGCCGGGATGGGCGGCAAGGGCGGCAACGGCGGGACGGGAGCCACGGCCGCGCCCGCCGGAAACGGCGGGACCGGTGGCAATGGCGGCACCGCCGGCCAAGGCGGCAATGGCGGCACCGGGGCCGCCGGCGGCGCCAACAATGCCAACTTCGGCCCCGTCACCGCAGGTGACGGCGGTAAAGGCGGCGACGCGGGCCTGGCCGGCGTCGGCGGCAACGGCGGCAACGGCGGCGCCGGCTCCAGTGGCGGCGTCGGCGGCAAGGGCGGCGACGGCGGCCTGGGCGCCGCCGGCGGAAACGGCGGCAACGGCACCAATGGCTCGCAGAGCTTCGGACCCGACTTCAACGCCACACCGCAAGCCGGAGCCGGCGGGAACGGCGGCGGGGGCAGCAACGGCGGCAATCCGGGCAGCGGCGGCGCGCCCGGCGCCACCGGCGGCCTCGGCGGCGCCACCGGCAAGGGCGGTGACGGCGGTAACGGCGGCTCCGGCGGTAAGGGCGGCGTCGGCGCGAACGCCGTCAACACCACCATCAACCCCACAACGGCACAAGCCGCCACCGGCAGCACCGGCTCGCCGAACGGCACCACCCCACTCGGCGGCAACGGCGGCACCGGTACTGCCGGCATGCCAGACAGCACTCCCCCTGACCCGACGCAAGTCCAGCAGGGCGGTAACGGCGGCGTCGGTGGCGGCGGCGTCAACTCAGCCGACAATGACACCGCCCAAGGCGGAGTGGGCGGAACCGGCGGCGCGGGCAGCGTCATCGCGGGACCCGGCGGCACCGGCGGCGCCGGCGGCAGCGCGTCGGAAACCGGAAAGGGCGGCACGGCCACCGGCGGCATGGGTGGAACCGGCGGCGACGGCGGGCCGGGCGGCTTCGGCCCCGGCGGCAAGGGCGGCGTCGGCGGCAACGCGACCGCAAACAACGACAATGGCACGGCCACCGGCGGCGCCGGCGGAACCGGCGGCAACGCGACCAACGATCCCAATCCGCTCACCGATCTCGGCGGCAACGGGGCGGCGGGCGGGGCCGGCGGCAACGGCGGCACCGCATCGGCGACGGGCACCGGCGGCAACGCCACCGGTGGTGCCGGCGGTCACGGCGGCAATGGGGCCGGCGGAGCTGTCAACGCCGGTACCGGCGGCCAGGGTGGCAACGGCGGCGCGGGCGGCAACGGCGGCCAGAACGGCGGCAGCGGCGGCAGTGGCGGAGCGGCCGGGGACGGCGGCGCCGGCGGTAACGGCACCGTCGGCGGCGCCGGCGGCAGCGGCGGCGACGGCGGCACCGCAACCGGCACCACCAGCACCAAGGGCAATGGCGGCGACGGTGGTAACGGCGGCGTCGGCTCGGTCGGTGGCGACGGCGGCAACGGCGGCCGAGGCGGTGGCGGCGGGGTCGGCTTCGGCGGCGGCACGGCCGGCAG
>NZ_MVHE01000106.1 GCF_002086155.1 Mycobacterium angelicum | reverse complement strand
CGGGGCCGGCGGGGCCGGCGGCGTCGGCAGCACCGGTACCGGCCTGACAGGCCTGTCGGGCGCGACCGGCAGCACGGGTACCAAGGGTTCGACGGGCACCGGCGGCTCACCCGGAAACTGACGGTCGCGTGGCTAGCTCACCGGCGTCGAGTGTGCGTCCCTGGCGGAAAAAGAGCAGCGATTGCGCCCTACGCGCACACTCAAAACCCCACGCGCACAGTCGAATCCAGCGCGGCGCTCCAGCGTCCTAGCAGCCGGGTTAGGCCTCGAGCTCCCGCGCCACGGCCTTGACGACCTCGGAGATCTGCCGGGCCGTCTTGCGATCCGGATAACGCCCCTTGCGCAGCTCCGGCTGCACGGTGCTCTCCAGCAGCGTGATCATGTCCTCGACCATGCCGTGCAACTCGTCGGGAGTGTGCTTGTGCTCGGCCGGCGCCTCGCGGCGCGGGCGCGACAGCGACTTGGACAAGCTGGGCGGCGGATCAAGCAGCTTGAGGCTCAACGCCTGTGGCCCACGCCGTCCGGAAGCAACACCGAACTCCACGCGCTGACCCGCCTTGAGTCCTTCGACACCGGCGGGCAACGCCGAGGAGCGGACGTAGACGTCCTCGCCGTCCTCCTGCGACAGGAAGCCGAACCCCTTTTCGGAGTCGTACCACTTCACCTTGCCAGTCGGCACTGGTCTCACCTGCTTGTCTAACGGGTCATTGGGGGCAACAGAAGACGCGCCCCGCCTGCGCAGGACGCGATGACGATCTCAGATCCTACTCGGCTGGCCAGCCACCAAGCACCCCAGTTGATCGGTTACTCGGTACGCTGGCATTACCGCTGGAGGAGATATGCGCCTAGTCCTGAACATTATCTGGCTGGTATTCGGTGGCCTCTGGTTGGCCCTCGGATACCTGGTCGCGGCGCTTGTCTGCTTCCTGCTCATCGTCACCATCCCGTTCGGCTTCGCGGCGCTGCGCATCGCCTCATACGCCTTGTGGCCGTTTGGCCGCACGATCGTCGAAAAGCCAAGCGCCGGGGCAGGTGCCGTGATCGGCAACGTCATCTGGATACTGCTGTTCGGGCTCTGGCTGGCAATAGGGCACCTGGTGAGCGCGGCGGCAATGGCCGTCACCATCATCGGGATTCCGCTGGCGCTGGCTAACCTCAAACTGATCCCGGTGTCGCTGGTTCCGCTGGGCAAAGAGATCGTCCCCGCCGGCTCGCCGGCCCGTCCCGAACGGGTGCCCGCATGACACTGACCGCGCTGGGGTTGCCGACGGTACGCAACCGGGCGGCCCCGCTGCAGGGCGCACCGGCCGAGGGCCCCCTGCTGGACACCTTCGGCCGGGCCGCTACCGATCTGCGGGTCTCGCTGACCGACCGTTGCAACTTGCGGTGCAACTACTGCATGCCCGAACAGGGCCTGGACTGGCTGCCCGGCGAGCAACTGCTGCGCGCCGACGAGCTGGCCAGGCTGATGCGCATCGCGGTCACCCGGTTCGGCGTCACCAGCGTGCGATTCACCGGTGGCGAACCGCTGCTGGCCCGCCACCTCGAAGAGGTGATCGCGGCGGCGGCATCGCTGGAACCCCGTCCGGAAATCTCGCTGACCACCAACGGGGTCGGATTGGCGCGGCGGGCAACCGCGCTTGCGCAAGCCGGCCTGGACCGGGTCAACGTGTCGCTGGACAGCGTGAACCCCGCCCACTTCGCGGCCATCACCCGCCGCGACCGGCTCGCCGACGTGCTCGCCGGGCTGACCGCCGCCAAGGAGGCCGGCCTGGCGCCGGTCAAGGTCAACGCCGTGCTGGATCCCGCCACCGGGCGCCAGGACGTGGTCGAGCTGTTGAGGTTCTGCCTGGAAAACGGTTACCAATTGCGGGTCATCGAGCAGATGCCGCTGGACGCCGGGCACCAGTGGCGCCGCAACGCCGCGCTGAGCGCCGATGACGTGCTGGCCGCGCTACGCCCACACTTCCAGCTGACGCCCGACCCGGCACCGCGCGGCTCGGCGCCGGCCGAACTGTGGCAGGTGGCAGCGGGCCCAGACACACCGGGCGGAAAGGTCGGCATCATCGCCTCGGTGTCGCACGCCTTCTGCTCGACCTGCGACCGCACCCGGCTGACCGCCGACGGGCAGATCCGCAGCTGCCTGTTCTCCGCCGAGGAGACCGACCTGCGCGGGCTGCTGCGCGGCGGAGCCGACGACGCCGAGATCGAGGCGGCCTGGCGGGCCGCCATGTGGAGAAAGCCCGCCGGCCACGGCATCAACGACCCCAATTTCATCCAGCCCGACCGCCCGATGAGCGCCATCGGTGGCTGACGTGGCCGAGCAGATGGACGGAATTCCAGTGACCGTCCGCTATTTCGCGGCGGCGCGCGCGGCCGCCGGCCTCGAGTCGGAAACGGTGACGCTGCGCGCCGGCGCAACGGTCGCCGAGTTGGTCGACGGGCTGGCCGCCCGGGGCGCAAACCTCGCGACGGTGCTGAGCCGATGCTCGTATCTCCGCGACGGAATTGCCGTCCGAGACGACGCCGTAGCGTTATCGGCCGGCGACACGGTTGACGTACTCCCCCCCTTCGCGGGCGGCTGAGGCGCTGTGAAATATCTCACGTAACGGAACGATAACAACCCGGCCACGCTTCGATTTCGGGTGCTATGAGCTGCGCAAACACCTGCTCCCGCAGGCACTTTGCCTAGTGACCGAGCAGGAAACGCAGCGTTTCTGCACAGTGACGAGATCGACAGAAGCCGCTACCTTTCTCGGAAGGCAAGACAGCCAACCCGAATGACTTGCCTTCCCTGCCTAAGCATCACGCCGAGCTCCATCCAGTAGGCGAGGGATTCCGACCGCGGATGGAGGCGGGGGACCCACCAGATCCACCGACCGGATCGGGGCCGCTTGCGGCTCCTTGGGGTGAAGCCGACGTCGTTCACCGTTGTACGACGCTGGCCGGGTGACCTCTCTGGATGTGATCCAACCCGAACCCGACAGCTGACCTCGTAGGCGTGTACCGAGAGGAATTTCTGAGCGTATGAGTGGACGTCACCGTAAGCCCACGACTTCGAGCGTCAGCGTCGCCAAGATCGCCTTCACCGGCGCGGTGCTCGGTGGCGGCAGCATCGGCAGCATGGCGCTGGCCGGTCAGGCGAACGCCGCGACCGACGGCGAATGGGACGCTGTCGCCCGCTGCGAATCCGGCGGCAACTGGGCCATCAACACCGGTAACGGCTACTACGGCGGCGTGCAGTTCACCCCCGGCACCTGGGCTTCGCACGGCGGCGGCGAGTTCGCCCCATCTGCCCAGATGGCCACTCGCGAGCAGCAGATCGCCGTCGCTGAGCGTGTTCTCGCGACCCAGGGCCGCGGCGCGTGGCCGGTATGCGGCCACGGGCTGTCCGGCGCGACGCCCCGCGAAGTTCCCGCTCCGGCCGGCCTGAACGGGCCGCTGGACGCGCCTGAGGTCAACGGTGAGCCGGCCCCGCTGGCCGACCCGGCACCGCCGGCGCCCGCCGACCCCGCGCCTGCTGACCCGGCTCCCGGCGTGCAGTTGGTCGGCAACGACATTCCCGCTCCCGCTGAGCTGCCGCCGCCGGCCGAGCTGCCGCCGCCGGCCGAGCTTCCGGCTCCCGCCGACGCGTTGCCGCCGGCTCCCGCTGAGCTCGCTCCGGCTCCGGCCGACTTGCCGCCGGCTCCGGCCGACTTGCCGCCCGCTCCGGCCGACCTGGCTCCTGCTCCGGCCGACCTGCCGCCCGCTCCGGCCGACCTGGCTCCGGCTCCGGCTCCAGCCGACCTGCCGCCCGCTCCGGCCGACCTGGCTCCGGCTCCGGCCGACCTGGCTCCGGCTCCGGCTCCAGCCGACCTGCCGCCCGCTCCTCCGGCGGACCTGCCGCCCGCTCCGGCCGACCTGCCGCCCGCTCCGGCCGACCTGCCGCCCGCTCCGGCCGACCAGCAGCCGGCCCGCGGAGTCATCGAGGCAGGGACGCAGCTGGCCGATCCACAGCCGGCCGACGTGCCGCCCGCCCCGGAAGCCGACGCTCCGGTGGAAATCCACCAGGTCTCGACCGTCGCCTACACCAAGAAGTTGTGGGACGCGATCCGGGCGCAGGACGTCAGCGGCAACGACGCGCTGGACGCGCTCGCTCAGCCGTACGCAATCGCCTAAGAGCTCAGGCCGAACCCACCCATTCTTCGGACCCGTCTTCGAAGAACTGGTGCTTCCACACCGGAAGCCGCGCCTTAACGGTGTCGACCAAACGCGCACAGGTGGCGAAGGCTTCCTGTCGATGGTCGGCGGCAACGGCGGCGACCAAGGCGGCGTCCCCGATCTGTAGTACGCCGATTCGGTGGCTGGCCGCCACGGCCCGCACCCCGCTGGACTGCTGCGCCACCTCGGCGACGACGTCAGCAAGGACCTGAGCGGCCGACGGGTGCGCGGAGTATTCCAGCCGCACGACCTGGCGTCCGCCGTCGTGGTCGCGGATCATTCCGAGGAATCCCACCACGGCTCCCGCGGATTGATGGCCGACCAGATCCTCGTGCTCGGCCAAAAAGATCGGCTGGTCGGTCAGCGCGGCGCGCACGACCACCGTCATCAGCGCCACTCCTCCTCATCGCTACGCGCTGCATCGTCGTCGGCGCGCGTCATCGCTGGTGATCTTGGCCGGCGAGCTGGTCGAGGGCATGGTCGAGCACACCCTCGAGTACCGCGAGGCCGTCGCGAACCCCACCCTTGGAACCGGGCAGGTTGACGATCAGGGTCCGGCCGGCAACACCACACACGCCGCGCGACAGTATCGACGTCGGAACCTTCGGCAAACCGGAGCGGCGAATCTCGTCGGCTAGGCCGGGAACGATGTAGTCCAGCACCGCCACGGTCTGCTCCGGGGTGCTATCGGTGGGCGAGATGCCGGTGCCGCCGGAGGTGATGATTACGTCTACGCCCTCTTCCAATGCGTCATGTAACGCGTCGCCCACCGGGTTGCCGTCGGCGACAACGCGCGGCTCGGCGGTCGAAAAACCGCGCTGGGAAAGCCATTCGGCGATGATGGGCCCGCACTCGTCGGCGTAGACACCCTCCGATGCGCGGGTCGAGGCGATGACGACGCGAGCCGACCGACTAGTCACTGGCGCACCCAGCTTCCGCTGCGGCCGCCGTCTTTGCGCAACACCCGGATGTCATCGATGCGCGCGGCCGGGTCAACCGCCTTGATCATGTCGTAAAGAGTCAGCGCCGCCACGCTCACAGCCGTCAGAGCCTCCATTTCGACGCCGGTTCGATCGGTGCTGCGCACGGTCGCGGTGATCTCGATATCCGACTCCCCGACGCCGAAATCGACGTCGACGCCGGTGAGCGCCAACTGATGGCACAGGGGAATGAGGTCGCTGGTGCGTTTGGCCGCCAGAATCCCTGCCACCCGTGCGGTGGCCAGCGCGTCGCCCTTGGGCAGGCCGCCGGTCGAGATCAGCGACACCACCTCTGCCGACGTACGCAGAGCGCCGGCCGCGACGGCGGTGCGCCTGGTCGCTCCCTTGTCGGTGACGTCGACCATGTGCGCGGCCCCCCGCTCGTCCAGGTGCGACAGCGCGCTTGACCTGGCCATCCCCCGGCTACCAGCCGCGAACTGTTACCGGGTGGACGTAAGGCAGGTCCGTCGCGGGCACCGGGAACACTATTTCACCGAAGGGTGACAGCGCACCGGTGCGGTCGGTCACGAGTTCGCTTACGGCATGGTCGTCCGGATCGGTGGTCGGCCATCCGTTGTCCACGTACTTGGTCTTGCGTGCCTTGCCTTCACCATTGTCAGCCACGGGGTCCATTCTGACAGGTCCCGCACCCGTCCGCGGCGAAAGGTTGCGGCCTACGCTGATCAGCAATGACCGAACACACGCCGGATATCCCGCTGGGGTCCTGGCTGGCCGACTTGCCCGACGAGCGGCTGATCCTGCTATTGGAGCTGCGGCCCGACCTTGCCCAGCCGCCGCCGGGCAGCATCGCCGCGCTCGCCGCGCGCGCCCAGGCCAGGCAATCGGTCAAAGCCGCCACCGACGAACTCGACTTTTTGCGGCTGGCCGTGCTCGACGCGTTGCTGGTGCTGCAGGCCGATACCGAGCCGGTGCCGGTCGCCAAGCTGCTGGCCCTGATCGGCGATCACGCGCCCCAGGCTGACGTCGTTGCCGCGCTGGACGACCTCAAGCTGCGTGCCCTGGTGTGGGGCGAGGCCGCGGTCCGGGTGGCCTCCGACGCCGCCACGGCGCTGCCCTGGCACGCCGGACAGGTCACGCTTGAGGATCGGTCGCGATCGGGCGAAGAGATCGCGGCGCTGATCGAGGACCTCGACGAGTCGCAGCGCGACGTGCTGGAGAAGTTGCTCGAAGGATCGCCCATGGGGCGTACCCGCGACGCGGCACCCGGCGCGGCACCGGACCGGCCCGTGCCGCGGCTGCTGGCGACGGGTCTGCTGCGCCGCATCGATGCCGAGACGGTGATCTTGCCGCGGCACGTCGGGCAGGTGTTGCGCGGTGAGCACCCGGGTCCGCTGCAACTCACCGCGCCCGACCCGGTGGTATCCACCACCACGCCCGACGACGCCGACGCCGCGGCGGCCGGGGCCGTCATCGATCTGCTGCGCGAGCTGGAAGTGCTGCTCGAAAACCTCAGTGCCACACCGGTATCCGAGCTGCGCAGCGGCGGGCTGGGAATACGGGAACTCAAGCGGCTGGCCAAGACAACCGGAATCGACGAGCCGCGGCTGGGCCTGATCCTCGAGATCGCGGCCGCGGCCGGACTGATCGCCAGCGGCATCCCCGATCCCGAACCACTGCACGGCGAGAGCCCGTATTGGGCGCCGACGGCGACGGTCGACCGGCTCACCTCGATGACTCCGGCCGAGCGCTGGTACCTGTTGGCCAGCACCTGGCTGGATCTACCCGGCCGGCCGGCGTTGATCGGCAGTCGCGGACCGGACGCCAAACCGTATGGCGCACTGTCGGATTCATTGTTCTCCACGGCCGCGCCGCTGGATCGCCGGCTGCTGTTGGGCATGCTCGCCGAACTGCCGGGCGGCGCAGGCGTGGACGCGACGTCGGCGTCGGCGACGCTGATCTGGCGGCGGCCACGCTGGGCCCGACGGCTGCAGCCCGATCCCGTCGCCGACTTGCTGAACGAGGGTCACGCGCTGGGTCTGGTGGGTCGCGGAGCGATCAGCGGTCCCGGCCGGGCGCTGCTGGACGACGGCGCAGACCCGGCCGCCGTCGTCGACTCAATGACGCGGGCACTGCCCAAACCGATCGACCACTTTCTGGTCCAGGCCGACCTGACCGTCGTGGTACCCGGGCCGCTCAATCGCGACCTGGCCGACGCCCTGGCCACGGTTGCCACCGTCGAGTCGGCCGGCGCGGCGATGGTGTACCGAGTCAGCGAGCAGTCGATCCGGCATGCGCTCGATATCGGCAAGACTCGCGACTGGATGCACACGCTATTCGCCAACCATTCCAAAACGCCGGTGCCGCAAGGGCTTACCTATCTGATCGATGACGTCGCGCGCCGGCACGGGCAGCTTCGGATCGGTATGGCAGCTTCGTTCGTGCGGTGCGAGGATCCGGCCCTGCTGGCCCAGGCCGTGGCGTCGCCCGCAGTCGAAGGCCTTGCGCTGCGGGCTCTGGCGCCGACGGTGGCGGTATCTCCCGCGCCGATATCGGAGGTACTCGCCGGGTTGCGGGCCGCCGGATTTTCCCCGGCCGCCGAGGATTCCACCGGCGCCATCGTGGACATCAGGCCCCGCGGCGCACGGGTGCCCGCGCCGCAGCAACGCCGTCCCTACCGTCCGGCGCCGCGACCGAACAGCGAGACCCTCAACGCCGTCGTCTCGGTACTGCGCAAGGTGACCGCCGCGCCGTTCGGAAACATCCGGGTCGACCCCGCGGTCGCGATGTCGCTGCTGCAGCGCGCTGCCAGGGATCAGGACACGGTGTTGATCGGCTACCTCGATGCCGCCGGGGTGGCCACCCAGCGGGTGGTTTCGCCCATCCTGATCCGGGGCGGCCAGCTCACGGCGTTCGATTCGGCTTCGGGAAAGCTGCGCGAGTTCGCTATCCACCGCATCACGTCGGTGGTGTCGGCCGACGACGGATAATGGACGGTTATGACTGACGGACCGTTGATCGTGCAGTCCGACAAGACGGTGCTGCTCGAAGTGGACCATGAGCTATCCGGCGCGGCACGCGCCGCGATCGCGCCGTTCGCCGAGCTGGAACGCGCACCCGAGCACGTGCACACCTACCGCATCACGCCGCTGGCGCTGTGGAATGCCCGCGCGGCCGGCCACGACGCCGAGCAGGTCGTCGATGCGCTGGTGAGCTTTTCCCGCTACGCGGTGCCGCAGCCGCTGCTGGTCGACATCGTCGACACCATGGCCCGCTACGGCCGCCTGCAATTGGTCAAGAGTCCCGTGCACGGCCTGACGCTGGTCAGCCTGGATCGCGCGGTGCTCGAAGAGGTGCTGCGCAACAAGAAGATCGCGCCCATGCTGGGCGCCCGCATCGACGACGACACCGTCGTCGTGCACCCCAGCGAACGTGGCCGGGTCAAGCAGATGCTGCTCAAAACCGGTTGGCCCGCAGAGGATCTCGCCGGTTACGTAGACGGCGAGGCGCATCCGATCAGCCTCGCGCAGGACGGCTGGCACCTGCGCGACTACCAGCAGATGGCCACCGACTCGTTCTGGGCCGGCGGCTCGGGTGTGGTGGTCCTGCCCTGCGGCGCGGGCAAGACGCTGGTCGGCGCGGCGGCGATGGCGAAAGCCAGTGCGACGACGCTGATCCTGGTCACCAACATCGTGGCCGCCCGCCAATGGAAGCGCGAGCTGGTTGCGCGCACCTCGCTGACCGAGGATGAGGTCGGCGAATACTCCGGTGAGCGCAAGGAGATTCGGCCGGTCACCATCTCGACCTATCAGATGATCACCCGCCGCTCCAAGGGCGAGTATCGGCATTTGGAGCTTTTCGACAGCCGCGACTGGGGGCTGATCATCTACGATGAGGTGCACTTGCTGCCCGCGCCGGTGTTCCGGATGACCGCCGATTTGCAGTCCAAGCGACGGCTTGGGTTGACCGCCACCCTGATCCGCGAAGACGGCCGCGAGGGTGACGTCTTCTCCCTGATCGGCCCCAAGCGCTATGACGCGCCGTGGAAAGACATTGAGGCGCAGGGTTGGATCGCACCGGCCGAATGCGTCGAGGTTCGGGTGACGATGACCGACAACGAGCGGATGATGTACGCCACCGCCGAACCCGAAGAGCGCTACCGGCTGTGTTCGACGGTGCACACCAAAATCGCTGTGGTGAAATCGATTCTGGAAAAGCACCCCGGCGAGCAGACCCTGGTGATCGGCGCCTACCTCGATCAGCTTGACGAGCTGGGCGCCGAGCTGAATGCACCGGTCATCCAGGGCGCCACCAAGACCAAGGAACGCGAAGCGCTGTTCGACGCCTTCCGCCGCGGCGAGATCACCACGCTGGTGGTGTCCAAGGTGGCCAACTTCTCCATCGACCTACCGGAAGCCTCTGTGGCGGTACAGGTTTCGGGCACGTTCGGCTCACGCCAGGAAGAGGCACAGCGACTCGGGCGGCTGCTGCGGCCCAAGGCCGACGGCGGCGGTGCCATCTTCTACTCGGTGGTGGCCCGCGACAGCCTGGACGCCGAATACGCCGCACACCGGCAACGCTTCTTGGCCGAACAGGGCTACGGCTACATCATCCGCGACGCCGACGACTTACTCGGCCCGGCCATTTAGACCGCACCAGAATCTTCCGACGAATTCCTATCTGTTGGGCACGAAGGCGATAGCGTCTTAGCACTGAACGGATAGCGAGCGATTCGGTTTGTGCCTTCCGACGTGAACGAGGTGCGAGTTGTCGTTTGTGATTGCGTCGCCGCAGATGCTGGTGGCCGCGGCCACGGAGCTGGCGGGAATCGGGTCCACCATCGGGGCGGCCAACGCGGCCGCGGCGGCACCGACGACCGCGTTGGCAGCCGCCGCCGGCGACGAGATCTCGGCGGCGGTCGCGGCACTGTTCGGCAGCCACGCGCAGCAATATCAGGCGATCAGTAGGCAGGCGACGGCCTTTCACGAGCAGTTCGTACACACGCTGACCGGCGCCGGGTACACGCTGGCCGCCGCCGAAGCCACCAACGCATCCTGGACCGGGTTAGCAGCGGGCGGGGCTGGGTCGCTGCTGGTGGATTCCGTTCAGCAGATCGGCCAGGCGTGGCTCAACAGCCCACTTGGCGCGGTAGTCGATCCGGTGCTCAACGCACCCTTCATTGCACTGACCGGACGCGGCCTGATCAGCAACGGCGCCACCGGGATCGCCGGTGTCAACGACGGCACCGGCGGGGCTGGTGGCTGGTTGTTCGGCAACGGAGGGACCGGCGCGGCGGCCACGGCCACCACAGCCGCCGGTCGGGGCGGCGATGCCGGGCTCGTCGGCAACGGCGGGTCCGGCGGCGTTGCCCTGGCCAGCTCCGGCGGCGCCGGTGGCGGCGGCGGCAACGGCGGCCTGTTGATGGGCAATGGTGGGCCCGGAGCCCCTGGTGCGCCCTCGTTCAACCCCGCCGTCGCCGGTGGCCCGGGCGGTCCCGGCGGCAATGCCGGCTGGCTCGGCACCGGGGGGACCGGCGGGGCCGGCGGAGCGGGCGCCGCCGGGTTCATCGGCGACAGCGGCCTAGCCGGTGCCATCGGTGGCAACGGCGGGGGTGGCAGCAACGGCGGCAACGGCGGGGCCGGCGGCTTGGGCGGCACGCTAGCCGGCAACGGCGGATCCGGCGGCGTCGGCGGCACCGGCGGAGCCGGCGGGACCGGCGGCCACGGGGGCAACGGCAGCGCCGGCAGCTACGCCACCGGCAATGGCACCGGCGGGGCGGGCGGCGGCGGCGGTGACGGCGGCACCGGCGGCATG
>NZ_MVHE01000105.1 GCF_002086155.1 Mycobacterium angelicum | reverse complement strand
ATTCCCCATCGCCAGCCTGTTGCCCCCGCCGGAAGCGGCACCACCCCCGGTCGTCGCACAGCCGCCCCCGGTGGTGCAGCAGCCGGCACCCAAGCCGCCGCCCACGGTGGTGAACATGGCGCCGGTGACGCCGCCGCCGCGGCGGCAGCCGACACGGCAGGCCGCCCCGCCGGTGCAGACGCCGGTGCCGCAGGCGCCGGCACCGTCGGCGCCGCCGGTCGCGGTGCCGCCACCGGCACCCGAACCCACCACCCAGCCGACACCGATCATGACGATGTACCTGCACGTCCCGTTCGTGACTATCCCCATCCCGATCTATCCGCCGTCACCGCCGCCGCCCCCGCCGGAGCCCGGCCCTGCGGAGCCGGCTCCATAAGCGCACACTTGGCGGTAACCGGATGAACTGCAAGGAGGTCGTGTGGCCGAGAATGGACCGTTCGGGTTCGACCCCGACGATTTCGATCGGGTGATCCGGGAGGGCACCGAGGGACTGCGCGATGCATTCGAGCGGTTCGGCAGGTTCATGGCCGCCCCCGGCACTCGCAGCGGCTGGTCGGTGCTTTTCGACGACCTAGGGCGGCGGTCACGTCCGGCGCCGGAGACCACGACCGGCGAGGCCGGCGACGGAGTGTGGGCCATCTACACCGTGGACGCCGATGGCGGCGCCCGCGTCGAGCAGGTTTACGCCACCGAACTCGACGCTCTGCGCGCAAACAAGAACAACACCGACCCCAAGCGCAAAGTCCGCTTCCTTCCCTACGGCATAGCGGTGAGCGTGCTCGACGATCCGTCGGACGAGTCGACCTAGATTTGGCGACCTAGATTTGGCGGCAACGTCCTCGGTCTGTCACGCGTGCGGGTCACAACCGCGCCAGGGGGCCCGGTTCTGCGATGCTTGCGGTTCGCCGCTGACCCTGGTCGTCGATCCGGCCGAATACAAACAAGTCACCGTGTTGTTCGCCGACGTGGTGCGGTCGATGGACATTGCCGCCGCCCTTGGCGCCGAGCGGCTGCGCGAGGTGATGACTGAGCTGGTCGACCGCTCGGCGGCGGTGGTGCAGCGCTACGGCGGCACCGTGGACAAGTTCACCGGCGACGGCATCATGGCGCTGTTCGGTGCCCCGATCACGTTGGAAGACCACGCCTTTCGGGCATGCCTTGCCGCCCTTGATATTCAGCAGGTGGCCCAGCAATTGGCGGTTGAGGTGGCCCGCCGCGATGCGATCGATCTGCGGCTGCGGGTCGGCCTGAACTCCGGCCGGGTGATTGCCGGCGAAGTCGGCGCTACTCACCTGGGTTACACCGCGGTCGGTACCCAGGTGGGCATGGCGCAGCGGATGGAAACGGTGGCCCCGCCGGGCGGTGTCATGCTCAGCGAATCGACGGCGCGGCTCGTCGAGGACCGAGTTGTGTTGGGGGAGCCCGAATCTGTGCGCATCAAAGGTGCCGCCAACCCGGTTCCCGCGCGCCGGTTGCTGGCCGCAGGGGACGAGCATCTCAAAAAGGTACGCAAGCCCCGTCATGAATCCCGAATGGTCGGACGCCAATACGAGAAGGACACCGTCGCCGAACTACTCGACCAGGCCTATCACGGCCACGGAACCATCGTCGCGGTGTCCGGCCAGCCTGGCGTCGGCAAGACCAGGCTGGCTCGGGAGTCGGTGGCGTTGGCGCGCAGTCGTGGCTTCGCGGTCTTCGTTACCTACTGCGAATCGCATACCCGCGAGATCGCGTTCCATACCGTCTCCAGGCTGCTGCGTGCGATCTTTGAGATCCGTGGCCTCACCGCCGCACAGGCGCAGTGCCGGGTCCGCAGCGAAATGCCTTTCGCCACTGGCGAAGACCTGCTCTTGCTCGATGACCTGCTTGGTGTCGGTGAGGGCGAGCTGTCCCAAACCGCCTTACCCGATATCAGTCCCGATGCCCGGCGCCGGCGGCTGGTTGAACTGCTCAAAACCGCTGCGCTGGCCCGCTCGCAGCCCGCGGTGTACGTGATCGAGGACGCCCAGTGGATCGACAGTGCCAGCGAATCGATGCTCGCCGAATTCGCGGCGACGCTGCCCGCCATGCGCGCGACGCTGCTGATCATGTACCGGCCCGAGTATCAGGGGCTGCTGGCGAGGGTCCCCACGGCATGCTCTTTCCTGCTTGCACCGCTGAGTGCGTCGCACATCACGGAGTTGGTCAGGGAGCTGCTGGGCACCCACCCGTCGGTACTTGGACTCGCGACGGTGATCGCCGAGCACGCGGGGGGCATACCGTTCTGCGCCGAGGAGATCGTGCGCGACTTGGTGGAGCGCGGTGACCTGGAGGGCGCGCCGGGTGACTACGTATGTACCCGGGAAGTGCGCGACATTCACGTGCCGCCCAGCGTGCAAGCGATCATCGGGGCGCGCATCGACCGGCTCCCCGCTGCGGCGAAGCGCGTCCTGCACGCCGCGGCGGTGATCGGCGCCCAGTTCGACACCGAGCTGTTGGCCCACCTGCTCGAATCAACCACCGAAGCAACAGATCTGACGCCGTTGATCGAGGCCGAACTGGTAGAGCCGCTGCCGCACGCGCGGCAGGGCACCTACGCGTTCTGCCATCCGCTCATTCAGGCTGTGGCATACGAATCCCAGCTCAAGGCAGGGCGGTCAGAACTGCACCGGCGAGTGGCCGCGGTGATGCAACGAACCCGGGGCGGGTTCACCGGTGAGGAAGCCGCCCTGGTGGCCACGCAGTACGCGGCCGCCGGCGATTTGCGGGATGCCTTCGACTGGCACATGGATGCCGCGAATTGGTATGGCGCGCGCGATATCCGGGCGGCCCGGCAGAGCTGGCAGCTGGCGCTTCGGGTCGCCGACCGGTTGCCCGCCGACGAGCCCGATCTGCTGGCCATACGCATCGCCCCGCGGGCTTTGTTGTGCGGCAGCGCTTTTCAAGTGGGCGGCACACCAGCCGACACCGGCTTCGAGGAGTTGCGCGAGCTGACTACCGCCGCGGGTGACAAGAAGTCGTTGGCCGTCGGCATGGCCGGACACCTAGCCACTCTCACATTCAACTCGCGTCATCGTGAAGCCGCCGACATGGCAACGGAATTCGCCACCCTGGTTGAGTCGATCGGGGAGCCGGCGATGACGGTCGGGTTGTTCTACCCGGCCGCCCAAGCCAAGTGGGAAGCCGGGGAAGCGACGGAGAGCTTGCGGTTGGCTCAGCGGATCATCGATCTGGCTGACGGCGACCCCACCATGGGCAACTTCGTGATCGGATCCCCGCTGGCGTGGGCGTTGACGCTGAAGGGCGCGGCGGAGATGTTCCTGGGCCGCCCGGGCTGGCGGGAGGACCTGCGGGCCGGCATCGTGTTGGCGCGGTCGGTCGACGCAGGCGCCCGGTCCTTCGTGCAGTTGTACAAGTACGCGGCCGCCATCCAGAACGGCGCCGTGCATCCCACCGAGCGCGATGTGGCACTGGCGGCCGAGTCCTTGGAGGTCGCCCAGCAGTCCGGAGACAACGCCGCACTTGCCTACGCGCTGTTCAATCGCGCCGTCGCACTGCTGCACTACGACTGCGAAGCCGACGGACTGGAATATCTGGTGCAGGCTAAAGAGATGGTCGTGCGCGAACAGCTCACCATGACAGTGCGGCGCATGTGCGATATCGAATTCGCCCGTGCGCACAGCCGATCCGGGGACTACGGCAGCGCGATCGAGCTGGCTACCAGCGTGCTGGCCGAACAATTCGACACCGGCGAGATGATCTTTCGCGGTCCCGCGACGACCGTGCTGGTCGAGGCGTTGTTGTCGCGCGGCGGGGCTGGCGACATCGCAGCGGCGAAACGCACCGTCGACCGGTTGGCCGCGGTGCCGACCGAGCCGGAATTCGTCCTGCATGAGCTTGCGGTGCTGCGGCTGCGCGCCCTGCTGGCCCAGGCGGATGGCGACGCGACCGGCTACGCACAGTCCCGGGAGCGCTTCCGGGACAAGGCAATTCAGGCCTGTTTCGAAGGTTGCCTGGCCCAGGCCGAAGCGATGGACTAGCCCTGCTCTATGACGTTCTTATCGCCGGATTTGGTGATCTTCGGCGAACCGGTGTGATAAGTGATCCGATTGTCGATGCCGGAGGCGTCGATGGTGTCGGCGGCGTCGACGGTGACGATGTTCTTCAAGCCCGACACGGTGAGGCTGGCGCAGTGGCCGCTGATTACGACCTTGTTCGAGATGCCGCTGACGGTCACGACGCTGTCATTGCACTCGATCGACCTGTTCTCGCCGACGCCGGTGACAATGAGCGTCCCGCCTGGCGGCGGCAAAGATGATGACGGCCCGGTCGGTGAAGCCGGCGAAGTCGGTGATTTCGAGGGGCCCGGGCTGCGTGGGGTGGACCGGGGCAGGCTGGTGATCACCGAAGTGCTCGGCTCCGGGGTCACGACGTAGTCGCGATGGAGTTGGCGCGAAACGTAGAGCGCAATGCCGCCCACCAGAACCAACACACCAATGATGAAGAGCGCGGCCAAGATCCAGAACACGCGGACACCCGACGACGACCGCGGTGTGGCTCCGGGGAACGGGGATTCGTAGCCATACGAAGGCGGTGGCGGCGCTATCGGGGGCGGTCCCAGTGGCGGCGGCGCGCCGGTCGGCGGCGGTACTGGGCCGGGCGGCGGCGGAGGATATGCCTGGTATGCGGGGTCGAAGGCCGGAGGGGCGCCGCCCAATTCGGATGTGCGAGCCGTGTCGGCCAGCGGGCGTTCCAGCTCGCGGATTCGGCGTTCCGGATCGTCATCCTCTGCGCTCATGGAAGAAAGAATAGGCTCGGCATCGTGCCCGACTTGCCGAACCGCCAGATTGTGTTGCGTCGCCGTCCGGTCGGGCTCGTCCGGCCCGATGACACCGAGCTGATCTCGTCGCAGGCGCCCGAGCCCGCCGACGGCGAGGCGTTGCTGCGCACCACCTACGTCGGTCTCGACGCCGCCGTGCGGACCTGGCTGGACGACCAGCCCGGCTACCTGCCGCCGGTGCAGCTGGGCGAGGTCATCCGGGCGGCCGGCATCGGCCAGGTCGTCGCCTCGCGTTGCGACGCCTACGCCGTCGGCGACGTGGTCACCACACTGACCGGCTTCCAGGAGTACGTGCTCATCCGCGACGACGTGTTCAGCACACCGATTCCCGGCGAAGACGACCAGTTGGCGATCATGTCGGTGTATGGCCCGACGGGCGCCACCGCGTACTTCGGCATGACCGATATCGGGCGGCCGCAACCCGGTGAGACGGTGGTGGTTTCGGCCGCGGCGGGTGCCACCGGATCGGTGGCCGGGCAAATCGCCAAGATCGCCGGAGCCCGCGTGGTGGGGATTGCCGGCGGGCCGGAAAAATGCCGGGCGGTGGTCGAAGAATTCGGGTTCGACGCGTGCATCGACTACAAAAACGACGATCTGGCAGCCGCGCTGAAGCAGCATTGCCCGAAGCGGGTCGACGTCTACTTCGACAACGTCGGCGGCCCGATCCTCGACGCGGTGCTGGGCCGGCTCGCCCACCGGGCGCGGGTGGTGTTGTGCGGCGTCATCTCCAGCTACCTGACCGGCGAGCATCCGGGACCGGCCAATTACGTGAATTTGCTGTCTAAAACCGCTCTCATGCAAGGGTTCAACGCGCTCGATCAGTGGGGCCGCTTCGACGAGGCCTTCGCCCACCTGCGCCAATGGGAGTCCGAGGGCCGGCTCAAGCACCGCCAGACCATCTTCGAGGGCATCGAGTCGTGCGTCGATGCCCTCAACGGACTGTTCACCGGGGCAAACATCGGCAAGACGCTGGTCAAAATCAGCGCACCCACGCCCAAAATGACGGCCACCTGAGTTCGGCTGCTATCGTCCCTTGCTTATGCCTGAGATGGACCGTCGCCGAATGATCATGATGGCGGGATTCGGCGCCTTGGCGGCCGCAGTCCCGGCCCCGAAAGCGCTGGCCAGCCCGTCCCGCCCGGCCGCGCCCGCAGGCCCGTCGCCCGCGCCCGCAGCACCGACCGCCGGAGCCGCCGGCGGGTTCCTGTGGCACGACGAGTTCGACGGCCCCGCCGGTTCGGCCCCGGACCCCGGAAAGTGGGCCATTTCCAACTTCCGGACGCCGATTCGCAACCCGGTCGGCTTCGACCAGCCTCAGTTCTGGGGGCAATACCGCAACACTCGCCAGAACGTGTTCCTCGACGGGAATTCCAATCTGGTGCTGCGTGCCACGCATGACGGCGGCTACTTCGGTGGCCTGGTTCACGGCCTGTGGCGGGGCGGCGTCGGAACGACGTGGGAAGCCCGGATCAAGTTCAACTGCCTGGCTCCGGGCATGTGGCCGGCCTGGTGGCTGTCCAACGACGACCCCGGTCGCAGCGGCGAGATCGACCTGATCGAGTGGTACGGCAACGGCACCTGGCCGTCGGGCACCACCGTTCACGCCAACCCGGACGGGACCGCGTTCGAGACCTGCCCGATCGGCGTGGACGGCGCCTGGCACAACTGGCGTGTCCGCTGGGATCCGACCGGCATGTACTTCTGGGTGGACTACACCGACGGCGCCCCGCCGTACTTCTCGGTACCGGCCACCGGAATCGAGAACTTGGACGAACCCATCCGTGAATGGCCGTTCAACGACCCCGATTACACAGTGTTCCCGGTGCTAAACCTTGCGGTGGGCGGCTCCGGCGGCGGTGACCCGGCGGCGGGTTCCTATCCGCAGGAGATGCTCATCGACTGGGTGCGCGTCTTCTAGACCCGGTCCACCGTGTCCGGTGAGGGGCCCTCGGCCGACCAGATCGATACCGTCCTGCGTGCATCCCGCGCGATGGTGGGTATCGTCGCTGCCTCCGTCGCCGAAGTCGACGACAGTGTGACCGTCCCGCAACTGCGGGTGCTGGTCATGGTGGACACCAGAGGTCCGCTCAACCTCGCGGCGGTGGCCGCCGGGCTGGACGTGAACCCGTCGAACGCCAGCCGTATCTGTGAGCGCCTGATCAAGGCGGGTCTGCTGGACCGGCAGGAGTCGGCGGAGGACCGCCGGAACATCGTGTTGAGCCTCACCGAAGCCGGACGCCGGCTGGTCAACAAGGTGACGCGCCACCGGCGCACGGCGATCACCCGGGTGCTGCGCGACATGGATCCCAAGGATCGCGAGCTGCTCAAGACGGCCCTGGACAAGTTCGCCACCGCGGCCGGTGAACCGCCACCCGGCGACGCGGTGACGACGATCTGGCCCGCCGGCCACTGAATCGCCGACCGGTCGCCTATAATTGCTTCGACGCAAACATTGCCTCCGGCAACAACCGAAGTAGAAAGCAGATCGATCGCTCCAGTGACTTCGCAGCGCCCCGCGCAGATCATCGTCCCCGATGTACGAGGCCAGGACGGCGACACAGTGCGAAAGACCTTGCGCCGACTCGGCCTCACCGACGTCAGTATGTCCTCGACGAATCCGCAGTACGGCGTGGTCATGCTGGAGTCTTGCTGGACGGCGGTGAGCATCGACCCGCCGCCGGGAACCGCGGTCGCCCCCGATGACCCCGTAGTGGTCCAGGTATACAAGGACTAGCTCTAAAGTCTTTTCGTGCCCAGCACAGATTTTCTGGTCACGATGACCACCCAGGTGCCTGCCGGTACGTCCGAAACCGAGGTCGACGCGGTTCGCGCGCGCGAGGCCGCGTGCTCGCGCGAACTCGCGGCCCAGGGGCATCTGCTACGGCTGTGGCGCCCGCCGCTGCGGCCCGGCGAATGGCGCACCCTGGGTTTGTTCGCCGCCTCCGACGAGGGTCAGTTGGAGCGGCTGCTGGCTTCGATGCCGATGCGGATCTGGCGCACCGACGAGATCACGGTGCTGGGACGGCATCCGAACGACCCGCCGTGCGCGGGCATTACCGGTCGCCCCGGCAAGGGGCCGGAGTTCTTGATCACGACGACCGTCACGGTGCCGCCGGACACCCCGGATCACGTCGTCGAGGACACTTCGGCGCGGGAAACGGCTCGGGCGCGCGAGTTGGCCGAACGCGGGCATTTGGTGCGGCTGTGGTCGTTAGGGGCCGAGTCGGACGGCGGCCGGACCCTGGGGCTGTGGCGCGCGCGTGATCCTGGTGAGCTGATGGCGCTGCTGGAATCGCTACCGCTGGCGGGGTGGCTGACGATCGAAACGACCGCACTCACCCCGCATCCCAACGATCCGATCCGCCTAGGGTAGGGCTGGTGAGTCGACGGACCTGGCAACGTGACTGGCAGCGTGCGCGCAGTATCAAGCAGATTACTCGTGGATTAGGTGCGTTGGACCGCGAACTGTTCGAGGCGATCGCGGAAAGCCCCACCCCGCTGCTCGACACGGCGATGCCGCCGCTCACCAGGGCGGCCGACTATTCCAAGCTCTGGTTCGTCCTTGCCGCGGCATTGTTCGCCTCTGGCAAGAACTCCGCCCAGCGCGGCGCGATACGCGGCGTCGGGTCCCTCGGTGCCGCCAGCCTGTTCACCAATCAATTCGCCAAGCGGATCCGTCAGCGTCCCCGCCCGGTGTATGACGCGGTGCCGTTGGTCCGGCGGGTGCGGCGCCGCCCCACGTCCAACTCGCTACCGTCCGGGCACTCGGCAAGCGCGGCGGCCTTCGCCGTCGGGGTTGGACTGGAAAACCCCCCGCTGGGATTCGGACTGGCGTTGCTGGCCGGTTTGGTAGGGCTCTCGCGGGTGGCGGTCGGCGCGCATTACCCCGGCGATGTGGTGATCGGGTTCGGCATCGGCGCCGGCGCGGCGGTCCTGGGCGGCCGGCTGGTGCCGCCGATCGTCGAAACCGCTTTGCCGGCAACCGAACCCCTGTGGATCGAGACGCCGGAACGGCCCGACGGTGCCGGGGTTGTTCTCGTCGTCAACCCGGCCTCGGGCAGCGGCACCGGGGCGCGCGTCCTCGACGAGGTGCGCAGCGAATTACCGCGGGCGCAGATCGTCGAATTGGGTCCCGACGACGACCCGCTGCAGGTGCTGCGCGACGCCGCCGGGCGGGCCGAGGTGCTCGCGGTCGGCGGAGGCGACGGCACGGTGTCCACCGCCGCGGCGGTGGCCCGGGAAGCCGGACTGCCGTTGGCGGTCTTCCCCGCCGGGACGTTCAACCATTTCGCGAAGGACATCGGTTGCGACACCGTGGCGAAAACCGTTGCCGCCATTAGGCGGGGCAGCGTTGCCTGCGTCGACCTGATGTGTCTGAACGAGAGTCAGATGGTGGTCAACACTGCCAGCATCGGTGCCTATCCGGCCTTCGTCCAGGAGCGCGAAAAGCTCGAGAAGCGCATCGGCAAGCCGCTGGCGGGCCTGTATGCAATGCTGCACACGTTGCGCAAGGGTCAGCCGGTGCGCATCCGCTACGACAACAAGACGTTGCAGACGTCACTGTTTTTCTTGGGCAATTCCCTTTATCTGCCAACGGGATTCGCCCCGTCCCGGCGCACTCGCATGGACGACGGACTGATCGACGTTCGCATCCTGGAGACCGGCCCGCGGCTGGCCCGCACCCGGATATTGGCCGCGCTGGTGCTGGGCCGGCTGGAACGCAGCCCCCTGTACCACGAGATGCAGGTGCCGGAGTTCAGCTTCACCGCCGTGGACGGCCCGACCGTCATCGCGCACGACGGCGAGGTGGGCGAGGAATACGAGAAGGCCAGCTTCACCGCGATGTACCGGAGTCTGCAGGTATTCCGGCCCGCTTAGAGCGGTGAGTCGGGCCGCGCCAGGGTGCGCCACATGTGGGCGCTCGGGCTGTTGTCGTAGCCCAGCCCCTCTTGCGGCTGCTTGAAGTGGCGGCCGACGATGTCCTCGAACGGTTCGAAGGAGACCTCGGCGTTCGGGTCGAACGCGTAGACGTCGTTCACGGTCACCAGCCGAGAGTCCATGTACCACTTGTGCTTTCGGACCATCCGGTAGGTCCGCTCGATGTACTGCGGCGGGGTGTAGTCGTGGCCGAAGATCTGGTAGTACATCTGCGGGTATTCGTAGCCGACCTCGTCGTCGGCATAGAAGCGCAATGCCTGGTGATAGCGAATGGCGAAGGTGCTCTGCTCCGGCAGGTAGGGCTCCAGCAGTTGGGCGCCCCACCACCCGTGGTCCGGTTTGATCAGCGACTGCACCACGTCATGCAGCAGGCACGCCAGGATCACTTCCTCGGACATGCCGGTCTTCATCGCCCGGGTCGCGCTCTGCAGTACGTGATTGGCCGGATTGAAGCGCAGTTCGAAGAAATCCTTCAGGGTGGGCCGGGCCGGCATCGGCGGCAGTATTTCCATGTTGTGGTCGGCGGCGAACAGATGACCGGCGCCCCGCCGGTAGTTGCGGGTCTCGATCTGTTTTTCGATGTCGGCGACCGACGGGTACTTGTCGGACTGCTTGGCGCAGACCAATTCGTCGAGCTTGCCCTCCAGATAATGCTCCAGGGCATCGGCTTTGGTCTCGTGGTCCATCATGTCGACGACCTCTTGGCCGCCGAGGCTTGCGATGACGTCTTCTCGATCGATTTCCATGTGACCTCCCGTGTTCGCTTCCAGCGTCGCAGGTGCCGCGGGTTATCGAATCGGCGAAATCACCGGTCTTTCTATGCGGGACCGCCCTGCCCGGCTTGGCCGCCGGCGCCGCCGCCGCCACCGGTGGTGCCGCTGCCTGCCTGGCCCCCGACGCCCGCGGTGCCGGTGCCGCCCTTGCCGCCGGCACCGCTGCCGCCGTCGCCGCCGTCGCCCCCATTGCCGCCGGTGCCGCCGCCGGAGCCTTGGTTGCTGTCGCCGCCGGTCCCGCCGGTGCCGCCGTCGCCGCCGTCGCCGCCCGCGGTCGCCGTCGACTTGCCGCCGGTGCCTCCCTGGCCACCGCTACCGCCATCGCCACCGAAGTTGCTGAGGCCGCCGTTGCCGCCGTTGCCGCCCTTGCCACCGATGCCGCTTGGGCCCGTGGTCCCGGTGCCCGCGTCACCTCCGGCGCCGCCCCCGCCGCCTCGGCCGCCGAAGCCTACCGCTTGCGAACCGCCGTTGCCGCCGTCCCCGCCGGTGCCGCCGTCGCCGCCGGCCCCGCCCGTGCCGCCGGAACCGCCATTGCCTGCGGTGCCGCCGAAACCGGCGAAGCCGCCGGTGCCGCCGTTGCCGCCATCGCCACCAGCCGCGCCAA
>NZ_MVHE01000104.1 GCF_002086155.1 Mycobacterium angelicum | reverse complement strand
CAGACACCAGATAGCTGGCCGCCAGCGGCGACAGATTCATCGCCGCAGCCACCTCAGCCCTGGTCTGGTCAAACCCATCGATCTCGGCATGCTCCACCCGGCCCGCAACCCGCTCGGCCGCAGCCACCCGATCCCGCAGCAACGCCGCTACCGCCGCCATCCGCCGCGCCACCAACATCGACTCCTGCCGATGGGTCGCTTCGACCTCGGCCACCAGCGCGGCCGGGTCCAGCTCCACCACGGATTCGAACATACGTACGATTCTGCCACAGCGGTGTGACAAGACCGATCTACGGCGTTACCAGAATCTTGCAGTGCCGCTCGGGGTCGGCGAGGTCGTCGAACGCCGCGCCCACCCCCTCGAGCCCAACCTCGCCGGTAATCATTGGGGTGACGTCGATTTCGCCCTCGGCCAGCGAATGCAACGATGCGGCGAACTCGTCGGGCTCGTAGGCGTTGACGAACTGCAGGCTGATCTCCTTGCCTATCGCGAAGAACGGATGGATGGTGTCGGCCTGCATGCATACCCCGGCGACGACCAACCGTGTTCCGCGCCGGGCCCGCCTGATTACGTCGCCGATGATGCCCGGCACGCCGACCGCCTCGAACACCACGCGGGTCTTGACCGAGTCGAAGGGAGAACCCTGTGCCGGGTCGATCGTCTGGTGCGCGCCCATCAACGCTGCCAGCTCACGTCGCTTCGGTGAAAAGTCAGATGCCACAATATTTTCCACGCCGCGAACGCGAAGCGCGGCTATCACCGCGATCCCGATCGGTCCGCAGCCGATCACCAGCGCCGTCTCGCCGCGGTCAATGCCGGATTTGTTCACCGCGTGCAAGCCCACCGCCATCGGCTCGGCCAGCGCGGCGTGCTTGAGGTCCAGGCCGTCGGGAATCGGTAACAGCAGCGGTGCGGACAGCAGCATCCGTTCCGCGTAGGCCCCTAGCGTGCTGTTGCTGAAAACGATTGGCTCGACGCCCTTTTCGGAAAGCAATACCGGAATCGACGTCACCAGCGTTCCGGCTGGGTAAGTGTCGGTGTCAGGTCCGGCTTCGAGCACCTCGGCGCTGAACTCGTGGCCCATGAACACGTCGCGTCCCACATCGAGATCCATGCCACGGCCGCCGGCCAGCTCACCGCTCAGCTCCACCACTTCGGCGCCGTGTGCGGCGAAATGCAGGTCGGAACCGCAGATTCCGCACGCGCGCACCTGGACCAGCACCTGCCCCGGCCCCGGCACCGGGTCGGGTACGTCATCTCGGTAGACCATGCGACCGCCGCGCAAAACCGACGCGCGCATCAGCTGCTTTCCCGTTCGTGTTCGGAGACGTGCTCGGTGATTGCCTGCACGACGGCCTGGCCGGCGCGCCCGATCAGTTCGTCGCGTTTGGCCCTGGCCCAGCCGTGCGACGCCCGTGAGGCTTCGAGCTGTCCCTTGAAGTGCGGAATCACCTTGCGGGCGAACAGATCATAGGAATGAAAGGTGGCCTGCGGTGATGCCCAGTCATGGCCGAGCAGCAGCAGCGTCCCAAAGCCACCCGAGCGCCCCAGCAGGTCTTCGATGTGAGCGATCGCGTCGTCGGGCGTACCGATACAGCAATTGCCCGCGGCCGCATACGCTTCGACGAACTCGTAGGGCGACTGCCCGCCTTCCACGGTGTTCGCCAACGGCACAAAGCCGGCCGCGCCAAAGTATTCCGAGAATTCAGGCAAGCCGTAAATGCAGTCGGTAATCGCCTGCTCACGACGCTCGGCCAGATGCATGATCGAAAGGACCCGCCAATCGGCCCGATTCGGCTCGTCCCGACCAACTTTGGCGGCCTGCTCGCGCACCACGTCCCAGGTGGTCTCCAGTGCCGCGTAGCCGCCTGGCACCGACATGGACAGCGACAACAGCGACGTGCCCAGCGCACCGGCCAGTCGCGGCCCGGACGGGGAAATCATTGCCGCTGTGGATATTTCGGGATAGGGCCAGGTGTACGGCCGAATGTGCAATTGCGCGTCGCGCAGCGTGAACCAGTCGGAGTGGCGGTCGACGCGCTCGTCTGGTGCGGCGCGGAACAACGCCAGGATCGCCTCCAGGGATTCCTGCATCATCCGCCGCTGATCGATCGGGTCGATGCCCATCATGTATGCGTCCGATGGCAGTGCGCCGGGGCCGGTGCCGAACATGACGCGCCCCCGGGTCAGATGATCCAGCAGCACCCACCGGTCGGCGACCATCAGTGGATGGTGGTAGGGCAGCGAGACGACTCCGGTACCGAGCCGGATGTGCTTGGTCCGCTCCGCCGCTGCCGCGATGAAGACTTCCGGGCATGCGATCAGCTCGTAGCCTCCGGAGTGGTGTTCGCCGAACCACGCCTCGTCGTATCCGAGGCGGTCCAGTGCAACGACGCGCTCCATGTCGTATTCCAGTGCGACCGTCGGGGATTGGCCCGTCGGGTGAAACGGCGTGATGAAAACGCCGAAACGCATCGGTGCGCCCATCACCAGTTCATCTCCTTGAGGAACTCGAGTAGTCTCGCGTTGACTTCGTCGGGCCGCTCCTGTTGCAACCAATGTCCGGCGCCCTCGAGCATCACTTCGCGGTACGGGCCGGTGATCACTTGCGAAGCACGATCGCGTCGGGTAAATGTCAGCACCGGGTCGGCTGTCCCTCCGACGAACAGACACGGCACATCGATTGTGGCACCGTCGATTTCGGCCGTGGTCTCCCAGTTGTGGTCAAAGTTGCGGTACCAGTTCAGGCCGCCGGTGAAACCGGTGCGAGTGAATTCGCTGATGTAGTGGTCGAGTTCGTCCTGGGTGATCCACGCCGGCAGCCCCTCGGGTTCGGGAAGCCGATCGATGAAACCTTCGGGCCCGGGCGCGACCATCCGCAGAGCCGAGCTCTCGTCGCCGGGCAGCTGCAAACCGCCCAGCATCCGGCGCATCGTGCGGGCCGGGTCGCCGTTGAGTTCGACATCGGCGACACCGGGCTCCTGAAAATAGAGAATGTAGAAGAAGTTCTCGCCGAACCGGTGCCGAAGCGCTTTCGTCGGCGCCGTCCGTGGCCGCGGCACCACCGGCACGCTCAGTGCGGCCACCCCGGCGACCCGGTCCGGGTGCAGCAGCGGGGCATTCCACACCACTATCGCGCCCCAGTCGTGACCAACCCACACCGCTCGTTCGGCGCCGACATCGTCGAGCAGACCGACCATGTCGGCGGTCAATTCGTGAATGTTGTAGTCCCCGACGGCATCCGGACGCGACGAGCCGCCGTAACCGCGCTGATCCGGTGCCAGTACGTGGTAGCCGGCCTCGGCAAGGGCGGGAATCTGGTGGCGCCATGAGTAGGCGAGTTCGGGAAAGCCGTGGGCCAGTAGGACCACGGGCGCGCCCCGGTCGCCGGCCTCGATGACGCGCAGCTGCACACCGTTGGTCTCCACTAACCGTTCGGTTGATAAACGCATCGTCTCACCAAATCACAACGGCGTTGGGCAGAGAAGGCCTTGGCGGGCATCATGTTGATCTATGCGGCTGGACCACGTTGTGCTGTGGACGAAGGACGTGCGGGACTCGATGGAGTTCTACACGAAAGTGGTCGGGCTGACGCCCGTGCGGTTCGACGAGTTCGACGCCGGCGAAGCCCCGTTTCCGAGCGTGCGGGTGAGCGGGGACTCCATCATCGACCTGATGTCATCCGAAAGTGCGGGCGCCACCGAGGCGATGACGAAGGTCGACGACAGTGCCGGCCACCGGGTCAATCATGTGTGCCTGGCGATGTCGAAGGCCGAATACGATGCGCTGGATCAACGTTTGCAGGCAGCGGGCATCGACACCAGCGCCCGGTTGAACCACTCCTTCGGGGCGCAAGGGTGGGCGCCGCAGGGCTACTACTTCGCTGATCCGGACGGCAATGTGGTCGAGGCGCGCTACTACGAGTAACTATGCGCGAAAAGCGATCCTGGTCTCGGCGCTTGGATTCGGCCTCGACGGCTTTGATCTCCTGATCATCAGCTTTGCGCTGCCCGGCATCATCGCCAGCTTCCACTTGTCCACGGTCAAAGCCGGTTGGCTGGCCACACTCACGTTGATCGGGGCGGCCATCGGTGGCACCGCCGCGGGAGTCCTGGCCGACAGGTTCGGCCGGGTGCGGGTCCTCACCTGGACGGTCGTCTTCTTCGCGGTGTTCACCGGATTGGGTGCACTGGCGCACGGCTATTTCGACTTCGCGGTCTACCGATTCCTGGCCGGGCTGGGGCTCGGCGGCGAGTTCGGTATCGGCATGGCGCTGGCCGCCGAAGCCGTCGCAGGACCACGGCGAGCCCGGGCGACCAGTCTGGTCGCGGTGGGATGCCAGCTCGGTGTCCTGACCGCGGCGCTCATCGCCGCGCCCATCATCAACACCGTCGGCTGGCGTGGCCTATTCGTGGTGGGCACCCTTCCCGCCGTGATCGCGATGATGTTCCGCTTGATGCTGCCCGAACCACCGATGTTTCTGGAACGGCAGCGGGCGGCCGCGCGTGAGTCGCTGCGGTTGCTGTTCAAAGACCGTGCGACAGCGGCGATGCTGGTCCTGACCGTCGCGCAGAACTTCGGCTACTACGGCGTGCTGGTTTGGCTGCCGCACTACCTGTCGGAGAGTCGTGGCTTGGGCCTGACCAAAGGTTCGCTGTGGACGGCGGTGACGGTGCTGGGAATGATCGCCGGGATTCTGGTCTTCGGACAACTCGCCGATCGTTTCGGCCGGCGGCCGGCGTTGTGGCTGTATCAAGCCGGTGCGGCGGGCTCGGTGCTGATCTACAGCCAACTCACCCACCCCGCGGCGCTACTGGCCGGCGGGTTCGTCGTCGGTGGGTTTGCCAATGGGATGGTCGGTGGGTTGGGCGCCCTGCTCGCCGAGCTCTATCCGACTGCGATCCGTGCGACCGCCCAGAACTTGCTGTTCAACGTGGGCCGTGGGATCGGTGGACTGGCCCCGGTGCTGATCGCCGCGGTGGCCACCAGCCACGGGTTTCAATTCGCCCTGGCGCTGCTGCCGACCATATATGTGATCGAAGCCGCAGTGGTGGCGCTGATCCCGGAACGCCGTGGGGCCGTTCTGACCTGACCTGCCGTGTTGTTTGCCGCGCTGGGCGGACCATTGGGAACTGCCGCTCGTTGGACGCTCGTTGGAGGTACCGGACGCTGCGATCGCCAACTTCCCGGGCTGGCGATCGCCGGTGCAGGATGCTGGCGACCCGCTGCGCCCGGGATTCCCCGGGCTGGCGATCGCCAGGAGCGGTAGCCTTGATTTTTCCAGCTGCGTATATACGGAAGGACCTGGCCGGCACGGCCGATGATTAATGAACCGGAAAAACGTGATCCGCACCATCACGGCGATCGCTGTCGTGGTTCTGCTCGGCTGGTCGTTCTTCTACTTCAGCGACGACACCCGCGGTTATAAGCCCGTCGACACCTCGGTGGCGATGTCCCAGATCAACAGCGACAACGTCAAGAGCGCACAGATCGACGACCGGGAACAGCAGCTGCGATTGACCCTGAAAAAGGGCAATAACGACACCGACAACTCCGACAAGATCATCACCAAGTACCCCAGCGGGTACGCCGTCGACCTGTTCAACGCCCTGAACGCCAAGAATGCCAAGGTCAGCACCGTCGTCAACGAGGGCAGCATCCTGGGCGAGCTGCTCGTCTACGTACTGCCGCTGCTGTTGCTGGTGGGCCTGTTCGTGATGTTCTCCCGCATGCAGGGGGGCGCCCGAATGGGCTTCGGCTTCGGCAAATCGCGCGCCAAACAGCTCTCCAAAGACATGCCGAAAACCACCTTCGCCGACGTCGCCGGCGTCGACGAGGCGGTCGAGGAGCTCTACGAAATCAAGGACTTCCTGCAGAACCCCAGCAGGTACCAGGCACTCGGCGCCAAAATCCCCAAGGGCGTGCTGCTCTACGGGCCGCCGGGAACGGGCAAGACGCTGCTGGCCCGCGCCGTAGCCGGCGAAGCAGGAGTGCCGTTCTTCACCATTTCGGGCTCGGACTTCGTCGAGATGTTCGTCGGCGTCGGCGCCTCCCGGGTGCGTGATCTGTTCGAACAGGCCAAGCAGAACAGCCCGTGCATCATCTTCGTCGACGAGATCGACGCGGTCGGGCGCCAACGAGGCGCCGGCCTCGGCGGCGGTCACGACGAGCGCGAGCAGACGCTCAACCAGTTGCTGGTCGAGATGGACGGTTTCGGTGATCGCGCCGGCGTGATTCTTATCGCCGCGACCAACCGGCCCGACATCCTCGACCCCGCCCTACTGCGGCCCGGCCGCTTCGACCGGCAGATCCCGGTGTCCAACCCCGACCTCGCCGGGCGCCGGGCCGTCCTCAGAGTCCACTCCAAGGGCAAGCCGATCGCCGACGACGCCGACCTCGACGGCCTGGCCAAGCGGACCGTCGGCATGACCGGCGCCGACCTGGCCAACGTCATCAACGAAGCCGCCTTACTCACGGCAAGGGAGAACGGCACCGTCATCACCGGCCCCGCACTGGAAGAGGCCGTCGACCGGGTCATCGGCGGCCCCCGTCGCAAGGGCCGGATCATCAGCGAACACGAAAAGAAGATCACCGCCTATCACGAGGGCGGCCACACCCTGGCGGCCTGGGCGATGCCCGACATCGACCCGGTCTACAAGGTCACGATCCTGGCCAGAGGCCGGACCGGCGGGCATGCGGTAGCCGTGCCGGAAGAGGACAAAGGCCTGAGAACCCGCTCGGAGATGATCGCCCAGCTGGTCTTCGCGATGGGTGGTCGCGCCGCCGAGGAGTTGGTGTTCCGCGAGCCGACGACGGGCGCGGTGTCCGACATCGAGCAGGCCACCAAGGTCGCCCGGGCGATGGTCACCGAGTACGGCATGAGCGCCCGGCTCGGCGCCGTCAAGTACGGCACCGACCACGGTGACCCGTTCCTCGGCCGCACCATGGGCACCCAGCCGGACTACTCACACGAGGTGGCCCGCGAGATCGACGAAGAGGTCCGCAAGCTCATCGAGGCCGCGCACACCGAGGCGTGGGAAATCCTCACTGAGTATCGCGACGTGCTCGACACCCTGGCCGGCGAGCTGCTGGAAAAGGAAACCCTGCACCGACCCGAGCTGGAAGGCATCTTCGCCGACGTCGAAAAGCGGCCCCGGCTCACCATGTTCGACGACTTCGGTGGCCGGATCCCGTCCGACAAGCCACCGATCAAGACGCCCGGCGAGCTGGCGATCGAGCGCGGCGAGCCCTGGCCCCAGCCGCTCCCCGAGCCGGCGTTCAAGGCGGCTATCGCCCGGGCCACCAAGGCAGCGGAGGCCGCGGAGAGCGAAGCGGGCCGAACCAACCACGGCGCCAACGGTTCGCACGGTTCCGGCCCGACGCCGACCCAGCCCGATTACGGCGCCCCGGCCGGCTGGCACGCGCCGGGATGGCCACCGCAATCGCCCAATCGCACGCAACCGGCCCCCTACCCGGCTTATCCTCCTGACCATGACCAGTCAGGTCCGGCGCCGGACCGCGATGAATCCGCCGACCCGTCAGGCAAGGATGTAAGTCGGTCCAACCCGCCGGCGCACGGCTAAGGAATGGAGCTTCGATGACGCAGCTAGATTCCCGAGACGCAGCCCACCAGGTTCGCGTGTTCGACCAGCCGCGTGCCGAAGCCGCCATCCGCGAGTTGCTGGTCGCGGTCGGAGAGGATCCGGACCGCAGCGGTCTGCGTGACACTCCGGCGCGCGTCGCCCGGGCGTATCGAGAGATCTTCGCCGGGCTCTACACCGATCCGGCCACGGTCCTGAGCACCATGTTCGACGAAGACCACAACGAGCTGGTGATCGTCAAAGAAATACCGATGTACTCCACCTGCGAGCACCACCTGGTGTCCTTTCACGGTGTGGCCCATGTCGGCTACATCCCGAACGAGGACGGCCGGGTGACCGGTCTGTCCAAGATCGCGCGGCTGGTAGACCTTTACGCCAAGCGGCCACAGGTGCAGGAGCGGCTCACCAGCCAGATCGCCGACGCCCTGGTGGAACGGCTGGACCCGCGCGGGGTAATCGTCGTGGTCGAGGCAGAGCATTTGTGCATGGCGATGCGCGGTGTCCGCAAGCCCGGTGCGATCACGACGACGTCGGCGGTGCGCGGCCAGTTCAAGCACGACGCCGCCTCTCGAGCCGAAGCGCTCGATCTCATCTTGCGTAAATGAACCCGGCGCCCATGCAGGTTATGGGGGTGCTGAATATCACCGACGACTCGTTCTCGGATGGCGGACGATTTCTCAGTCCTCAGGGTGCGGTCGAACATGGGCTGGCGATGGCAGCCGACGGCGCGGGCATCATCGACGTCGGCGGCGAGTCGACCCGCCCCGGTGCCACTCGGGTGGACCCGCGCATCGAGACCGCACGGGTGGTTCCCGTCGTCAAAGAGCTTGCCGCGCAAGGCATTACCGTCAGCATTGACACCATGCACGCCGACGTCGCGCGGGCTGCCCTGGAAAACGGTGCCCAGATAGTCAACGACGTGTCCGGCGGCCAGGCCGATGCGGCGATGGCGCCACTGGTGGCCGAGGCCGGCGTGCGGTGGGTGTTGATGCACTGGCGGCGGGTCTCGCCACAGCGCCCGCACGAGGTTCCGGACTACCGCGACGTGGTCGCCGAAGTGCGCGCCGACCTGCTCACCGGGATCGACGAGGCGGTGTCGGCCGGTGTCGATCCGGCGAAACTGATGATCGATCCCGGGCTCGGATTCGCCAAGACGGGACAACACAATTGGGCTCTGCTGCACGGGTTGCCGGAACTGGTCGCCACGGGTGTTCCGGTGCTGTTGGGCGCCTCACGCAAACGCTTCCTCGGCAGCTTGCTCGCCGCGCCCGACGGTGTGGTGCGCCCGCCGCACGGCCGGGAGACCGCGACGGCGGTGATTACCGCGCTGGCCGCCCTGCACGGCGCGTGGGGTGTGCGGGTGCACGATGTGCGGGCCTCGGTCGACGCGCTTAAGGTCGTGCAAGCTTGGGAAGGCCCGGAAAGGACTGCATCGAATGGCTGATCGAATCGAACTGCGCGGCTTGACCGTTCACGGCTATCACGGCGTTTACGACCACGAGCGGGTGAGCGGTCAGCGTTTCATCGTCGACATCACGATATGGATCGATCTGGCCGAGGCCGCTACCAGCGACGATCTGACCGACACCTACGACTATGTCGAGCTGGCCGCCCGCGCGGCCGAGATCGTCGGCGGACCACCGCGGAACCTGATCGAAACGGTAGGGGCCGAGATCGCCGAGCACGTGATGGACGACCAACGGGTGCATGCCGTCGAAGTGGTGGTGCACAAGCCGCAGGCGCCGATCCGCCAGACGTTCACCGATGTGTCGGTGACGACCCGGCGCTCGCGGCGTGGCGGGCGAGGTTCGGTGGTCCCCGCAAGCGAGGCGTGAATGACTCGCGTTGTGCTGTCCATCGGTTCCAACCTGGGTGACCGCCTGGGCTGGTTACAGTCAGCCGTCAACACACTCGGCGAGGTCATAGCCGTTTCTCCGGTATACGAGACGGATCCCTGGGGTGGTGTCGAGCAGGGTCCGTTCCTCAACGCGGTTCTTATCGCGGAGGATCCAGCGTGCGACGAGCACGACTGGTTGCGTCGGGCCCAGGCGGCCGAGGACGCCGCCGGCCGGGTGCGGGACGAACGCTGGGGTCCGCGCACCCTGGACGTGGACCTGATCACCTGTCACCGGACGGAACCGGGCGGGGCCGCGGAAATCATCGCCAGCGGTGCCGACCTGACCCTGCCGCACCCCAGGGCCGACCAGCGGGCGTTCGTCATGGTTCCGTGGCTGGCCGTCGACCCCGACGCCGAACTGACCCTCGCGGACGGACCGCGGTCGGTGGCTGAGCTGCTCGCCGAGCTGGACCCGGCCGAACGGGAGGGCGTGCGGTTGTACCCGCAGGCGCTGGGCAGCTGATGGGACCGACTCGAAGACGTGACCTGACGGCCGCGATGATCGGCGCTGCGGTGATCGGCTACCTGCTGGTCGGGCAGCTGTACCGGTGGTTTCCCCCGCTGACGGTATGGACGGGCATATCACTGCTGGCGGTCGCCATCGCCGAGGCGCTGTGGGGGCGCTACGTCCGGACCAAGATCAACGAGGGTGAGATCGGAGACGCGCGGGGTTGGCTGCACCCCCTGGCAGTGGCACACAGCCTGATCATTGCCAAGGCGTCGGCCTGGGTGGGCGCGCTGGTGCTGGGCTGGTGGATCGGGGTGCTCGTGTACTTCTTGCCGCGGCGGTCGTGGCAGCGCGCCGTCGCCGAGGACACCACCGGCGCGGTGGTGGCGGCCGTCAGCGCGCTGGCGCTGGTGGTTGCCGCGCTGTGGCTGCAACATTGCTGCAAGTCCCCGCCGGATCCCACCGAGCGCGGCGAGGGCGCGGAAACCTAGCGGCCTCCACGGGTCTCCAAACTGGGCAGCAGAATCGCCGGACTGGCGCGACACGCGGAGTGACCTCGCCCGGTACAGTCAGGCCATGACCGTTCTGTCCCGCGGCGCCCGGGTCCGGCGCGGCGGCCGCAGGCCGGGTTGGGTGCTCTTGACGACGTTGCTGGTCCTCGCAATCGGGGCCAGTTCCGCGCTGGTTTTCACTAACCGGGTGGAACTGCTCAAGCTCGCTGTGATCCTGGCCCTGTGGGCCGCGGTGGCCGGCGCGTTCGTGTCGGTGCTCTACCGCCGACAAGCCGAAGCCGACCAGGCCAAGGTGCGCGATCTGAAGCTGGTCTACGACCTTCAGCTGGACCGGGAGATCTCGGCGCGCCGCGAGTACGAACTGACCGTGGAATCTCAGCTGCGCCGCGAATTGGCCACCGAGCTGCGTGGTGCGGCCGCCGACGAGGTTGCGGCGCTGCGGGCCGAGCTGTCGTCGCTGCGCACCAGCCTGGAGATCTTGTTCGATGCGGATCTGCAACACCGTCCGGCGCTCGAGACGCTGGAGAAAGACGGCGCACGTGTCCTGACCGACCGGGGCGCAAGCCGTACCCAAAACGGGGCCCAAGCCCCCAGCCGGGAGAACCCGCCCGTGGACTGGGTGTCCAGCGACCGCGTCAACGCGGTCCGGCCGGACGACACCGCCGGCCGCCCCGACGAAACCACGATCATCGATGTGCCGGAGGAGCCCCTGCTGCCGCCCCGGCAGCCCGCGCCGCCGCCCGAGCCGGTCCGAATGGCATATGCGCCACCGCCACCCCAGCAGGATCCGCTCTACGAGCCGCGCCACCGGCCCCCACCGCTCCCGCCGCAACAGGAG
>NZ_MVHE01000103.1 GCF_002086155.1 Mycobacterium angelicum | reverse complement strand
GCCGCCGCCACCTCCCCCGGGTCCGCCGCCCGGACTCCCGCCGGACGCTACAGCAACCGCGGTGGTGCATCACCTGCCGGACGGTTCCCTAGTCATCCTGGTCGCCGACACCACACAGACCACTCAGGTAACCCGTCAGCTGCGGCAACTCATGATCGCCGCGGGATTGGTGACCCTGGTGGCGGCGGCAGTGCTGCTGGTCGCGGTTAGCCGGGCCGCGCTGCGGCCATTGGACCGGCTCACCGCGCTGGCCCAAGACATCACCACAGGCGATCGCGGCCGCCGCCTGCATCCCGATCGCACCGACACCGAACTCGGCCGTGCCGCAAGAGCTTTCGACGGAATGCTGGACGCGCTGGAAGACTCCGAACTGCGTGCCCAGCAGGCCGCGGAAGCCGCACAACGCGCCGAGAGCGCAACCCGGCAGTTCCTGGTGGACGCCGCCCACGAGTTGCGCACGCCGATCGCCGGCATCCAGGCCGCCGCCGAACAACTCGCCGCGAGCGCCGGTCAGCACGATTCCGATCCCGAGGCACGTGGTCAATACCGGCGCGCCAGCCTCCTGCAATCCGACGCCCGGCGCGCCGGACGGTTGGTCGCCGACATGCTCGATCTCAGCCGGATCGATGCGGGGCTGCCACTGGATATTCGACCGACCGACCTGGGCGCGATCGTCGACGCCGAGGTGCAGCGAACGGCCATGCTGGCACCGCAGCTAAGCGTGGCCCGAACTGGCCTGACCAACCTGACGGTCGTGGCCGATCCCACCCGGGTTGCCCAGATTCTGTCCAACCTGCTCGACAATGCCCGCAGGTATACGCCGCCGAGTGGATCCATAATCATCGACCTGGGCACGCGTGGGGCAGCCGCCGAACTCACGGTTACCGACACCGGGCCCGGCGTCCCCGACGACCAGCGCGATCGCATCTTCGAGCGCTTGGTGCGCCTGGATGCCGGGCGCGCCCGCGATCACGGCGGGGCCGGCCTGGGCTTGCCGATCGCGCGGGCGCTGGCCCGCGCACACGGTGGCGAGCTGGAGTGTCTACCGCACGACGGCGGCGCACGGTTCCGGCTGACGTTGCCGGTGAGCGCTTAGTAGTGCCGAACTCTAACCAGGTTGGTAACCGCAAATGCCCTGTTTAAGGCCTTTTCGAGCGGGTTAGCCAGGAATTCCGGAGTGCCCGGCGGTGCCGTTCGGACCGAAGCCTCCTGCTTTGGCGTCAGCGCCTGGATGGCCGTCGGGGATGCCGTTGCCGCTATGGCCACCCAAACCGGGCTGGCCGGCGGCGCCGCCGGCGCCGCCTGTGCCGCCGATCCCGCCGGCCCCACCGTCGCCAGCACTGCCGGCGCGGCCGAACAGCCCACCTGCACCTCCGGCGCCGCCATCGCCGCCGTCCCCGCCAGTACCCCCGCCTCCGCCTTGTCCACCGTCACCGGCGGCACCTCCTGCACCATTAGCTCCCGCGGTGTCGAATTGCGCGCCCGCGCCGCCATTGCCGCCGTCGCCGCCGTCTCCTCCAACAGCGCCGGTGCCGCCGATGCCGCCGGCGCCGCCACGCCCACCGAGTCCTCCGTTTCCGACCAGCAGCCCGCCGCGGCCGCCAGCACCGCCGATGCCACCGGTTCCTCCGGTGGCGCCGGGCGCACCGAGGGCGCCATCGCCTGCGGCTCCACCATCGCCGCCGGGCAGACCATCGATGGGTCCGTTAGGGAGTGGGTCCGGCCTGGGCAGGCCGTAACCATCCCCGCCCCTGCCACCCGCGCCGCCGGCTTGTCCGTAGGTGCTGCCGTCGCTGCCGGTTCCGCCGGAAGTTCCGTATGGAACTGGCTGACTCTGGCCGCCGGCTGCCCCGCTGGCTGCCGGGCTGCTCGGCGGATTCACCCCAACGGCTCCGGCGCCGCCGATGCCGCCGACTCCACCGTCGCCGCCGTTGCCGAACAGTCCAACCGCGGCGCCACCGCTACCGCCCTGACCACCGGTCCCGCCGCTGATCCCGGCACCACCGGCCCCGCCGTGGCCGCCATTGCCGGCGATCAAGCCGCCGGCACCCCCTGCGCCGCCGGATCCCCCGAAAAGTCCGGCACCGCCGGTTCCGCCGTTTCCCCCGTTGCCCAATAACCCGGCATCTCCGCCGCGACCGCCCGCTTGTCCTGGGGCGCCGGGCGCGCCGTCACCCCCGTCGCCCCAGAGCCCCCCGCCGTTCCGGCCGGGCTGGCCTGGCGACATTCCGCTTTTACCGTTGCCAATCAATGCTCGCCCCGTGAGAACTTCCGAGGGCGCGTTCACCGCGCTCAGAAGGACTTGGCTGACATTGGCGGACTCGGTGTTGACGTACGCGGTCGCATCGGCCGCCAGGGTGCGGACAAACTGGTCGTGAAATGCCTCCGCTTGAGTGCTGACCGCTTGGTATGCCTGACCGTGCGCCATAAACACCGCTGCGAGTGTGGCCGACACTTCATCGGCACCCGCGGCAAGCACGCTCGTTATCGAGGCCGCTGCGGCCTGATTCGCCTCGCTGACGACGGAGCCTATTCCGGCTAGCTCAGCGCTGGCGACCGCAAGCATTTCAGGTGTCGCAACCAAGAACGACATTTACATCCTCCTGCATCAAGAACCCGCTAACCAGCCATGCAGCGGCGGTGCTTTCGGCTAACGGTGGCGCGTGTGCATTCGGCGAACATGCGGCACTGATGAAATGCCCTGGTCACACCCTTGTGGGCCGAATTCGCCCCGGGGCCGATGACGCTGGTGGGCCGTTGGCTAGGAGATTCTCTCGATGTGTCGGTTCGGCCGGGTGGTCGGGCGGCACGGACTCATGTGCTTGATCCGGCAGAAGTCAGCACTTACGGGCGGTTGGTTCTGCTATGCGCCAACGCGAAGGTTGCGGAACGAACCTGATCATCGGCGAGTCTGAATAGATGGCGTCGAGCCTGCGGACACAGTCAAATCTCGTCAGATCTGGCGCGCTCAGCGCAGACTCGCTGCAGGCGCAACGGCAGGCTCAAGGACCGGCACGTCCTCGCGGGCCTCGCCGTCGTGCTGCCGCCGGTGGTTGCGGATCTCGTAGAACAGGCCGGCCAATCCCAGGGCTCCGGTACACACCGACACCAGAATCAGCAGCGGGCTGGAGTGACCCGCCAGCGCGTCGCCCAGGATCACCACCGCTGCCGTACCGGGCAGCAAGCCAGCCACCGTGGCCAGGGTGTAGGGCGCGACCCGGATGGATGATGCGCCGGCTGCGTAGTTGATCGCCGAGAACGGGACCGCGGGGATCAATCGCAACGACAAGACCGTCGGCCAGCCACGCTCGCGCATGCGTTCGTCTACGGTGCTGACCGCCTGGTGGCGGACCAGGCCATGCAGCCGCCAGCCGGCCGCGCGCACGAGAAACAGCGCGATCACCGAACTGGCCGTGCTGCCCAGGACCGCGATCAAGATGCCCAGCGCCGGGCCGAACAACAGCCCCGCCGCCAGAGTGAAGGCCGTGCGGGGGAGCGGCAGCACCGTCGCGATGGCATGCACCAGCAGAAATGCCAGCGGGAACCACGGCCCCACCGATTCCGCCCAGTCTCGTAACTGAACCGCGGTCGGCACCGGAACGAGCAGCACGATGACGACCAAAATTGTGATTCCCACCACGGTCGCGACAGACCGTGGCCGAGACAACTGGCGGGCCGCCACACCAACTGCGGTGGCGATTCCGCGCACCGTATCGGTGGTTTTGCAGATGGCGGGAGCCGTCATGCCTACTAAGTTACGGAACGAACGTGAATATCTCGTTTCCTTGGGCTGGCGTTTCGTCACACTCAGGCGTCGATCGGGCGAACTCATGGTCTGGCCTGCCGTCACAATCAATTAGCCTTATTAGTTAAGTGGCGATCCGAAGCAACACCAAGCAAAGTTGGTAATTGCTGCGAAAACAGGAGCCGTCGGTGTCCATTGATGTACCCGAACTCGCCGACCTGAAACAGGTTCGCGGGCGTTGGCGCACTGCCGTCGCCGGTGTTCTCGCCAAGAGCACCCGCAAGGATCCCAGCGAGCTTGGGGACCAACCCGAGCAGCTGCTGGACACAGCGACCCCGGACGGATTCGCCATCCGGGCGCTCTACACAGCACTGGACGAGCTGCCTGAACCGCCGTTGCCGGGCCAGTGGCCCTACGTGCGCGGCGGGGACGCCCTGCGCGACGTCAACTCCGGCTGGAAGGTCGTCGAGGCGTTTCCGGGGTCCGGCGAGACGATCGGCGAGCGCAACGCCGCGATGCTGGGAGCGCTGGGCGACGGTGTCAGCGCACTGTTGATCAAGGTTGGGGAGCTCGGGGTGCCGCCGCAGCAGCTCAAGGAGCTGCTCGAGGGTGTGCATCTGAGCATGGCTCCGCTGATTCTTGACGCCGGTCCCGCCTATCGCTCGGCCTGCGACGAGCTATTGCCGCTGGTGGCGCAGGTGCAACCCGACCAACGCGCCACCTTGTCCGTCGACCTCGGCGCAGACCCACTCACGGCGATGCTGAGCGACCGTCCGGCCGCCTCGATGGAGGACGCCATCGCGGTGGCAAAGCAGGTGGCCGGCCAGCGCGGGGTACGTGCGATCACCGTCGACGGCCCCGCCTTCCACAACTTGGGTGCGACCGCAGCCTGGGAACTCGCGGCCACCATCGCCGCAGCCGTGGCCTACCTGCGGGTGCTCACCGCCTCCGGGCTGTCGGTCGGCGACGCTCTGCGGCAGATCAGCCTGCGGCTGGCCGCGGACGACGACCAGTTCATGACGCTGGCCAAGATGCGGGCCGTGCGCCAGCTGTGGGCACGCGTCGCCGAGGTCGCCGGGGACCCGGAGGGCGGCGCGGCCACGGTGCACGCGGAGACGTCGTTGCCGATGATGACTCAGCGCGATCCGTGGGTGAACCTGCTGCGCTGCACGCTGGCGGCCTTCGGCGCCGGGGTCGGTGGCGCGGACACGGTGCTGGTCTTCCCGTTCGACGTCGCGATTCCGGGTGGTTTTCCGGGCACGTCGGCCGGTTTCGCCCGGCGCATCGCCCGCAACACCCAGCTACTGCTCCTGGAAGAGTCACACGTCGGCAGGGTGCTCGATCCCGCCGGTGGTTCCTGGTTCGTCGAGGACCTCACCGAACAGCTGGCTCAGCAGGCCTGGACCAACTTCCAGGAAATCGAGGCGCGCGGCGGATTCCTCGAGGCCCGTAGTTACCTGGCCAGCCGGCTGGCTGAGCTTGCGGCGCGCCGCACCGACGACATTGCGCATCGACGCATCGCCATCACCGGTGTCAACGAATTCCCGAACTTGGGCGAACCCGCACTGCCGCAACGGGATTCGTCACCTGCCCCGGGCACGGCCGGAAACCTGATCCGCGACGCCGCGGCGTTCGAAGCGCTGCGGGATCGCTCGGATGTATATCTGGCCCGCACCGGTGCACGCCCGCAGGCGCTGCTGCTGCCGTTGGGACCACTGGCGGAAAACAACATCCGGTCGACCTTCGCAACGAACCTGCTGGCCTCAGGCGGTATCGAGGCGATCAACCCCGGAACGGTCGATGCCGACACGGTCGCGACGGCTGTCAGCGACGCGGGAACGCCCGCCGCGGCGGTGATCTGCGGCACCGACAAGCGTTACCGGGACGAGGCCCGCCGCATCGTCGAGGCGGCGCGAAACGCAGGCATCGCGTGGGTATACCTGGCGGGACCCGAAAAAGCGCTCGGCGACTCGCAAGATCACCGGCCCGACGAGTTCCTGACGGCGAAAATCGATGCGGTCCAAGCCTTGTCGGACCTGCTGACCCGATTGGGGGCGTAGCCACGATGACGACTACCACGCCCATTCTCGGCAGTTTCGCCGATATCCCCCTGCACGGCGACCACGGAGCCGGGCCGCCTACCGAAGCGGCGGTGGCAGAGCACGTCGCCGCCGCGGCGGCCGCGCACTGGTATACCCCTGACCAGTTGCAGTGGCAGACGCCGGAAGGCATCGACGTCAAACCGGTCTACATTGCCGCCGATCGCGCAGCGGCCGAGGCCGACGGCTATCCGCTGCACACCTTTCCCGGTGACCCGCCGTTCGTACGCGGGCCGTATCCGACGATGTATGTCAATCAGCCGTGGACCATCCGCCAATACGCCGGGTTCTCCACCGCCGCGGAGTCCAACGCGTTCTACCGTCGCAACCTGGCCGCGGGCCAGAAGGGGCTGTCGGTGGCCTTCGACCTGGCGACCCACCGCGGCTACGACTCCGATCATCCACGGGTCCAGGGTGACGTCGGAATGGCCGGTGTCGCAATCGATTCCATTCTCGACATGCGGCAGTTGTTCGACGGAATCGACCTGTCGACGGTCAGCGTCTCGATGACGATGAACGGTGCCGTGCTGCCCATCCTGGCGCTGTATGTGGTGGCCGCCGAGGAGCAGGGGGTGCCGCCGGAGAAGCTGGCGGGCACCATCCAGAACGACATCCTCAAAGAGTTCATGGTGCGCAACACCTACATTTATCCGCCGCAGCCGTCCATGCGGATCATCTCCGACATCTTCGCCTACAGCAGCGCCAAGATGCCGAAGTTCAATTCCATCTCGATCTCCGGCTACCACATCCAAGAAGCCGGTGCCACAGCCGATTTGGAGTTGGCCTACACCCTTGCCGACGGGGTCGAGTACATCAAGGCGGGGCTGGCCGCGGATCTGGACATCGACAAGTTCGCGCCGCGGCTGTCCTTCTTCTGGGGCATCGGGATGAACTTCTTCATGGAAGTCGCCAAACTGCGGGCCGGGCGGCTGCTGTGGAGTGAGCTGGTGGCGCAATTCGATCCCAAGAGCGCGAAATCGCTTTCCCTGCGCACACATTCGCAGACCTCAGGCTGGTCGCTGACCGCCCAGGACGCGTTCAACAACGTCGCACGCACCTGCATCGAGGCGATGGCCGCCACCCAGGGGCACACCCAGTCGCTGCACACCAACGCACTCGACGAGGCACTGGCGCTGCCCACCGACTTCTCCGCCCGCATCGCGCGCAATACCCAACTGGTGTTGCAGCAGGAATCGGGCACCACGCGCCCGATCGACCCATGGGCGGGCTCGTACTACGTGGAGTGGCTGACCCATCAGCTCGCCCAGCGCGCCCGGGCACACATCGCCGAGGTCGCCGAACACGGCGGCATGGCACAGGCCATCAGCGACGGCATCCCCAAGCTGCGCATCGAGGAGGCCGCCGCGCGCACCCAGGCCCGCATCGACTCCGGTCAGCAGCCGGTTATCGGGGTCAACAAGTACCAAGTGGATGAGGACCACGAGATCGAGGTGCTCAAGGTCGAGAACAGCCGGGTTCGTGCCGAACAGCTCGCCAAACTCAAAGAGCTGCGCGAAACGAGGGACCAGTCCGAGGTCGACGCCGCCCTGGCCGAACTCAGCCGTGCCGCTGCCGCGCGCGGTCGTGCCGGGGAAGACGGACTGGGCAACAATCTGTTGGCACTGGCCATCAACGCGGCGCGGGTCAAGGCCACGGTGGGCGAGATCTCGGATGCGCTGGAGAAGGTCTACGGACGCCACAAGGCCGAGATCCGTACTATCGCCGGGGTCTACCGTGACGAAGTCGGAAAGGCTCCGAACATAGCTAACGCCACCGAGCTCGTGGAGAAGTTTGCCGAGGCCGACGGCCGCCGGCCGCGGATCCTGGTAGCCAAGATGGGCCAGGACGGTCACGATCGCGGCCAGAAGGTGATCGCGACGGCGTTCGCCGACATCGGATTCGACGTCGACGTGGGATCGCTGTTCTCCACGCCCGAGGAGGTGGCCCGTCAGGCCGCCGACAACGACGTGCACGTGATCGGCGTGTCATCGCTGGCAGCGGGTCATCTCACGCTGGTTCCGGCGCTGCGCGATGCGCTGGCCGAGGTTGGCCGCCCCGACATCATGATCGTGGTCGGCGGCGTGATCCCGCCCGGCGACTTCGACGAGCTGTACGCGGCTGGAGCCGCCGCGATCTTCCCCCCGGGAACGGTCATCGCCGACGCCGCGATCGGCTTGCTGAACAAGCTTGCCGAGCGGCTGGGGTACACGCTGGGCTAAATGGCTGGGATCTTGCGTCGCGAGCGTAACGCCATCGCCAAACTCGCCCTACTTTTTGGCCCTGGCGTTACGCTCGGCACGCTTGGTGAGGGCTGAATGGCTTCCCAAAACAATGACGCGGCCGAGCAATTGGCGGCTGCCGTGCGTGGCGGCGACCGTGCGGCCCTGCCGCGAGCCATCACACTGCTCGAGTCCACCCGTCCCGACCATCGTGAGCAGGCGCAACAGCTACTGCTGGCGCTGCTGCCAGATTCCGGCAATGCCCATCGCGTGGGGATCACCGGGGTTCCCGGCGTCGGCAAGTCCACCACCATCGAGGCGCTCGGCATGTACCTGATCGAGCGGGGACACCGGGTGGCGGTGCTCGCGGTCGATCCGTCGTCGACCCGCAGTGGTGGCTCGATTCTGGGGGACAAGACCCGGATGGCACGGCTGGCAGTACACCCGGACGCCTACATCCGCCCGTCACCGACGTCGGGGACGCTGGGCGGCGTGGCAAAGGCCACCCGGGAAACCGTTGTCCTGTTGGAGGCGGCGGGTTTTGACGTGATTCTGATCGAAACCGTCG
Organism: Mycobacterium angelicum; assembly: GCF_002086155.1. Taxonomy (GTDB): domain Bacteria; phylum Actinomycetota; class Actinomycetes; order Mycobacteriales; family Mycobacteriaceae; genus Mycobacterium; species Mycobacterium angelicum. The sequence goes on along the minus strand of NZ_MVHE01000103.1, from coordinate 3,086 downwards.
GCGTGGGGCAGTCCGAGGTAGCGGTGGCCAATATGGTCGACACCTTCGTGCTGTTGACTCTGGCACGTGCCGGCGATCAGTTGCAGGGCATCAAGAAGGGCGTGCTGGAGCTGGCCGACGTCGTGGTGGTCAACAAGGCCGACGGTGAGCACCTGCGCGACGCGCGGGTAGCGGCTCGGGAGCTGTCGTCGGCGATCAAGCTGATTCATCCACGCGAAACACTTTGGCGGCCACCGGTTCTCACGATGAGCGCGGTGGAAGGCAGCGGCCTCACCGAGCTGTGGGAAACCATCGAACGGCACCGTCAGGTGCTTACCGAGGCCGGGGAGTTGGAAGCCCGTCGCCGGGATCAGCAAGTGGACTGGACCTGGCAGATGGTCCGGGACGCGGTCCTGGACCGGGTACTGACCAACCCGGCGGTGCGCAAGGCGCGCGCCGAGCTGGAGCGCCAGGTTCGGGCCGGGGACCTGACGCCGGCGATGGCGGCTCAGCAAATACTCGACCTCGCCTCTTCCTAACGGAAAGGTAAATTATCTTTGTTTGCCATTCGACACGTGTGAAGTCGAAGTAAATTCAAACTCGTGAAGGTTGACATCGGAGTCGATCGACGCGCGGTCCCCTACCACGAGGCCCCTGACGCAGGTGCTCGTGTGTCCGGCGCGGCGGACTCAAATTTTGCTTGCGTCGTTCGTGCCTTCGCCAAGATGTTCCCCGGCCGCCGGTTTGGCGGCGGTGCACTGGCGGTTTATCTCGACGGTCAACCCGTCGTCGACGTGTGGACCGGTTGGGCGGACCGGCGCGGCAAAGTGCCGTGGTCTGCCGATGCTGCACCGATGGTGTTCTCGGCAACTAAGGGCATGGCCGCGACGGTGATTCACCGGCTCGTCGACCGGGGGCTGATCGACTACGACGCCCCAGTTGCCGAGTACTGGCATGAGTTCGGCGCCAACGGCAAGCATGACCTCACCGTTCGGGAGGTCATGCGGCACCATGCCGGGCTGTCGGGCTTGCGCGGCGCCAGCCAAAAAGACTTGCTGGACCACATCGAAATGGAAGATCGGCTGGCTGCGGCGTCTCCTGGGCGACTGCTGGGCAAACCTGCCTATCACGCGTTGACGTTCGGCTGGCTGATGTCGGGACTGGCTCGATCGGTGACCGGAAAAGGGATGCGTGCGCTGATCCGCGAGGAACTCGCCGAGCCGTTGGGCACCGACGGGATGCATCTGGGCCGGCCCCCCGCCGAAGCGGCCACCCACGTCGCCCAGATCATCATGCCGCAGAACATCACGGGAAACCCGGTGCTCAACTACGCGGCATACAAAGTCGCCGATCAGTTGTCCGGCGGATTCCGCTCCATGTACTTCCGGGGCGTCATGGCGGCCGTGCGGGGAGAGATACCGCTGCTGGACGCCGAGATGCCGGCCGCCAACGGAGTGGTGACCGCGCGCGCCCTGGCGCGCATGTACGGTGCGATCGCCAATCGCGGCGAGATTGACGGCACCCGATTCTTGTCGCACGGAATCGTCGAGGGGCTCACCGGCCGGCGAAACCTGAGAATGGACCGAAACATATTAATGCCGTTGTCATTTCACCTCGGATACCACTGCGTACCGTTCGGCAACGTGATGCCGGGCTTTGGCCACGTCGGGATGGGCGGCTCGGTCGGCTGGGCCGACCCGCAGACGGGAATGGCGTTCGCCTACGTGCACAACCGGCTGCTGACGCCATTCCTCGTGCTAGACCACGCCGGGGTGGCAACGCTGGGCAACCTCATCCGCCAAGGCGTCGGACGGGCCCGCAGGCGCGGTTTCGAGCCCATAACCGAATTCGGCTCCCCATTCTCCGAGCGGGGTGCCGTAGCGGGTTAGTTCTACGAATCTTCCAGGCGGAAGCCGACTTTCATCGTCACCTGGAAGTGCGCGACGGCACCGTCGGCCAGGTGCCCCCGGATCGACTCGACCTCGAACCAGTCGAGGTTGCGCATCGTCTCGGCGGCTCGATCCAGGCCACTGCGGATGGCCGCGTCGATTCCGTCGGGCGAGGTACCGACAATTTCGATCACGCGGTAGGTGTGATGGCTCATCGCGTCCCCTTTACGTTGGCAACGGCTTTCAATCTCGGTCGTAAGAAATGCTATTGGTAAACTGCCGGGCGGCTGTGCTGGGCGCGCCTCCGGCACCGTTTCTGCAGAACGGGGGGCATGCGGTGAAAGGACCCGTAGAGCTACTACGGGGCGCAAAGTCGACGGTCAACGAACAGGTCGCGGCGGTCGCCGGCCAATCCGAGCGCACCATCCTGCTCGGCACGGTGCTCATCTTGACGGCAGTCTCGGCGGTGACGGGTTTTGTGCTGACCCAATACCTGTCGATCGACGTGCTTTCTTCGCTGGTGTTCGTCCCGGACGACTGCTACATCGATTGGAATACCAAGTGGGGCCGGCACTGCTTCAGCGATTACACGATGGTGGTGAGCTTCGGCCTGCGCCCCGATCCCTGGGATGCATACCCGGTATACCTGCCCTCTGGCCTCACGTATGGGTATAGCAACTACCCGGCAGCCGGAATGGTGCCGCAGGTCGTGTTCGGACTGCTGGGGAAATGGCTGGGCGCCCCCCGACTCGGGTTGATCGGTTACCAGCTCGCGCTGACGATCGCCGTCCTCAGTCCAGCCGTGTGGGCTGCTCGCGGCGCGCGTGGGCTGGAAAAGATCGTGGTCTTCCTGGCGTTGGGAGTCGTAGCCATACCGGCGTGGATGGTCATCGACCGTGGCAACTCGGCCGGGTTCGTCGTACCGGTTGCGCTTGTCTTCCTGGTGGCACTGTGCCGGCGGCAGTGGGGGCTCGTCGTAGTCATGGTGATCCTGGCCGCGCTGGTAAAGCCACAGTTCGCGGTGTTGGGAGCGGTGTTGTTCGCGGCTCGGCAATGGCGCTGGGCCGGCATCGCCGTGGGCGGTGTCATTGCCTCCAATCTGGCCGCATACGCGCTCTGGCCGCGGGACTTTCCCCAGACGATCATGCGGTCGATCCAGTACACCTTCGGTTACGGCAACGCCAGCGGCGGCAGTGGCGGCGGGGGAGGCGGCGGGGG
>NZ_MVHE01000102.1 GCF_002086155.1 Mycobacterium angelicum | reverse complement strand
CGTTGTTCCTGGGCAATGGCGGTGCCGGTGGGGGCGGCGGGATCGGTGGCCGGGGTGGGCTGTTCATCGGTGCGCCCGGCGCCGGCTGGGTGGACAGCACCGGCACCGGGCAGTCGATCGTGATCGACTTCGTGCGGCACGGCCAGACCGCCAGTAACGCCGCGAACTTGATCGACACGAATGTGCCCGGGCCTCCGCTGACCCCAACGGGTCAGAACCAGGCGAACGTCATCGCCAACGCGCTCTTCGCGAAGGGCCCCTACGCCGGCATCTTCGACTCGCAATTGCTCAGGGCGCAGCAGACCGCCGCGCCGTTGGCCGCCATGTACGGGATGACCAGCGTGCCGGCATTGGCCGGGCTCAACGAGATCAGTGCCGGCATCTTCGATGGTCTGCCGCAGATCAGCCCCGCCGGGCTGCTCTACCTCGTCGGCCCGCTTGCGTGGACGCTCGGGCTTCCCATCGTGCCGATGCTCACTCCGGGCTCGCTGCAATTCAACGGCGTGGTGTTCAACAACGGCTTCAACGACGCGCTGCACACGATGTACAGCCAAGCCATGGCGAACCCGATTCCGGCCGCCGACGGCAAGATCACCGAGGTCGCGTACTCGAGCGCGTTCACCATCGAAATCGGGACGCTGATGAACGTCAACAACCCCGATCCGTTGCTCATCCTGACCCACACGCTGCCCAACACCGGCGAGGTCGTGGTGCAGGGCAGTCCCAGCGGTGGCTGGACATTGGTGAGTTGGGACGGGGTGCCCGTCCCGCCCGCCTCATTGCCGACCGAGCTGTTCGTCGACGTGCGCAATCTGATCACGGCGCCGCAGACGGCGAGCTGGAACATTTTCTACTCGTTGTTCAGCGGCGATCCGACCACCATCGTGACGGCGGTGCGCGACGGTATCGAAGAGGTCGGAACGGCGACTATCAACTTCCCGATCGCGGTCATTCGGGATCTGATCGACGCTGTCTAACGCCGTTTAAGCCCGCTGTGCGGCTACGGCTTCGAGTGTGTATCCAGGGCGGGGGAATCGCGATCCGAGCGCCCGCGACGCACACTCGACGCCAAGACCGCACACTCGAATCGAGCTAACCCGGCCGTCCCGGCCGGCCGTACAGCACGCCGCCGATCCCGCCGGTTCCGGCCACACCCTCGCGGCCGTCGTTGCCGCCGGCGCCGCCGGCGGCCCCGCCGGATCCCGGCGCCGCGCCATTACCGCCGACGCCGATGAATTGCGCCGCCCCACCCAGGCCGCCGTTGCCGCCGTTGCCGCCGTTGACGCCGGCGTCCCCGGCGCCACCGGTACCACCGACGCCGCCGGCACCGCCGTCGCCGGCGAACAAGCCGCCGAGGCCACCATGGCCGCCATTGCCGCCCTGCCCGGCAGCGTGGGTGCCCGAACCTCCGGTGCCCCCTGTTCCGCCGGCGCCGCCGGTACCGGTCCAGGTCGCCGCACCGCCCTGGCCACCGGCCCCACCGGCGCCGCCCACCTCACCGTCGCCACCGGCACCGCCGGTGCCACCGACACCTCCGGCTCCGGCGAACCAACCACCGACGCCGCCGGTACCACCGGCACCACCGGGGCCGGCGACAACCCCGTCTCCGCCGGCGCCACCTGCTCCGCCGGCTCCGCCGATGCCGATCCCGCCCTGCGTGCCGCCGATTCCGCCGATGCCGCCGGCCCCGCCGATGCCGAAGCTTCCGCCGGAACCGCCGGCGCCGCCTTGCCCGCCAACGGCCGCCGTACCGCCGAGCAGTCCACCCGCACCGCCACCGCCACCGTGGCCGCCGCTCCCGCCATAGCCCGGCGGGTCGCCCGGCGCATTGACCGCGGGTGCCTGGCCACCGGCGCCGCCGGCGCCGCCGGCCCCGCCGTTACCCCACAACGTGGGTGACCCGCCGTTGCCGCCGATGCCGCCATTGCCGCCATTCAAACCGGCTTCGCCGGCCACGCCGTCCCCACCGGCGCCACCGGACCCGCCGTTGCCCCACACGAAGCTGGCCGCCCCACCGTTTCCGCCGGCCGCGCCGGCTCCGCCGGCGCCGCCGGACCCCCCGCTGCCATACAGGAAGCCGCCGGCACCCCCGACTCCTCCGGCGGCGCCGGCTCCGCCGGTCCCGCCGGCCCCGCCGTTGCCGACCAACCCCGCGGCGCCGCCGGCGCCGCCGGCCAGCCCACTGTTGGTCTGGGAATAGCCGTTGCCGCCATTGCCGAACAGCAGTCCACCGGCCTGGCCGTCCGGGTGGGCGGCTGTCCCGTCGTGACCGTTGCCGATCAGCGGGCGGTCCAGCAGCGCCTCGGTGGGCGCGTTGATCGCGGTCCAGAAGGACTGCAGCGGGTTGGCACTGGCCGCGTAGGGCTGGCCTGCCGAGGTCCCGGGATGGCCGTAGATAACTCCGCCAAGACCGCCGGGTCCGCCCAGGCCGTCGCGCCCGTCGTTGCCGCCGTTGCTGCCGGATCCACCGGCTCCGGGCGCCCCGCCATTGCCCCCGTTACCGACAAACGGTGACGATCCGCCGATACCGCCGTTGCCGCCGTTGGGGCCGTTGACGGGGGCCCCGGCAGCAGTGGTGCTACCGCCGGCTCCGCCGGCCCCGCCGGGGCCGCCGTCGCCGATCAGCCAGCCGCCGAAGCCGCCGTGGCCGCCGTCGCCGCCCTGCCCGCCATACTGTGTGCTCGACCCGCCGGCGCCGCCGGCTCCGCCGGCGCCGCCGATGGCAAGCATCCCCGTCATGCCGCCCTGGCCGCCGGCCCCACCGTGGCCGCCGACGGAGACACCGGTCCCGCCGGCGCCACCGGCCCCGCCCGCACCACCGGCGCCGTACAGTGCGCCCGACATTCCGCCCGTACCACCGGCACCGCCGTCGCCGCCGATGGTTCCGCCGCCGCCGGCTCCGCCGTCTCCGCCGGCGCCGCCGGCGCCGAACAGCCCCGCGGTGCCACCCGTTCCGCCGGCTCCGCCGGTGCCGCCGACGCCACCGGTCGGGCCCACTGAGCCCAAGCCGCCGGCCCCGCCTTGCCCGCCCGCTCCGGTCAAACCGCTGAACAGGCCGCCTGCCCCGCCACCGCCCCCGTTCCCACCGCTACCCGCGGACGGGACGCTCGGCCCGCCGGGATCGGGGGCCGCGCCGCCGGTTCCGCCCTGTCCGCCGATCCCGCCGTTACCCCACAACGTGGCGGACCCGCCGTTTCCGCCGACGCCGCCGGTGCCGCCGTTGAATCCAGGCGTGCCGGCCACGCCGGTTCCGCCGGCGCCGCCGGCCCCGCCGTTGCCGTACCAGAAGCCGCCGCTGCCGCCGGTCCCGCCGGCCGCTCCGGTTCCGCCGGTCCCGCCGGCGCCACCGTTGCCGACCAGCCCCGCCGCGCCGCCGTTGCCGCCGGCCACACCGCTGTTGGCGGTTTGGGAGTAGCCGTTGCCGCCGTTGCCGAACAGCAGTCCACCGGCCTGACCGTTCGGATGAGCCGCTGTCCCGTCGTGGCCGTTGCCGATCAGCGGGCGGTCCAGCATCGCCTCGGTGGGCGTGTTGATCGCGGACAGCAAGGACTGCAACGGATTGGCGCTGGCCGCTTCGGCGGCCGCATACGTCTGGCCCGCCGAGGTCAGCGCCGCCACGAACTGCTGGTGGAACGCGTCGAGCCGGGTGCTGAGCGCCTGGTATTCCCGGGCATGCCCGGCGAACAGCGTGGCCACCGCCGCCGACACCTCGTCAGCTCCCTGGGCCAGCACCGCGGTGGTGGGCATGGCCGCGGCCAGGTTCGCCGCGTTGAGGGTCGAACCAACCTGCCCCAAAGTTGTTGCCGCCGAAGTCAATACCTCGGGAACCGCTGAGATATACGACATCGCTGCCTCTCGTTCAGTCGCCGGAGAACATTTCGCAACGGTAGCGGAACACTTGCTCCGCTGAGAGCGTGGCAGGGGTTGGCGGCCACGTCAAGGGCGCCGCAGAAGTCCCCCCGGACTAGCGTGAGTGGGTCGACTTTCTTAGGAACACGATGGAAAAGCGGTTCGTCAGGAGCAGTCGCGATGGTGGCGTGGTGGCGATCGAGGTCATCAACTCCAAAGCGCTGAACATCATCGGCACCGGCGCGATCGAGGACCTCGCCGAAGCGTTTCGCGCCCTGCGTGCCGACGCCGACGTGCGGGTGGTCGTATTGCGCGGCGCGGGTGAGTCGGCGTTCATCGGCGGCGCCGACATCAACGAGATGGTCACGCTGGGCCAGACCAGCGGCGAAGCGTTCATCCGGCGGCTTGCGGGTCTGTGTGAGGCGATTCGCGAATGCCCCGTCCCGGTCATCGCCCGGCTCGCGGGCTGGTGCCTCGGCGGTGGTCTGGAAGTCGCGATGTGTTGCGATCTGCGGATCGCCGAGCCGGGCGCCAAGTTCGGCATGCCCGAAGTCGCGGTCGGGATCCCGTCGGTGATCCACGCGGCGTTGATGCCGGCTTTGATCGGCGCCTCGCGTGCGGCCTGGCTGCTGCTGACCGGCGAAACCATCGACGCTACGACCGCCGCCACGTGGGGCCTGGTGCACGAGGTCGTCGCCGTCGACGCGCTGGACACGCGCATCGCCACGCTCACCGCAAAACTCGCCGGATTCGGCCCGCAGGCGGTCCGGCAACAAAAGCGCCTACTCAACAAGTGGTTCGAGATGACATTGCACGGCGCGATCGAGGACAGCGTCGAGCAGTTCGGTCTGGCGTTTCTCACCGGTGAGCCGCAACACCACATGCGGGCTTTCCTCCAGCGCAAGCGATGACCCGTCGGGACTTGTGGCAACGCCGGGGCGCCCTCAGACTGACAGAATGCGCGATCGCGAGACGATCGACTCGGAATTGCGGCTCATCGCTCTGCAGCGCCAATCAGCCCGCGGCGAGCATGGCGGTCGGCTGTCGTCGCAACGCGTCGACGAACTGCTCGACGAACGCCTTGGCCATCGCGCGGGGCCAGCCGAGACCAAGGCGGTGTCCGTCCCAAGCCGCGACGTCACTGCGCGCGTGCGTAAGAGTGCGCTGCTCCGCTTCGCGCCTCGCGCGATGTTGCCGCTGTCGCTGCTGGCCGTGGGCGCCACATTGCTGACTATGTTCTTCGGCGGGCACAGCCAACCCTCGGCCGAGCCGGCCGAAGCCGCCCCGCCGTCATCGGTTTCGCAGGGCGAACCGCCGGCCCCGCAATCCCAAACCCCACCGGTTGACCTCACCGACCGGGTGTTCATGGCCGTGTTGAAACAAGATGGTGTGCCCATTCCCAGTCCGGAATACGTGACGACGCAGGCGCATGCGGTGTGCGATTTCCTCGCGCGCCAGCCCGACCTCACCGCGGCGGTTCGCTTCGTGCAGCAATCGACCGTCTGGGACACCGAGCAAAGCACCCACTTCGCGGCTGGGGCCGTCGTCTCGTACTGCCCTCAGTACGAAACCGCAACTGCCCCAACGCGACCGGGCTTGCAGAACACGTTGTCCGATCTGCAAGCGATCCAGCGCGACATGCAGGGCATCCAAGGTGATCTGCAAGGTATCCGCGACCACCTGCCGGCCCTCCCCGGCGACTGACAGTCAGGGGACTGCTACTCGACTGCCCGGCGCCGCACTACCCCGGTGCGGGCTGGGAGTCCTCTAGTTCGGCCAACGACAGATCGAAACCGTCGATTAGCGACCACACGTCAGGGATCTGTTCCCGGTCGACGATGATGCCGATGTCGACGTGGCCGTCGTAGCTCATCACGGTGATGTTGAGGCCCAAGCCGTCGGTGATGACCGAGACCGGATAGTTGGCGACCAACCGTGCGCCGCCGCAATACAGGGGGAATTGCGGACCCGGAACGTTGGACACCACCACGTTCCACGTCGGCCGGCCCAACGACGAGGTGGCCAGCGCGAAAGTGGCCTTCGCGGCGCGGCTGAACAGGGCCGGCGGAATGAAGTGGTTCACGTCGGACAGTAGATCGGCCGGCAACGCGCGATGGCGTTCCTTCAAGTGCCGCAGACTGGCGGCGGTGGCCGTCAGCCGCGCCGCAGGTTCTGCGATGTCGGTGTGCAGGGGAGCGGCCAGCATCAGCACGCGATTGCCGTAGGTACCGGATTGCTCCTCGGTACGCACCGAAACCGGAATCTGAACGACCAGCGGCTGCTCGGGCAGTTCCTTGTGGTCGAGCAGCCATCGCCGGACCGTGCCGGCGCACACCGCAACCACGACGTCGTTGACCGTCACCTGGTACGCATTCTTGACGGCCTTGACGCGCTGCAAATCGATGCTGCCGAAGGCGAACCGCCGGTTCGCCGACACCCTGCCGTTGAACGACGTCCTGGGTGCCCGCATCGGCGAGCGGGCCACGCGGTTGCCGTCGCCGCCGACGATGCGCTGCAGCCGGCCCGCCAAGCGGCCGGCGCGCCCGATTCCGGGCAGCGCGGCAAACGTCGTTTCGTCCAGATTGGGCAGGGCGCGCGGCAGCGACCGCAGCAGTCTGGCCTGGTAGCGGGGAACCCCCAACAGCGCGCGACCCCACAGCTCCACTCCACTGGGATGGTGGCGAGACAGCGCCGGGCCGGGTGGGTCGATCGGTCGCTGCTCGGGACTCAAATCGAGGAGCAGCCCGGTGATCTCGGCTCCGGAGACGCCGTCGATGACGGCGTGATGGATCTTGGTGTAGACCGCGACATAGCCCTTTTGCAGACCACTTATTACGTACATCTCCCACAGCGGGCGGTCGCGATTCAGTGGGCGCGCGTGCAGCCGTGACACCAAATCGGCGAGCTGACGATCGCTGCCGGGGGAAGGCAGTGCCGATTCGCGCACGTGATAGGTCAGATCGAATCGGTCGTCGTCGACCCAGTACGGATAATCCAGCCCAAACGGCACCTCGACCAGCCGCCAGGTAAGCGGCGGCAGCAGATGCATTCGTTCGCTGAGCAGTTGCATCATCGACCCGCAGTCGAACGTTCCGCCCGGGGCGGTGCTCGGGTCGTGCACCGCCAGTCCCGCGACGTGGCCGGTTCGGCGGCCGTCTTCGATCGCGAGGAACTGCGCATCCAGACTGCTGAGCTGTTTCATCGCGGATGTCATCCTTCGCGTGTCGAGCGGTGTTTGCGTGCGGCTTCGGCGCTGTTGACCGCCGAGGTGACGGTGCGGTTGTGGAGTAGGAAGTCGTCCATGACCGCCGTCGTGACACTGCGCATATTGAGCAGCGGGCCGACCCATGCCGGCGCGCACGTGGTGGCGGCCCGGCGGGAGATGCCGTCGAGAACTGCCTTGGCCGCGTCGGTAACCGGGATCGGCCGCGACATGAAACCGGGCATCGCTTTACGCATCGCGTTCACCTGTTCGCGGGTGAAAACGGTTGCCGCCAAATCAGTTTCGATGAACCCCAGATAGGCGATACCCGCGGTGACTCCGTGCGGTGCCAGCTCGACGCGAAGGGCCCGGGTCAGTTGCTCGACGCCTGCTTTGCTCATGGCATATGGGGCGGCCAGCACGCCGTTGAAGAACGCATAGATGGAGCCGACGAACACGATGTGCCCGTGGCTTTTCATGAGCGCGGGCATGGTGGCCCGGGCCGTTCGCCATTGGCCGAGAAGGTCCACTTCGACGGTGCGCTCGAATTCCGCCGGGTCGATGGTGGCGACGGTGTCAGACGGCGGTGCGATGCCGGCGTTGGCGACGACGACGTCGATACCGCCGAACCTGGCTACCGAATCGTCGGCGGCTTGCTGCAACCCGGCGGCATCGGTGACGTCGGCTTCGAAAGCCGCGCTACGGGCGCCCAATTCGTCGGAGAGTTGCTGCAACGTAGCCAGATGGCGGCCGACGAGCGCAACGGAGGCGCCGCGCGCGTGGGCCTGGCGCGCGATTTCGGCGCCCAGACCACGGGCGGCGCCGGTAATGAACACCACGCGGCCGTCGACGTCAATCTCGGTGCGGTCACCGAAGAACCGGCCGATGAGTGGCAGCGCCTGACCAAGCCGCGACGTGGTGCGCGCCAGCAGACGGACAGTGTCGTCAATCATGATCGACCCTTTTGCGGAGGTGGCGGTTACAGCCGCCGTGCACTCGATGTTGCCCTCTTGGCCCTGTCCAAACCAGTGATGCTTTGGGTTACTTCGGTGGCGTCTCACCAACCCCATTCGTCGTCGTCGAGGACATCTACGGTGACGTCGTTGTCGGCCGGCACTTTGGTGCCGTAGAGGAAGGTGAGCAGAGTACGGTGCGCGCCGATCGGTTCGGCATCGACGAGGGTGGCGTGCCCGATCTTCATCCGGATCCTGTCTCCGGGCTTCAATTCGTCAACACGTTTAGGCTGCACACTCACCCATCGATGCCAGTGGACCGCTAAAGCTGTAGCTGCCTCCCCGTAAAGGCACTGTCATAGATGTTGATGATTCGCCGGGCTGCGACCTCGGCGCAAACCTCAGCGCAGCTAAGACTGTCCGAGTGGCGGCGGGAGATCTCATGGCTCGTATCGGGGTTCACCGAGGCCGCGTCTGCCTGACCCAAGCGAGGACATTCTTAGGCTGATCGGCAACCCAATCGTCGAGCGGCATTATCGAGATCGACGTGGGTTCGCTGGGTAACACGGTCGCCGCCCGCAGGGCTTCATCGGCGGTTTGTCGCCGTGTCGCAGCCGCGACTATGTAGGACGCCGTAAGGGCGTTCGTATTGTGGTCGACGGTGACGCCGGCCTGAAGCTGCTCGGCGATTTCGACTAGGGTGTCCTCGGCAATCCCATCGGCCGCCGCCCTCACCTGAACCCACCATTCGCCTGCCATGGTTGCTTTCTATACACGAAAGCCGCGACAAAACTTCGAAGCGCCCCAGGTGGAAAAACCGAATAGCCGGCCGCAGGAGGGCTCGCGCTGGAGCGATCGTGAGCGTGAATCGCCGGAGTCACTCCCAATTTTGCACCGGCCAAACATCCCCGCTACAACCACCGCTGCTCGACGAACTTTCCGGTCACGACGCGGGTCGTGTTGGCGGCCGGGTCCGTACTGCGACGCTGGTGCCGAGCTCCGCCTTCCAAACCGCTGCTCGCTCCCTGGCAGATCAGATATCTGCGGGGTAACCGGCAAACCAGGCCGACGACGCGTAGTCCACTTCAGCACCGGTCAAGTCGCCGAGCATTAAGCTAGTAGGCGATGTGCAGTTGTGTGCCACCGTTTTCGGCTTCCGGTTGTCGACGCGCCTTGTGGACGGTTCAAAAGGCTTGACTACCGCCAGAGCATCAGCGAAGACTCGCACGCACCTTGAGGAGACTGTTCCTCCGCCAGCTTTCCCGGTGCCTGCGATAACGCGCGTGATTTTGAAGAATTTCAAGAGCATTGAGGGCTGTGACGTCAAGTTGGCTCCAATGACAATGCTAGTTGGGCCCAATGGTTCGGGCAAAAGTAATTTTATTGATGGCCTCAGACTTACTTCCGACGCAATGAACTCGACTCTCGAAAACGCGATTCGCGAGCGAGGCGGGATCAATGACGTGAGGCGTCGAAGCCGGGGCCATCCTACTCATTTCGGCGTTCGAATAGATGTAGATCTTGGCTCTAACGCAAATGGCTTTTATGCTTATCAGATCGCGGCGCGCAAAAATCAGACGCTGGAAGTGCAACGCGAAGAATGTCGTGTCCTCTCACACGAGACATCTGCTGCTTACTTTACCGTCGAGAGCGGAAAGGTTCGTTGGAGCTTAAGTGAAATAAGGCCACCGTCGGTTAAAGCCAATGCTCTTGCACTGCCGTTATTAAGCGGTGAGCCGGCTTTTAGTCAGATTTTCCAATTGCTATCAAATATCGGATATTATAGCCTAAATCTCGATCGAGTTCGAGAACTCCAAAGTACGGATCCGGGGAATCTATTAAATCGAGACGGAAGTAACCTAGCATCGGTAATACGTAACACTGCTGAGCATTCACCTGATACATTAAAGCGAATCACTGAATATTTGGCTGCTGTGGTCCCTGGGATCCAGGCCATCCAGGCACGAGCGCTTGGTCCCATGGAAACGATCGAATTTCGTCAGGACGTTCTTGGTGATAAGAATCCCTGGCGCTATCTTGCTTCCAGTGTTTCAGATGGCACCTTGCGCGCATTAGGGGTTCTAACGGCCGCGTTCCAACTCGGCAGTAGCGCAAGCGGTATCCCCTTGGTAGCCATCGAGGAACCTGAAATAGCAATTCACCCGGGTGCCGCCTTGCGTCTGATGGACGCATTGATTGAAGCTTCTCGCCGCCGACAACTCTTGCTGACAACACATAGTCCCGACTTGCTTGATCATCCGCAACTCGACGTGGATTCCGTCATAGCCGTGCAAGCTGAGCGAGGGACTTCCCGCCTCGGCCCTGTGGAAGCGACCACCAAGGAGGCTGTACGCGAGAATCTCTATACCGTTGGGGAACTGCTGCGCCTGGAGCAAGTTCGTCCCGACGATATATTTGCTTTGCGGCAGTGGCCTCAATTGAAGCTTTTCGAATGACCCAACTTAAGGTCGGCGTCATCGTAGAAGGGCATGGAGATGTCGATGCAATCCCTGTCCTTATCCGCCGAATTGCAGAACTGCACGAAATTTTCGACACGGTTATATTGCGGCCTTTCCGGGTCAATCGAAGCAGATTCAATGAGAAATTCGACGACTTCGAGCGTGCACTTCGGTACTTGTCACAAAACTCGCATGTAATTGCAGTCGTCCTAGATGCAGATGACGACTGTCCGCGTGATCTATGTTCCAATCTCCGACTTCGGGCTCGCGAGATTGTGAAACATTTGCCAGTCTCAATCGTCGCAGCCAATAAGGAATTCGAAGCCTGGCTTTTGGCGGCAATCGAATCATTGCGCGGGCGTTGCGGTGTGAGAACTGACGCTGTATGTCCGAGCAATGTCGAAGAAATCCGGGGTGCCAAACAGCGAGTCGAAGCGATGATGGATAATCGAATTTATTCGGAGACTGTCGACCAAGTAAAGCTCGCGGCGAATATGGATCTCCGCATAGCGAGGCAGAATAGCCGATCATTTGACAAGTTTGTGCGAGATATTAAAGGTGTGCTCGGGGCGCGGTAAGGTCAGTGTCTATTGCTGGAAGCGCGGCACGTGGAGTCGGCCTAGGATGACATTTACTTGGCCCAAATCCATCGGGCCTCACATTCCGAGCGTTTCACTTCCGCGAATGCCGATCCCGCGCCCTCGTGGCGATCATCCCCGCCCGCGCCGAGGCCCGATACACCGCCGATTCCGCCGGTATCAGACTCACTCGATGCTTCTTGAGCCCGAAAACCAGCCGTCGCGGACGCCAATACGCCACGACCGCGGCAACTCCAACAACGCCGCCTCCACCAACGCCGGAATCTAATGCGGACACGACACCGGCCGATGGGACCAATCCAGAGCCCTTTACGCCGTTTTCGGGCGTCTTGTGTCCACAAGGTGTCCGCAGCAGCGTGCAGCAGCGGGAGGGCATCCACAGCACAGGGCTGGTACCGGGCCGGTCAAATGCGCGACAACCCCCAGCCGGTTGATGACAGTTGTTCCACACCTCGCTTTATGGCATGACGATGTTCGTCAACGGTGCGATGAAATGGGCGCGAAGTGGCGGGCCGGCCGGTGTCGTGTCAGCATTAGATACCGGGCCAACCAGGCATGCAGCGTTTGCCGACGCCCCGGCCTTCTGTCAACGGCCAAGGGTTGCGTCCACCAAAGTGGTGTACGAGTCGGGCCATGAGTTGAGGACCGGCGTGTCGTAGCCGAGTGATTGAAGGTCATCGCGTGATTCTTCGAGAGACCGACCAAAGTCACTCGAGCAAAGGAATCAACGCGATGACCAGTGCCCACGATATCGACCTGCCTACCGTGTTGGCCGAACGACTCACCACCTGCCAGCCTGACGTGCTGCGTGAGTTGTTGGCCACCTTCATCCATACCTTGATGGGCGCGGAAGCCGATGCCCTGTGCGGTGCCGAATACGGCCAACGCAGCGCCGAGCGGACCAATCAGCGCAACGGCTACCGGCAACGCCAGTTCGACACCCGCGCAGGCTCATTGGATCTGGCGATCCCCAAGCTGCGCCACGGCTCCTACTTTCCGGACTGGCTGCTGGAACGCCGCAAGCGCGCCGAGCGGGCACTGACCACCGTGGTGGCCACCTGCTATCTGCTGGGAGTGTCGACGCGGCGGATGGACAAACTCGTCGAGACCCTCGGGATCACGTCGCTGTCGAAGTCACAGGTGTCGGTGATGGCCAAAGAACTCGACGTCGCCGTGGAAGCCTTCCGGACCCGACCCCTTGATGCCGGCCCCTACACGTTCATGGCTGCTGACGCCCTGGTCCTCAAAGTGCGCGAAGCCGGCCGGGTGGTCAACGTGCACGCCCTGATCGCGACCGGGGTCAATGCCGAGGGCTACCGCGAAATCCTGGGCATCGACGTCACCACCGCCGAAGACGGGGCCGGCTGGCTGAGCTTCCTGCGATCGCTGACCGCCCGCGGACTGACCGGAGTCCGACTGGTCACCTCTGACGCCCACGCCGGCCTGGTGGCCGCGATCGGCGCCACCTTGCCTGGAGCGTCCTGGCAGCGGTGTCGTACCCATTACACGACCAATCTGATGGCGGTCACTCCGAAGAGCTCCTGGCCGTGGGTGCGCACCCTGGTGCACTCGGTGTTCGACCAGCCCGACGCCGACTCCGTTGCCGCGCAATACGATCGGATCATCGACGCACTGATCGACAAAATGCCCAAGGTGGCCGCGCACTTGGAGGACGCCCGCTCCGACCTGCTGGCGTTCACCGCCTTCCCCAAACAGATCTGGCGCCAGATCTGGTCCAACAACCCCCAGGAACGCCTCAACAAAGAAATCCGACGTCGCACCGATGTCGTCGGCATCTTCCCCGACCGCAACGCCCTGATCCGCCTCGTCGGCGCCGTCCTGGCCGAACAACACGACGAATGGGCCGAATCACGGCGCTACCTCGGACTCGAAGTTCTCAGCAAATCCCGTGCCGACCACGCACCGTCAACAGAACAGGAGGACGTCCCGGCGGCTCTGACCGCATGAACCACCTATCGAAGAATCACACGACGACGTCGTACACCACGTCCCTGGACTTGACCCAGCCAAGTAAAAGTATCCGCTGGTGGCCAGACAAAAGTATCCGCCCCGTGCGGTGG
>NZ_MVHE01000101.1 GCF_002086155.1 Mycobacterium angelicum | reverse complement strand
GTCATATGGGGACCACTTTCACGGATCCGAAATCCGAACTGATGCGCCGAGCCCAGGAGCGGCTGTCGGCAGACGTCGCAGAATCGCAGTTGACCACCCGGCAGAAGCTGGCCCTGACCTGCCGTGCCCTGTTCGACCGCGGGCACGACTCCGGCCTGGCCGGACAGATCACCGCGCGCGCCGAAGAGCCCGGTACCTACTACACCCAGCGGCTCGGTCTCGGGTTCGACGAGATCACCGAGGACAACCTGCTGCTGGTCGACGAGGATCTCAGCGTCCTCGCCGGTGACGGAATGGCTAACCCGGCCAACCGGTTTCACAGCTGGATCTATCGCGCGCGACCCGATGTCCAATGCATCGTGCACACCCACCCGTTTCACGTGGCCGCGCTGTCGATGCTGGAAGTTCCGTTGATCGTGTCGCACATGGACACCACACCGCTCTACGACGACTGCGCGTTCCTGGCCAACTGGCCCGGGGTGCCCGTCGGCAACGAGGAAGGCGAGATCATCAGCGCCGCGCTGGGCGACAAGAAGGCGATCCTGCTGGCCCATCACGGCCAGGTGGTGGCCGGTGCCGGCATCGAGGAGGCGTGCTCGTTGGCGGTGCTCATCGAGCGGGCGGCCAAGCTGCAGCTGGCCGCCATGGCCGCCGGCACCGTCCAGGAGCTCCCGGAGGAGCTGGCGCGCGAGGCCCACGACTGGACTCTGACTCCGGCCCGCAGCCGCGCGAACTTCGCCTACTACGCCCGTCGCGCCCTGGCAAACCATCCCGACGCGTTGACTAACTAAAGGAGCCCGTCTGTGCCCGACATTCACGGCATTATCGCCTACCCGATCACCCCGTTCACGGACAGCGGGATCGACACCGAACGCTTGGCCGCACTCGTCGAAAGGCTGGTTCGCTCTGGCGTGCATGCGATCGCCCCGCTGGGCAGCACCGGAGAGCTGGCCTACCTCGACGAGTCCGAGTTCGACACCGTGGTGGACACCACCATCGCCACTGTCGCCGGGCGGCTGCCCGTGGTGGTCGGTGTCTCAGATGTGACCACCGCCAAGACAATTCGTCGCGCTCGGTACGCACAGCAGGCCGGGGCCACCGCGGTGATGATTCTGCCGGTGTCCTATTGGAAGCTCACCGAACGCGAGATCGTCGCGCACTACCGCAGCATCAGCGACGCGATCGCAATCCCGATCATGGCCTACAACAACCCGGCCACCAGCGGCGTGGACATGAGCCCCGAGCTGCTGGTCTCGATGTTCGAAACGATCGACAACGTCACCATGGTCAAGGAATCCACCGGCGATCTGTCCCGGATGCGGCGCATCACCGAGCTCAGTGGCGGTCAACTGCCGTTCTACAACGGCAGCAACCCGCTGGTGCTCGACGCGCTCAAGGCCGGCGCATCCGGATGGTGCACGGCCGCACCGAATTTGCGGCCACAGCCGTGCATCGATCTGTATGAGGCGGTGCGCTCGGGTGATCTGGAGAAGGCGCAGATTCTCTACGACGACCTCAAGCCGTTGCTGGAGTTCATCGTCGCGGGAGGCTTGGCGACCACGGTCAAGGCCGGTCTGGATCTGCTGGGCTTCCCGGCCGGCGATCCGCGTCCGCCACTGCTACCGCTGGAGGAGCGGGGACGCGCACAGTTGCGGGCGCTATTGAGCGCTTAGCGCCGTTAGCCCAAATCGGTTGCGCTGAAGGTGTTGCACTTGTTCGGGTCGCCGGTCTGGTACCCGACGGTGAACCACTTCTGCCGTTGCGCGGCCGAACCGTGCGTCCACGATTCGGGGTTGGTGCGGCCGGTCACCTGCTGCTGGATGCGATCGTCACCCACCGACGCCGCCGCCGACAGCGCGTCTTGAATGTCCTTGTCGCTCAACGGCTGTAGGTATGGGACGCCGGTGCTCTCCTGTTTGACCGTCGAGGCGTAGTGTGCCCAGATCCCGGCGTAACAGTCGGCCTGCAGCTCGGTGCGCACGCCGTTGCCGCCGGCCCCCTGCGCACCCTGCTGGGCCTTGCCGAGCACGCCCAGCAGGTTCTGCACGTGATGGCCGTACTCGTGGGCCACCACATACTCCTCGGCGAAAGGTCCACCGCTGGAACCGAATTGGGTGACCAGCACCTGGAAGAAGTCGGTGTCGAAGTACGCCGTCTTATCCACCGGGCAGTAGAAGGGCCCGACTTCGCTGCTGGCCGGTCCGCATCCGGTGCTCACCTGGCCACTGAACAGTCGCAGATGCGGGCGGGTGTAGCGGTTGGGCAGCAGTTGCTTCCAAACCGCGTCGACCGAGTTGCCGGTGGCCACCACCCGGCACTGCACGAACTTGTTGGCGTCGGCTCCGGTCTTGCACTGGTTCAGATCGAAACCGGGTGCCACGTCCTGATGGGTATCGACCGGTTGCTGGCTCAGAATGCCGCCGGGGTCGACGCCGAGGAACATCGCGACGACCACGATCAGCAACCCGCCAATGCCGCCGCCGATGGCTAGCCGCCCGCCACTACCGCCGCCGGAGGACGACGCGGTGCTGGTGTCAATCTGCATACCCTCGTTGAAGGTCATTGCGTGCTCCCCACTGTGACCGCTGACCGGGCGAAAACCAGCCTAGCGGCGCTGCTCAGTGCGGACCGCTTGGATCTTGCCCTTATCGTCCTCAGTCGGGAAGACGATCGACCGCAATCGTGAAGCACCCAGCCTGGATCGGATGGGCGTCTTCCTGGAACAAGACTTCGTGTGACATCCGATGCGTGTTATCGCTGCCCTCACCCTGGCTGAGGACCGCAGCGGCGGCGACGCCGATGCTGGCGATGGCGATTCCAGCGCCGACGGGCTTGAGTCCAATCTTGTGATCTGACATGTGAAACACCTATCTTCAATCAGTCCGAACGGCAATCGCTCCATCGAGCGAGCTTCAAGGGTGGCACCCGTCTTGCAGACGGGCAAGCGTCGGGAGTGCGCGGGCGATCGCACTTCTTATGCGATCGATAACCGGCAGTTATCGCTGGCGAACGACCTATCCGGGGCCGTCGCTGGCAGCTGCCAGCAGCGGCACCAGTACGTCGCTGATCGGGGTGGCCAGTCCGTGCCGGCGGGCCTTGCGGACAATCACGCCATTGCGCAGGTCCCATTCCAGCCGCCGGTGATTCTCCCGGTCGGTCAGGATCGAGGTGGTCACGTCTTCGGGAACCGCGCGAAACGAACCGACCATCGCCTCGACCATGTCGTCACCCAATTGGGCACCCTCGGCGCGCGCCACCGCCAAGCATTCGCAGAGATAGCGCTGGGACAGCTCGGCGATGTCGTCGCGGCGGAACATCCCGGACCGTCGCCCGGACAGGACCATCAATCCGGCCAGCGCGTTGAGCAGCAGTTTGCGCCAGGTGACGGTGGTGAAGTCGGGGTCGCAGTCAACCCGGCAGCCGGCCCCGTTCAGCAGCGCGGCGAGCCGCTCGGCGGCGGCCCCGGCCGGCAGCACCAGCGCCACCTCGCCGCGCAGCCGTACCCAGCCTGCGGGCTGGATTTCGGCCGAGAACCACACGCTGCCCGGGATGACGGTCGACGACGGGCACAGCGGCTGGACCTGCTCGACCTGCTCGACACCGTTCTGCAGGACGAGGACCGTCGTGCGCTCGTCGCACAACCGGGCCAGCCAGCCGGCCGCCGCGTCGTTCTGGGTGGCCTTGACCGCGAGCAGGAGCACCTCGACCGGACCGCTGACCTCGGCCGGATCGGTATGCACCGGTCCGGGCACCACGATCGGGTCGCCGTCGTCGGGCCGCAACTCGATGAGGTCCCGGGGCGTGTGGCCGCACAGCAACACCGGATGCCCGGCGGCGTGCAACAGCGCGGCCACCGTGGTACCGACGGCGCCCGGACCGACTAATGCAATCGTTGAGATGTACCAAAAGTACCGGGTCAGTGGGGCAACGGAACCGGCCCTTTAGACTGAGCAGTCATTCCAACCGGGTGAAGGGGAGTATTTGTGCTGCGCAGCCACGCCGCGGGTTCGCTAAGGGCAAGCGACGCCGGGCAGCAGGTGACATTGGCCGGCTGGGTGGCCCGCCGGCGCGACCACGGCGGCGTCATCTTCATCGACCTGCGCGACGCCTCCGGCGTGTCACAGGTGGTGTTCCGCGAGGCCGACGTGCTGGCACAGGCACACCGGCTGCGCGCGGAGTTCTGCATCGCGGTCTCCGGCGTCATCGAAATCCGCCCGGAGGGCAATGCCAACCCCGAGATCGCCACCGGCGACATCGAGGTCAACGCCGGCTCGCTGACGGTCCTTGGCGAGTGTGCGCCGCTGCCGTTTCAGCTGGACGAGCCGGCGGGGGAGGAACTGCGGCTCAAGTACCGCTATCTGGACCTGCGCCGCGACGGCCCCGGCGCGGCAATTCGGTTGCGGTCCAGGGTGAATGCCGCAGCCCGGGCGGTGCTGTCCCGCCATGAGTTCGTGGAGATCGAGACGCCGACGATCACCCGCTCGACACCGGAAGGCGCGCGCGACTTCCTGGTGCCGGCCCGGCTGCACCCGGGTTCGTTCTACGCGCTGCCGCAGAGCCCGCAGTTGTTCAAGCAGTTGCTGATGGTGGCCGGGATGGAGCGGTACTACCAGATCGCTCGCTGTTATCGCGACGAGGATTTCCGCGCCGACCGGCAACCCGAATTCACCCAGCTCGACATGGAGCTCAGCTTCGTCGACACCGAGGACATCATCACCGTGTCCGAGGAGATCCTCACCGCGCTGTGGGCGCTGATCGGCTACGAGATCCCGATGCCGATCCCGCGGATCAGCTACGCCGAGGCGATGCGCCGCTACGGCTCCGACAAACCCGATCTGCGGTTCGGGCTGGAACTGGTCGAGTGCACAGAGTTCTTCAAAGACACCAGCTTTCGCGTCTTCCAGGCGCCGTACGTGGGCGCGGTGGTGATGCCCGGCGGGGCCTCACAGCCGCGTCGCACCCTGGACGGCTGGCAGGAGTGGGCCAAACAGCGCGGACACCGCGGCCTGGCCTACGTGCTCGTCGGCGAGGACGGCGAGTTGGGTGGCCCGGTGGCCAAGAACCTGACCGATACCGAACGCGACGGTCTGGCCGCGCACGTCGGCGCCAAGCCGGGAGACTGCATCTTCTTCTCGGCGGGACCGGTGAAGTCGTCGCGCGCTCTGCTGGGCGCGGCGCGTGGTGAGATCGCCAACCGGCTCGGGCTGATCGATCCGAATGCATGGGCGTTCGTCTGGGTGGTCGACCCGCCGCTGTTCGAACCCGCCGACGACGCGACCGCCTCCGGTGATGTCGCGGTGGGCTCGGGCGCGTGGACCGCGGTGCACCACGCCTTCACCGCGCCCAAGCCGGAGTGGGAGGACCGCATCGAATCCGATCCCGGCGCCGTACTGGCCGACGCGTACGACATCGTCTGCAACGGCCACGAGATCGGCGGCGGCTCGATTCGTATCCATCGCCGCGACATCCAGGAGCGGGTGTTCGCGGTGATGGGCCTGGACAAGGCCGAGGCGGAAGAGAAGTTCGGATTTCTGTTGGAGGCGTTCACTTTTGGCGCACCGCCACATGGTGGCATCGCATTCGGCTGGGACCGCACCAACGCGCTGCTGGCCGGGGCCGACTCGATTCGCGACGTGATCGCCTTCCCCAAGACCGGCGGCGGCGTCGACCCGTTGACCGACGCGCCCGCGCCCATCACCGCCCAGCAGCGCAAGGAAGCCGGACTGGACGCCAAACCTAAATAGGCCCCAAATAGGTTCCAAATAGGTGAAGCGGCGCGGTTTCGCCGGGTATTGCGAATGCGGTAAGCAAGCGTGATGACCACTTCGCTGCTTACCAGAGCGTCGAACACCAGCGTCACGTCGGTACGCCGGCTGCGCGCCGTGCTGTGGCCGATCACCCAAACCTCGGTGGCCGCCGGTCTGGCTTGGTACATCGCCCACCGCCTGCTCGGCGAGCCCCAGCCGTTCTTCGCGCCGATGACCGCGGTGGTGTGTCTGTCGGCGACCAACTTGGTGCGCGCACGTCGGGCCGGCCAGATGATTGTCGGTGTTTCGCTCGGGATCCTGCTCGGCGAGCTGGTGGCCGCTTTGCTGGGCAGAGACGCCGTCGCCATCGGGATGGCGGTGCTGTTCTCGCTGTGTATCGCGGTGCTGATCGGGCGCGGCTTCTTTGCGCAGGGCGTGACGTTCTTCAACCAGACCGCGTCGGCCGCGGTGTTGTGTGTGGTGTTCGTCCACCACGGCAAGGTGGTCAACGAACGGCTCATCGACGTGCTGATCGGCGGCGGAATGGCATTGCTGTTCAGCATGCTGTTGTTCCCGGCCAACCCGGTGGTGGTGCTGCGCAAGGCCCGGGCCGGGGTACTGGCGGCCTTGCACGACATCCTCACGCAAGTCGTGGACGCGATGAGCGACCCCGACGGTCGCGATGCCGACTGGCAACTGCCGGCGTTCGATCAACTGCACCATCAGCTGGGCCGGCTGCTCGAGGCGCGCAGCACCGCCCGGCTGGTGTCGCAGCGGGCCCCGCGGCGGTGGGCGGCGCGCGGCCTGGTCCGCGGGGCCGATCATCAGGCCGCACAACTGGGCCTACTCGCGGCCTGTGTACTGCATCTGGCCCGCGCCATCACGCCCGCGCTCGCGGAATGGAATCCGCCGGACCTGTATGACACGATCGTCGACCTCGCGGCCGGAGTAGCTCTGGCCGACGCGGATCCGCGCGCAGCGGCCGTGCACGCGACCGCTGCCAGCCGGCACGTATCGGCGCTGCACGACGCGGCCGAGACCAGAAGCCAGGTGGTGCTCGTCGATCTGGTTCTGTCCTGCATCGAGGACCTGCAACAGGTGATCGAACCGTCCCGGTGAGTCGAGCGGTGCGGCAAATGCGGTAAGCAAGCGTGATGACCGCTTTGTTGCCGGAAGCCGTCCAGCGCCTCCGTAGCGTGCTCTGGCCGATCACCCAGACATCGGTTGCGGCCGCCCTCGCCTGGTACGTGACTCACGACGCGTTGCAACATCGCCAGCCGTTCTTCGCGCCCATCTCCGCCGTGGTGTGCATGTCGGCGACCAACGTGCTGCGCAGCCGGCGGGCCATGCAGATGATCATCGGGGTCGCGCTGGGAATCGTGCTCGGTGCCGGGGTACACGAGATCCTTGGTGCGGGAGCGATCGCCATGGCGGTGGCGGTGTTCGTGGCGCTGGGCTTCTCGGTGCTGATCGGGCGTGGGTTCATCGCGCAGGGATTGATGTTCGTCAACCAGACGGCGGTGTCGTCGGTGCTGGTCCTGGTGTTCGCCCCGACCGGCGGTGTGGTTGCCGAGCGCCTTTTCGATGCGCTGATCGGCGGCGGTCTGGCGCTGCTGTTCGCCATGCTGCTTTTTCCGGCCGACCCGGTGGCGCTGCTGTGCCGAGCGCGCGAAGCGGTACTGGCGGGTCTGCACGACACCCTCGTCGAGCTGGCGACGGTCGTGGAGGATCCCTCGCGCGCCCCCGCCGACTGGCCGCTGTCGGCTTTCGATCGGCTGCACAACCAGCTGGGCGCGTTGATCGAGGCCCGTCAGACGGCGCATCTGGTCGCCCGGCGCGCGCCGCGCCGCTGGGTGACGCGCGAGACGATTCGCGAGGTCGATCAGCAGTCCGCGCGGTTGGGCATGCTGGTCAGTTGCGTGTTGCATCTGGCGCGTGCGGTGACGCGGCCCGACGGCGGACGGGTTCCGGCGCCCGTCCAAATCGCGCTGGCCGAGCTTGCGGCCGGAGCCGCCGTCGCCGACCAGGACCCCGCGGCGGCGATGACCCACGCCGCGGCCGCGCGCCGCCGCGCCGCGGAACTGGAGTCACATGCCCATGACAGAGCCGAAATGGTGCTGGCCGACATCGTCTGCGCCAGCGCCGACGACCTGCAGCGAGTGATCGAGCTACCCGCCCGCAAACACTCGCGCCGCTCGCTATGAATTGGCCAGAAACTCCTGCACCAGCTTCTTCGGCGCCTGCGTCAGCCAGGCCTCGGTGATCAGATCCTCCAGGTCGGAGACGCCGATCTCGGCCAGCTTGACCAGCACCGCCGGATAGCCGTCGAAATGCGGCGTGGTGAAGTACACCTCGGGTTCGTCGGCGACCAGCGCGAATTTGATCCCTTCATCGGCCACCCGGACACCGAGAATGTCGCCGGCCGGCGGTTCGGTGCCGGCTTGTGCCATGGCGTCCCGGTCGGACTTGCGCAGCGGGCGCTCCCAGGCCATCAGCTTCTTACCGACCCGCCAGTCGTGCGGGGCGGGCTCGGCCGTCAGCGGCAGTCCACCGACGATGTGCGCGACGTCGTCCCAGGTGGCCACGTATTCGATTGTGCGCCGGGTAACTGGGCTATGGCGCTTCTGCGGCCATTTCGTGACCGAGCCAGTGCAGCAGTACGCCGATCCACGCGTGTGAGATCGTTTACCCCGTGCCAGACGCACGGCCCGAAGCCCAGCGTGCAGCCCAGCCTGAGGCTCAGCCGGGGGTCGGGGACACGCACCGCTATCGCGTCACCCACCGCACCGAATACCGCTACTCCGACGTGGTGACCAGCTCCTACGGCCGCGGCTTTCTCACGCCGCGGGATTCGTTGCGGCAGCGCTGTGTCGCCCACCGGCTGATCATCGAGCCCGGTCCGGCCGACAGCTCCACCACCCGCGACGGCTACGGCAATGTCAGCTCCTATTTCCATGTCACCGAGCCGCACCGGACGCTGACGGTTACCAGCGACTCGATCGTCGACGTGTCCCCGCCGGCTCTCGGGCTGTACACCAGCGGCCCGGCGCTCGCACCGTGGGAAACCGCCCGGCCCAGCGGGCTGCAGGGAGCGCTCGCGGTCGATTTCACCCTGGACCTGCGTCCGCCGGAGATCACCGACGAAGTGCGCGAGTACGCCGCGCCCAGTTTCGTTCCCGAACGCCCGCTGGTCGAGGTGCTGCGGGATCTGGCGGGGCGGATTTTCCGCGACTTCACCTACCGCTCGGGATCGACGACGGTATCCACCGGTGTCAACGAGGTTCTGGCGGCCCGGGAAGGGGTATGCCAGGACTTCGCGAGGCTGGCCATCGCCTGCCTGCGAGCCAACGGTCTGGCGGCCAGCTACGTATCGGGGTATCTGGCCACCGACCCACCGCCGGGGAAGGATCGCATGATCGGGATCGACGCCACCCATGCCTGGGCCGCAGTGTGGACCCCGCAGCAGCCCGGCCAATTCGAATGGCTAGGGCTGGATCCCACCAATGACCAGATGGTCGACCAGCGCTACATCGTGGTGGGCCGGGGCCGCGACTACGCGGACGTCCCGCCGCTGCGCGGCATCATCTACACCAACTCAGAGAACAGCGTGATCGACGTCGCCGTCGACGTCGTGCCCTTCGAAGGCGATGTGCTCAATGCGTGACTTTCACTGCCCCACCTGTGGCCAGCGTCTGGCGTTCGAAAACTCCGCGTGCCTGTCCTGCGGGAGCGAGCTCGGCTTTTCACTCGAGCAGATGGCGCTGCTGGTCATCGCCAAGGACGAGGAAGCCGAACATGCCGGCGCGGTACCTGCCGACGACTATCAGCTGTGCGCCAATCTGTATGTGGCCGAATGCAATTGGCTGGTTCCGGTGGACGATCCCGGCGGGCTGTGCGTCTCATGCGCGTTGACCATCGAGCGGCCCAACGATGCCGACACCGTCGGTTTGGCCGAGTTCGCCCGGGCCGAGGCGGCCAAGCGGCGGCTGGTCGCCGAACTGCACGAGCTGAAGCTGCCGATAGTCGGGCGCGAGGCGGACCCCGATTACGGGCTGGCCTTCCGGTTGCTGTCCAGTGCGCACGAGCAGGTACTGACCGGGCACGAAAATGGCGTCATCACACTGGATTTGGCCGAGGGCGACGACGTGCACCGCGAGCAGCTGCGGGTCGAGATGGACGAGCCGTACCGCACGCTGCTCGGGCACTTCCGCCACGAGGTCGGGCACTATTACTTCTATCGGCTGATCCAGTCGCCGGAGTATCTGGCGCGGTTCAACGAGCTGTTCGGCGACCCGGACGCCGACTACCAGGAGGCGCTGGACCGGCACTACAGCCAGGGCGCACCCAAGGGTTGGCAGGAAAGCTTTGTGTCTTCCTATGCGACCATGCATCCGGCCGAGGATTGGGCCGAGACGTTCGCCCACTACCTGCATATCCGCGACACCATGGACACCGCGGCCTGGTGCGGCTTCGCGCCGGCGTCGGCGACCTTCGACCGGCCTACGTTGGGCCCCAGCGCTTTTCAGACGATCATCGACACCTGGTTGCCGCTGTCGTGGTCACTGAACATGGTGAACCGGTCGATGGGCCACGACGACCTCTACCCGTTCGTGCTGCCGCCCGCGGTAATGGAGAAGATGCGATTCATCCACACCGTGATCGACGAGGTGACTTCGGAGGCGAAAGGACCCGCGGTTGCGTAGTACGGGTCTGGTCAGTTCGTCCGCTGATTCCCGAAGGTGCGTGCTAACTGTTCGCCGGCGGGAGTTAGTCCCAGCCAGATCGTGAGGTCCCATCGTGCGCGATCGTCGTAATTGACTATGAACAGGTCGTAGACACGCTGCATTGCAGCGTCGATAGAGATACCCCACCCTGCGAAGTTCTCGCCTGGGCCAGGGAGATCCCCAATCTGCATAAGCCCGTCTTCGAGCAGCGTTCGGATCGTTCGCAATGCCAGGTCTTGTTGAGCCGCGAGGGTGTCGGCGAGGCTGGCTCGGTTGATGACGGTTTCGACCTCGACAAGCGGCACCCAGTCGTCGAGCCCACTGGTTAGCAGCTCGGCGCGCAGCCGCTGTTGTGGGGTCATGAGGGGCTGGGTTTCAGCGCGAGGGTCGTCACTGGATTGATTCATCGTTCTCCACGCTTCCGCAATGTATTGACACCGTCGTCTTTCGGTGACGGTAAGAGGTCAACGCCGAGGGCGTCACCCTGGGGTGAATTCATCTAAGTCGGGTCGTTCGTCTTGGGGGCCGTGGTGGCGGTGCGGCGGATGGAACGTCCGGTACGGCGGTCGTAGGATCGGTTCGATGACAAGTTCTCCTGAGTCGGTTGCGGTCGATCTAGCATTTGACGAACGCGAATTCATCCGTCAGACGCTGGAGCAGTGGGGATGGTCGGCTTCCGGTAAACCGTTTCCGTTTCAGGTGTTGGGCCTACCAACGTGGGACGAATTTCGCGAACTGGTCGGTCGGTTGAGTCATGCGATCGGGGGCGGTGAGCCCCTGTCCGACCTGGACTGGGCACGAGTGCTGTTCTTGACCGAAATCACTTGGGCCAGTAGCTTAGTCGGGTCTGGTCTGGACTTCGCGCTCGTTACCAAGTTCAGCGACACCGAGGCGGTGGGCGTGTTGCGCGGTTTGCAGCGCAAAATTGGTGGCTACGACCGTGCCAAGCTGTTGTTTCCCGAAGGTGGACGGGCTAACACCGCCGAAGAGATTGAGGCAACCGAACGGTGGGGGGAAAAGGTGCGTCGCGAACAACAAGGGCGGCGATATCCTCCCGGATTGTGACATCACCTGCTAGCACGCCCTTGCCGGTGGACCGCGCAAGAAGCGCGCGGACGGGTCTCGGACCGTTGAGGTTCGCAACAGGTCTTCTGGTGACGCCCGATTTGTAACCTGGCAGCAATAGCGAATCATGACGTAGACGTCCGGATTGACACCGGCGCTGGAAGCTGGTGAACGCTGCATGTAGCGGCGGCCTACTCAAAATCTCGGGCACTTTCCCACGGATCGTCTTCTCCGAGAATCGGAAAATGGTGGGGAATACTGTGTGGCGGGTGAACGAAATGCGGCCCCAAGGGCGAAGCGGGTCCGCCCGGTAGCATCGGACCTCCGCCACCCGTGGGCGCAGGCCTCGGCTTGGGCGCCGGCACCGTTTCAACCGGTGGGGGAACGGGCCGCGGAGCCGATGCACCAGGCCAGGTTGGACCGGACGCCATTTCACCTGGAGTCAGCGGGGGTAGCCGTCCGGGTGTAGGAGCCGGAAGTGGCTCGGGCGCCCTGGTCTGCTGCTCAAAGTATTCGAGCGGGGTCCGCCACTTACTGCTGGGGCTCGGATCAGGTTTGAAGGCAGTTCCGTAGTCCGGGTTATTCGGATCGATATATATGACCTTGCCATCCCTCAGCAGTATCAGGCCACCAGAATCGATACTGGTGGCAATACGCGTATTCGGATCCTTGATCGTGTCGTAAATCCATCGTGCGAGGTCGCGCTCTGTCCACCCCTTTGGAAAATCGCCCCTGTGCTCGCTCCAGGCGTGGCCGTGGGCGATTCAGTTGCGACCTGCGCCATTTGCGCGTCGGTCCAGCCTGTAAACGGATTGCCTGGGGGACCTGGCGTGGTGGCGGGTCTTGTTTGAAGGTGTGCTGCTCGACTGCCTGGACATGAGGTTGGTGATCGTGCCGGGTCTCTGGGAAGTCTGTGGTAGCAATTCCGGCCGTAGCAGAGGTGATCTTGGCGGCTACTTCGTCTTCTACCTCGACGAGTTGTATTGCGCGCTGTCGAATACTGCTGGAGAAAGCTTGCGCTTGAGCTTGGCGAGATGCGTGTTCGGCGGCGGTGCGGCTGGTTCGGGCGTCAGTGACCGAGAGGTCCTCTTCAACGTTGAAGCCGTCGGCGTGGGCATCTTGGATGGCATAGAGGACCCTGCGCTGCGCTGCACCAATAGTTCCGGCGCCGTCGCGGGCGATGCGCGTGGCCAGACGCAACTGGTCGGCTTTGCCGCTGACGATTTGTAGATCGGCGCACGCTCGCTGTCGCAGTCCATCACCGCCGGCCCCTTCCCAGATAATGGTGTGGGATTGATTCCGTATCCGGAGGAATACGTCTTCCCAATGATCGGCCGTCTTGCTCCAATAAGTGGCCGCCTCGATGAGATGTTCGGTGTCCCATGCGTTTAATTGCGACAGGGTTGGCAGCGACTACAACACCTGGTTTCGCGGCTGGGCTGACATCTTGGCCGCGGCAATCGATTCGTTGTGAACGTACCCAGCGACGGATTCCTCCAGTGCATTGATCGTCGCGTGTGTCCGGGATTTAAACGCTGCTGCGGAGAGGCCAACCGCCGTGTGTGCACCAGCCGTCGCTGCTGTGGTGGGTTGAAACGGCTGTCCTGGCGCGGGCGGTGCTAAGACGATGAATTCCGTTGCTAGGGCACGCCATTGGCCGGCCATCACATTTAACTGCTGGAGGTCGATCCTCAGTTCACTGGATTCCATCTTCGGGAAGCTTGATCGCGGTGTAAGGACGAGCAACGCATGGGACGCTTCGTCTAGTAGGACGAAGACGCACGCTGACCGCTGGTGTGGTTTCCCGTCCCCGCTTTTCAAAGCTCAAAGCGCGCAGCCACTCTCGCGCGCCCAGTCCGGCTTCCCAGTCAGGCTGGGCCGGATTGCCTGACTCCTCAGCACCCCGCTACGCGGGCTGCATTGTCGTCAGGCTGGGCCGGATTGCCTGACTCCTCAGCACCCCGCTACGCGGGCTGCAT
>NZ_MVHE01000100.1 GCF_002086155.1 Mycobacterium angelicum | reverse complement strand
ACCAGTGGATACCTCTACTTGGCCACCAGTGGGTACTTTTTCATGGCCACGGACACGCTTCCGCCGCCGATTTGCTCCAGTCCTTTGGTGGCTAGAGCACCTCCGCACCGATGATGATGACACCGGAGAACCTAACCTTCACTACTACTGGCTAATGAACCTCGGATCGGAATCCGCCACGAACCTGTCGGTGGAGTCGACGTCGGGTCTTCAGAGCACGGGACCGGGGGTTAGAGTATTGAAGTCAGGTGAAAATCACGAGATGACTGTACTTTCAACCGATTTCGACAATGATTGGTTTTTAGTAAGCTGGGCAGACGCCAGCGACCACAGATACCTTCGTTTCCAATGGTTTCCAATGAATTCGAACGGCCCTCTGGGAGACATATGGGAGCAGCAACGGGACGCTGCCATGTGGCGCAGTTGATGGCAGCGCTGGATTCCAAGGCGGCGGAAGACCAAGCAGGTAGGTCCAGGTGCAGGAGTTTTTGCCTCCGCTATACGCACTGGTGTCAAGCAGAAGTCCCCGCAGCAATTCCAAAGAGCTCGTAGCCTTTTTAAGGCAACACAGGGGTCTGCTGCACCGATAGGTAACAGTTTGACCTGACCTACCTATTGGGTTCCAGTTGCGGTGGCTAACTGACGGCGGTGAGGGTGTCGTTGGTGAAGGATAGTTCGTATTCGATCGGGGTGCGGTAGCCCAGGGCTGAGTGGCGGCGTCGCCGGTTGTGGAAGATCTCGATGTAGTCGAAGATCGCGTTGGCCAGCTCGACCCGGGTCTTCCATTTCTGGCGGTCGAGCAGCTCGATCTGCATCGAGGACCAGAAGCTCTCCATCATCGCGTTGTCCAGTCCGTCACCGATCGTGCCGAACGATGGGACGAGCCCGGCAGAACGGATCTTCTCGCCGAAAACCCAAGAGGTGAACTGAGTTCCGTGATCCGCGTGAACGATCCCGCCGGCTGGTGGGCGGCGGTTGCGGATAGCCATATCCAACGCGTTGACCACGTGCGTGGAATCCGCCTTTGAATCCATCGACCACCCCACGATCCTGCGGCTGAACGCGTCGAGCACGGCGCAGCAGTATAGCCAGCCTTCGCGGGTCCGGTGCTGAGTGATATCGGTGACCCACAATTCATTTGGGGCAAGGCGGTGAAACTTGCGGTTGACCAGATCGTCGGCGGTAACCACCCCGCGTAACCGTTTGACCCGTACCGGCCCGGGTAGTCCGTAGATGCCCGCCTGGGTCATCAGGACCGACACCGTGCGCGAGCAAACCGTGATGCCCATACCGAGAGTTAGTTCGGCGTGGATGCGTCGGTAGCCGTAGGTCCGGCGGGAGGCGATGTGGATCTCGCGGATCAGTCCGGTCAACCATTGCCGGCGCAGCTGGGTCGCGGTGACCGGTTTTCGCTTGTGTTTGTAGTAGTTCTGGCGCGTCACACCAAGAATGAGGCAACAGCGATCAACGGATGCCCCGGCGTCGACGAGTCGGTCGATCACCGGGTAGAGCTGTAATGAGGGTGGTCGGCCCGAGGCTGGCTGAGATGCTGGACCTGGCTCGTGCTCGTGACTCTCGGTAGAGCGGACCCACGCACGTGGTGTCTGGAAAAGGACATGTCCGAGCCCGGGTCGGGTTCGGCCTCTGCGTCCGGGTGTCCTAATTAGAAGCCCGTCCGCCCACTGCGCTGGGTGTGACTCATTACAGTTGTGACTCCGAACGACCCTCGGCGGCCGAGTAATTCACGCAGCACTCGACCGAGAGGAACCACAACGATGATCGTCGCTGAAGCCTTCGAACAGGTGGTGGGTGTCGACACCCACGCCCGCACCCACACCTTCTGCGTCATCGACGCACACAACGGCGCGGTGCTCGCGGTCGCCACCTTCCCGAACACCAGTCCGGGACACCGCCGGGCGCTATCCTGGATCCGCCGACAGAGCCCAGCAATGAACGTATTGGCTGCGGTCGAGGGCACCAGCTCCTACGGTGCCGGCGTCACCGCAGCCCTGAGGGCTGCCGGCATCGAAGTCACCGAAGCTCGTCCCGTGGGCCGTCGCCGCGATCGTGCGGGCAAGTCCGATGTGATCGATGCTGAGCTCGCCGCACGATCAGTGCTCGGGGTCCAACGGGAACGCATACCGGTACCCCGCCAGAGCAGTGAACGCGAGGATCTGCGGATTCTCTTGGCCGCACGCAGGCTTCTTGATCAGCAGCGCACCGCGAACCGCAACGCCTTGACCGCCCTGCTACGGACAGTCGACCTTGGAATCGATGCACGCAAACCACTGCACGACAACCAGATCCGAGTGATCGCCGCATGGCGAATCAACCACAAGCCGGCCGCCAGGAACACCCACGCGGTCGCACGCCAAGAATCCCGTCGACTGGCCAGAGCGGTCCTGGAACACACGCTGCAGCTGCAGGACAACCATCAGCAGCTGCGCGCCCTGGCCGCGCACGCAGCCCCCGGCCTCCAAGAGCTCTCCGGTGTTGGACCAGTCACCGCCGCCATCATCATCTGCGCCTACTCCCATCACGGGCGCATCCGCTCTGAAGCTGCCTTCGCAGCCCTGGGCGGCGTGGCACCACTTCCAGCGTCATCAGGGAACACCACCCGACACCGTCTGTCCCGCGCCGGGGACCGCCAACTCAACCGCGCATTCGACATCATCGTCCGCAGCCGAATGATCAGCGACCCAACCACCCGCAGTTACGTCGCCCGACGCACCGCAGAAGGCATGTCCACCCGCGAAACCCGACGCTGCCTCAAACGCTACGTCTGCCGATCAGTGTTCCGACAACTGCACGCCGCCGCTTGACACCAGACCATAGAAGCGTCCTTTTGGGCGGGGCTTGTCCTCCCCGAGAAACGTCGCGGCCTGACGGACAATCGCCAGCTCGGTTTCCAGCTCGCGGATCCGGCGGCGAGCCGCGCGCAGCTCGGTCGATTCACTCGACGGCAGGCCGGGTCGCACACCGCGGTCGATGTCGTCCTGCTTGATCCACTTGGACAAAGTGACGGGATGAATGCCGAGATCATCAGCAGTCTGCTTCTGCGGCTTGCCTGCGCGCACCAGCGCAATCGCGCGGGCACGGAACTCGGCGAGATAGGGGCGTGGCATGACGGTCAGCCTTTCGTACGGGCTGCCAGCTAGTCACTGAATCTGGAACCCGGACGGTAGGTCAGGTCAAGGTGTCACCTATTCGTGCAGCAGACCCCTCGGGCCCGATCGTTGACTGGCATAAGAACCCCTTTGAGATGCTAATGAACAAGGACTGCCCCTTTGCTCACCTAGCGGACTCTGAGGGCCGGCGCCATCGGCGGCTAACTAACGTGGACATGTCGGGTGACCAGACACATCCGGGCTAGCGGGGTTTTGGGCTTTCGTACCGCCCCCCGCGTTGCGTAGCCGCTGCACGTCAGCATACATCTGTTAAATAGCTGAAGGCAATAGAAAAGATCGTTGACCTCTATATTTGTAGCTATATTGCACACAGTTTCGTTTGCTGGCAAACTTGTGAGGCTAGAACTAGCCTGCCACAGCGTGTTGACCTGCGGAGATTGACTTTGGCGGTGCACATGCCGCCTCCACATGCGCCGACATGCATGTAGCTGGGGCGCTAAAAGCTGACGCCGCACAACCGCCGAAGGTGCTGGAGCCGCCGAACAATTTAAAAAGCCACGTGCTTGCTGACGCCATGCTGACGCAGCCCAGATTTCGGACCGCGAGCGGGTAGGCAAAATAGTCGCGAATATGGTCTCTACCTGCATTTATACCTGGTGGGGCGGGCGGGGCTCGAACCCGCGACCAACGGATTATGAGTCCGCGGCTCTAACCAACTGAGCTACCGCCCCTGGCCAACTACGCACCACGCACCTACCCGCGCGCTGCACGCCGTTGAGACTAGCGCCTGCCGGCAGCCCGTTATCGCCGAGCCTCGTCCGGATTCTCCGCAGCATCGGCCGCCGCGATGAGCGCCCTGGCCAGTCGACGCGCCCCCTGGGACGTGATCGGCCAATCGGGACACAACCCGCCGACGGCAACCCGGGACACGACCCGGCCGTCGGCGTACTGCAGGCCGTGGATGCTCACGGTGATATCGGAGCCGCCGTTAACGCTGTCGACGGTCCATTCCCTGCCATCGAATAGGCGAGCCCCGCCGTCCCAGCCGGCGATCCGCTTCGCGCCGACGGGTGCCTCAACATCAGGATGACCGGTCATGGTCGCACTTCTCTCCCGAGATGTCGTTCTCCGCGCCTCACGGTACCGGCGCCCAACGAACCCACACAAGCGAACATCGCTGTGCTACAACGCAATCCGAATGTAACCAGCAAACGTACCGCGCGTAGCGAAACCGTGAACAACCTAGTAGAGGTAGACCACCGCGTCGTTGCCGCCGTTGCACGTCACCAACGATCCGCTGGCGGCACAGGTCATGGTGTAGTGCTGGCCAGTCACCGGGCTCACTGCATCGACTTGTCGCGGTGTCGAACTAGCCGGACCGCTGGCCCCGTACGCCTGCCGCACCTGTTCGGCGAAAGCACAAGTGGTGCCCGGCGATCCGGCCGCGGACTGCGCAAACCCACCCGCCGGCCCACCAGACGGAGGACACACCTGAGCCCCTGGCGGAAGCGCCACCGGCGCCCGAGACGAGGACGTGGTAGTGGCAGCTCCGGGAGCCTGCAGCGTCCACACCGCACAGTGCTGGGTCTTGAACGCGACGTCGCCCGCCTCCACCCGCACCACCTGCGGAGCGTTGCCGGCGCCGTTAGCAATGATGTCCTTGTAGCTGCCGTTGAGCCCCCGCAGCCGCTCCCAATAGCAGGACTCGCCGCCCTCGGACCGATATGTGCCGGGCTGGATGTCCACCCCCACTTTGAAGGTGCCGTCGCCCGGAATCGTCTTGGTAACCGGACCCGCAGACACCGACGTAGACGCAGAAGTAGACGAGGACGACGGCGGAATCGACACCGTTGTCCCGGGATAGATCGGCGGTAGCCGGCTTGGACCCTCGTCGCGGCCGGTCAACGACGGCATGGCCGATCGACCACCCGTCCCACCGCAGCCCGCCACGACGAAAACCGCCGCCACCGCGACCCAGAAAACCGCTCTACGAGCCATAACCCGTCAGCTGAACACCGTCTGACCGCCGACGTCGATCAGGTAGCGCTCGGTGCCCTCGGAAACCCGAGGCGCATCGGCACCCAACGACACCGCAATCTTGTTGCTGGAATTACGCATGACGTCAAAGGTGAGCTCCACGGCCTCCGCCTCCGAGAAACGGGAGCGCACCTCGGCGGCAGCGTCGACGACGAGGTGCGCAGGGCTCCAAATTAACGCATCTGCATACCGCAGGGCGGCTTTTGCGCGGACATCGATCATGTCCGATTCCTCGTACCGCGATATCTCGTCGTACAGCGTCTCCGAACCGCCCGCGTCCAGCGCGTTTCCTTCACGCAGCGACTTGCACAACCGGCAATTGTGCTGGGCTGCCACCCGCAGCCGAACCAGCTCGGAGGTGATCGGATCGAGCGCACGCATCCGGGCCACCGCGGGCAGCAACCGGGCGAACAATACCTCCGAAGGGTCGGTGCCGTTATCCCAGGCGATCGGCCCGCTCACCCATCCCAGGTACTCCGCACCGACGTCCAGCGCTTCCAATCCGGCCCGCACCCGCGGCACGAAATCTGCAATGTAGATCGAGGCGACGTCTCGAAAAGTATTGTCGCCCAAGTATTTAAACAGCCGGGACCGTTGCTCGACGGTGACCATCGAAACGTCGACGCTGAACTGCTCGGCAAATTCGGCGACGGCGGCTTCGGCCTCCGACTCGGGCTCAGTCACTGCGACCTCGGCGGGCAACGGCGGCAGCAACACCGCCTCGGCACATACCCGTCGCACCAACCCCACCAGGCGAGCATCACCGGTAGACAACGCGACCAACTGCGTGAGTTGATCACTGAGAACTGGAGCCGTCATGCTCACACGCTACTGCGCCTGGCTCACCGACGACATGTGGAAATCCGGTATCCGCAGCGACGGCATTGCCACCCGGGTAGCCCAATCCGACCACTCCCGCGGCAGGGTCGTCTCGCTGATGCCGGCCTCGGTGGCCCGCCGCAGCAAGTCCAGCGGGCTCTCGTTGAACCGGAAGTTGTTGACCGCAGCCGTCACCTCACCGTCCTCGATCAGGTACACACCGTCCCGGGTCAAGCCGGTGAGCAGCAGCGTCGTGGGGTCGACCTCGCGGATGTACCACAGCGTGGTCAGCAGCAACCCACGCTCGGTGGCTGCCACCATGTCGGCAAGCTCGACCGACCCGCCGGTCATGACGAGGTTGTCGGCGGCGACCGCGACCGGCGCGTCGTACTTGGCCGCGGTGGCCCGCGGGTACGCGAGCGCGTTGATCACTCCGTCACGGATCCAATCCACTTGCTCGATGTGCATGCCGTTGTCGAACACCGACACCGTCTCCGAGGAGTTGCTCGCCGCAACGAACGGCATACACGCCAAGCCCGGCGCGGCCGGGTCGGTGAACATGGTCAGCGGCAAGTCGGTGAGCCGCTCCCCCAGCCGCGTTCCGCCACCGGGCGCCGACAGCGCGCTTCGGCCCTCGTGCGCGCCCCGCCCCGCCATCTTCCAACCGAGGAAGATCATCATGTCGGCCACCGTCGACGGGGGCATCAGGGTTTCGTAGCGACCGGCGGGCAACTCCACGGTGTGCTCGGCCCAGCCCAACTTCATCGACAACTCGTCAAGCAGCGAATCTACTGGCACGTCAACGAAATCGGCCGTGCCGATTCCCGCCCAAGCGCTGGCGTCACCGCGTTTGGCATTGAGCTCGATCGCGCCGGCGGGCTGGGTGTAGCGTCGGCGCAAGCCCGTCGAAGACGCCAGGAACGTAGTCTCGACACTATGGTGGGCATACCCGAACAACCGGTTGGGGCCGCGGAATCCGCGGTTCAACTTGCCGATCGCACTGCCGAATACTTCGGCTCCGGTGCCGGGTATCGGCGCATCCCAATCGACCGGCTCCCCGGAATCACCAAGCAGCGGCGCGGCATCCCCGGCCTCCGGCGCTGCGCGCGCGGCTTCCTGCGAAACCTTGACCAGCCTGGGCACCACCGCCGGGTCCACCTCAGCGGACACCACGGTGCCGACAAAGGCCCTATCGTCTTGGCGCACAATCGATATCACGGTCATGCTGCGGCTCACCGACACGCCGTTGGTGGTCATGGTGCTGTTAGCCCAGCGCAGCGTCGCCTCCATGCGATCGGTGACCAACACCATCGTCTCGTCGGCACGGCCGGCTTTCGCCGCTTCCTCCAGAACCAGGTTGACCAGGTGCTGTGGTGTGATCATCGGCCGCCCTCAGTACGGGTGTTGAGCACGCTGATGTTTCGGAACAGCGCCGACGGGCAGCCGTGGCTGACGGCAGCCACCTGACCGGGCTGGGCCTTGCCGCAGTTCATCGCCCCACCCAGCCGCCAGCTCGACGGGCCGCCCACGGCCTCCATCGAATTCCAGAAGTCGGTAGTCGTTGCCTGATAAGCCACATCGCGCAGTTGCCCATACAGCCCCCCGTCGCGGATCCGGTAGAACCGCTGGCCGGTGAACTGAAAGTTGTAGCGCTGCATGTCAATTGACCATGACTTGTCACCGACGATATAGATGCCGTCGTCGACGCGGCCGATCAGATCCTCGGTGCTGAGGTTGTCGGTGCCCGGTTGCAGCGACACGTTGGCCATCCGCTGGATCGGGACGTGATGCGGCGAGTCGGCGTACGAACACCCGTTGGAGCGCGACTCCCCCAATCGCGGGGCGAACACGCGGTCAAGCTGATAGCCGACGAAAACGCCGTCGCGCACCAGATCCCAGCTCTGGGATGCCACCCCTTCGTCGTCGTAACCCACACTGGCCAAACCGAATTCGACGGTGCGGTCCGCGGTCACATTCATCACCGACGAGCCGTACTGCATGGTTCCGAGTTTGTCGGGGGTAGCGAACGACGTGCCGGCGTAAGCCGATTCGTAGCCGATCGCGCGGTCGTATTCGGTTGCGTGCCCGATGGATTCGTGAATGGTCAGCCACAGGTTGGTCGGATCGATCACCAGATCCGTGGGACCCGGCATCACGCTGGGCGCCCGGACCTTCTCGGCCAGCAACGACGGCAGCTCGGCAAGTTCGTCGGTCCAGTTCCACACCTCGTCGCCGGCGACGGCTTCCCAGCCCCTGGCCGTCGGCGGCGCCAACGTACGCATCGAGTCGAAGCTGCCCGCGTCCGCGTCCACGGTCACCGCCTCCAACGACGGCATCACCCGCACCCGCTGCTGGGTGATCCACGACCCGAAGCTGTCGGCGTAAAACGTCTGCTCCTTCACCGTCGTCAGACCGGCCGACACATGGTCGACGCCGTCGGCGTCGAGCAACCGTCCGGAGTAGTCCTTGAGGACCGCGATCTTCTCTGGCGTGGGAACCATGAACGGGTCGATCTCGTAATGCGACACCCAGGACGCGTCGGCGTAGACCGGCTCGGGTGCCAGCGTCACGCGCTCTTTGTTCAGCGGCGCAAGCACGGTGGCGACGTGCACGGCCCGGCGCGCGGTGGCCGCCGCGACATATGGCGACAGTTCTGGGTGGGAAGCGAACCCCCAGGTTCCCGCGACTATCACCCGGACCGCCAGGCCGATCTCCCGGTTGATGACGGAGGTCTCCAGCTCGCCGTCGCGTAGCTGGATGATCTCGGTACTTATCCGGTGAACGCGCAGGTCGGCGTAGCTGGCGCCGGCCGCGAGCGCGGCCGATATCGCGGCCTCGGCCAAGTCGTAGCGCGGCAGTTCCAGGAAGTCGGCATCGATCCCCCGATTCGGCGTCACGGCTACACCGTAACGACCGGCTTTAATACATCCATGAGCGACGCGCCACGCCGGACCACCGCGCTGGCCTACGCCCTATTGGCGCCGAGCCTGTTCGGCGTGGTCGCGTTCTTGTTGCTGCCCATCCTTGTCGTCGCCTGGCTGAGCCTGTACCGCTGGGATCTGCTGGGTCCGCTGCACTATGTCGGGCTGGCCAACTGGCATTCGGTGCTTTCCGACGGCAGCTTCGGCGACTCGCTGCTTGTGACCGCCGTCTTCGTGGCGATCGTGGTTCCCGCGCAGACCGTGCTGGGATTGCTGGCCGCGGTAATGCTGGCCCGCGGCCTGCCCGGCACCAATTTCTTCCGGACGCTTTACGTGTTGCCGTGGATCTGCGCGCCGCTGGCCATCGCGGTGCTGTGGCGCTGGATCCTGGCCCCCACCGACGGCGCGGTCAGCACCATTCTGGGGCGCCGCGTCGAATGGCTGACCAACCCCGACCTCGCCCTGCCGCTGGTTGCCGCTGTCGTGGTCTGGACCAACGTCGGCTATGTCTCGCTGTCATTTCTGGCCGGCCTGCTGGCCATTCCCGACGACATCCACAACGCCGCCCGCACCGACGGCGCGAGCGCCTGGCAACGATTCTGGCGGATCACCCTCCCGATGCTGCGGCCGACGATGTTCTTTGTCGTGGTCACCGGAATCGTCAGCACCGCACAGATTTTCGACATCGTCTACGCCCTGACCGGCGGCGGGCCCGAGGGCAGTACCGAACTGGTCGCCCACCGCATCTACGCCGAGGCGTTCGGTTCGGCGGCCATCGGGCGGGCATCGGTGATGGCGGTGGTGCTGTTCGTCATCCTGGTCGGCGTCACGTTCGTCCAGCATCTGTACTTCCGCCGGCGGATCAGCTATGACCTCACGTAACGCCGCCATCTACGCCGGGCTGGTGCTGGGCGCGCTGATCACGTTGCTGCCGTTCGTACTTGGCTTGCTGACGTCGTTCACGTCGGCGCATCAGTTCGCGACGGGCACACCACTGCAAATGCCGCACCCGCCCACGTTGTCCAACTACAGCGATCTGGTAGGCGCCGGCTTCGGCCGGGCCGCGATCGTGACCGCGCTCATGACGGCCGTTATTCTGCTGGGCCAGCTGACCTTCTCGGTGCTGGCCGCTTATGCGTTCGCGCGGTTGCACTTTCCCGGACGCGACGTGTTGTTCTGGGTCTACATCGCGACCCTGATGGTGCCCGCGACCGTCACCGTGGTGCCGCTGTATCTGATGATGGCTCAGCTGGGTATGCGCAACACATTCTGGGCGTTGGTGTTGCCCTTCATGTTCGGCTCGCCGTACGCGATCTTCTTGCTGCGTGAGCACTTTCGTCTCATTCCGGGTGAGCTGATCAACGCCGCGCGCCTCGACGGGGCCAACACCTTGGACGTGCTCGTGCATGTGATCATTCCGTCCAGCCGCCCGGTGCTGGCCGCGATGACCCTGATCACCGTTGTCTCCCAGTGGAACAACTTCATGTGGCCATTGGTGATCACCAGCGGCCGCAAGTGGCGGGTACTGACGGTGGCCACCGCCGACCTGCAGTCCCGGTACAACTCCCAGTGGACCTTGGTGATGGCGGCGACAACCGTCGCGATCGTGCCGCTGATAGTGCTTTTCGTCGCTTCGCAGCGGCACATCGTCTCGTCGATCGTGGTCTCGGGGCTCAAGTGAGTACTTTTGGTTGCGCCGAGATTGCCGTCATGGCTGCGATTTGCGACGATCCACGACCTTCACGGCAATCTCGGCGGAGACGGCGCCCATGAGGCCCCGCTTCTCCACCCTGGTCGCCACCGCGCTGGCGATGGTCGCGGTGCTGCTGGGTGTCACGGCGGTGGCGCTGGGCCGCGAAGGCGAACCCGGCAGCGGCAAGATCGTCGTCACGGTGCGGCTGTGGGCCGAACCAATCGCCCAGGCCTACCGGGAATCGTTCGACGCCTTCACCCGTACCCATCCCAACATCGAAGTGCGCACCAATCTGGTGTCCTACTCCACCTACTTCAACACCCTGCGCACCGATGTGGCCGGCGGCAGCGCCGACGACATCTTCTGGCTGTCCAACGCCTACCTCGCCGCCTACGCCGACAGCGGCCGGCTGATGCGCATCGCCCCCGACCCGGACTGGGAGCCGGCAGTGGTCGACCAGTTCACCCGTGGGGGTGTGTTGTGGGGCGTGCCGCAACTGACTGATGCCGGCATCGCGGTGTTCTACAACGCAGACCTGCTGGCCGCAGCCGGCGTTGATCCCGCCCAGCTCGACAACCTGCGATGGAGTCCCGACGGCAACGACACGTTGCGGCCGTTGCTGGCCCGGCTCACCGTCGACGCCGACGGACATCGCGCGGGGACAACAGGTTTCGAGGCCCGACGGGTCCGCCAGTGGGGCTACAACGCCGCCAACGATCCGCAGGGCATCTACCTCAACTACATCGGCTCGGCCGGCGGGTGGTTTCAGCGCGACGGTGAGTTCGCCTTCGACAACCCGGCCGCGGTGGACGCCTTCCGATATCTCGTTGGCCTGATCAACTATGACCACGTTGCACCCCCGGCTTCCGACACCAACGACAACGGCGATTTCTCGCGCAATCAATTTCTGGCCGGAAAGATGGCCCTATTCCAGTCTGGCACTTACAGTTTGGCCGCGGTGGTCCGCGATGCGCCCTTTCGCTGGGGTGTGGCGATGATGCCCGCCGGCCCCAAGGGCCGGGTCAGCGTCACCAATGGCATTGCTGCAGCTGGCAATTCAGCCTCCAAGCACCCCGACGCGGTACGTCAGGTGCTGGCCTGGATGGGCAGCAGCGAGGGAAACGCATACCTGGGTCGCAGCGGTGTGGCCATTCCTGCGGTGCTTTCGGCGCAACCTGGATACTTCGCTTACTGGAAGACCAAAGGTGTAGATGTCACACCGTTTTTCGCCGTTCTGAACGGGCCACGCATCCCGGCCCCCGGCGGAGCCGGCTTTGCCGCCGGCAATGAAGCGCTGCAGCCCTACTTCGACGAAATGTTCCTCGGCCGCGGCGATGTCGTGACGATTCTGCGGCAGGCTCAGGCGGCGGCCAACGCCGCTGCGCGGCAGTAGCCTGCACGCACCCGTAGGACGCGGTGACGGCAGGGACACCGTCGGTTCATCCGTGTGTGCCAGTGCTGCCGTTACCCCCAGCGACGCCGGCGGTTCCGGGAGGCGTGCCGGCACCGCCGCTTGCGCCACCACCCCCTGTGCCACCCGTGCCGCCGACGCCACCGGCGAAGCCGTTACCCTTGCCGCCGGTACCGCCTCTTCCGCCGGTGCCGCCGTTGCCCCCGTTGCCACCGGCGCCTCCGGCAGTTGAGGTGCCGCCGATGCCGCCCCCGCCCCCGTCTCCGGCCGTGCCGCCGACCCCACCGATACCTTGGGTTGCGAAGCCGCCGGTGCCACCCATGCCTCCGGTGCCTCCGATACCCCCGGCGCCTGCGGCGCCGGAGAGACTGCCACCCCCGGCCCCACCAATTCCTCCTTTACCGCCAAGGCCACCCGAGCCGCCCTGCTTGCCAAAAGCCGTGGTGGCACCCCCCAGACCGCCTTGACCACCTACACCGCCTCCACCGCCAGCGCCACCAGTGCCGGTGCCGGTTGCCATGCCGCCTTTGCCGCCGTTGCCGCCAGCGCCTGCGGTGCCGCCTGTGTCGCCGATGACGTTGAGGCCATCGGTGCTGTGGCCGCCGCTCTGGCCGCCGTTGCCACCCGCCCCGCCGGTGCCACCGGCGCCTGCGTTCCCGCCGGCGTTTGCGTTGCCGCCGACGCCACCGTCGCCGCCGACGCCTCCCGTGCCGCCGATATCGGTCCCGCCGGTGAAGTTGAAGTTGGCGTTACCGCCGCTGCCGGCGGCCCCGCCGGTACCCCCGGTTCCGCCGTTGCCCCCTCCGGTCGCGGCGCCGCCGGTGCCACCCACGCCTCCGTTGCCGCCCGTTCCGCCCTTGCCGGGGGCTGAGATAGTTGTAGCTCCCCCGGCGCCGCCCTGGCCGCCCGTGCCACCGGTTCCGGCGTTGCCATGGTCGATTGCGGCGCCGCCTTGGCCGCCTTTGCCGCCGTTGCCGCCGTTGCCACCGGTGGTGCCGGTGCCACCCGCTCCGCCTGTGCCGCCGGTTCCGCCTTTGCCTCCGGTGCCACCGTTGATGCCGCCGATGCCGGCACCACCGTCTCCGCCCTGGCCACCTTGACCACCGGCAGTGCCCGTACCACCGGTGGTACTGCCGTTGTTACCGGCCATACCGGCCCCGCCTTGACCACCTTGCCCGCCCGTACCACCGGTGCCGGCGCCACCGGGCCCGCCGCCCTGGCCTGCCGCACCCGCACCGCCACCAGCTGCCCCGCCGCCGCCGCCGGCCCCGGCGTCACCGCCCTTGCCCCCCTTGCCGCCGGCGCCCGCGCCGCTACCGGCATCGGGGGTTCCGGTCCCGCCGGTGCCACCGGCCCCACCGGTACCACCGGTTCCGCCTTTGCCCCCATCACCATTAGTCCCGCCGAACCCGGCGCTACCGCCCGCCCCGCCCTGGCCGCCTTTGCCGCCTGCGGTACCGTCTCCGCCGGTTGCGCCGGTGGTCCCGCTGGCCGGGGTGCCGCCTTTACCGGCCCCACCCTGACCGCCGGTACCGCCATTGCCGCCGATGCCGGCGTCGCCAGTAGCACCCACCTGACCCGACGCACCTGCACCGCCACCGGCAGCCCCACCACCGCCGCCGGCCCCGGCATCACCGCCCTTGCCCCCCTTGCCGCCGGCGCCCGCGCCGCTGCCCGCATCGGGGGTTCCGGTCCCGCCGGTGCCACCGTTCCCA